>JAHDDC010000031.1 GCA_020629545.1 Hellea sp.
ACTCTCGACCTCATCATTACCAATGATGCGCTCTACCACTGAGCTACCGCGGCTTTTCAATGACTTAGCTATACTCTAGCTAAACATATGTAACCCAATGAGCATAAATGCGAATTTCAGCCACCAGGCGCGGCGGTCAATACACCTAATTGTATTTTTAGTGCAATAAAAATCCTTCAAAATACCTATAAAATACTATTTTGTGTATTGGGTGACAATGTTCTCCAGATATTCTTGGCGGCCCGAAATGGGTTCCGGAGAAACGTTTTTCTCCAAGGCGGCTGAGGCCATACTATCAAGATCTGTTTGACCTGATAGCATTTTGGCCGCCAGCCCGGTTTTCCACCCTGAATAACGCCGCGAAACGAACTCCGAGAGTTTTTCCGACTCGATTAAGTCCGCCGCATTCATCAATGCTCTTGCGAGCAAATCCATACCGCCAATATGCGCAAAAAATAAATCTTCCGCTGTATTGGATTGCCTGCGGACTTTCGCGTCAAAATTTGCCCCTCCATTCGTAAAGCCGCCGCCTTTGAGGATATAGTAGAGCGCCATCGTGTTTTCTCGAAGATCGTTGGGAAATTGATCAGTATCCCAACCATTCTGAGGATCACCGCGGTTAAAGTCGATAGATCCAAATATGCCAAAAGCATTGGCCATTTCGACCTCATGTTCAAAATTATGTCCGGCCAGAGTTGCGTGATTGGGCTCAATATTGACCCCGACTTCCTTTTCCAGGCCATAAGTTTTAAGAAAGCCGTAAACAGTTGCAACGTCTCGGTCATATTGATGTTTTGTGGGTTCATGAGGCTTGGGTTCAATCCAAATATCACCTTTGAAGCCAATTTTGTGTTTATGTTCTACCACCATAGAAACAAACCGTCCTAGCTGTTCCATCTCCTGACCGACATTAGTATTAAGAATAGTGTCATAGCCTTCACGACCGCCCCAAAGCACGTAACCAGCCCCGCCCAGTCGATGTGTGGCTTCGAGGCAGTGTTTGACTTGTAATGCGCAAAACTCGACCACATCCGGATTGGGGTTTGTGGAAGCTCCGGCCATATAGCGAGGGTGCGAGAACATATTGGCGGTGCCCCAAAGCAGGTTCGTTTTTGAATTCGCCATTTTGGATTCTATTTTGTCGACAATCGCCGCAAAATTCTCCACGTGCTCTTTTGGTGTATTGGCTGCCGCCATCACATCGGTGTCGTGAAAACAGAAAAACGGTTGGCCTAAACGATCAAAAAAGTCGAAAGCCGCATCTAGCTTGGCCTCAGCTGCTAGCTGATCGTTCAGCGGACCGTGCCATGGACGATCAAAGGTTCCGGCCCCAAAAATGTCAAAGCCGTCCCAGCAGAAGTTATGCCAGTAACATACGGCCACACGGAGGTGGTCCTCTATGGATTTCCCCATGATCTTTTTCTTGGCGTCATAATATTTAAATGCCAGAGGGTTATCGCTCTCCGGGCCTTCATATTGTATTGGATCAATGTGATCAAAATATCCGCTCATGATGTGAGTTCCTTCGTATTCGCATAAAGTTTTTGGAAGAGGGGGCGACGGGCCGCATAGATGTCTTGCATTTGCCTGTCGGGTTCTATGGTGAGCCTTATATCAGGGGGACGGCAAACATCGGCAACAGACGCTTCAGAAACACATAGTCTCGCCAAACGTGCTGCGCCGAAGGCAGGGCCCACAGCTGCGCCGCTGCGGTAATGAAGTGGAATGCCAAATGCAGATGCAAGTATCTTGCCCCAATAGTTTGAGCGAGCGCCCCCGCCGATGACAGATAATGCCTTAATATCTGCACCTGCTGATTTGAGGGCATCGAGCCCATCTGCGAGAGCAAAAGCAACGCCTTCGAGAGCAGCTTGAGCTAATGTGTTTTTATTGTCTTCATGGGTTAGGCCAAAGAAAGCGCCTTTGGCTTGCGGATTATTATGTGGTGTCCGTTCTCCCGATAAATATGGCAGAAAGAAAACACTGTCTCCGGGCTGGTTCATTTCTTCGGCGGCCGCATAAATATCTGCAGGTTGGGCAAATCCCGCAATTTTGGCGACAAAATCGACGGCACTGGCTGCGGAAAGGATGACACTCATTTGGTGCCACAAGTCGGGCAGGGCGTGACAGAAAGTGTGGACAGCACTTTTCGGGTTAGGGCGATAATAGTTGTCGGCCAAGAATATCACACCGGACGTGCCCAAAGATAAGAAACCATCTCCGTGCGATACGGTTCCACATCCTACCGCACCGGCTGCGTTATCGCCGCCGCCGCCGGCGACAGCAACCTGAGGAACGCCCCATAAGGTTGCTATATCCGGCAGGAGATTACCCGTGGCCTCACTCCCCTCAAAAAGCTCAGGCATATGTGAGCGGTTCAAGCCTGTTAGAGACAGCACGTCATCTGACCAGTCTCTCTTGGCCACATTCATCCAAAGTGTCCCGGCGCTATCTGACATGTCGGACGCATAGGTTCCGGTCATCAAGAGACGAACATAATCTTTTGGAAGTAATATCTTTTGCGTGCTTTCAAATAGATCTGGTTCATTTAAGCGCATCCAAACTAACTTAGGCGCTGTAAATCCCGGCATGGCGAGATTCCCGGTAATATCGGACAGAGAGGGCAAATCTCTCATCAGATCGTGGCATTGCTCGCCACTGCGCCCATCATTCCAGAGAATAGCTGGTCTCACGACCTGATCATTTTCGTCAATGCAGGTGGCGCCGTGCATTTGCCCTGAGAGCCCGATCGCTTGGACGCCAGAGCGTTTATGTGGGTCAAGCGCCGTTACGGCTTTGCAAGTGGCGTTCCACCAATCCGCAGGGTTTTGTTCGGACCATAATGGTTTTGGTCGGTTGACTGTCAAAGGTACTGTCGCTTGGTCGGCAATAACCTGGTCCTCATCGACCAGAACAGCCTTGACGCCTGAAGTTCCGATATCAATGCCGAGAAACACGCTTGTTGAACCCCTTTTTGTGTCTTTGTTTAATTTAGCTAAGCAATAATGACAACCTTGTCAAATTTGATGGGCTGTGTAATCATATTCTCATGACCACTATTATAGATGTAGCTAAACGGGCAGGCGTTTCCTTCAAAACAGTGTCTCGGGTCTTTAGCGGGGAGCAAGGGGTTCGGCCGGCAACGAAGGAAAAAGTCCTGAAAGCTGCGCGAGAGCTTGACTATAAAGTCAATACATCGGCGCGAAGCCTTAGATCTAAACGGCAACATCTCGTGGCGCTGCTTGTCAATAATCCGAGTCGAAACTATAGCGATGATGTGCAGTTTGGCGCCATGATTGGATGCCAAAATGCCGGATTTAATTTGATAGTTGAAAACCCGTTTGACGAAGAATCGCTCGCACGTCTTGGGAATCAAAGTGGAATTCTTGGTGTTGTTCTGACCCCGCCGCAATCTGATGATGTTGCGTTAATCAAAAAATTACAAGCGGCTGAAATTCCGTTTGTACGGGTTGGGACTGAGATGGATATTGATAACAGTATCAGGATCGGGATTGATGATAGACAAGCAGCCTTTGATCTCACTCAGCATCTCATTGGTTTAGGGCATAGATCCGTTGCGTTTATCAACGGCCCCCCAACGCTTTCGATCTGTCAAAGGCGAAAGCAAGGCTATTTTGACGCCTTGGATGCAGCTAATATTCCAATTGATCGTAAGCTAGTGGCCTCAGGTGATTTTACTTATGCGTCGGGTAGGGTTCATGCTGAGACGTTGTTAAATAGTGCGAGGCGCCCAACAGCTATATTCGCATCAAATGATGAGATGGCAGCCGGGTGCCTGGCAGCGGCTTATAAGCTAAATATCAGAGTGCCAGATCAGCTTTCAGTTGTCGGGTTTGATGATTCTCCGATTGCTAGAGTTGTCTATCCGAGCCTCACCACGATCCATCAGTCGACCCGAGAGATGGCGCAGCGAGCCGTCGAAATACTAGATCATTTGAATAAAGCAGATGAGGGAAACATCGAACCCGTCGTTTTACCTCACCGCCTTATATTTAGAGAATCCTCTCAAAAAGCTCCGTGACTTTGATTTGAGATTTCGATTTTACGAGATTGACAACGTTATCAATTTTAATTTATCGGTACTCGCATAGTACTAATAACTACTAAGTACCGACGTTTGCGGTAAGGGGAAAACATGTTACTCAATACTTTGGATATGGCCGTCGTAGCCATTTACGCGATAGCGTTATTTGCGATCGCGCAATATGTTTCGCGAGTTCCAAAAGGGACTGTGAAAAATACAGAAGATTATTTCTTGGCCGGGAAGTCACTACCATGGTGGGCGATCGGAGCATCTTTGATTGCCGCGAACATTTCGGCAGAGCAAATTATAGGTATGTCCGGTGAAGGATATAGAATTGGCCTCGCGATCGCCGCATATGAATGGCAAGCTGCGATCGTTCTGATCCTTGTGGCTAAGTTCTTTTTGCCAATTTTCCTGAAACGAGAAATATATACCATGCCACAATTCCTGGACCAAAGATTTGGCTCTGGGGTCAAAACAACCATGTCCGTCTATTGGATTGCACTTTACACCTTGGTCAATTTGACAACAGTTCTGTGGTTGGGCGGAATTGCGGTCAATACGTTAACAGGTATCAATATTGTACTCGCTATGGCACTTATGGGGGCTTTCGCGATTGCTTATTCGATTTTCGGCGGTCTTAAAGCCGTAGCCCTGACCGACATTATTCAGGTGGTTATCCTAATCGTTGGTGGTATTTTTATTGCCGTTCTCACATTGCAAATTATCGGCGGTGGCAGTTTCTTTGATGGGTTTACGCGTCTTCACACCGAATTGCCCGAGAAATTCGATATGATTTTCGAACCTGGTCAATTTGGATATGATACCCTCCCTGGAATATGGACTCTATTGGGCGGACTATGGATCCTGCATTTAAATTACTGGGGTTTCAACCAGTACATTATTCAACGCGCATTAGGCGCTAAGGATTTGCCTGAAGCGCAGAAAGGTCTCGTATTTGCGGCGGCGTTGAAGTTGATCATGCCTCTTATTATTGTCTTGCCTGGTATAGCCGCTGTAATGCTTGCGTCACCAGAAATTGGCGCGTTAGACAAAGTGGCTCTGGATGCAAAGACTGACTCAGCATATCCATCTGTCATGGGGCTGATGCCGCAAGGGTTAAGAGGATTGATTTTCGCGGCCTTAATTGCGGCGATTGTTTCGTCGCTAGCGTCAATGGTGAATTCGATTTCAACCATCTTTACAATGGATATCTATAAATCCATGGTGAAACCAGGGGAAACCGAGTCCCATTATGTTGGTGTTGGTCGTCTTGTCGCTGTTATCGCTATGATAATTGCTGTGGCGGCGGCTAAACCATTCTTGGGTGGTTTTGATAGCGCATTCCAGACAGTACAAGAGTACACAGGGTTCATTGCCCCGGGCGTAGTCGCAGTATTTTTACTGGGAATGTTTTTCAAACGAGCCAATGAGTTTGGCGCTTTCACGGCGTTATTTGTGTCCGTGGCGGCATCGATTTTACTTAAAGTATTCGCTCCGGATTTGAGTTTTGTGAACAGAATTTGGGTGATATTCTTGCTCTGTATGGTGCTCGCTTTGATCGTGTCGGCGTTTACCTCCGCGCCGCGTGAAGATCAGTTGCTTCGTCAGGGTGATGTTAATTTTGCCACAAAAACAAGCTTTAACATTTGGTCGATTCTCATCGCATTGGTCTTGATAGGGCTTTACTGGTATTATTGGTAATCTGAGAAACAAAAAAGATAACAAATAAAAAGCCGGGTTCTTAAGACCCGGCTTTTTCATTTTAGATTATCAATATTCTATGGCGATGACGGGCCCATATTATTGACGAAAACAGGGCCAAATTCCACGGTCTGTTTATGTTTTGCCAATTGATACTCTGCCTTCATTCGGCCTTCATGAAATTTTGCATCAGCGACGCCTTCAAGCGTATAAAGCTTCCAGTCGTCTTCAAGCAAAATATTTTCACTGATGACATAATCATATGGTTCCTCGTTACGACCAACAAATACCACAATCTCGGCATTGTCCTGGCTTTTTGGAGCTTTTGCCGTGCGTGCCCAGAACGAAATTGAGACTTTTTCACCTTTGTTCACGCCGTCTCTCAGATCAAACCATAAGGCGGTATCCCATGGGTTGTCTTTGCGTTTTTTAATGCGGGCGCTGATCGCTTGACCGGATGGATTGTCAGCCTCAACCACAGACATTTTCTTGTCATTGCCTCTGTGTTCCCATTCGATGGCATTAGGATTGTGCAAAAGCTCCATTGATTGAGCGTTTGCTGTTGAAACTGCAAATGTTGAAACTAAAAGGGATGACCCTAGTGTAAAAATCAGTTTTTTCATGAAACCTCCTTGAAATTTATTGATTAGATAATTTGTCCGTTATGCCTTTGGCCAACGTGCGAGCAGAACTGAGAATATCATCATACTCTTCACACATTTTAGCCTTGCATTTGGTTCTAAGTTTTTCGAGCGCTTCTAATTGATCAGCAGCCTTGTCGAAATCATTTTCAAGAACATAAAGTAGGCCTAGGCGCATCCTCGCATCGTAATTACTTTTGTCGAAATTCACTGACGACTTTAATGACTTTTTGGCTTCATCATATTTTCCAAGTTTTATCTCAGATAAACCGGACATATATTTTGTGAATGCAAAGTCTTCTTGCGTCACTTCTCCGTCATTTAAAATAAAACGGCCTTTAGATCTCTTGGATTTAAAGTTCCCGGTCATACCTAAATCCGGAGTTGCAACCGCACTCGCTGATGGGGGAGGCCCCCCGCCAGGGCCGCCAGATCCTAAACCGCCGACTCCTGCTTGGCCTTGAGCTTGAGCGCGGTCAAACGAAATATCTGCCGCGATTGCTGAGTTTTCTAAATTGCTTTTTGCGCGTTTTAATGACTTAAATTCCTGCTCAAACTCGATTTCCGCTTTTTCGAAGTCGCCATTTCTGAAGGCTTCCAGACCTTCATGTTTATCCGATATCGTAGTTCCTCTAACAATGATTTCGTCAATTTGCGTATCCTCCCCTTGATCAGAGGATTGGGCAAAACAAACCGTTGTCACAGCTAAAGAAAGAGCCATGGTCGAAATTAGCTTTAGTGATTTGTTATAGGCTTTCATAATTACGAGTTCTTCTTAGAAAAATAAAACTGACTGCAAGCTGAATACGGGGTAAAATTACGGAAAATGACAGCGGTGTCAATTGCTAGGAGCTGTCAGTTTACACCGGTCCAGTCGACTCTCTGAGGATGAATTGATAGTCTAAAATATCTGTCCAAGACGGTTTGTTGTTGTCGTTTTTGGTGTTGTTACCCGCGCGATTGACAAGGTATTCTACCGCTTGTTCGCCGTATTTGATTAATGGTTGGCGGATGGTCGAAAGAGTAGGCCAGATGCGTTCTGCGAGCTCAGAATCGTCAAATCCGATTACAGATATTTCTTCCGGAACCTTGATGTTGTTTCTGTAGGCGGCAACAATTACGCCTGCGGCCATGTCATCATTGGCTGCAAAAATTGCCGTGGGTCGATTATCCATAGATAGGAGGTCTAATCCTGCATTCATGCCACTTTCAAAGCTGAAAAATCCAGGCTTTACAATTGATGGATCTAGTTCGATTCCGGCGTCCTGTAGCGCGTCACTATATCCCTTAAAGCGCTTATGCGTGGCGCCGTGATCCTCATAGCCCCTGATGAAACCAATTCTGCGATGCCCTAAAGAAATGAGGTGATTGGTTGCCTCTTTCGCTGCGATGCTATCATCGATAGTAATGTTGACATTATTCATATCTTTGATTTCGTTTGGACCGATCCTAGAAATTGGAATGCCAGCTTTATTGAGAATTTCATTAAACAAGGGGCTATCAGAATAGGGGGGAACTAAAATTACGCCGTCCGGCTTTTTCTGAGTCAGGAAAGCTTTACTCCAGCTTTCTAAGTCCTCCGGATGGTTAAGTGTTTCGAAGCTCATTAAGGAAACAACTAGATTATAACCATGCTTCTGGCTGGCCCTTAAAGCGCCCGATTGAACTGTGTTGACAAAATTCCCTTCAACTGTTCGGCTAATGAGGTGAAACGTATAGGTCCGATTGCTGCGCAGACTACGGGCTGAAGCGCTAGGCACATAGCCTAGTTCTTTCACGGATGCGTGAACCTTGTTTCGCAAAGTATCCTGAACATGGGGTTCATTATTGAGTACACGCGAAACGGTTTTTAGAGAAACACCTGCATGATTGGCAACATCAATCATTCTTACCATGGGTAATCCTACTCCAATTGACCAATTAGTTTTCTATGAGCATCCCGATCCATGGGCAACATCATTATCGGAATGGTTGTCAGAAGCATCAATAATGGGGGACAAATGGCGATAAAATTCTTGAATTTTTCGCCGTGCTCAGCTGTAACGCTGGCTTCTTCAGTGACGCCAAAAGAAGAGATCACAAAACCGATCATCAGGGCCATTATCCCTCCCGTCAGCTTTTGGGATATCAAAGCGGAGCCGTAAACCCCGGCTTCTGATCGATAGCCGCTATCTCTTTGTCCGTACTCCACGCAATCTGGAACAAGCGCCCAAAAAATGATGGCATGGGCTGCGCCTAGCGCCATGAATATCATAATATGTACTGGAATATTTGCGCTGCCATTGATTATCGGAAGGTTAGACAATGTTATGTCCGGGCCCATCAGAAGAAACATACCGGTCACGAAGTAAATCAAGCTCGTGCCGATCCAAAGTTTTCTACGACCCAAAACCCGAATCAAATATGTCCAGAACGGAACAGAAACTGCGGCAGATAGTGCGAAGAAAGTCAAAAGAACTTCGGTTCTTCCAAAGACATCCGCATTGGCTTTGATGTAATACATCAGAGTCAAATTGAGCGCTGAGCCTGCGGCCGTATTGAGCATTATGACGATTAGCAAAATTCTAAGCGCTCGATTTGAAACGATATTTTTCCAAATCCCTTGCCAGACTTTGTCGGATTGAACCGTCTTATTGGGAAGCGGAAGTTCCCGAGTATTTGCAAAACATAGCCACAAGGCCAGAGTGGCAATAATACCGCCAATCGCAGCCGTGATTTGAAAAGCTTTTGATTGAGAGCCTGATATACTCTCAAAATAATCTACAGAAGGCCAAAGGAGCATCGAAATCAACACAAGGGCGGAAAAACCGAAAAACATACGTGATCCGGAAAAATCCGCACGTTCTTTACTGTCATATGAAATCCGGGAGGCCATGGCCGAGTAGGGAATGGCAACGATTGTATACGCGGTTCGAAACAGGAGGCATGTTGCGACTAAGAAGCCGATTTTTACGAAGTCCTCAAATGGCGGAACCCAAAATAAGAAGATGAAAAACAATGCTGTAAAAAGGCTGCCGAAAAGCAAAAATGGACGATAAGTGCCCATTCGCGTTGTCACGCGTTCTGACAAAGACGCGATAATAGGGTCAGAGATAGCATCCCAAGCCATCCCAATGAAGAATATAGTACCAGCTATTCTTGGGTCGATGCCCGCGACTTCAGTATACCAAAACAGGAGGAATATCGAGACTGTCTGCCAGTAAATGTTGAGGCCAAAATCTCCGACGCCATAGCCAATGAGGCGACCAAATTTTCGTGGTTTTGATGGTGGGTTATTCATCCATCTATCCTGCCAAAGGGAAGATGATTAAACAAAGGATAAGTGCGGTAACTGATAGAATCCCAGTCATTAAAGTCCAAGTTTGCAGGGTTTCTTTTTCGGTTAAATCAAACAATCGATTGACCAGCCAAAACCCTGAGTCATTCACATGTGAGAAGCCTGAAGCGCCCGCCGCAATGGCGATGGTTAGTGTCGCTAATTGCCAAGAGGTAAAATCACCCGGATTGATCATGGCTGCCAAAAGTCCTGCCGCAGTGACCATGGCCACAGTCGCGCTTCCTTGTAAAAGACGAAATAAAAGCGCTAGCAAAAAAGCTGTCAATACTATTGAGAGTCCCAATCCTTGAACCAAGGTCGAAAGGTCATTCCCGGCACCTGTATCCGTCAAGACTTGTTTGAACGCACCGCCTGCGCCTGTCACCAGAATAATCAAAGCTGTCGGTTCAAGAGATCTGGCAATTGCATTCGAAAAGGTTTTCCGGTCACTTTCGGTTTTCGGTCCAACGCAAATCCAGCTAACCAGACAGGCTAGGATTAAAGCGGCAAATGGATGGCCTACTACTTGAAAAGACGGGGTTAATCTGTTTCCCGGAAAGAACTCTTTGGTTACATTGGCAACCAGTATCAGGACAATAGGCAGCAGTATAAGTCCCAGAGCGAGCGCAAAACTAACAGTATGGGGAGAGCTCTTAGCGTTATGGTCTGTCATTTTCGGGACGATTCCGGGGAGTCTTCCTTGCCGATCCAGCCAATTCGTAAAAATAGGCCCAGAAATTATCAATGTAATGAAGCTAACAAATGCCCCGATCAAGATTACATTGCCGATGCTCGCTCCGATCTCATTTGCAATGAGAATTGGCCCTGGTGTCGGCGGAATAAAAGCATGTCCGATGGCCAAACCCGCACAAAGCGGGAGCCCAAAAAACAAAGGCACCTTTTTAGCGGCTGCAGCCATTTTGTTAATCAAAGGCATAAGAACGATGAGAGCGACGTCAAAGAATACAGGCGTGGCAGCCACGAGCCCCATGACGCCTGTGGCCATGGTTTTTGATCGTTCAGATTTTACTTTTATAACCTTTTCGGAGAGTGCTCCTAGAACATTACTGCGTTCCAAAATTGCGCCAAAAATAGCTCCTAGTCCAATGATAGGTGCGATAAAGCCGAGCGTTCCGCCCATACCATTTTTGACAGAATTAAAGGCTGCGTCTGGTGCAAGCCCCGCTATCAATCCTGTGATGATAGCGACTGCGAGCAATGAAATAAAAGCGTTACTTTTGAAGCGTACTATTAAAAGCAATAAAATGCCGATGCCGAAAACAGTCGCCAAAACAGCCTGCGACAAAGCCCCATGTCCAATGATTGCGGACAAGCCGATCATAATAGTCCGGTAGTCTTTGTCTTTAGTTTTACGAGTCGATCATGATTTGTGATAAAAAGTGTGGAGCCGTCCTCTCCAAAAGTGCAGTTTGCGCTTCCTTTGCCGGTGAGGATACGGCCTAAAACCTTTCCGTCCGGGGCTATTATAAATACACCGCCTGGTCCAGTTGCAAAAATATTGCCTTGGATGTCGACAGCCATACCGTCAGGTAGTCCCGGAATTCCTTTGCCCATAAAACGGCTGAAATCGACCATGAGTGTTTTGGCTTTTTCGGGCTGACTTAAATCATATTTATATAAATGAGGCGCTGTCGGGTCCGATTGTGCGATATAAAGCGTTTTTTCGTCGGGGGATAGGGCTATCCCGTTAGGGAATGTCATATCATCGATCAGGAGTTCTACGCTGCCTTTTGCCCGGAAAAGATAAACACCGTTGTGGCTTAGCTCCTTCAGTGGGGATTCGTCTAGTCCCTCAAGCCCATAAGGAGGGTCGGTAAAGAAGATCTCATGTTTAGAAGATTGTATTAAATCATTGGGACTATTAAATTTTTTTCCGAGATAGTTGTTTATGAGAATTGTGCGTTTGCCGGTGGAAATTTGTAAAAGTTCTAGAGCGCGTTCGCCGTGATTGCAGATTAATAGGTTGTCAACGCCTCTATACAATAGCCCATTGGCGCCCGCTTCACGGAAACCTTCCGTCTGGTTAGAACCGGATGGATCAAGGAAAATAGATACACCGTCCCTTTCTGACCATTGATAGGCTATATTGCCGGGAACATCAGTAAAATATAGTTTGCTATTTTGCTTATCCCAGGCCGGTCCTTCTGACCAGCCATAGCCAGTACCAAGAACCTCAAATGACTCGTTTTTATTGACTAAACTCCAAAATTGGTTGTCAAAAGACTCATAAATTCCTTTGGCTTGCAATGTTTGATTTTGTTGGCCTGAGCAAGCTACTAGGCTTGCCGCGGAAATAGCACAGAATTCTCGTCTATTGAATTTCATTGTTCCTCCCCGAAACCCGAAAGTCTTATTTGACACATTGATTTTTGGTGTTTAATGGAGCACTTGTCTTACGTTGTCAATTTTGAAGTAAGCTTTATATAGATCCTTTTCGGGGAGGGAATATGAGAACGAACATCGGAAAATGGTCTGTCTTGTGCGCTTCAGCATTGGCTCTGGCAGTTACAGCTTGCAAAGATAATTCAGGGCTGGAAACTCAGACGAAAGATGAGATTAAAAATACTCCCGTTGCAGTTAACACTCCGGGAACAATAAACCCTAAATCCTGGCCTGCCGTTAGTACGCCACCTCTCGATCGATCCGTTGAAAAACGCATTACAGATATGATGAGCAAAATGACTCTGGAACAAAAAGTGGGTCAGGTTGTTCAGGGCGACAGCAATTCACTCTCGCCCGAAGATGTACGTAAATATAAACTCGGATCTGTCCTTTCCGGCGGAAACTCTGCTCCTGGAGATCTGCCCTATGCGGATACAGAGGCCTGGTTGGCAGCGGCGGATGCGTATTATGAGGCTTCGCTTGATACAGAAGGGGTCGAGATTGCTATCCCAATCATTTGGGGAATTGATGCCGTTCATGGCCATGCTAATCTAACAGGGGCAACCGTGTTTCCACATAATGTCGGGCTCGGCGCGGCGAATGATCCGGACATGATCCGTCGTATCGCCGAAGTGACGGCTCTAGAATTGAACGTTTCAGGCCATGACTGGACGTTTGCGCCCACACTAGCTGTTCCGCAAAATGATCGCTGGGGGCGGGGCTATGAAGGCTTTTCCGAAGACCCGGAGATAGTAAAGTCTTATGGCGGTGAAATCGTGATAGGTCTTCAAGGCAAAGTCGGAGCCGATGATTTCATGGGCGACGGTAAGGTTATGTCGACAGCCAAGCACTTCTTGGGAGACGGCGGAACGATCAATGGTGTGGATCAAGGTAACGCAGACATTTCTGAAGCAGAACTTAGAGATGTTCACCTTGCCGGCTATATTACGGCCATTGAGGACGGGACCCAGTCTGTTATGGCCAGTTTCTCCTCATGGCAAGGTCAGCCCATGCATGGTCAGAAAGAGTTGCTTACGGATGTGCTAAAAGGCCAGATGGACTTCAAAGGATTTGTGATTGGCGACTGGAATGGGCACGCACTCATTCCTGGCTGTACCAATGTTGATTGTCCTGAGTCCCTGAATGCAGGCCTGGACATGTATATGGCTCCAGACACTTGGAAGGGGATTTACGAGTCTACTCTGAAGCATGTAAAATCCGGTAAAATTCCAATGGAACGGCTCGATGATGCTGTTCGCCGCATTCTTAGAGTTAAAATCAATTCCGGCATTTTTGAAAAGCCAAAGCCCAGTGAGAGAGCTTTTGCAGGGCAAACTGAATTGCTGGGTTCAGCTGAGCATCGAGCTTTGGCAAGAGAAGCTGTCAGGAAGTCTCAGGTCTTGCTCAAAAACAATGATAATACATTACCTCTTGCCCCCGGATCTAAGGTCCATGTTATTGGAGCGGGCGCGAATGATATCAGCAAATTTTCTGGCGGCTGGACTCTTGACTGGCAAGGCGGAACCTATCCTAACTCCGAATTTCCTAATGGTGAGACATTTGTGGCCGCTGTTAAGCGCGAAGTCGAGGCAGCCGGTGGAACATTCAGTTATGATGCCGTTGGCGACAAGGTTCCGTCTGACATAGATGTCGTTATCGCAGTCTTCGGTGAGGATCCTTATGCTGAGTTTATGGGCGATCGTGATAATGTCGATTTTGTACCAAACGATCTCAATCCACAGCGCCTGATGGAATATAAAAAGGCTGGCGTGCCGGTTGTGTCCATTTTCCTTTCCGGCCGTCCGCTTTGGACCAATCCTGAAATGAATGCTTCGGATGCCTTCGTGGCGTCCTGGCTGCCAGGGACAGAGCCAGCCGGTATCACGGATCTCCTGTTCCAAACGAAACCAGAATATGATTTCACGGGTCGTTTATCGTTCTCTTGGCCTAAAAACGCTATGCAGGATCAGTTAAATGCGATCCATCCAAATTATGATCCATTGTTCAAAGTTGGATATGGTCTGTCATATAAGTCCAGCAAAAATATCGGCAAGCTTTCGGAAGAAAGCGGGTTGCCGGAAAATATGGTGGCGCCCAAAGGTGTGTTTTTTGAAAAGGGCCAGACCTTGGAGCCTTGGCGGTTCGCCGTAGACGGGTCCCATGTCAATATGCCCTATAATTCAAATGGAGTTAAAATTGGTGGCTTTGACAGATTGGCTCAGGAGGATTCTTTCCGCGTCACAGCAAATGGCGGCAATGCTATGGTTTCTATCATGTCGGGTTATACATTGGATTTCGAACGTGAAGCCAATGGAAAGGTTGAGTTGTCATTCTTAATCAAGAACCTGAAAGGCGCCGGCAATGTGATGATCGGATCTAATTCGACGCGCATATCTGTGCCAACAACTAATGAATGGCAGGAGGTCCGCATCCCGTTGGCCTGTATGGATAACTTGAATTATATCCGCCATGCTTTTGCGGTGGATATGAAGGATGGCATGGATATCGGTGTTTCTGATGTGAAATTTGCGCAAGAAAGCGGCAAGGCCCTTAACTGTCCTTAGGTTCCAGATATTCTAATATCCCGTTGACGATGTCGCCAACGGGTAATTCTGCTGAAATGGAAAGACCTGTTGCCGGGGGGTGCCAGGCGTCAAATTGGCTTTGAATAAGGGAAGCTGGCATAAAATGGTCGCGAACTTCCATTCGGGATTTCGCTGTTTCGATAGATATATCAAGCTTTATCCATAGAAGACGCTCACTTAATCGCTCACCTAGATATTTTTGAACATAGGGTGTGAGCGCTGAACATGCGACCACGTTTGTCTGATTGGCATTGTTTTCCAGGTCGATACATATGGAATCCAGCCAAGCGGTACGGTCTTGATCAGTCAAAGCTCTGCCTGAAGACATCTTTGTGATATTGCTTTCGGGGTGATGTTCATCTCCCTCGACAAACCGCCAGTCATTGGACGCGGCGAGGGCTTTGCCGATCGTAGATTTACCGCAACCAGACACCCCGCAAACGATTATAACTTTCGCCCGGTCCATCAGCTTATTTTGTGTTATACTTGAAAACGACAAATTTTAGGGGTGCAGTTCCGGTGTTTTTGATCCCATGTGAGTCCCAGGGTGCTGCGTAAAGAATATCACCTGTATTAGCCGGAAAATCCTCGCCTTCTATTGTCCAAGTGCCATTGCCTTCCAGAACCATGAGGTATTCTTCCTCAATATGTTTGTGGGGTGGGTGTATTTCCTGACCGGGTTTGATCTCTGCCACGCCAGTCAGGGCACCGGATGTGAAATCCGTATCGCCCACATAGTAAGGCAGGAATTGACCCCAAGGTTGTATGTCTGGCTTCACATCGGACCTGGTCACGACTTGTGTCTTAAGAACATCTCTTGGCGGAATGAGGGCTGATAGCATATCCTCATCCCAACCGCCTTTGTCTTCATCAAAAAGGGCAAAAGTGTTGGAGAATGACCACAAACACCAAGGCAGCTGTGCTGTATCAAACGCTTCTCGGACATCGCGAACATATTGCACACGTTCCGAGTTTTCGATGATATCGTAGGCGCCAAATTCACCAACAAACACTGGACGTTTGACATCTTTTTCGAATTGCCGTGCAATCTCGATTGATCGTTTGAGGCCATCATAATCATGCTCATTGCCCCAGTTCTTCGTTTTTTTAGGGCCGTCCTTTCCGACCCAGGGGGCTTTTTGATGCGTGAAATCAAAGGGGTCGTAATAGTGATAGGTGTAGACAATGTTGTTATCTGGCGGAACTAAATTTGTATCTAGTGAATTTATACCTGACCAGTTCTCACCGCCCAATATGATGATCCGTTCCGGATTGCTTTTTCTAATTTGTCGAATTGACAGAGCTTGTGCTTTTCGCATCAGATCGCCTTTGAGCATTTTATTGGGCTCATTGATAATTTCGAACCAAAGACTGTCCGAATAGGCAGAAAACTCAGGCGCAATTTGTTCCCACATTGCAACAAGTTTTTTCGTACCGTCTTTTGGCTCATCCATAATTTTTTCGAAGTGATGGACGTTGAGTATAACGTTGAGGTTTTGTGCCAGGGCTGCGTCGACAATGGATTTGACACTGGTCATGAAATCAGGCTCGATAACATAATCCGGACTATTACTCGTATAATCGCTCCAACGAACAGGTATCCGTACTGTATCAAAGCCTTTGTCACGGATCATAGCAAAATGACCCGTATTGATCGGTTTGCCCCACGGTTCATTGCGAGGAGCATCAAGACTATTACCCATGTTCACACATCTTTGCATATCAAAGGCTTCGATTTCGCTGGCATGTGCCGCGGAGATCCCAATCAGGCAGATGGATGAAATCATTAAAGATTTAAGCAACCGGTTTTTCAAAATGTCCTCCCGTCTATATTATTGTCATCTAAATCAGTATTGACAACGATGTCAATTTATCTAAACAGAAACATAAAATAAAACGCAGGGGAGAACATGTCAGGTCAACCGAATGTTCGTTACGGTATGGTCGGCGGCGGCCAAGGTGCCTTTATTGGATATGTGCATAGGCTGGCGGCTCAGTTGGACGGGAAGATCGAGCTGGTGTGCGGGGCTTTTTCAAGAGACTCGGATAATTGTCGTCAAACCGGGGCTGAGCTGGGGCTTGATCCGGCGCGGTGCTATATCGATTTCCACGAAATGATGAAGGCAGAGGCTGCGCTGCCAGAAAGCGAACGTATGCAGTTCGTTGCCATTGTTACACCTAATCATGTTCATTATCCGGTTGCCAGAGCCGCGCTTGAAGCGGGTTTTCATGTGCTTTCTGACAAACCTGCAACGCTTAATCTTGAAGAAATGCAATCCCTCAGTCAGATTATTTATGACTCTGGTTTGGCCTATGGGCTAACCCATACTTATCTAGGTTATCCGCTGGTGTCGGTAGCCAAGGAAATCGTCGCATCTGGCGGAATCGGCAAAGTCCGCAAAGTCTATGCAGAATATATTCAAGGCTGGTTGGCGACGGAAGTTGAAAACAAACAGGCCGAGTGGCGTACTGACCCGGCTCGGTCTGGTGCATCTGGGTGCATGGGCGATATTGGGACCCACGCCCACAATCTGGCGGAATATGTGACGGGTAAGCGCATGACACACGTGGCGGCGGATTTGACGGTATTTGTAGATGGTCGTCGACTTGATGATGATGGCTCAGCGCTGTTCAGGATGGAAGATGGCGTGAAGGGAACTTTATCTGCGTCCCAGATATGTGTTGGAAAAGAAAACAGTTTGTCCCTAAGAGTCTATGGAGAAACGGGCGGGCTTGAGTGGAATCAAGAGGAGCCAAATTCACTTATCCGGACTTACGCTGATCGGCCGACCGAGATAATTCGGGCCGGGCAGGGCTACCTTCCTGAATCTGTTCAATCGCATTTTAGAACTCCGCCGGGTCATCCCGAGGGTTACATTGAGGCTTTTGCCAACATTTATTTGGAGTTTGCTGAGGTTATCAAAACTAATGGCGGTGTTAAAGCTGGATCGACGGCGGCCTTGAGGGGGATGGCATTCATAGAAGCTCTGGTGGAGAGCAGTAATAGCAATTCTGCGTGGACGGAGATAAAAACATGAAAACGATGAAGGGCCCCGCTATTTTTCTGGCCCAGTTTATGGGCGATGCCCCGTTTGACACTATGGAAAACGCCTGCCGATGGATGGCAGATGCGGGTTATAAAGGCGTTCAAGTGCCATCAGATAATCCCGAATGTATTGATCTTAAATTGGCTGCAGAGAGCAAAACATATTGCGATGAGTATAAAGGAAAGCTGAAAGAATATGGTGTCGAAGTCACAGAGCTGTCGACCCACATTCAAGGACAGCTCGTCGCCGTCCATCCCGCATATGATGTAGCCTTTGACAGTTTTGCGCCCGAGCATTTACGTGGAAATCCGGCCGCGCGACAGGAATGGGCGATAGAACAGGTAAAGTTCGCCGCAGTGGCGTCTCGCAATCTGGGAATAGATCGGTCGGTGAGCTTCCCTGGTGCTTTGGTTTGGCCTTACATGTATCCGTGGCCTCAGCGGCCTGCCGGACTGGTCGAAGAAGGGTTCAAGGAATTGGCTCGTCTCTGGCGACCAATATTGGATGTCTATGAGGAAAACGGCGTTGATATTTGTTACGAAATTCACCCCGGCGAAGACCTTCATGATGGTGTAACCTTTGAACGGTTTCTAGCAGAAGTCGACGATCATCCTCGGTGTAATATCCTCTATGATCCAAGCCATTTTGTTTTGCAGGCCCTCGATTACCTCAGCTTCATTGACCATTATCATGAACGTATCCGAATGTTTCACGTCAAGGACGCCGAATTCCGTCCTAACGGAAAATCTGGAGCTTATGGTGGCTATCAAGGATGGGTCGATAGACCTGGGCGTTTCCGGTCTTTAGGCGATGGACAGATTGATTTCGGTGCCATTTTCTCAAAACTTGCGGGTTATGGATTTGATGGCTGGGCCGTTGTCGAATGGGAATGTGCCTTGAAACACCCAGAGGACGGTGCGCGTGAAGGCGCTAAATTCGTCTCGGACCATATAATTAGAGTTACAGATAAAGCCTTTGATGATTTTGCAGGCGGGGAGGTCGATACAGACAGTCTGCGAACCATGATGGGCATCAGCTAAGGGGGATTAAATGTCAACTGCAATAGCCGCCAATGATGGCATAAACCGTAATAAACTATTCTGGCTGAGTTGTATCTCGCTTATCGTAACTGCGATGACATTTGCTATCCGGGCCGGTATTTTGACCCAGCTAAACGAAGAATTCAGCTTGTCTGATACCCAGCTTGGATGGGTCAATGGGATGGCGTTTTTGGGCTTCCCGCTCGCGATGGTGATTTTTGGCTATCTGTATAATTGGCTGGGACCAAGGCTGATTATGATATTTGCTTTTGTCGGTCATTTGCTCGGACTTGTACTCACAATCATGGCAGGTGGCTTCCTAGGTCTTTTAATTTCGACGTTTTTCATTGGTTTCGCCAATGGCTCAGTTGAAGCCGCCTGTAACCCGATGATCGCTGACATGTATGAAGACCAAAAAACTAAATGGCTCAATCGGTTCCATGTCTGGTTCCCGGGTGGAATCGTTATTGGCGCATTAGTGTCCAAGTTCATGACGGACGCTGGAATGGGATGGCAGCCACAAATCGGCATCATGCTGATCCCAACAATTATCTACGGCCTTTTAATCTTCACAACTAAATTCCCAAAGGTCGAGAAGCAAGGCGGAGTAGACGTCTTGTCACTAATTCTCCTGTTAGCGGTGATGGGTTTGTTGGTTTTGATTGGTACGCCTAATGATTTCATCAGCAAGCTACCGATGACCATTGTCGGACCTTTATTGCTTGCTTTGGCTATTCTCTATTTTATCGTATTCAAAATGACAGGACGGCATCGCGACGCAGTTTTGCTTACAGTTATGATGGGGATTATGTCCCTTACAGCAACTTCCGAACTGGGGACACAGCAATGGGTTGAGAAAATACTGGCCTCTTCTGGTGCTCATCCCATGTTAATCTTGGCTATGGTCACAGGACTGATGGCTGTTGGACGCTTTTTCGCCGGCCCAGTCATACATGCGCTGAATCCAGTTGGCGTATTGTTGATGTCAGCAGTTTTAACCGCCTTGGGCCTATATTTGATGTCGCAAACCAGTGGTGCGATGGTCTACGTTTCCGCTATCATTTTTGCGCTTGGTGTTTGTTATTTTTGGCCAACTATGATTGGCTTCACAGGAGAATATATACCGAGAAGCGGAGCATTGGGGATGTCTCTTGTAGGAGCAGCTGGCATGTTTGCTCTCACCATATGGAATCCCGTTATCGGAGGGTGGATTGATGCCGCCCGTGCCGAAGCAACCGCTGAGGGTATCACAGGAGGAGCCTTGGAAGCTGCAGCGGGTGCAGGGGCCCTCACCAAATTGGTTTACTTCCCGATTATATTGATTGGCCTATTTGCGGTTCTTTATGTCTTTCGCAAGAAAATCGCTGCAACAGCGGAGACATAAGATGAAAATAACAAATTTAAACATCAATCGTCGGGAAACAATGCTGTCGCTTTTGGCGGTGGCAACCACAGGTCTTGTGGCCTGTAGGGAAAATCCAGCTGAGCGCGTCGCCAATCAGGCTATTCCTGAGTATAAAATTGGCGATCCATTTTTGAATGGGGATGAAATGGCGTTTTTAACCGCCATTGCAGGTCTGATCATTCCTAATACCGATACGCCGGGTGCCGTTGAGGCAGGAGTTCCGGATATGATCCAGGAACTGCTCTCCAATTGGGGGGACGATAGTGTCAGAACTTATTGGCGGGCCGGACTGAAATCAGTGACCGATCAGTTTGGGGGAGGCAAGTTTAATGAGCTGGGCGTTGAAGAACAAACAAAACTTTTGAGCGCACTCGATTCTGGAGTCTATAATGGGTCGATAGATGTGTCGTTTTATAAAGACCTTAAGCAAGCCATTTCAGGCGGGTATTACATGTCCGAAGTTGGGGCAACACAGGAGCTGGCTTATGATCCGGTTCCCGGAGATTTTTTGGGATGTATCGAGTTTAGTGAAATCGGAAAGGCATGGGCGACATAATGGCAGAATTTGATGTAATTGTTGTTGGCTCGGGTATGTCGGGCGGATGGGTTGCCAAGGAATTGTGCGAGCGCGGATTTAAGGTCGCTGTCATTGAACGGGGACGCAACACGGATCCGATCGAAGACTATAAAGATCATGTAGACCCGTGGGATACGCCCAATATGAACAAGAAGACGCCCCATGATCTGGAGCGTCAACCCATTCAATCAACTGTTTATGCTTATAATCAAAACACGAAACATTATTTCGTGGATGACGTTGATAATCCATACATCGTTCCGGAGGGCCAAAATTATACTTGGCGTCGGGGTTATCACAAAGGTGGAAAATCCATTATGTGGGCGCGCCAAAGCTATCGACTTTCTGAGATTGATTTCGAGGCCAACAAAAAAGAGGGTATCGGCATTGATTGGCCAGTTCGATATAAGGATTTAGCGCCATGGTATGATCATGTTGAACGGTTTGCGGGAATATCGGGGTCTATGGAGGGACTCGATATTTTACCTGACGGCGTATTCCAGCCGCCTATGGAGCTGACTTGCGCAGAACATGTGTTCAAGGAAAAGGTAGAGGCGGCATTTCCAGGACGAAAAGTAATTCCGGGTAGAGCTGCGCATTTAACAGAGCCAACTCAGGAACAAATGGAACTTGGCCGCGGGAAATGTATGAATCGTGCATTATGCGAGCGCGGATGTACTTTCGGGGCTTATTTCAGCTCTATATCTGCAACGCTGCCAGCCGCCGAAAGGACCGGTAATCTAACAATGATTACGGACATGGCTGTTCAAAAGTTAGAGTATGATCACGCGACCAAGCGAATTACAGGCGTTAAAGCGGTAAATACCAAAACGATGGAGGGTAAGACCTTCACGTCAAAAGCGGTGTTTCTGAATGCGGGCACTATTCCGTCGACTATGATTTTGCTGAACTCAGCAAATGAGCATTTCCCCAATGGCCTCGCGAATAGCTCTGGGCAATTGGGAAAAAACCTGATGGATCATGTCTCCTGCGCAGGTGCCAGCGGAATTATGCCAGGTATGATGGATAAATATCACAAAGGACGTCGACCCAACGGTTTTTATATACCGCGGTTCCGTAATCACACGGAAGAGGGGCAAGATTTTGTTCGCGGATATGGTTATCAAGGCCGAATTTATAGATATTCTGGGTGGGACCGTAATAGCGCTGGGATCGGCAAGGCCTATAAAGATAAAAATCGTATGCCAAGCGCTTGGTCATTTTCCATTATTGCTTTTGCCGAGATATTACCGGATGAGCGCAACCAAATCCGTTTGCATGCTTCCAAAAAAGACAAGTGGGGTTTCCCAGTTCCAATTCTTGATGCGAAAATGCGAAAAAATGAAATCAACGCTATAAAGCAAGCCACTCGCGATACGATTGCTATGGTTGAGGCGGCGGGAATTATCAATCCGAGTCATGATGATCCGGAAAATCCTCCGATTGGCTCACCAGGAAATGGTATTCATGAAATGGGAACTGCCCGAATGGGGCGTAATCCAGCTGATTCTGTGTTGAATAGTTTTAATCAAAGCCATGACATTCCAAATCTCTTTGTTTCCGACGGATCCTTCATGACATCCGCGGGGTGTCAAAATCCATCTTTAACTTATATGGCATTCTCGGCCCGAGCGGCCGACCACGCGGGTAAGTTATTGAAAGAAGGGCGGATTTAAAGGTTTCTGAGGCTTGTTTAAGTACAAATTACGATAATACGGCATTCCAAAACTGTGATAAATAAAGCACGAGGCTAAAAAAAATAAATAGGCTCGCTAAAAATGGATTGACAACGTAAGACAAATAGGGTGCAAGAAGTCTGACAACGAAAGACAAGCAGGGGAATTCCGTCTAAAATCTTGGAAACAAGCGTAGATCCCTGTTTTTACGCTCGTGTTAGTTCGCTCAATCCTTGTGGCAGTTGCCGCAAGAAAATGGAAATGGCTCGTAACGCAAGTTAGGGTCTTTAAACTCAAAGGGGAGGAAGTCTTGAATTTTTCATTAAGCCCATACGAGAAAGTTTCTCATAAATTAAAGTTGGCCATGTCTTCGGCTGTAGTTGCTCTCATGATGGTTCCTGTCGCTTACGCTCAAGACAGCGTTATCGAGGAAACAGATGACGATGAGATTGTGGTCACTGGTATTCGGCAAGCTCTAAAAGATGCGCGTGATTTGAAACGTGACGCGGATACCGCAATTGACTCTATCACGGCTTCAGACGTCTCGACGCTTCCAGACCTCTCAGTCGCCGAAGCGCTGGCACGGGTGCCAGGTGTTGTGGTTCAGCGCTTTAGTCTTGGCGGGAGTGAAGGCGACTTCCCATCCCCAGAGGGTGGCGGAAACCTAATCCGCGGTTTGACTCTTGTGCGCTCTGAATTGAACGGGCGTGACTCGTTCTCAGCCAATGGCGGTCGGGCCTTGGATTTTGGTACGATTCCTCCGGAATTGATCGGTGCGGTCGATGTTTATAAGAATAACTCAGCAGATTTGATCGAGGGTGGTATCGGTGGTACGGTTAATCTTCGTACTTTAGAGCCTTTTGACAGATCTGATACGGTTGCCGTTGTTACGGTGGATGGGACCTACACAGATCTTCGCGACGAAATCACACCCGATGTTTCCGTAATTTTGGGTGATCGCTGGGACGGCAATGATGGCGAATTTGGCCTCTTAGGGTCATTCTCGCATTCGGAGCTTAAGTCAGATCTTCATGGTTTCCAAATTGGTCAGGTCGTTCCAATCACTATTGATACGGGCGAAACGATTGGTATTCCAGGTGGCTTCCAGCTACGGACCAACGACGTGGACCGGGAACGCCAGTCATATTATTTGGCTGGTCAGTGGAAAAACAATGAGGGCACTCTTCAGGCGACAGCCAAATATGCCAGAATTGAAAATGAGGTTGCGACTAATGAACGGACTTTGGAGTGGTTTGCTCAGGGTGAACCGGGCGACTGGGACTCGACGAGTTTGCTGCCGGGCTTCACAACCCAACCATTCTCTTCGGCTGGCTTAGCGCAGTGTAACGGTAATGGCGATCCAACGCCATTGACGCCAAATTGTGAAGTTACGCAAGCTGTCACAGGACTTTACAGCTCTGGTGTGATTTCTAACGATCTTCGGGATTGGATTGGAGCTGATGGTGCGCCATTCACCAATTTAGGAATTACGCGTTTTGATGAGTCCATGACGGATGACGTTAGCTTGAATGTTAAGTGGCGCCCTGCTGATCAGTGGTATGTCAACTTGGATTGGCATAAAACCTCAGCGAGTTTCGACCGTGTTGAGTTATGGGGCGGTACGCGCTTCTTCTCAAACTTTGAGTTTAATCCTGATCTTGACAATCCATCAGTCACATTGGTTCCAACAGAGAATAACAACGTAAACCGTCGTTTTGCTGATGGATCCCAAGCTGTTTGGGGAGGTTCAGCGCCTTTAAGCGGAGATATTTCTGATCCTTCTAATGCTTTCTTGCTCTTCGCAGCAGATACATTCCAGCAAAATGAAGGCGAAATGAGCGCTTGGCGCGGCGATGTCGAGTATGAATTCGCTGATGATGGTTGGTTTGACGCTATTCACTTTGGCGCAAGAACTGCCACTCGTGAACAAATCAATAGTCAAGCAGGCTTGAACTGGGCTGCTGTTGCGCCACCTTGGGATGGTGAGACGGGTAACACATATTTACCGACTTCCGAACTTACCGGATTTAACGCGGAAATCGTCGATTTTTCTGACTTCTTCCGCGGAGGCGTCGTTAACGGACCAAGTCAGGTAGTATTCGCTGACCGCGATTTGCTTCAGGATTATGATGCTTGGGTTGCGATGTTAGCTAGCCAAGGGACTATCGCACAACGGAGACAAGATGATGGTGATCCCCAGTTCGGTGATTGGTCGCCAATTGGCGGTCTTGGTAGCCGGCTCGGTGACCCAGGAACGGTTAAAGAAAAAACAAACAGCCTTTACGCGCGCTTAGACTTCGGAAATGAATTCGATAACGGCATGTCATTGGACGGTAATGTTGGCCTTCGGTATACGGAAACAGATGTGTCTGGAATCGGCGGTTTAGAATATATTGATATCGGAAGCCTGGATGCTCAAACTTTGGCTCCTGAAACTACAGCATACTTCGGTCAGGCTGATACAGAAACCTCTGGTAAGTTTAACTCAAGTGAATATTGGTTGCCTTCTGTTAACTTGAAATGGAACCTAAATGAAGAAATGCTCATCCGTTTTGGCGCGAGCAAAAATATTACGCGTCCAAATATTGCGCAGTTAAATTCCAACCAAGTTGTATGGCCAAGCTTGAATTTCATTACTGATACAACTCAGACACCTCCGACAATTACTGATGTGGTACCAACTAACATCAACGTAGCCGGCGGAAATCCAAATCTTAAGCCAATTGAATCTTGGAACGTAGATTTGTCTTATGAATACTACTTTGGGGATGACAATTTCCTCTCAGCGTCTGTGTTCTATAAAGACATTACGAATAACATTATTCAGGAAGCAGAGATTTTGGGTCAGGAGACTCTGGACGGTGTTCAGGTGCCAATTACCTTCACCGGTGATGTCAACCAAGATCAGGCTGAACTTGCCGGTTTTGAAATCGCTTACCAGCATTTCTTCGATAACCTGCCAGGTATTTTGTCAAATACAGGTATTCAGGCTAACTATACCTATATTGATGCAAAAACTAACCCGCCAACCCCGATCATCGATGCTAATGGTGACGGACAGCCTGATAGTTTCGAGCGTATCCTGAGATATGGTGTTGACGACTTCTTGGGTCTGTCCAACCATGCGGCCAATGTTATTGGTATCTATCAAGATGACCAGATGGAATTCCGTTTAGCTTACAACTGGCGCTCGGAGTATCTTAGCTCGTACCGTGACTTCGTGACGGGTAACCCTATCTTCCAAACCGACCGTGGTTACCTGGATGGTTCATTCAAGTTTGACTTTAGTGATAAGCTTCAATTCCGCGCACAGGTTGCCAATATTCTTGATACTAAAGCCAATGCCGAGCAGCAAATTGACGCTGAAGGACAACGTTTTGGCCGTACCAGCTTCTTGGGCGATCGCCGTATCAAAATTGGCTTGAGATATTCGTTCGACTAAAGGTTAGGCGAAAGCATAAACATTTCGGAGGGCTTCGGCCCTCCTTTTTTTGTGTGCAAAAAAGGCTAAGCGCGACAATGCTGGTCGATAAAGTTCTGGTGACTTGGCATCTGTCCCAGGCTATTCAGCCAGACCCGTCTTATATCGGACATACGTCGGTCTAGCTCCTCATCCGGCATCATATTTACATTCGGATGATACCGTTTGGGGGAAATACCTTGTCCGTGCATAACTGCAAACCAGCTGGCATCTCCGAATAGTTCATTGTCATGGCGATAAAGTCGCGCATTTTCTTTGTATATGTCTAAGCGTTGTTGAAGCGTATTTGGCAGTTTCATCGTCCGGCAGTAGTTCCAGAAGTCGCTGTCATCTCGCTCTGTTGCGCAATAATGTAAAATCAGAAAATCCCGCACTTGTTCAAACTCGAGCTGAGTTCGTTGGTTGAAATAGTCGATATCGGCTTGGTTCATATGCTTGTCGGGAAAGTTCGTCATTAGGCGCGCTATTGCGGTTTGAATCAAATGGATCGACGTAGATTCCAATGGCTCCATAAACCCTGCAGATAAACCAATAGCGATAACGTTCTTGTTCCAGACTTTTTTTCGTATTCCCGTCGTGAAGCGAAGGAAACGAGGATCACCAATAGCTGGGCTATCAAGATGCGCGAGTAAAGTTTCTGCCGCCTTTTCATCGCTCACATAATCTTTGCAGAATACATGGCCATTCCCTGTTCGAGACTGCAAAGGAATCCTCCATTGCCAACCTGCTTCATGTGCGGTCGAGCGAGTATAAGGAATAGGGTCCCCAATCTTTTCGCTAGGCACGACAACAGCGGAATTACACGGCAGGACATCTGACCAGTCATCATAGCCGGTTTCCAATGTTTGTTCGATAAGCAGGCCTCTAAATCCCGAGCAATCTATAAATAACTCACCTTCGATAACGTCACCATTTTCAAGCTCGACGCTTTCAACAAAACCAGATTCAGCATTCTGGTTTACTTTTATGACTTTCCCTTCGGTGCGGTTTACACCGGCCCGTTCTGCGAATTGGCGCATAAAATTTGCGTACAATCCTGCATCGAAATGAAAGGCATATTCGATGTTTGACAGAGGAGAATTAGGAATGTTTTGCGGACGCTGAAACTTCCCAGCGCGCGCCGCCAAAATGGGAAGATTGTAATCATCAATGGAATGCGTATCGCCCATAGCGCGGTGGCGCAGCCAATATTGATGAAACCGCAGGCCTTCCATGGGAACTCCATAGGCGCCGAATGGATGGATATATGCCTTGCCAAGTTTATCCCAGTTGACGAACTCAATTCCGAGCTTGAACGTCGCATTGGTTTTACGGACGAAATCATTTTCCTGTAGGCCCAACAGATTGTTGAATAATTTAATGTGCGGGATCGTGGCTTCGCCTACACCGACCGTGCCGATTGCAGCGGACTCTATCAATTGGATGGACATTTCCGGATGATTCAATAACCGGCTCATCGCGGCAGCTGTCATCCAGCCGGCGGTACCACCTCCTATGATGACGATTTTCTTTATATTGTCTTCATGTAACATGAGGGCTCGCTTAGTTTTTCATCATATCGGTTGGACAATACTGTGCAATAAACTGTTCGTGAGACGGCATTTTCATCACCGCATCGCCGATAGATTTTGTCATAGATGTCAGACTATGTCTGACTTGCTGACTTGGGATTGTTGTCACAATAGGGTCGACTATTTCTGGGTAAACGTTTTGACCTAATAAAACCGCGATCCAGCTAGTTTTACCAAAAAGATCGTCTTCATATCTAAAGACCCGACCACCGGCGCGAAACAGATCCATCTTGGCCGTCAATGAATCAGGAACTGACATATCGCGACAATAACGCCAAAACGGCGTATCGTCCCGTTGCGTGGCCTTGTAGTGCAGGATGATAAAGTCTCGAACCTGAACGAAGAGATGCCTGATTTGACGGTTGTATTCGTCCTGAACGACCGAAGATAAATTCCCGTCGGGATACAATGAAATAAATCGGCTTATCCCAACCTGAATGAGGTATAGAGAGGTTGACTCAAGAGGCTCTAGGAAGCCAGCAGATAAGCCAACGGCGATACAGTTTTTCTCCCAAAACTTTTTCTGACATCCTGTACGAAACCGTATTAATCGTGGGTCACCCAATGGCTCTGACTCCAAATCGGAAATCAAAGAGTCTTTGGCTTCCTCATCCTTCATAAATTCACTTGAATAAATGTGTCCGTTGCCCACGCGAGTTTGTGTTGGAATACGCCATTGCCATCCAGCAGCTTTGGCCGTGGCCTTTGTATAAGGTTTTAAAGCACCTGAATCCCGGCAGGCGACGGCCTGTGCTCGATCACATGGGAGCCAATGGCCCCAATCTTCAAACTCCACCCCTAGGGCCTTTCCCAGTAGCATCGCTCGAAAGCCCGTACAGTCGAAAAAGAAATCTCCGCTGACGGTTTGCCCGTTTTCCAGAGTGAGCAATTCTATATAACCGGACTCAGCGTTTTGGCCCACATCGATGACTTTACCTTCGACGCGAGAGACCCCGCGCTCTTCGGCATATTTGCGCAAGAAACGAGCATAGAGCGTTGCATCAAAATGATAGGCATATCTGATTTTTGATACCACAGACCGCGGGTCGTTCACGGGCAAAACAAATTTATTATCATAGGCCGCCTCGGCGCTGATTGAATATTTCCAAATCGGTTGTGGGTTGCCATGTTCACGGGAATAGAGCCAAAATTGATGGAAATCGATTCCCATCATATCCGCTCCCTGCAGTCCAAAGGGATGCATATAGCTATCGCCCAGCTTGCCCCAATTATTAAACTCAATGCCTAACTTAAATGTAGCATTTGTTGCTTTCATAAACTCCTGCTCATTAATGCCTAATAGGTGATTGAAGTTTATGATGTCCGGTATTGTCGCTTCACCGACACCTACCGTGCCGATTTCCTCTGACTCAACCAAGGTGATTTTGACATGGTCAGACTTTAACATGCGGGCAAGCGTTGCCGCCGTCATCCATCCGGCGGAGCCGCCGCCGAGAATGACGATGTTTTTGATTTTATGTTCAGGGCTACGCGCCATAAGTCTTGTCCAGATAGGCTTTGAAGTTTTCCATATATCTATCACTAGGCGGCATTTTTTGCACCATGGATTCTATACTTGTTTTGACCTGCATGAGACGATTTTTAATAGCGTCTGGCGAAAACTGATCCAGATATACATCGTAACGCTCGGCACGCCGTTCTAGACCAAAATGCTGAATAACCCAGTCTTCAGGGGTAAACGGTTCAAGGTCGTACATAGTTAGGTATCCTCGGCTCTCAAACTGCTGAATTTTCCGGGTTAGTTTGGCGGGACAGGGTTCCGTGCGCGCCGCCTTCCAATAGGGGCTATCGGGCGGGTTCGCAATTTCAAATAAGGCGCGTGTGAAAAGCTCGGAATGATGAAGATCGTTCATGAACAGACGGTTATATTCCTTGGCTTCGACACGCATATCTGGAGTTTGCGGGAAGAGATCGAGTAAGCGTTCTATGTCGCGTTGCATAAGGATCATGGGCGCAGGGGTGAGAGGCTCAACGACACAAGCTGCATGGCCAATAGCAAGACAATTCTCCAGCCAGGCTTTTTCATTGTGGCTCAGTGTGATGTCGTAATCTGGTTCTTTTATTGCACCCGCGACTCCGGTCAGCAGGTTTATCTGCGAGTCTTGTAGTCGTATAACTGACTCCCAGCCAACGGGGTTAGCTTTGATATGTTTTAGCGAAAAACCGGGCGCCTTGGCGGTACGGTTTACTTTCACGGAATATGTTTGGCCCGTTCGGCGCTGACGCTCTTTTGCGAACGGTCCGTCCGGTCCGCAACAATCAATGAGGAATTCAACGGATTGGTCTACCCCATTTTCGAGCTCGATTTTGGTTATCCTCTGATTCGTCATTTTGATATCAGCAACATCCGATGTAATTCGGACAATTCGGCTTTTATCGTTCTCAGACTTTAAGAGAGCAGTAAGCTCCTTTGGATCAAATACAAACCCATATTCAGCTCTGGAAAGTGGGTTAGTCTCGTCATTCGGTGGATGGGCAAAACGGCCATTAAGGCCCGCAACGCCGCCAATCAGGAACGGCGCCAGAGGAACTTGCATTTTTGTTGCGTATTGGTGCATCAAAACATTATCCCAGACCGGTAAGGGCTGTTGATAGCATTGCACCCAATTAAGCCGTCCTGCCCAGCTCTCATAAGCTGTCCCAAAAGTGAAATTCGTTTGCGTGCTGCGAAGGAGGGTAGGCTCATCAAGTCCCAGAGAAACAAAGAAGTTATAGGCGGTCGGCGCAGTGATATGGCCATAAAAACTATCAAAGTTTTGAGCCAACCTCAGTTCGATAGACGTCAATCCAATCGTGTTGGGCAGGTGACGTTGAAGCGCTGCACAGGTCAATTCAAAGGCCAGACCCGAACCGCAGACGACAACGTTTTCGATGCGATCGCTCATGCGTCCGCTTTCGAAATTGCCGCGCCGTATTGTTCCAGAAAGGCTTGGTGGTGCGATGTATTCTGTGCAGCAATACCTACCTCGGTTTTCATGGCCGCGAGTGTCGCCCTTAGTTCCGTATCCGACATGCTATCGACGCGCTGATCATATCGGGCCGGCAGTAATCCTTGCCCAACCATAACCGCGACCCAGCTAGGCGGCAAAAAAGCACCGAACTCATATTTGATAATATGTCCCCGACTATTCCAAGCATCGAGTTTTTCCTGTAGCGAATCCGGTAAAGTCATCTGGCGAAAATACTGCCACATGGGGCTGTCATCTCGTTCGGTAGCGATATAGTGCAAAAGTAGAAAATCTCGCACACGTTCGAAATAGAGATTCATTTTAGCATTGTACTCACTCGCGTCCGACGCTCGGAAATACTTGTCGGGGAAGAGCTCGAGTAGGGCCGTAATACCCTCTTGTATGAGATAGATCGATGTGGATTCGAGTGGTTCCAGGAAGCCCGCCGATAAACCGATTGCGACTACATTTTTATTCCAGATTACATTGCGTTTTCCAGTCTGAAAATAAAGCTGGTTGGGAGAGGCCAGCGCTTCGCCGTCAATATTTGATAACAGTAAGTCGCGAGCTTCGCTATCCGAGATGTGCTCATTCCAATAAACGATACCGTTACCGGTTCTGTGCTGTAAAGGGATTCGCCATTGCCAGCCTGCCTTGTGGGCGGTTGCGCGGGTAAAGGGCATGAGCGGTCCGGCCGAGGTAGTTGGAATCGCGATAGCACGGTTGCAAGGTAACCACTCACTCCAATCCTCATATCCGGACTTCAAGGTCTGTTCTATCAGAATGCCGCGAAAACCAGAGCAATCGATGAACAATTCACTTTCAATAGTTTTGCCGGTTTCAGTTTGTAACGTCGTGACATGGCCAGTTTCCGGGTCGGTCTTAACGTCCACAACTTTCCCTTCGATACGGCGTACTCCTTTACCTTCGGCAAACCTCCTTAAGAACTTAGCATAGAGGCTGGAGTCGAACTGATAGGCATACCCGAAAGTCGACTCTATTTTCGAGAGATCCGTATCAGGTATGCGAAAGCGTCCGAGCTCCGATGCTATAATCGGGTAAGAATAATCGTCCAATCGGGTTCGGTCTCCGTCCAATCTTTGCCGGTTCCAATAGTGGTAAAAGGGAACGCCGTTAATGGGTTTGCCATAATCGCCAAAGGGGTGAATATAACGATCACCAATCCGCCCCCAGTCGCGAAACTCAATGCCCATTTTGAAGGTTGCCTTAGTCGCGCGCATGAATTCCGCTTCGTCAATACCCAGCGTGTTGTTGAAAAATCGAATATGGGGCAAGGTGGCTTCACCGACACCCACAGTTCCAATTTGTTCTGACTCGACCAAAACGATATCCATATTCGTATGGGCGAATTTTTGCGCTAAACCAGCGGCTGTCATCCAGCCGGCGGTTCCACCTCCCAATATGCAGATCTTTTCGATTTTCATTAGATGTAAATCCGTCTCATATTCTGTTGATAGCAGTTGTTAAAATGATCTAGCAACCCTTTGATTATATGAATTATTCTGCTAGCCTTTGCATGACGTCAATAGCTATTTTTAGCGGGCAAAACGATAGATCAATCAAGGTGTCAAAAAGGGGAACTGAATGAACAGACGGCAGTTTGGAGTGCGAACGATGGCCGGAATGGCAATGGTCGCAGCGGGATGTACTGGACGCGCATCCAAAGGTTTACGGGCTATTTCTAAAGTTGGGATACAGACATATACGCTCCGTTTCTTGTTTGAGAAAGACCCGCTGGGCATGTTCAAGATGATCAAAGAAGCCGGCTTTGATTTTGTAGAGTTAAACGGTCAAAACTTTGAGCAGCTTGAGCTTTCTGATCTTAAGGCCATGTTGAATGATACAGGCTTGAGCGCCCCATCTACTCACATTTCGCTCGATGCGATCCGTGGAGATTTGTCCGCGCTGATTGGAATCGCAAAGATGTTTGATATGAAATATTTGGTGGTTCCATACATAGCTGAGAACCAGAGAAGTTATGAGAGCTGGAAGGCCCACGCTGCGCTTATGAACGAGAAAGGGAAAGCGTTGGCTAGTGAAGGAATCACATTGGCCTATCATAATCATCAATTTGAATTCGAAGATCTTGGGAATGGAACTCAAGCTATGGATATTATCTTTGGTGATTGTGATCCGGCTAACCTGGCAATCCAGCTTGATTTCTTTTGGGCTTATCTTGCGGATGTGGACATTCCGCAATTATTCAAGGATCATCCCGGACGTTTTAAGCTTTGTCACATTAAAGATATGGGGCCAAACAAAGTGGATTTTGCGGGTGCTTCATATGAGAAGCTCAATACGGAACTGATGAAAAATGTTGGAGAGGGAATTATACCTTTTGAAGACTATCTCGCCTTGAATGATTTATCAGGCATGGAGTATTTTATCGCTGAGCATGACAATCCTGCAAAGCCATATGCAAAATCAATCTCGACAAGTTTGGATGCTGTTCGAGCCTTCCGGTTTTAAACGTAATCATCGGTCAGGATGAGTTATTTCTAAAACCTGATTAAGCTCTACATTTTTCAAAACAGTTTCGCGTTTATCTGGCCATATAATCGTAACTTCGTCAGCATTGTCACTGTTGCTGAAGCCGAAATAGGCGCGTGCTGGATTGTGTGATATGAAATTGCTATTCAAGTTTATCGTTCTCATCTGACTTTCACCAGACTTTGTCACAATGATACGGCTTCCAATGGCCTGTGAATTTTGGCCAATACCTGTAAGTCTGACTTCCAGCGTATTGGCATTCTCAAAATCGCTGAGCCACAAAATGGCACCTGGATTGGAATTGTTTAAAGTCAGTAAGATATCAACCTGACGGTCACCATTGAAATCGGCGCATACAACCCCCCGTCCTTGAAGTGTATCGGCTATACCGACTTCCTCGGCCTTGTCTTCAAAAGTCTTTTCACCGTTATTGATAAATAAACGGGATCTATCTTCCGTAAACAGTTCATCGGCACTCATACCGCGTTCTTCGATCCAGCCATTTGTATGATAGATATCTAAATCTTGATCATAATCAAAGTCGGCAAAACAAGCTCCCCAACCCCAACTGCCTTCTGAAATGCCTGCGTCTAAGAAGTTTATCATGACGCCATCGATGTTTTCATAAAGGCGGTTTGGCGCAACAGATGAAACAAACCAATCTGAGTCCAAGTCATTGTCAAAATCGCCAATGGCTGATCCCATGCCATTGGGCTCATTGATTTGAGTATCATCCGTCACATCCGTAAAGGAGCCATCTCCATTACCCATAAAGACCTGTGATCCAAAGAAGTCTCCAACCATTAGAATATCCATGGTGCCATTTTCGTCGACATCGACAAAACTCGGTGCAAAAGTATAATCGTGATCTCCGCCTAGCACCCCATTAAGCGACAACTTGAGTTGATCTGAAATTCCGCTTTCAACACTGACTGATGTGAAAAGGATGTCATCGCCTTGACTGTCATTACGCCATAATGTTTTAGTATCGCCCGGTGCTTGTGCGTCTCTTGGGGTTCCCCAATGTGCCAGAGCCAGATCCAAGTCGCCATCTCCGTCATAATCCCCGGCAGCGGCTGAAATTGTATTTAATGAATTGATACTGGAAATACCGGACGCGACAGATATGTCTGTGAAACTGCCATCTCCTCGGCCCTTATATAGCAAGCTTGGGTCACCGTCTATTCCGCCGATAAATAGGTCAAGATTTCCGTCTCCGTCAAAATCTGCCAATAAAGGCCCACTAAGTTTATAATTCTCTGTTCCGCCATCTGGTAGGTCTATCCCACCGGTAGTGCCATTGGTAAATCGTCCTGAACCATCATTTAGCAACAATTGGTTTGAGAACAAATTTCCGGGCGTAACGAAAAGGTCAATGTCGCCGTCATTGTCGACATCACCGGCTGCAATACCACCCGCAAAATGTCGAGGCATTTGATCATAGGCTTCGCTATAACCGGTCGCGAAATTAATACCGCTTTCCGCCGAAAAATCGATGAAACGAGCCTCTGTGGTCGATGCAGGCGGAGGCGAGGGAGGGGGCGATGATACAGGCGGTGAAACGGGTACAGAAGTCGTTGTGCTGTCACCTCCGCAAGCCGATAATGTTATAGATAAAATTGCAACTGCTATGAGTGATTTTTGCATCATCTAGTACTCTCTTCCGTTGCGAACAAACATATATGGGCGGATATAGAAATCAATATTTTCGTGCATGATCCCAAGACAATACAGGACCATTCAAGAAGTCGAAATAGGCCCCGCGGATCTGGTACGACTAAAAGGAAAGTTTGGGCTTACCGTTGTCAGAAAGTTAAAGCATAGACTTCAGATGTAAGTTGCCGCCAATGGTCAATCGCAAGCTCTATCTTTGGGCTGATCAGAACGATGCCCCGTGAGGTAAATAGGGTTTTTCAAAGAGTTTTTGGATTGTCATTGGGGCACCTAACTACCGATCTAAAGTGGCTTTGGTTCGATCATTTTTTATCGCGAATTGCGTTTAGAAGTATAGTTAACACCGACTAACGCAATTTAGTTCAATTCTTCATATTTTGTTTGTCATGGTTTCCGGTGTCTTAAAATTTGCCCCGGTAAGTTAATTTTCGATAATCTCTGTGAACGCAAGGTAAAGGTAAGTCGTTGATTTAACACATAATTTACGCTATTTTTAAGGACGTATTTATACCTCTTACATATAGTTTCAGCCATAATTAATAATGGTGGAACCTGATGGGTACAATTTCCAAAGCATCTTTGTCTCTATTTAAAGCTGTCGGCAAAAGCTCAGCTGTTATGAGAAATGAATATGTATCCAAACGACGAACGACCTACATATCCCGGTTTATGACCGCAGTGATGGCCCTCGTGGTCTCATGCCTGT
>JAHDDC010000099.1 GCA_020629545.1 Hellea sp.
AGCCATACATAATGCTATCAAGCCGAGAGTCGGTCGTCGCATAGGTATATTCATGAGGAAAATCGAGCACATGATGCGTAAATAAGCGCCAGCACAAGACAACCACACAGATACCCACCCCGATTTTAAAGGCTTTGGCCCAGTTTTTCTTCACGAAAATCAGAAATAACGGGAACATGAGATAGAAATGCTCTTCAACCGCCAGAGACCAGAGATGTTCCCATGGCGCGGCCCGCGCATCTACCGGATTCATGCCCAGATAGGCATAATGATAGTTCATCGTATAGGTAAAGGCGCCGAAAGCCTCTCCAAATGTCGGCGATTTTCCGACAAAGAGCATAAAGGCCCAGGTCAGCACCAACATGAGATAAAGCGCCGGCAAGAGCCGTAAAAAGCGCCTTATATAGAAATCTTTAAGGCCTATTCCGCCCTTTTTATCACTTTCTGCCAGCAAAAGCCGCGTGATTAGAAAGCCCGAGATGAAAAAGAATACGGTGACACCAAATCCACCCGGAATGATATGAGACCAGCCCACATGGGCGATCAAAACCAGCAAAACCGCAATAGCGCGAAGACCATCCAGCCCTGGAATATAGCCGAATTTCGCCTCTGGCGTAATATGATGTGTACCCAGGCCGTTTGCCTGTAATCCTAGAGGATTGCTCATAGAGCCCCCACCTTTCACCTAAACCTTGATGCCAATTCGGCATTCTTTGGCGGGGCTTATAGCGATGAAGTCTTAAATAATCGTGATTTTAACCCCAATTTTGGTGTCGCTTTCGAGCATTGTCACCTAGGATAAGATAGAGAAGTATTTGGAGAAGTAATGAAACGCATTCAGCTTACCTTAATCTGTTTTTTAATGCTTTCAGGATGCGCAGAAGCACAAAACCCTAATCCTGAAGACATTAAGGGCAATGACGTCTCGTTTCAGGAACATCCGTTTTTCTATTTTGATAATCCATCCCATTTCACGGCTCATATCACACTCGTAGATATCGATGATGATGGCGATCTTGATGCGCTGGCGGCCAATGGGCGTCACTGGGCGCAACAGGACTTCGCATTTATCAACGCCGGTCAGGGACGCATGCTCGAAGCCGTTCGGGTGGGCCCACGTATGACAGCATCTTACATTTTATTACCTGGAGATTATGATGATGATGGAGACATAGATGTTATCGTTGTTCGCGATTTACTAGCGGCTCAGATATATACAAATGACGGAAACGGAAATTTTAATTTTTCCAACACTCTTGAAGGGTCAGCCGGTCATGCCCGGTCTGCGATTACGCTTGATATCAACAATGATAACCATTCAGACGTGGTGATAGCGACCCGACGGGGACATGACATTGTTTTTTTCGGTCAAGGCGATGCCCAGTTCGGCCCACCTGTAATCTTGCCGGATAGCGGGAAAGGGTCCACGAGTGTGGATGCAGGAGATCTTGATCGTGACGGCGATCTGGATTTGGTTTTCGCCCGGCGAAATGGAGAAGCCAGCGTTATTATGATCAATGAGAGCGACGGTAATTTCACAGTCAAACCCCTAAAAGATAGCCAAGGTGATCATCGCAAAACTATCGTCGAAGACTTTGACGGGGATGGTTTACCCGATATTTTTTTGCTAAGTACAGACGGCGATCACAAGTTATTCCAATCCGTAAAAGGACTTGCAAGTCCAGACATTATCCGCAGCGAGAGCAATGGCCCGCAATCCATCGCCGCAGGCGATCTGGATCAAGACGGGGATATTGACTTGGTCATCGGGGATGAAGGACCAAATGGCCTGCTTTTCAATAATGGCGGCGGCAGTTTCGAGTTCTCCCCAATGGAATCGGAAAACACCGATACCTACGGTGTTGCCCTGGGCGATATGAACGGCGACGGCAAAATTGATATCGTCTTCGCCAATTCCGGCGGTGCTAATATAGTCATTCGCAGCCGCTAATTCACAAAAACTACCTTCCTCCCCTTGAAAATAGGAGACTTCTTCTTACGTATGCGAATGATTATTAATTGCAAATTATTTGTATATGAGGAAATTTGTATGAAACGCATGAATATAGCTCAAGTCACCTGGGTCGAAAATATTAGTCCCAATATGATCCGTGTGCGGCTGCAATCGGAAACGATCCGTGAATTTCCGACTGGAATCGAAGGTGGACATTTGAAACTGGTTATTCCCCTGCCCGAACAGAATGAAAAAGCGTTTGGCCGGTTTTTAGGCGGCTTTGGCGTGCGCAAGCGCATGCGGACCTACACGGTCAGACATCTCTACCGGGAAACTGGCGAGATTGATGTGGATTTCGTCGCCCATGGTGATGAAGGTCCCGCGTCCAGCTGGGCTCTGTCGGCCAAAGTCGGAAGTTTTATTGGCTTTTCTTTTCCGGGCCACCCAAAGCTGAAAAGGTCTAGATCCGAAAAATATCTGATCGCCGTCGATATGACCGCCTTTCCCGCCGCGGCGGCGGGCGTCGAAGCCCTGCCCGCTCATGCAAAGGGAGATTTCTACGTGGAGATCCTGAGCGAAGATGATGTGCAGCCTATCAACGCTCCGTCCGGGATTAATCTGCACTGGATTATCAAATCTTCTGCCAATGATGAAACTCATCTCGTCAACGCTATTCGCCGTTACCCACTTAGCGGTGAAGAGAGCGTTTTCATCGCTGGCGAATTCGAAACCGTCGGCGCTTTGCGCTATTATTTCCGACAGGAACAAACCTACCCCAAAGATCAGCTTTACATCAGCTCTTATTGGAAGCGCGGCCTGATTGAGGCCGAACATAAGCGCGTCAAAACACTGGTCGCCTGACCTGATTAAAACACAGAAACGAAAGGAGAAAAAATGGGATTAGCCAATCTTAAAACCAAATTTGAAAACTCTACTGAAAAAGATCCAAGACCGGATATATCTATCGGTCATGTTGGCCTAGGTGTGAAAGACGTTTCCGATGCCGTAGCGTTTTTCAAGCTCGTTGGCGGGCGCGACCTGATGCATTCAGCGCGCATGGCCATTATTGAACTTCGCGGAGGTACCCACATGATCCTGCGTCAGGATTTCGAAGCCCAAACTTATGCGGGATTTGATCTGATGGTGGACGATATACAAAGCCTGTGGGACCGCCTTGTGGCAGCGGGATATCGACCCAGTCCGTTGAGGAGCGGGGGAATTCACAGCTCATTCGACGTCATCGGACCCTCTGGCCTCCTGCTTGAATTTACCAGTTCTCATGCAATGGATCGCCCAGTTTAATAAAAAAGCTCTCTCCCATATTCCGGTTGGGTCAACAGGAATATGACTGGAGCCCCGCCCCTATCGTCCCGGCGATGTCTTGGTGGATCAACCAGGGGCGGGTTTTCATCTGGACAATTCTTCTTCCACCTGCGCCAAGCGCTCTTTGCCAAAGAACATCTCCTCACCCACATAAAAGGTCGGAATACCAAAAGCGCCCCGTTCCACGGCTGCAGATGTGTTAGCAAAGAGCTTAGCTTTAATATCCGGATCCTGCATCTGCTCGAGCATTTTCGTGCCGTCAAACCCGGCGGCTGTCATAGCTTCGGCGTAAACCTGCGGGTTGTCCATTTTCAGCCCGTCTTCCCACACGGCTTTCAGGCCCGCCTCTACATAGCCTTCCAAATACCCGTCACGCTCCGCAACCAGTGCCCCGCGCATAAGCATGATGGTATTGACTGGAAAATGGGGATTGAATTTAAACTTGGTCAATTCGTGCCTTTTAATAAAGCGCTGAATTTCCAATTGCTCATAGGCGAGCTTACCTTTCACACCGCCATAGGCTGTAAAAGGCGGCTGATTATTGGTCTCTTTGAAAATGCCGCCCAGCAGACACGGAATAATATTCAAGCTCGCACCCGTGCGCTCCAAAATAGGTGGCAGGGCTTTATAGGCAAAATAAGCATTGGGACTGCCGAAGTCGAAAATGAAGTCGAGTGTCTTGGTCATTTTTATCCAATCTTTAGTTCGTGATTCCACCAGGCCACATCGGAAAAAGACCTGAGGTCCAGCTCATGGGTCCAGACGGAACGGTGTTGCTGCGCGATATGATAATAAGTCTCGGCGATTTTTTCCGGCAGTAACAGCCCGTCATGTTCCATCCCGCGGGTCTCGCGCAGTTTTTTGTACATTTCAGGCCCGAGCATTTTGCCCAGCGTATCCGGCGCATCCACGGCACCATCGACCACAATATGGGCGACGTGGATTCCTTGGGACGCATATTCGGCATTGAGGGTCTGACACAGCATACGCCGCCCGCCCATAGCCGCCGCGTGAGAGTGCTGGCCGGCATTACCACGCATGGCCGCCGTCGCAGAGGTCACCAGAATAGTCCCATGACCGCGCTCCAGCATATGCGGGATGACAGATTTGGCGAGACGGAACAGTCCGAATGTGGCCATACGCCAGCCGAGCTCAAACTGTTTATGCGTCGTCACATGCAAAGGCCGGTTTCCAATCTGAGCGCCCAGATTAAAGAGAACCGTATCAATAGGGCCGACTTTGTCTTCGACCCCTTCAACCAAGTTTTCGATGGCGTCATCGACGATCGCGTTCAGCAACATGCCACTGGCTGAGCCACCGGACGCTTCAATATCGTTCACCAGCTTGTCGAGGCCGTCCTGATCACTGCGGCGACAAAGAACGGCATGATAACCTTCGGCGGCAAATTTCTTGGCAACATTCCCGCCAATCCCTGCACCCGCGCCAATCACCAAACAGACTTTTTTCTGAGCCATGACAATCCCCTTTGCGAGCAACCTATGTGAAAGCTGCCTGAAATGGGAGTCTACATTCCTGGTGGCGGTCCATTCAGTTCTGCTTTACGGATAGGTGGAGAAAAATGGGAGGAGATGATGATCAACCGCAGACAGACATTAGGCGCTGGCATTGGAGGTGTTGTTGGATTGGGGCTTGTGGCGGGCTGTGCTAAGAGCGCAGCTGTGAAGACTGAAAACGACACAATCGATCCGGCTCATCTTGCGCCCTTTACCCTCAATCTGGAGAGCTGGTGGTATGACAAGCCGTTTTTGGAGCGGATAGATCTGGCCGCCAAAGCTGGTTTTCTAACGGCAGAAATGTGGGATCCCGTGAAGCCCGATATCCCGATTGCGGATATGGTCAGTCGCGCCCAGGACGCCGGTATCAAGATCATTCACTGCACTTTGGGGTTACCGAAACTGGCGCAAAGCCCAAAATCTGAAACTTTGGATATGGTCAAAACCAGTATTGAGCATGTTAAGGCGCTGGGTGCCGAATACGCGACCATTGTCGGGCACGCCAAAATTGAAGGCAAAAGCTACGAAGACATGATTGGCCCGTTTCAAGACCGTCTCGCCGATATGGCACCTTTATTAGAGGACGCAGATATCACGGGCTGTCTCGAACCGTTTAACCCTTACAATCATCCTAATGAGTTTTTACATGGCTCAAAAGATGCCGTCCGTATGTGTCGGGAGATCAACAGCGCAAATCTTAAGCTCAATTGGGATTTGTTCCATATGCAGCGGGCCGAAGGCAATGTAGTGCATAACCTCAAAGAAGGCATGGATCAGTGCGCCCTCATTCAAATTGCAGACTCTCCGGCCCGCCAACAACCGGGCACCGGTGAAATGAACTATAGCTTTATTTTGAACGAAGCCTTCAAAGCCGGGTTCAAAGGCCCCATTGGTCTGGAATGCTTCCCTGATCCCAAAACCATCGATCAAGCCGTGGCGGATGTGGCCGCTTTGGGGGCCAGTATAAAAAGCTGATTGATATATAGAGCGACTTGGTTCACAGAGCCATGAATGAGCGCAACGGAAGACCAATACGCCGCCTTTCGGCACAAGAGTTATCAGCGCTATTTCACGTCACGTTTTTTGACGGCCTTTTCCATTCATGTTCTGACCACGACGATTGGATTTCATCTTTATGATGTGACCAGTAATCCCCTGTGGCTTGGGCTGGTGGGCGTTATTCTTTTTGCGCCGTCTCTATTGTTTGTGGTCATAACGGGTATGGCGGCCGACAAGCTGAACCGCCGTTTTGTCATGGCGGGCGCGACGCTTTTGTTGGCCGCCAGCGCCGCCCTCGTTGCGGTTATGGCCATGACTGGACAATTTGAACCCTTGCTCGTCCTCATCGCCATGTTTTTTGTCGGCACAGGCCGGGCATTTTTCTCACCGGCCTCATCTTCGCTGGTGGTCAATCTGGTTCCCAAAGAGGATTTTGGAAACGCTGTGGGTTGGATTACGTCCTCCTGGCAGCTGGCCAGTATTGTCG
>JAHDDC010000100.1 GCA_020629545.1 Hellea sp.
TCCCGGACCGCGGCCATTTCGGGCAGTGTTTTTACAATCAGTCCATCATGAGCTCGAAAGGCATCCCGCAGATTGCCGTTGTCATGGGCAGCTGCACGGCGGGCGGGGCCTATATCCCGTCTATGGCCGATGAAAGTATCATCGTCGCCAATCAAGGCACAGTGTTTCTGGGCGGTCCGCCTCTGGTCGAAGCCGCCACGGGCGAGAAGATCAGCGCCGAGGAACTCGGCGGCGGGCTGCTTCACTCCAAAACCTCTGGCGTGACCGATCACCTGGCCAGTAATGATGCGCACGCTCTTCAGATCGCCCGGGAGAGTATTGCGCGTCTGGGCCATCGGCCCAAGGCTTATGGCCCCTCACAAGCCCCACGCCCACCCGCCTATGATCCGGACGAAATTGACGGTGTCGTACCCATAGATATCCGTCAGCCCTATGATTGCCGCGAAATTATCGCGCGCCTTGTGGACGGCTCGGAATTTCATGAATTTAAAAAGCTCTATGGCGATACGCTGGTAACGGGTTTTGCCCATATCGAAGGTTATGAGGTGGGCATTCTGGGCAATAATGGCGTGCTGTTTTCTGAGAGCGCCCTGAAAGGCGCGCATTTCATTGAGCTGTGTTGTGCCCGAAATATACCGCTGATATTCCTGCAAAACATCACTGGCTTTATGGTCGGTTCCAAGGCTGAGGCTGGCGGCATCGCCAAGAACGGCGCGAAAATGGTCCATGCGGTTTCCTGTGCCAATGTGCCGAAATTCACAGTACTGATTGGCGGCTCCTTTGGGGCGGGCAATTACGGCATGTGTGGCCGGGCTTATGATCCGAACCTGATCTTTATGTGGCCCAATTCACGGATCTCCGTCATGGGCGGCGAACAGGCCGCCTCAGTGCTGGCCTCTGTCCACCGCGACCGGGAGAAATGGTCGGAATCGGACAAACAGGCTTTCATGGATCCGATCCGGGAAAAATACGAAGTTGAAGGCCACCCTTATTATGCCAGCGCCCGGGTCTGGGATGACGGCATTATCGCCCCGCGCGACACAAGACGTGTTCTGGGACTGGGCCTCGCCATGGCCGCCAACGCGCCCCAGCGCGAAACAAAATTTGGCGTCTTCCGGATGTAATTATGCACAGCCAAACTAACAGATTTGATTTTTTACGCCTGGTCTTTGCGGCTGCAGTGGCCGTTTATCACGCATTTGTCTTGGCTAAGATAGCCCCAAGATTGCAAACCGAGAAATATCTCGGAACAGCAGCTGAGTTGTCTATACAAGGGTTTTTCATAATATCAGGCGCGCTGGTTTTGGGCTCACTGGTCCGCTCGGAAAAAATCGGGCTTTATGCCGAGAAACGGTTTCGCCGTCTTTATCCGGCCTATACGGTTGTGATCCTGGTCCCGGCAATCATCGCTTTGGTCTTGTCAGGACAGTTCAAAGCCGTTTTATCCTACCTTCTGCCCAATCTGGCCTTTTTAAACTTCATAGAACCCACACTGCCGGGCAATACGAAATTCGGCCTGTTTGATAACTATGCGGGGATCGTCAATGGTGCCCTCTGGACGCTCAAGGTCGAAGTCATGTTCTACATGGCTCTGCCAATTATCTGGTGGGTGATGAAAAAATTACCAAAACTTCAGCTTCCTCTCATTTTGGGTATGATCATATTCGGAGAACTTTGGCGGCTGACATTTACGGACCTTATTGACCATAGCTACTCAGAACAACTGGCACGGCAATTGCCGGGGCAAATCGGGTTTTTTGCCATAGGCATGTATATGTGGCTCAATCTCGACAAGTTTAAGAACCCTAACCTGGGCACATTATTGGCCGGTATTGTTTTAGTAACGCTCTCAATCTGGCAACCTTTTTCTCCTGGTGCCATGGCGGCCATGCGCCCCCTCGGCCTCGCTTTGGTCATTGGCTGGATTGCATTTTCGGCAGGTCCGGCGCTCAATGCCGCCCGCTATGGCGATATGAGTTACGGCATTTATATCACCCATTTCCCGATCATTCAGGCCTGTATTGCCTTTGGCCTGTTTGGCAGTCCGTTTGTGGGCCTGACGGTCAGTCTGGCCCTCACTTTGATTGCCAGTTTCGCGCTCTGGCATTTGGTCGAGAAACGCGCCCTTCTGTCGAGCTCTCATTATCGGAGGGTAGGATGAATTTAGTTAGTCGCCCCATAAAAACGCCTCACCCTGAGGTGCGGAGCGTGAGCGGGGCCTCGAAGGGTCTTCCCTGGATAATCCTTCGAGACGCGGCAAAGGCCGCTCCTCAGGATGAGGTATGTTGTTATGTCTAAAATCAAAAAAATCCTGATTGCCAATCGTGGTGAAATTGCCTGCCGGGTCATCAAGACAGCCCGTAAAATGGGAATTAAAACCGTGGCCGTTTATTCCGACGCGGACGCCAAAGCCCTGCATGTGCGAATGGCTGATGAGGCGGTACATATTGGCGCCAGCCCAGCGGCAGAAAGTTATCTGGTCATCGACAAGATCATCGATGCCTGTAAGGATACAGGCGCAGATGCCGTCCATCCGGGCTATGGCTTTTTGTCGGAAAACCCTGATTTTGCCCGGGCTCTGAAGAAGGCTAAAATCACTTTTATTGGACCGGCCGCTGAGAGCATGGAGGCTATGGGGCTCAAGGATGCGGCTAAAGCCTTGATGATGGAAGCCGGTGTGCCTGTCACGCCCGGCTATCAGGGCGATAATCAAGATCCGAAACACCTTAAAAAGGAAGCGGACAAAATTGGCTATCCCGTTCTGATCAAGGCCGTGGCCGGCGGCGGCGGTAAAGGCATGCGCAAAGTTGAGGATAGCGAAGATTTTCTCGACGCCCTCTCCTCCTGTCAGCGCGAGGCGAAATCGAGCTTTGGTAATGATATTGTCCTGATTGAGAAATATATCTCCAGCCCGCGCCATATTGAGGTGCAGGTCTTTGGTGATACCCACGGCAATGTGATTCATCTATTTGAGCGCGATTGCTCCCTGCAGCGCCGCCACCAAAAGGTCATCGAAGAAGCGCCCGCTCCCGGCATGACAGATTCTGTCCGAGCGGCCATGACCGAAGCCGCCGTCAACGCCGCCAAAGCCGTGAACTATGTCGGTGCTGGCACGGTGGAATTTATCGTCGACGGCTCAGGTGAGCTTAAAGAAGACGGCTTCTGGTTCATGGAAATGAACACGCGGCTGCAGGTGGAGCACCCGGTCACGGAAATGATTACGGGTCTGGATTTGGTGGAATTGCAAATCCGGGTCGCACAGGGCGAAAAGCTGCCGCCGCAAAAAGATATATCCATCTCCGGCCATGCGATTGAAGCACGGCTATACGCGGAAGATCCTTCCAATGACTTCCTGCCGAGTATTGGGAAATTGGAAAAGTTTTATGTGAGTAGTTTCACTTATGAGGATGATGCCGAAATTCGCATAGATACTGGCGTATCTGAAAAAGACACCATATCCGTATTTTACGATCCTATGATAGCTAAAGTTATCTGTTACGCGGACGACCGGTCAACGGCGATATCAGAGATCAGCGACTGCCTTGGTGGAGCATCAATTCTGGGAGTAAAGAATAATACCTTGTTTTTGGAATCTTTAGTCTCAAATTCTAAATTCAAAGACTGCGAGCTTTCTACTTCTTTCATATCTGAAAACTTTGATCCTGCGGGCCTAAATGCAACGGAGATAAATCCCATTATTTTTGGGATTGCAACCTGTCAGCTTTTAAAAGACATTAAACACAATATTTGGCGTCGACATAATTTCAGTCATAGCTTTGAGAATCCTTTTGAAAAGCAAGATGGGTGGCGGGCCAACTTGAGTCCAGATAGCGGGTATTATTTCACCTATGAAAATCAGGAATTTTATGTCGCAGTAAAGGAAATTCTAGAGGACCGATGGATTGTCAAAGTTAATGATCAAGAATTCCTGATTATCAATGAGGGCAACAAAACAAAGAGCATAAATTTTCTGAAAAACTGGTCATTCTCGCAAGAAGGCAACCTCATCGAGCTCTCGCATTCAGATAATCCTAAGGCGTGGCAAATCAGCTTGCTGGATTATTCAGCAAAAGGGCTTTCCGCTGTCGCAGCCAACGCCCTCACCGCCCCCATGCCGGGCAAGATCATTTCCGTTGAGGTCGCACCGGGTGCCGAGGTCAAAGCTGGCGACAAGCTGATTGTTATGGAAGCCATGAAAATGGAAATGTCACTGGACGCGCCGCGGGACGGTGTGGTCGCCGCTATTCCGGTTGAGGCCGGGCAGCTGGTCAATGACGGCGATATTTTGTTAGAATTAGAAAAGGACGAATAAATTAAACTGTCATCCCGCACTCGATGCGGGACCTCGCCGGTTAAGCTGGAAATCCGCAGTCAAAGCGGAAAGCCAGAGGTCCCGGATCTTTGGGCTAGCGCCCTCGTCCGGGATGACAAAATATTATTGAGGATAGCATTATGAACACCACCAACTACCCTTCCCTCTCCTTTGGCCATTCCGAGGAAATCGAAATGCTGCGCGATATGGTTTACCGGTTTGGCAAGGAACATATCGAACCTATCGCCGCCGAAATTGACAAAACCAATGAGTTCCCACGCCATCTCTGGCCCATGATGGGTGAGCTGGGTCTGCATGGTGTCACCGTGTCAGAAGAATATGGCGGCACGGATATGGGTTATCTGGCACAAACCATCGTCTATGAAGAACTGGCGCGATTCTCGGCCTCAGTGTCTCTATCTGCCGGGGCTCACTCCAATCTCTGTATCAACCAACTCCACCGTTGGGGCAATGCAGAGCAAAAGGCGAAATATCTGCCCAAGCTGGTGTCCGGTGAACATCTGGGTTCCCTCGCCATGAGCGAGCCGGGCGCGGGATCAGACGTGGTCTCTATGTCTTTGCGTGCTGATGCGGCACAGGGTGGTTATCTGCTGAACGGTAATAAGATGTGGATCACCAACGCCCCTACCGCCGACATGCTCTTTGTCTATGCCAAGACCGATCCCAAGGCGGGCAGTAAAGGCATCACCGCCTTTATCATTACGCCCGATATGGAAGGCTTCTCGACCGCACAGAAACTCGACAAGCTGGGTATGCGGGGCTCTGATACCTGTGAGCTGGTGTTTGAAGATTGCCATGTCCCGGAAGAAAATGTGGTTGGCAATATCGGACAAGGCGCGGAAATTCTGATGAGCGGCCTGGACTATGAGCGCGTGACGCTCTCTGGATTGTCAGTCGGCCTGATGCAGGCCTGTCTGGATGTGGTCCTGCCCTATATCCATGAGCGCAAACAATTCGGCAAAGCCATTGGCGAGTTTCAGCTCATGCAGGGCAAGCTGGCCGATATGTATGTGACAACTTCTACGGCGCGCGCCTATACTTATGCCGTCGCTCAGGCTTGTGACCGGGGCGAAACCACTCGCAAAGACAGTGCCGGCTGTATTCTCTATGCGGCCGAAAAAGCCACACAACTGGCGCTGGACGCCATCCAGATGCTGGGCGGCAATGGCTATATGAATGAGAACTCACCGGGTCGTATCTTGCGCGATGCCAAGCTTATGGAAATTGGTGCGGGAACGTCAGAAATCCGCCGCTGGCTCATCGGTCGGGAGCTCTTTGCCGAGACGGCCTAACAGCACCCCAAAACGAGAAAAGACGGCTTCCCCCGAAGCCGTCTTTTAAGAGTGGACCCCGCCACTACACGGGGCGCAATGGTAGAGCAGGGTCCATGTCGTTTCCGACAGATTGCCCTTTGCCAAATCGAACATGAACAGAGTTTAAACAGTTTGGATCCCTGTTGTTTGTTCAATTAAACTCATGTTTTTTAGGATAAAAATCGGATGTTCCAAAAGGAACATTTAGGCAAAAAAGAAACCCCGGCTTACACGGGGCGCAATGGTAAGCTCGGGGTTTCTTGGTCTAGTTGACCTGATTTTGTATATACCGAAAGAAACCTGAACGCCAGCTAAACAAAAAATTTTGAATAAACTTTTAGGTGTATACCTGGTCTTGCAACAGACGCAGTAATTACAGCCATTAGTAATGGCTTATTTTCTTGGTTATTTCAGGGCGCGGCCGGGGCAGAGACGGGGTTTGCGATGTTCCGATGTAAATAAAGCCAGAAAATTTTTCCGATTCGGTTAGCCCCAATTTGGCGGCGATAACAGGATCATAGCTATACCACTCCGTCAACCACTGCGCCCCAAAGCCATGGCCTTGCGCGGCCAGGCACATATTATAGCAACAT
>JAHDDC010000003.1:0-69276 GCA_020629545.1 Hellea sp.
CCCGCGACTAATACCGGGATCGACACTATCCGGCTAATCGTCAGAATATTCGGTAGCTTGGCCCGAAAGCCGATAACGGGTTTATCCGTCATTAGCTGGCAGGTTCTTTTGAGTTAAAAGACTAAGCCCGGTCAATAGTGACAACAAAGCGCCAAACCACAAAAGGCCTAAGCCAATATTCCAGACCTGATTTGTAGTACGGCCGTAAACATCCATGACGTTTTCATCATTGGACATTATTGTTTCAAGCCAGACGGATAACCATGGTGCCGCCAAGAGCAAACATACAGCCAGCATGATAGTTGCGGTCTTGAGATTACCAAGTCGCGTTTCCGGCCAACCGTGACGTGAAAGTTCGAACCCTTTGACCAGGCCGACTATAATCTCTCGAAAAATAATGATGCCTGCGGGCACAGCTAAAAGCCAATTCAACGACCCTTTTGTCATGACGACGTATAAAATTGCTGCAAGTGTCCCCGTCATAAGTACAGTGTCGGCTATATCATCAAACCAACCGAATTTGCGAAATCGTGATGTTTCTGCGCCGCCGGTGACATCGTCAAAAAAATCAGTCAAAGCTGCTATGGCAAAGATTATAAATGCCAATAAGGCCGTATTCGTATCAGGCCAGCCTTTGGCAATTACTAAAAACATAATAACCGGGGTAAGCAATAGTCGTATGAGCGTCAGGCCGTCTGCAAATGCCCCGCCTGCGCGTTTCATTTCATTGTCATTCGTGGAAGTATTCATAAATAATATCCGCCAGTTTTTGGCTTACCCCTTCGACTTTTATCAGCTCCGCTTTGGTCGCGTTTTTTACTGCTTTGGCAGAACCAAAATGCGAAAGCAATGCTCTTTTGCGTCCTGATCCTACGCCCGGAATACCATCAAGCGGATTGGATTTCATCTGTTTTTTTCGGCGCGCGCGATGCGTTCCGATCGCAAATCTATGAGCTTCATCTCGTAATCGTTGCAAATAATACAATACGGACGTTCGAGGCGGGAGCGTAAACTCTGTACGTCCGGGCATATGAAATGTTTCCCGCCCAGCATTTCGGTCAGGCCCTTTGGCAATGGCAACCAAGGTGGTTCTTTCAAGTGCGCCAAGCTCTTCGAGTGTTTCCCGAACCGCTGATAATTGTCCCTTTCCGCCATCAATGACAACGAGATCGGGCCATATAAGCGCGTCGTCTTTCAATAAGCGCGAAAACCGCCGGCGCATAACTTCGCGCATCATCGCGTAATCATCTCCGGGTTCGGTCTCTACGTCTTTGATATTGAAGGTCCGATATTCTTTCTTTTCAAGTCCTTCCGGTCCCGCGACGATGAATGCGCCGATCGCATTTGTACCCTGAATATGACTGTTATCGTATACTTCTATTCGGTCAGGCGGCGCCTCCAAATCCAGACTGTCGGCCAGTTGCTTGAGAAGTTTGGTTTGCGACGCTGTTTCAGCCAATTTACGGGCAAGGGCTTCTTCGGCGTTTTTAACAGCCATGTTGACAAGTTTTTTCTTTTCGCCGCGCTTTGGTGTGGAAATAGAAATATTTAGGCCCGAACGTTCAGAAAGCGCGGTCTGTAATAGTTCGTTGCTGGGGAGGTCTTCACTAACAAAAATAGACTTTGGAATCGGCTTGTTCATGTAAAACTGTGCTAGGAAAGCATCGAGGACCTTGGCCGGATCATCGTCTTTGCTGTGCCGCGGGAAGTAAGCATTATTGCCCCAGTTTTGACCCGCTCTAAAAAAGAAAACCTGAACGCAGCTTTGTCCGCCGCCCGAATAGATTCCGATAACATCGCCTTCGGCAAAGCTCTCACTCGTTGCACCTGTTGAACTGCCTGTAATCTGCGCTAGCGCATTGAGCCTGTCTCTAAATTCAGCCGCTTTCTCAAAATTTAAGTCCTTGGATGCGGCGTGCATATGGTCTTGCAACCGATTTCTAAGTTTGTCTGATTTGCCCTGAAGGAAATCCTCTGCATCACGAATAAGCTCTCCATAACCAGCATTATCGATTTCGCCGGTACAGGGGGCTGAACACCGTTTTATCTGATGGAGCATGCAGGGGCGTGTTCGTGCGTCATAAACACTATCGGAGCAATTCCTGAGTCTAAAAGCCCGTTGTAGCGTATCCAGTGTGCGGTTAACGGCCAGGGCGCTGGCAAAAGGACCGTAATAGTCGCCTTTTATCTTTTTAGCTCCACGGTGTTTCTTAATCTGAGGTGCGTCATGGTCTTTTCGAACGAGAATATATGGGAAGCTTTTATCGTCGCGTAGGAGTATATTGTAACGCGGCTTGAGTTTTTTAATGAGACTCGCTTCCAGTAAAAGAGCTTCGGTTTCACTTCCGGTGACGACAAATTCCATGCGTCTTGTTGCTCTGATCATGCGCTGCAATCGTATGGGGTGACGCTTATAACTGGTATAGGCCGTAACCCTTTTTTTGAGATGTTTGGCTTTGCCGACGTACAGAACGACCTCATTCTCGTCATACATGCGATACACGCCTGGTTTTAGCGGTAGGCGTTTTACGTAATCTGCTATCAGCGCAGGGCCGAATAAATTTTCTGTGTCTGGATTTTCCGACATGATGTTAAGTTAAGCAGAACCGGGCACGGCGCAAGAGCGTCAGAGAAAAATCTATCGCCGCCTAATTACTTCGACTCCCGCTGCATCAGCTTTTAGCAGGGCCTGAGGTTTAGCGATACTTACAGCACATGACTTGACCCGTGGATCAGCTAATGCCCAATCGGCAATGCGCCCAGCGAGGGTTTCGACCAATTGCACGTGAGCTTCCAGCGCAATTTCTTCAGCTTTCTCCGCAACGGTCGCATAATCAAGAGTTTCATGAAGCCGATCCTGTTTCGGGATCGGCATATCACCCATGTCAAGTTCGACATCAATAATTACGGGTTGGGTTTCCTCGTGTTCATGAGGGTGCACTCCAATAGATGCTTGGACCAAGAGGCCTCGAACATAAATTCGGGTTGTCCGCCCCGAGCTTTCACCTTTGATCCGGTTCAGAAAAGATTTTCGAGCCATAATTCTTCTCTCGCTAAGTGTTTGACCAGATTAGATGTTGGCCGCCATCGATTGCGATCATTTGTCCTGTCACTGACTTTGCCGCCAAAAGATATCTGACGCCGTGAAGAATGGTATCTGGTGGCGATCCTTCTCCCAATAGGGTTGAGGCACTCTCATTCGCAAACATCTTTTCGTCCTGTACCTTGTTTTGGAGCGTCGGGCCTGGGCCTATGCCATTAACTCGAATGTTTGGGGCCAGCGCCTGAGCCATTGTCTTGGTCGCCGACAGAAGAGCCGCTTTCGATATCCCATAAGTAAAATAGGTTGGGTCCGGCGCTAGGACGCGTTGATCAATCATATTGATGATAGAGCCAGATTGATTCTCGGGCAATTGCGCGGCGAAATCTTGTGAAAGCTTTACCGGTGCGTGCAGATTGATTTCCATGTGGTGGTCATAGCTACCGCGAGAGAAACTGGCTATCCGGTCGTCCTGAAAAGTAGAGGCATTATTTATCAAAGCCGTCAGAGGCCGATTGGCCAGTTCTCTGGCTTCGTCTACTAATTCATTGCGTTCTGACGGAATAGCTAGGTTGGCAGAAAGGGCGAAGGCTTTTCCGCCGCCGCTGTTAATTGCATTTACAAGTGCTTCTGCTTTTTTTGCAGAACGGTTGTAATGAATGACAACCGTCCAGCCATCATGAGCTAAACCTTTTGCTAAATGAGCACCAATGCGAGCTGCCGCCCCCGTTATCAAAACGGTTCCACTCATGTTTTTGGAGCCCGTTTTATTCGGGCGCGTTCGCCGCAAGATGGCCGTCCAACTTCAACACATGAAAGACCTGGAAGTTTGGGCTCAAGTCGATCAAAAATCCAGAGCGCTATTTGCTCTAGGGCAGGCTGCTCTAGGCCCTCAATTTCATTCAATACGGTATGATCTAGAGGAGCGATTTCAGCTGTAATGATTTGATCAATTTTCCAAAGATCCCGAATCCAGCCTTTTTCCTCTTGAGCATTGCCTTCAATCCTGACCGTGCCATTGAAAGAGTGTCCGTGAATTTTTTTAAACAAATCGTTCGCATCGGCATGGCCAAAATAGTGTGCCGCTTCAAACTGGAAATCTTTTTCGATTTCAAATGTCAGATCAGTCTTGTCCATAATGATAGAGCCATATCACAATGGCTTAAGCCATGCCAAACTTGGCTTGAGCGCCCAGATATAACATGTATGCGATGACGAATGCTAATCCGGTTTTCCGCCCGATAGGACTACGCCCTAAGATAAACACAAGTAAAACAATAGACGTGATTAGCATGACCCAAAAGTCGAAAACGAAAAACTCTTTCTTTATCGACAGCGGACCAGCCAGCGCAGCTGCGCCGCCAACCGCGAAAAGATTAAAGACATTTGATCCCAGTACGTTACCGATTGCGACTTCAGGATGACCGCGATACGCGGCTACAACGACGGTCGCTATTTCCGGTAGCGAGGTTCCAATTGCGACGATCGTTAGGCCGATGACGGCCTCGGGAACACCTAAAATTTCTGCGATATTTGTTGCGTGGTCGACAATCAATTTTCCTCCGACAACGAGACCAACTAAACCGATTAAAACAAATAGTACTGACTTGAGTTGGTGCGCGGGAAGACCGTCTTCGCCTTCCTCGATTTCTGTCATTTCAGCGAGTATTGGGTCATCAGCTCCGGCTTTTGCCAGTCTAAACATATACACCAGATAGGTGATTATCCCAAAAAACAAGATTGCCCCCTGCCAAATTTGTAATGGATTGGCGAGAAAGGCGAGGAAAATAAAAATGATAGTTGCAGCCACGCAAATAAATGCGTTTCTGGCAACGCCGGGCATATTGGTCGGAATAGCCATGATCATGGCCGGAATACCCAGCGCCAATAAAACATTGGCGACATTTGATCCAACAATGTTACCCGATGCGAGCTGACTGGCGTTGTCCCATACGGCTTGTACCGCAACAACAAGTTCCGGTGCCGACGTTCCGAAAGCAACAATAGTTAAACCCACAATAAGGGGCGGTACGCCCCAGTGTCGCGCCAGTGATGCGGCTCCTCTGACCAGGAGGTCGCCACCGACGATAAGGACAACAATCCCTATGACGAGAAGTAACGAACTAAGCGCCATTACGCTATAACTCGACTAGTCGAACCGCTTGAATTCAAGAATATTCAAACCGCCAAACAGTAGAATAAGAACAATGAATCCAAACATAGCTGGATTAATTGAGAACAGACCGAAAATACTTAGTCCGCCGCCTGCCAGGATAAGGCCCATTTGAAACTCCAAAAAATATTTCGCGGTCTATAACGTGCTTTACTAAAAAGGCAAAGCGTTGTTGAAAATATGCGTCATTTTACCATTAATAGGTGAACGGGAGATTATATGGCTAAAGTTTTAGGTTTGGGGGGCATTTTTTTTACCTGTAATGATGTGGATGCATACAGAAAATGGTGGGCTGACCACATGAGAGTGGATGTTACGGACTGGGGTAGCTTTGAGTGGTCCGCAGACGGGAAGGGGCAGACGATGATGTCACCATTTAAATCTGATTCGGACTACCTATCGCCGTCGCGGGAAAGATTTATGATCAATCTACGGGTAGACGACGTTGCAAAGCTGATTGAGCGGGCCCGGAACGGAGGGGCAACTGTTATTGGCGAAGTCGAAGACACTGATTACGGTATTTTTGGCTGGTTTATTGATCCGGAAGGGATAAAGATAGAATTATGGCAGGAAGCATAAAGCTTCCGTTTATGAGGAGACAAACATGTTTGGAATGGTTCCATTTGTAAAAATGGCGGGGCGCGGCCTTGGCAAAATTTTTAAAGGCCGTGAAGCCAAAGAAAAATTAGAAAACGAAGTTAAAGAAATGGGCTTACCGCAAGACGGTATTGAGATCGATGTCGATGATGACGGAAAAGTCAAAGTTTCTGGAAAAGCGGCGACGCAGGAAATGAAAGAAAAGATTATTCTGGCCGTCGGAAATGTGGAAGGCGTTGGTGAGGTTGAAGACGGTATCGAAACCGAAGATAATGCGACGGCATCACAATTCCATACGGTTGTATCAGGCGATACTCTCTGGAAAATCTCAAAGACTTACTACGGGAAGGGGTCCCGCTACCCGGAGATATTTGAAGCCAATCGTCCTATGCTGAGCCACCCGGATAAAATTTATGTTGGGCAAGTTCTGCGCATACCGGCCGATAATTCAGAAATGGCGTAATTTTAAATGAGGGTATTCCGATCGTTCGGATTGCTCCTTTCAGCAATATTGCTCGCGGGTTCAGCCTGCGAGCAAGCGCGGTCAGATCGTTCGAAATTCGCGATTGAACGCCAAACTCCAAAAATCACGACGACACTTCAAAACCAAGGCCAAAAGGTCGGCGCCCCTGTCTTTATACGCATAATTAAATCGGTTGATGGGTCGCTGAGCGACGGATATCTGGAACTTTTTCTCGCTGATGAGTCTGGGGCTTTTCAAATATATAAGTCGTGGCCCATTTGCACCTACTCAGGCACGTTAGGTCCAAAACTTAAAGAAGGCGATGGGCAGTCGCCCGAGGGGTTTTATTTTGTAACACCAGGCCAAATGAATCCAAATTCGAGCTATCATCTGAGTTTTAATTTGGGTTTCCCGAATGCTTATGATCGGGCCCATGGCCGAACGGGTAGTTTTTTGATGGTCCATGGCAATTGTGTTTCCATCGGCTGCTACGCCATGACCGACCCGGTTATTGAAGAGATCTATACAATTATGAGTTCGTCTTTTGATGAAGGTCAGCCTTTCATAAGAGTCCATATTTTTCCGTTTCAAATGACAGAGGAAAATCTGGCAAAAGTCGTCGACAATAGAAACGTCGAGTTCTGGTTAAATCTGAAAGAGGGATGGGACCATTTTGAACACTATAAGCGCCCACCAGGTGTATCGGTCGAAAATCGAGCTTATGTGTTTAGCCACTAGCCAGCATCGCAGCTGCCGCTTAGCGAGGTTATCCAGTCGGATATAAGCGAAACGCCCTCTTCATCGGCCAGTGCTCGGCCCAGTTCAGGCATCATTTCGGCGGGGTTTGTGGATGCCATTCGGTAAATGAAAATTGATGCTTCTGGCTTACCGGGAACAATTCCGTATTTTCGATTTCCTGTCCCGGTTCCAGCAGCAATAGGGGTTTTGCAAAGCCCTAGATGGGGCCCCATCGGTGTGCCGGGTTCCAAATGGAGCCCTGAGGTGTCAGCAGGTCCCACTTCATTGTGACAATGGGAGCAATTAATATCGAGATAAGCGCGCGCACGTAAGTCGAGTGTTTGGGATTCGTCTGCCCAGTTCACATTCTTAAAATACTGTGTTGAGGGTTGATCCAGGCCAAAGCTTTTAATTGATTTTAGATGCCGAAGTTTAGGGCCTATCGGTACAATATCACGGGTCGTATTGTTTGTTGCATGACACCCAGCACATTGATTGACGTTCGGAACAAGATACGGAAACTTGCTGTGTTGATCATTGTCGACCAGAGTCAGATGTTGAAGATCGCCAGTCCGGGCAAGTTTGGCCGTCGATTGGTCGTCATCCCAAATATAAGGCAAGGCGTCCCAACCGTCATCACGATGAACGAGTAAACGTGTCTCAATCAATCTAAACCCTGAGATATCAATTCTATTGTCCGCCATGTCTGGCGCGTGCTTACTTTTTAGAACGTGATCGAGTTGATCCCCTCTGGGGTAATAAAATGTCTTCGAAATAACTGTTCCAACAGGAAAGTTTATCGTGTCGCCATCTTCATCTATTTCTGCGTTCTCACCACTTGGAATATGGATAGTTCTAAGCTTAAGAGCGTAATCGCTAAAAAGCGGGCTTTGAAGCTCATAGACAAAGCTAGTTGAGGCTAATGTAATCTGGTCGTTCTTGAGGTTAAAAATACCCCAATCGCTTAGCAATTTGGGGTTTTCCTCGGGGTGGAATTTAACGTCTGGGGCGTTGGCCTTACACGCGCTGAGAATGAGGCATATGCCGAAGAGGAGTATTCGCATCAATTCGAAAAAGTAGCTTTCGCGAGTTTTGGCAATTTGCAGTCATGTTGGCTCATATCTGACAGGGATGGGTTTTTGTACTCATTGGGACCATCCGCGTTGAACATTTTGGCGTCGCCATTCTGAATGCAAATTCTGTCACCGGGCTTGGGCTTTCCATCGACGAGTTTCGCAGGGTCAATGTAGCCATCCCATAGGACATCAGGAAATGACCCAGTTGGCCCAAATTTGACGGTTTTCAAAAGCTTTAGATCAGCTCCGTCCGGTTTATTTCCGCCACCTTCAAATGTGTTGCCGTAAATGAAAATACCCTCTGGGTATGGATCAAACCCTTCGGCCTTGTTCAGGTCATTATAGCCGGTCGAATAAACACTCGAAATAATCACATTTGCTGTTCGGTTGTTTCGGATAGAGTTATTAAAAACTTCGACTTTGTCATTGGAGTTGATAACGACGCCGGACCCGGCCGGAACGCTTGCCACAGGCGTGCCTTCATGACCGAAGTTTTTAGTGTTATTGTCAAATATCTGATTGTCAAAAACGCGTGTGCTATGACCTTCCATAGTAAGGTTTGGCATGTTGAACACCAGAATTCCCCCAGTGTTGTTTGTCGCAACATTATTGTAGACATCCGCGCCGATCGAATTTTCGATCTCAATTCCGGCTACATTATACTCGGCGCGGTTTTCTCTAAGGATGATGTTTTTGGATTGGCCAACATAAATTCCGGCATCGGATGCGCCGATGGCAACAGAGCCTTCGATTAATACGTTTTCACACTGCACAGGATAAATTCCATAAGCGCCGTTTGAGGTTTTGTGCCCACCGGTCCACTCTGTACGAACGCCCATTATTGTAATGTTTTTGCCTTCATTTATCTTAAGCGCATCGCCCTTGCTATCTTCGATCGCCAGGTTCTCAATCATAAAGTCATTGGCGGTAACAAGTAGACCCTCAGCTCCCGCGAGCTGCCCTTTGAACGATAGGATCGTCTTATCCATCCCGGCACCCGAAAGAGTTACGCCGTCCGCCGTGAGAGATAGGCTTCTATCAAAATGATAAGTTCCGGCCGGAATTTCAATGATATCGCCATATTGGGCGTCCAGGAGTTTTTCCTGGAGGCTTGCGGCAAATGCAGATGTGTCTTGATTTGAATTTGGTAATTCAGAAGATGTATCTTTGGACGCTGTTTCGCCACACGCCGAAAACGTTATAATAGCCACTGATAAAAATAGTGTTTTACGCATAAGTCCTCCCAATTGGGAATAATGACAAACCTTTCCAGTCTTTGCAATGCATTAGCTATTCGAAAAAGCGCTGATTTTAGAATAGACAAGCGCGGGAGCGTTACCGAGAGAGGGAAGTAACGCTTCACCGCGCTTGCTGCGTGTTCTGCGGGCCGGGAGTTTAATTCGGCCTCCCTGGGGGGGATTAGGGACGTCACAGAGGGGACGCACGCAAGTTTTGTATACGGGATTGGCCTTGAACTTTTCCTGAATAAGCTTGTTATTTTTCGTTCATTTTAATGACAAATTGGTCAGGTTTAGCTTCTATTTTATGGGCTGCATTGAAGGGTCTATGAGATCTTCTTCATCTTCGGGTATTGCCTTTTCATCCCATTTATAAATCGACTTTATACTGCAGCGTTCAACTGAGTTTGGAGATGTCCGCGATCCAAAAGCACTTTCATAAATGACGATATTATCAAATTCAGATAGGCAACTTAGGTTGCTGTCAAGCTGGATTGCTTGGGCATTCCGAAGATTAAAACAGCTTCCATGCACTTCGACAATATACTCATCTCGTACTCCGGCGTCCAAAATGACAGTGTCTTTTGTCGCATTTCGGAAGCCGTCTATATTGCGTTTAAAGCAAATTTTTCCGACCTCGGATCCAAGCCTGGGGTCTTTTTCGAAAGCGGCAATTCCCCGTGGCTTATCCTCTGAGGTTTCAATAGTTGTGCAACCCAGAAGGGTTGCCGTTACGGCAATAACTGAAAGCGTGATTTTTAAATTCATTTCTATCTCCGTCCGGAATTGATAGCATGGAAATGAAGGCGAAGAAAGGTTGCTATTTTAGGGCTGCCGAGCCGGGTCGAGCGTAATCCGATAATCATCATCACCGCGAAATGGTTCAGGGCTCAGATTCTCATAGATTCGACGTCCTGCCCAATCCGTAATTTGAACCCGAATTATGCGAGACTTTCCGGTTTGAGGCGGTGCGACATAATCCAGCTTAAACTTAAACGGAGACTTTTCCTGATCCAAATCGACAAATGTTTGTCCGATTATCGTCTCGGTTGCTCCCCCAGCAAGGCTGCTGGCATCAATTTCAACCAAATCTACAGTCATGGAGGCTCCCCGCATGAGCTCTGGTGAGTTCTTCGGTAAATAAATTTTGCCTTTGAGTTGTTCGATCTTAGCGTTGTGCGCAGAGCCTGTTGGGTTTTGTGATAAATTTCCCGGCGTGACTAAGTCTAACCTGACATCGCCGCGTCCCCGATAAAATTCATCTTGGCGAGAGATCAATACTTCTTGGTCTTGTTCATCCAGTACAACACCATTGACGACAACAAAGTCCAGGTCACGGGTAACCGGCTCGGGCACCGCAACGACTAAGCCCAAATTTTCTGGTAGACCTGTCAAAAGCATGCGTGTCTGGCCAATCAATAGAGGACGGTTCATTCCGGGCTGAACTGGCTTATAAACATTAATGATTACGCTATGGCCGTCCATAGACCGCAAACTTTGCATATCGATGTTTACTGGAATTGTTTCGATCACGCTTTGGACAGGGATATGCTGATGCGGAGACCCGATAATATCCTCGATTATGTCGTCAATTGGTCCGAGTTGCGCCGTAGCGGGGACGCCTAACATGAGCGCGGCCATTGAAGCCAGCAATAACTTACGCATAAATAACTCCGATTTTAGATAAGCTTATAACAGCAAACCCCAACCAAGGCTGAACGGTTTTTTCAGCTATTGTTCAGCTTAAGTCCGAACGTTTAGCTCTGCCAAAGCGGATATTTTTGCATAACTTTGATAAACAATTCAGAGTTGATGTGTCGGTCCAGCCAATCTCGGGTCTGGTGATAAGGAGAGGAGTTCCACCAGTTAATGTCCGTGTTTGCAAACTGACGAATAAATGGAAAAATTGCGATATCAGCTATCGTTTGCTTGTCACCGAGCAGATAGGCACTGGTTCCCAAACGTTTTTCATAATTTGCAATATAAAGTTCGGCCTGCTCGCGATGTTTCAAATCCGTATCCCCACGGTTGGCATCTTCGCTATAGCGACTGGCATATTTATATCGATCTAGATGATGTTTAAATGGACCATCATTGTCGGAAATAAGGCGTTGCGCCTCTTCAAGATCACAGTCAAGCCATCCAAAAGGGTCGTATACCTCTAGGGAATAGCCTAAAAGGTCCAAGCTTTCCTCAATAACAGTTCCGTCGCTTTTGATGAATACCGGCACCGTTCCTTTGGGCGAAACCTCAAGCATATGAACCGGCTTATTCCGCAAAACGATTTCCCGGTGTTCATATTTCAAACCCGATGCGCATAGCCCCATTCGGCCGCGCATCGCATAGGGACACCTGCGGAAGGAATATAGAATAGCCTCAGGCATCACGTCCAATGTGGGCCTCACCCCGCTTTTTCGCTAATTCGATTTGTTTTTGACGCTCAGCAAACCTGGCTCGTTGTTCGTCGCTCATTTTATTATGACATCGAGGGCATGACACGCCTTTGACATATAAGTCATGTTGCTTATCGGCCTCGGTTATGGGGTAACGGCAGGCATAGCACTGATCATATTGACTTTGCTTGAGGCCATGGCCAACAGCGACGCGCTGATCAAAAACAAAACAATCACCGTTCCACATACTATTATCGGCTTTGACAGTTTCCAGATATTTTAGAATGCCGCCTTTAAGGTGATAAACTTCATCATAGCCTTGCTGCTTCATGTAAGAGCTGGCTTTTTCACACCGAATTCCGCCCGTGCAAAACATAGCGACCTTGTGTTTGGTGAGCCGCTCTTTGTTCTGCTCAACCCATTGCGGGAACTCGCGGAAAGTCTCGGTGTTCGGATTAAGGGCCCCTTCAAAGCTGCCAATTTCCACCTCATAGTCATTTCGAGTGTCAATTAAAACCACGTCGGGGTCGGAGATAAGCGCATTCCAATCATTGGGATCGACATAGGTTCCAACGATTTCATTGGGATCAACGCCCTCAACGCCCATCGTCACGATCTCTTTTTTAAGACGTACCTTCATCCGGTAGAATGGCATGTCTTTTGAGCGACTTTCCTTATGCTCTAGCTTTGTAAGCCGTGGATCCGCCCTTAAAAACGTAAGCATTTCTTTGATCGCGAAGTCCGAACCGGCAACAGTCCCATTTATGCCTTCGCGGGCCAGAAGAATTGTGCCCTTGATCTCAAACATTTCGCAGAGCATCAGAAGCGGCTCTTTGAGGCTCTCAAAATCCGATAATCTAGTAAAATGATATAAGGCAGCGACGCAATAAGACATGGCGCGCGCTTTAACCTTGCGCGCCGCTCAGGTCAATTCAGCTGATTACTTTATAGCACGCGGCGCTATGTCTCTGAGATGGGACTCGATAATATTTCGATATTGAGGAAGGCTTTCCACGATACGAACCATTTGCGGCGGAAGGCCCATGTCATCGACAAATGCCGTAAGGCCGTCAGTCATAATCTTTGGATTGTTGCAAGTTTTGGCGACGGTTTTCAGATCTCTAATTCCGCTACCGCGTGTAAGCTCTTTTTCGAGACTTTTTAATGATCTTGAGAGGGCGAACATCTGAAGCGGGCCAGGTGTCTTGCCCTCAACATATGATCCGGCAACCTTGCGAATTGATTTTACAGCCCCTTGCGTGTCTCCTGTGATATCAGCGACAGCTTTTCCAGCCCGTTTGCTGATCCAATCCGATGTACAGACTTTTGCAGGATCAGGTGTTGATGCGCAGCCTGTTAGAAGCATGCCGCAAATTGCTAGTAAAAATAACTTTCGCATCCAAATCCTCCTAGAAACGACGATATTCCTATCTGGGCGTGCTTAAATAACAAGTGAACGACACATCTAAATCACAGATTAGCTTCTCAAATCAAAACACGAGGATTCATGATATTGTCGGGATCAATAGCTTGTTTGACCGCGCGCATTAGTGCCATCTTTGTCGGATGGGCTCGGTTTGCGAGTGTTTCGCGTTTCATAATCCCAATCCCGTGTTCTGCAGATATCGAACCGCCCATTTCCCCAACAATATCAAAAACAGTTTCGGAGATTAAGTCCCATTGGCTCAAAAAATCGTCTCTGTTGCTGCCGATAGGCTGGGCGATATTATAATGAATATTCCCATCGCCGAAGTGTCCAAAAGCAACCGGTCGGCAATTGGGAACCACTTGATCTACGGCTTTGTCTGCCACTTCCAAAAAATCTGCGATTTTGTCGATAGGTAACGTAATATCTTGTTTGATTGATGCGCCATTATGTTTTTGAGCTGCGGACATGTTTTCGCGTAATGATAAAAGCCTTGCAGCCTGCTGGCTTGATTGAGCGATGACCGCGTCTTGAATTAGCCCTGATTCCATTGCTGGTGATAAAATTGTCTCTGCTATTCTATTTCCGTCAAGCTCGGTGTCAGCTTCCCAATCAATTAATGCAAACCATTGATGCTCGGATTGAAAAGGATCTGTTTGGTTGGGGATGTGGGTGGTTACGAGATCAAGCCCAATTTTGGGCATGACCTCGAACATTGTCAAACTGTCGCCGTGACGGCATCTATCCAGCAGAGCCACCGCATCCTTCGCAGTTTTTAGTCCGACCATTGCCCGTTGAATGAAACCAGATTTTGGAAACAGTTTTAAACTGGCCGCTGTGATAATGCCTAAGGTACCCTCGGCCCCTAGGAAAAGACGTGACAAATCATATCCTGTATTGTCCTTTCGCAGATCAGTCAGACCATCAAAAACTTCGCCATTTGGCAGGACAGCTTCGATGCCTAATACAAGATCCTTAGTCGTCCCATATTTTAGAACATGAACACCACCGGCATTCGTGGATAGGTTTCCGCCAATTGTGCAGCTGCCTTCCGAAGCCAATGAAAGCGGAAATTTGCGATTATGTTTTTCGGCGCGTTCTTGCACCGTAAATAATGTGGCGCCTGCCTCGGCGATCATAGTGTTTGTAACTGTATTTACATCTCGGATCGCTGACATGCGCCGGGTTGAAACCAGAATTTCGCCTTGCGGAGTCTGGCCGCCTACTAGACCGGTATTGCCGCCCTGAGGGACAAGTTTAAGGCTGTTTTCTCGTGCAATACTTACAATTTTCGCCGTCTCATCCACGGACTCCGGCATTACCATGATTGGCGTTTGGCCTTCATATTTATCGCGCCATTCGGTAAGCCAAGGCGCAATAATGTCCTGATCTTCAGTCCAACTCGCGCGCGGAAGAGCGGATTTCAAAGCATCAATCCCGGACACGTTACTCTCCTTTATCTGCCGCAGCGCGTCGCAGCCGATCATTTATGGCGCTCCCTATCCCTTTGGTTGGAATGGGCGCAATTGCTATAACAGGTTTTCGGTCAAGTATTCGAAGCGCGGCATAAAGTTTGCGAGCCGCTTCATTGAGATCGCCCGAAGGTGAAAGATTGTAGTCTGCCTCGATGTGTGTAGGGCCAAAGGCAAGAAAAGCTTCGCCGGCTTTCTTGCTTTTTGCATTTAATCGAACTTTGGCATTGGGCGCATAATGGCTTTCAAGCATTCCGGGAGCGCTAATGCGTTCTGATTTTTCGGGGAGTCGTAAATCAGATATATACGGCACAAAATGTGATACCGGAATGGCACCAGGCCGTAATAGCACCGCGTGATCAGACTCTATTTTTAGGACCGTAGACTCTATTCCACTTGGACATGGTCCAGCATCGATAATCAAGTCGATTTTATCACCTAGGTCATCTGCAACGTGACGAGCCGTTGTTGGGCTGATATGGCCCGATCTATTCGCGCTTGGCATGTAAATAGGGCCTCGATAGCCGAGATCTAAAAATGCATCTGCCCATTTGGCTTTTGGACAGCGAATGGCAAGTGTATCGAGGTCAGCTCCCGCAACATCGCTTAAATTCACAGAAGTCTTCGGCAAAACCAATGTAAGCGGGCCTGGCCAAAACGCCGTGATCAAAGTTTTAGCTATATCATTGAGCGCGACATACATGCCCGCGTCTTTTGGGTCAAAGATGTGAGCAATTAATGGATTGTGGGGCGGTCTATTTTTTACTGCATAAATTTGGCGAACAGCATCATCATTTTTGGCGTCAGCCGCCAAGCCGTAAACGGTTTCCGTCGGCAGGGCGACAAGACGACCCAGTCGCAACAAGGATACGGCTTTTTCATAGCTCTCTTTTTTAGAATTTAAAATCACGTTTTGGAGCCTGTTTATCCTGCAAATGTATTTGCGTCTCTACCGTCATCGCTATAAGGCTTTGCGAAACTGAATCCTATGAAAATATGACCAAACTCTAACTTGAGTATCGGTTACACATTTGACAAGAGAAACCATGGCCGGGTCAAACGACGACAAATCTAGAGTTACTAAATCCAAAGCGAAAGCAAAGATGGACTCTATTACTAATTCAGAAAAGGCTTCGACAGAAGAATCAGCAGGTACTGAGAAATCCAACACGGATAATCGGACCCTTAAGCAAAAAATTATGTCTGAAGTTAAGTTTTTCAGCGGGCTTGCGGCTTTTCTATTGGTGTTTTGGACAACTGTTTTCGGGAATTTTAAAATTCCAAGTGAAAGCATGCTGCCGACATTAGAGGTCGGGGACCATTTATATGTGTCAAAGTTTGCTTATGGCTATTCCCGGCACTCCATGCCATTTAATCTCCATAAGCTTCCTTTTTTACCAAAGAATGGCAAAATATTTTCGCGCCTTCCAAAACGCGGCGATATCGTAGTTTTTAGACATCCCTTTACCGACATGGTTATGATCAAGCGCGTGGCAGGGCTTCCAGGTGACACGATAACGGTTAGGGGAGGTCGTTATCTCATAAATGGAACTCTTCTTAACAGAGAGGACGCCGGGCCCGTCACTTATCGTGATCACAAAACCAAATCGCGGACAATTGTTCAAAGTTATAAGGAGCAGTTCGAGGGAGAGAAAAAACCTCATATGATCTATGAGGTATCTGATCGACAAAGCCTTGATAACGTTGGTGTGTTCAATGTGCCAGATGGCATGGTATTTTTTCTCGGGGATAATCGAGATAATTCAATCGATAGTCGAGCGATGACTGTTCCAGATGTCCCTTTGTCAGCTACCGGACCCGGATTCGTACCACTTGATCATCTGATGGGGCGAGCAGATCTTATAATGTTTTCTTTCAAGCGATGTAAGACGGAGCCCGGTTTTTATTGTTCGGGAAAACGTTTTTTTAAATCGCTCTAAAAGACTCGACAGCCAGCAAAAAATCATATCAAAAGCCCGCCATGACTAAGGACGTCATAATACTGGTTCGCCACGGTAAGCCTGCCTTGTCCCGAAAAGTTCGGTTGAACTGGCAGGAGTATCGCGCGTGGTGGGATAAATATGATGACGGTGGTTTGGCCGATAAACAACGGATCCCCAAAAAAGTTCAAGCCTATGCGAATGAAGCCGATGTCTTGATATCCAGCCCACTTCGTAGAGCCGTTGAAACTGCGAGACTTTTAAGAGGACGCGAGCCAGACCTTACAGATAAAGGGCTTGTGGAGGCTGCCTTGCCACCTCCGCATTTAGGTCGTTTGAAGTTTAGGCCTAAAACCTGGGGTACTTTTGCTCGGGTTGTCTGGTTTGTTGGATGGTCCGATGGTATGGAAAGTCATTCGGCAGCTCGAGTGCGCGCCAATACAATGGCGGAAACTCTCGCAGACCATGCGTCCGGTGGGAAATTGATATTGGTTACAGCACATGGATGGTATAATCGGATGTTAAAAGGCTCCTTGATGAAACAGGGCTGGAAATGTGTGAGCCAAAATGGCGACTTACATTGGAGCCATCGACGGTTAGAGCGTGAAACGAAAGAAAAATTATGACCAAAACTGAAACGGATCTAAAGAATTTGAGTTTTGAACAGGCTCTTGAAGAACTCGAAACAATCGTCGAAAAGCTTGAGCGCGGGGATGCACCGCTAGAAGAAAGCATAAATATTTATCAACGCGGCGCTCAGCTTAAGGCACATTGTGAAACTAAGTTGAAAAATGCCCAGCTTAAAGTCGAGAAAATCGTTTTGGGGAAAGACGGCTCGGTCGGTACGAAGGACTTCGATAGTTAGGCTTATTGTGGATTTCAATAAATTCAAAGTAAGATTGACCGAAGTTCAACAACGGATAGAGACCGAACTTAGCTCAGTTTTGCCGGACCCAGATGGGCATCAAGCCGTCATTATGGAGGCGATGCGCTATGCAACATTAGGCGGTGGTAAGCGGGTAAGGCCATTTTTATTAGTCGAAACTGCGCAAATGTTTAATGCGGATTTATCCGCTGTCTGGCCTGCTGCTTGCGCCCTCGAATGTATCCACGCTTACTCGCTCGTTCATGATGACTTGCCATGTATGGATGATGACGACCTCCGCCGAGGAAAGCCAACTGTACACAAAGCCTTCAATGAGGCTATTGCAGTGCTTACTGGAGATGCATTACTGACACATGCCTTCGAAATTCTAGCGAATATTGACGCGCCGGCTGTGGTGCGGATTGAATTGGTACGGGAACTTACCCGTGCCTCTGGCGCATTCGGCATGATTGGCGGGCAGGTTATTGATATTCAGGCCGATGAAAATGCGAGAAATTCAGACATAATTACAGAACTCCAACGCTTGAAGACAGGTGCTTTAATTAAATCATCAGTGATAATGGGCGCAAAGATAGGTAATGCGACTGAAAGACAGTTGAGTTCTCTAGCTTCTTACGCTGACGACCTAGGCCTAATTTTTCAAATAACAGATGATATTTTGGATGTCGAAGGAAAAGCTGATCGGGTCGGGAAGGCTGTTGGAAAGGACGAAAATCATGGAAAAGCCACATTTGTGTCAATCCTTGGCCTAGAGAGCGCGAAACAAAAAGCGCGAGAATTAGCAGGTACGGCAAAAGGACGCCTTGAACCGTTTGGAGAAAAGGCCCAAATGCTATCTGAAACGGTTGACTATATTCTTGTGCGAGACCAATAGGCTCGGGCTGTAATAAGAGACAAACATGACGAAAACGCCATTATTGGACACGGTCAAATATCCTGCGGATATGCGAGAATTCTCCAGAGACGAGTTGAAACAACTTGCTGATGAGCTTCGCACAGAAGTTATTGACGCTGTTTCGGTTACAGGTGGACATTTGGGAGCAGGTCTAGGCGTCGTCGAACTTACCGTGGCTATTCACAATGTATTTAATACGCCCAAGGATATTTTAATTTGGGATGTTGGCCATCAATGTTATCCGCATAAAGTGTTAACCGGTCGCCGCGATCGTATAAGAACGATAAGACAAGGTGGCGGCTTGTCTGGATTTACCAAAAGGTCTGAGAGTGAATATGACCCTTTTGGAGCAGCTCACTCATCGACATCAATTTCGGCGGGTCTGGGATTTGCAACGGCTCGTGACCTGGCGGGTGATGATAACCATATTATTAGCGTAATCGGGGATGGATCGATTACGGCTGGAATGGCCTATGAGGCTATGAATAATGCGGGGGCCTCTGACTCGCGTATGATCGTGATTCTCAATGACAATGATATGTCGATTGCGCCCCCAGTCGGCGCGATGAGCGCATTGCTGGCTAAGATGGTGTCCTCACATAGCTATCAGGCTGTTCGAGGGTTTGCTAAAAATATTGTAAAAGACGCTCCGCGCCCTGTATTTGAAACAGCCAAAAAAGCCGAGGAATATAGCCGCGGTATGGTCACAGGCGGGACCTGGTTTGAAGAGCTCGGTTTTTATTACGTCGGCCCGGTTGATGGACACGATCTAGATCATCTCTTGCCCGTTCTTGAAAATGTCAAAGACATGAAAAATGGGCCGGTATTGATCCATGTGGTCACTCAAAAAGGGAAGGGTTATGCGCCTGCAGAAAATTCAGCCGATAAATATCATGGCGTTTCAAAGTTTAACGTTATTACGGGCGAGCAGGATAAATCAGTCGCAAACGCACCCAAATATACAACTGTTTTTGCTAATCAGCTCATCAAAGAAGCGGAGAAAGACGACAAGATTGTTGGGATTACAGCCGCAATGCCTGGTGGCACGGGGCTAAATCTGTTCGAAAAGCGCTTTCCCGAGCGTATGTTTGATGTCGGTATCGCTGAGCAACATGCTGTAACATTCGCAGCAGGGCTTGCGGCAGAAGGGTATAAGCCCTTTGCAGCTATTTACTCTACCTTTCTTCAACGCGGATATGATCAGGTTGTTCATGACGTGGCTATACAAAACTTACCCGTTAGATTTGCTATGGACAGAGCGGGACTGGTTGGTGCTGACGGGCCTACACATGCAGGATCATTTGATATCGCATATTTGGGGTGCTTGCCGAACTTCGTTTTGATGGCCGCCGCAGACGAAGTTGAACTCGCGCGTATGGTCGTAACGGCGGCGCAACACGACTCGGGTCCAATAGCGTTTAGATATCCGCGGGGCGAGGCTACTGGAATTGAAATACCAGAAAATCCGATGCCTCTTGAAATCGGTAAAGGCCGGATATTACGCGAAGGGTCTAGGATCGCTTTATTATCTTATGGAACGCGTTTGGGTGAAGCCATTCGGGCCGCGGAACAGCTCGAAACGTTGGGGTTGTCAGCAACCGTAGCGGATGCACGGTTTGCAAAACCACTTGATATGGAGTTGATTTCCCGATTGGCAGATGAACATGAGGTATTGATAACTCTAGAAGAGGGCTCGATTGGAGGGTTTGGCGCATTTGTTTTGCAAGAACTCGCAAAAGCTGGGAAGCTCGATCATGGTCTAAAAATTCGCAATATGGTTTTGCCTGATTATTTTATTGATCACGACAAACCCAATAAGATGTATGAAATCGCGGGGCTCGACGCCGATGCGATTGTAAAAGAAGTTTTCAAAGTTCTTGGAACTGATTTTGCTCAGCAAAGTGTGATGGCTTAAGTTCTGCGTGGAACGAGAAAGATTAGATAGCTTTCTCTTTGGTCAGGGGTTTTATGATAGCCGAGCACGTGCGGCATCAGCCATTAAGGCGGGCCGGGTCGTAGTAAACGGTAAAGTTCAGAAAAAACCGTCAGCCAAAATTCGAAAAACGGATGATATTCGAGCTCAAGAGGAACATCCATGGGTTTCTCGCGGCGGAATGAAGCTTGATCATGCTTTCAGAGTTTTTGATATTGAAGCTAAAGGTCGTGTCTGTCTGGACGTGGGCTCTTCAACGGGTGGATTTACAGAAGTCCTGCTATCTCGGGGCGCTCGACTTGTATATGCTGTTGATGTGGGTAGAGCGCAGCTTCATAGGAAACTGATTGGTCACCCCAAAGTCGTATCCATGGAATCGACCGATGCTCGAGAATTAAAATCATCTGATTTTGAGATTGTTCCGGACTTCATCGTCTGTGATGCGAGTTTTATCTCTGCTTCAAAGGTACTGGAAAGATCGATTTCAATTGTTGAGGCAGACGCTGAATTGTTGACACTCGTTAAGCCGCAATTTGAGGTCGGGAAAGCTAATATCGGCAAAGGTGGGATTGTTCGAAATCAGGAATTGGCCAAAGAAGCGCTTTTGAATTTCTCAGCTTGGTTAGAGGTCAAGGGATGGCTGACAATTAAAACTGCGGCATCACCCATTAAAGGTAGTGATGGGAATTCTGAATTTCTTTTACATGCCAGAAAAAAATAAACCCGGCTAAGGCCGGGTTTTGTCGTTTAATGCCCGCAATGACGGCTATGAACGTGATGGTGACGTCTGCGATGAGTTCTGTAACGTGGACGATAATAATGGTTGCCACCAAATAAACCGCTTCCACCATAATAACCGCCAGATCCGATGCTAATGCTGACGCGTGGACGGCTGTAGTATGATGAACCATAATATGGTGTCCGGTAGCTCGATCCATAATAAGTCGGTCTGTAATAGTTACTATGCGTGTAGGTCGGGTAACTAGGGTAGCTATAGCTTGGATAGCTATAGTTATGCCCATAACCTGTATTATAGTAACTTCCGCCACCGCTATAGTAGTTTCCGCCGCCATAATAATTACCGCCATGACCGCTTCCGCCGCCTGCGATTGCGTATCCGGCTACGCCTCCAAGAACTGCGCCAAGCGCTGTGCCTTCTTGTTGGACATCGCCTGCGGCCAGGTTCGATCCAAGGACGCCGCCTGCAATTGCGCCTATCGCTGTCCCCAAGAGGCGATCACCGCCACTATTGCTCTGATGACGATGGTGGTACCCGTTGTCATGTGCAGAAGCTGTTATCGGAGCGGCGGCCATAAGGGCTGCGGCACCTAAAACAAATCCAATTCTAGTTTTCATTGAGTTTCTCCTTGAAACGATATGAGTGTCAGGCGTGCGTCCCAGCTCCCCTGAACATCCCCCGCAATTTTAACTATGCATTAATCATTCCAAGAAATCAAAGACTAGAGTCACATAAAAAAACGGCCCTGAAAGAGGGCCGTTTGAAATTCATTATTGTGCTAAATCTAGCAAATACGACGTCCGCGGTTGTCGTAACGGTGAGAACTACCGGAGTAGCAATATACACCGCCATGTCCGCCGCCGGTTGTAGTCACATTACCAAGCGGTTGTGTTACTGTTTCAGGAACCGTTGTCGTTACAGGTTTTTGTACTGTGACGGGCTTCATAACTGTTTGCTGCTGCATTTCTGTAACCGACTTCATCACGGTTTCAGACTTATACTCTGTGTGCGGCTGCATTTCAGTATACGGCTGCATTTCAGTATGCGGTTGCATCTCAGTGTGCGGCTGCATCTCAGTTGTTTGCTGCATCTCAGTTGTTTGCTGCATTTCTGTGTGAGCCTGCATTTCGGTATGAGGCTGCATCTCAGTGGTTTGCTCCATATCCATATAAGTCTCGTAATCTGTGTAAGACTCGTAGTCTGTATAGGTCTGGGTTTCAGTATGCGGCTGCATTTCAGTTACTGGCTTCATAACTGTCACCGGCTTCATGACTGTGACAGGCTTCATGACTGTTACTTCTTTTGTCTTTGTGACAGGACGCTGTTTTGTCACTGTCCGTTGACGCTCAACAGGCTTCATAACAGAAACCGGCTTCATAACTGTTACAGGTTTTTGAACCGTCACAGGCTTAGAAACTGTTACAGGTTTCATAACAGAAACCGGCTTCATTACCGTTACAGGCTTTTGCACTGTGACGGGCTTCATAGTAGTGACAGGTTTCATAACCGTGACAGCGCGCTGAACGGTTTCAGGCTTTTGAACAGTTACAGGTACTGATACTGTATGAGGCTGCATTTCAGTTGTGGTTTGCATCGTTGTAACCGGACGCTGAATTGTGACAGTTCTGTAGGCTGGCTGAGTCGTGTAGCTCTGAGTTACAAACTGACCGCTATGGACTGCAGATGGTGCCGGCATAGCAGGCGCCGTTACAACCGTACCGCCATAGCTTCCGCCGCCATAATATCCACCGCCAGCATAGCCGCCGCCATTATATCCATAACCGCTACCGTAACGGCTAGAGCCTACAAATCCGCCGCCGTGATGACCACCGCCATAACTGCCGCCGCCGTAATAACCTCCACCGTAGTGGCCACCGCCGTAATGACCGCCGCTATGGCCTGTGCCGTAACGAGATGACTTTGATAATTTATTCGCTAATCCGTAGCCAACAAGTCCGCCGACTGCCGCGCCTAACGCTGTTCCTTCTTGCTGGACGTCGCCAGCTGCCAGGTTTGATCCGAGAACTCCACCGGCCACAGCACCAATTGCTGTCCCCAGGACGTCTCCGCTACTTACGCCCACTTGGGCATTTGCTGTTGCCGGAATGGCAAGAAGTGCCGCAGTTGCAGCGCTCATAATAAAACGATTCATGGCAATAAGCTCCCTATTCGCCTAACATTCGCTTCGGCTATGCAAAATGCACGCCAAAGTCATAATTTTATTCAGACCCCGGTCTCTCGAGGGTATTTAGAACTGTCGCTTTTATATTGTAAACGTTCAAATACAGTTACTAAACGAAAAAACCCGGCAAAGCCGGGTTCATTCTTCTTGTAGGAGAGTTACCTAGTAACTCGTCTTGTAATAGGCGCGATCATAGTGACGGTCACGATCTTTGATACGTCTTTTCTTGTCTTTCAGCCGAGCTAACTCATCACCTATTTGCCATAATCGGCGTTCAATTGAGCGATCATATCCCGCATAACGTCTTTGTTTTTCCAAATATTCGCGTTCGCGGCGTAACTCGCTGATTTCCCATTTGATATGATCCAATCGGGATTCGTTACGGCTACAAACGTGAGAATGTCGCTCAAATGGAGTGTATCCACGGTTTCTGTGGGGATTGCCAACAGCACGGCCACGGTTATGGGATGCCGGGTGTGACCGATATCCATAAGAGTTGCGATAGGTGGTTCCGGTTCGATAAGGTGTGCCATATTGGGACGAACCGTAAGTGCGGCTACCGTAATTCCTGTTGGTTGGGTAATAAGTATTTGTTCTATAGCCCGAATTATATCCCGAACGATATCTTTCGGCGCAATCTTTGTCAGCAATGGCGATGCCAGCTGCAGCGCCCAATGCGGCTCCGAGTGCAGATCCTTCAGATCGTGCGCCATTCCCAGCGACTTGCGAACCGGCGACGCCGCCAGCAACCGCGCCAATCACACCACCTAAAATTTGTGCTTCGGTGTCAGCTTTTCGGCACTCATCATATCTGTAATTGGAATTATGTGAATTTCCGGCGTATGCCATCGTCGGTAATCCGACAGTAGCCGCGCCAAGAAAGACGGCGGCCATGAGTTTTTTGCGAGAGAGTGTTTTCATTGTATTGCTCCTTTCGTCTCGCGGATCGGCCTTTCCAATCCGTATGGGAGCTTATTACCAATGATTCTCTGAATTGGTTCTGAGACTAAGGTTCATTTTCGGTTCACCAACATTACCGCCCAACACCATGGGTTTTGAGGAAACTAGCGATTTCGTCTAGGGCTTGATGGGCTTCTGGCAACATGTCATCGAAAATATGCCAGACATGACACATGTGAGACCAAGATTGTAAAGTGGCATCACCACCTTGCGCCTGCATTTTGGCAACGAACCGCACACTATCATCATAGATCATTTCACTTGTGCTGGCGTGCAAGAGCGTCGGTGGAAGATTTGATAAATCCCCATGCAGTGGAGATATAACCGGATTTGAAGGCCTGATTTTAAGCTTTTGAAAAACGAGCCAAGCCAAAACAGGACGTGGAATTTTTATCATTGGGGCAACCAATGGCTTTAACATTAAGTCCGACTCGAAGTTTCTTTTGATTGACGGACTACCATAAGTGCTATCGGTAAGCGCCGAGATGCCAATGATCGCATCGGCTGGTTTGACTTGATTATCACGGGCCCATTGCGCCATGACGAGGGTAAGGTTTCCACCAGCTGAGTCCCCTGCAATTGCCAGTTTATTGACGGGTGAGGGGCCTTGGGGGCCGTTTTCCAGAATCCATTGATAAGCCGCCTGACAATCCCTGACCGATGCCATTCGGGAGTTTTCGGGCATGAGCCGATAGTTGGGCGCAAATACAGAGCACCCAGTTTTCTCAGATAAATTGCTAGTTATGGCTCTGTGACTGATCGCACTTCCAACAGTGAAAGCGCCGCCGTGTATATAGAGTATACGCTTGGTCGGGTCTGCGCCTTTGGTTAAAGACCACTCGCCTGTCATCGAAACACCATTAAACTCGGCATAATCAGTTTTGAACTCGCCGGAAATTGTACGCTCAAGACCAACTTTCTCGAACCGTGCTCGTTTCGCTGACAATTTGTCAGTCACTGAACCGGCATTTGACGCAGGTTTAATAAAGTTTTCGATCAAATATGCTTCAACGGCTTTTGCGCCTTTCGAATTTGGATCCGCTTCAAACGTAGCCGGCCAATCTTTGTCATATTTGGATAGATTTTTCCCGAGCAAACCAAACTTTGTAAAGAAAACCATGACTTTATCTCCCGGTTTGTCCCCGGTGCCTGAGTTTATGGTCAGCAAGTACGCAAGCAATCATGGCTTCGGCAACAGGTACGGCACGAATACCCACGCATGGATCGTGGCGCCCTTTGGTTCTGACTTCTAATTCCTCGCCTTTCGAATTGATCGACTTTACAGGTGTCAAGATAGAGGAGGTTGGTTTGATAGCCATTCGCGCAATGATGACATCGCCGTTTGATATCCCGCCGAGAATTCCACCCGAATTATTTGATAGAAATTTTGGGGAACCATTTTCTAGCCGCATTTCATCGGCGTTTTCAACACCTGTTAAAACCGCGCTTGCGAACCCAGTACCGATCTCGACTCCCTTTGCGGCATTAATTGACATCAGTCCATTGGCGATGTCACTATCTAGTTTACCGTAAACAGGCGCTCCCCATCCGGCCGGGACGCCTTTAGCTTGGACTTCAATTATCGCTCCGACCGAATTTCCGGATTTCCTTGTCTCATCAAGGTAAGTTTCCCAGTCTTTAGCTGCTTTCGCATCAGGGCACCAGAACGGGTTTTTGGGTACTTCATCCCAATCCCAATTATCGCCATCGATCATTGATGTCCCAATTTGGATGACGCATCCTCTAATAGATACGTCATTTCCCAGTACTTTTCGAGCAATCGCGCCAGCAGCGACCCTGTTGGCTGTTTCTCGGGCGCTAGACCTTCCGCCGCCGCGATAATCTCTATGCCCATATTTGGCGTCATAGGTGAAGTCGGCATGACCAGGGCGGTAACGATCTTTGATCTCAGAATAGTCTTTACTGCGCTGATCTTTGTTCTCGATCAGCAGGCTAATTGGAGTTCCGGTGGTTTTACCTTCGAAAACACCAGACAGAATTTGAACTTTATCAGGTTCATTACGCTGAGTAACAAAACGGCTCGTGCCAGGCCTGCGGGCATCCATAAAGGGCTGAATATCTTTTTCGGATAATTCTATCCCGGGAGGCGTACCATCAACAACGCAGCCAATTGCTGGGCCGTGGCTTTCGCCCCAGGTTGTAAACTTGAATAATTGTCCGAATGAATTATGTGACATCCGCCGTTCTTAACGACAGGCCCCAAAACATTCCAGTTAAAAAGCTCTTGATCCAGCTTGAACGCGAAAAGCTTTTGGCGCAGGCGGAATTAGAGTTTCATAAGCCGACTTGGCCTGCATAAAGGCTCCAATATTGCCGTAGGGGCTGTCAGGGTGAAAAAATTTGGCTTTCTTACGCCACGCATCTTTAATTTCAGATTCTCGGGCTGACATATTTAATCCCAATGTCATCAATGCATCTTGGCGTGTCACATTTATCTCCCCGGTTATGGCTTTAACTTATCGTCAATCACCCGTAATAAAGTCTTGAACCCTAACAAAGTTAACAGGTTACTGATAATTATGGTTAATGACGTGTTTAAGGATAAAAAATGAGCGATTCTAAACTGCCGCCAACGCCGAGCAGGAAAGACTATACCGAAGACCCACTATATAGAGTGCAAGCCGAAGGGAACGCCAAACCAATTTTTCATCGCGAAGATCCAATTGAACTTTTCGGCGAATGGATGGCGGACGCAAGGCACCTCGAGCCAAACGATGCCAATGCAATGTCGCTTGCAACCGTTGATAACTTGGGTCACCCAGACGTCCGAATTGTCTTACTTAAAAGTTTTGATCAGACGGGCTTCGTTTTCTATTCCAATGGTCAAAGTGTGAAGGGTGAACAGCTTTCTCATAATCCCGTAGGCGCGCTTTGTTTTCATTGGAAGTCGTTAAGGCGTCAGGTTCGGATAAGAGGCAGCATTGCTCCCGTCAGCGATAGAGAGGCAGATAGCTATTTCGCGAGCCGTGCGAGAGGATCGCAAATCGGTGCGATTGCCTCAGATCAATCCCGGCCACTTTCTAGCCGAGAATTTTTCGAACAGCGGCTAAAAGAGGTCGAGGCTTTGTACAAAGACCGGCCTGTTTCACGGCCAAGTCATTGGGGCGGGTGGCGTGTCACTCCCGAGTCTATCGAGTTCTGGCGAGATCGCCCTTTCCGTTTACATGATAGGCTAGTGTTTAAGAAATCTGACAATGCCTGGGCTAAAGAAAGACTTTTTCCATAGCGCAAACTGGGTTACGAATACAACATGAGCGGCTTCGTATTTTTTATATTCTTTATCATATTTATAAACGTCGTAGGATCGATTTTCAAATCGCCGTCAAAGCCGAAAGTCAAATCATACAGACCCAAGCCAAACTCTGATAATCCCTGGAACAAGCCCATATCTACCGATCAAGGTCAAAATGAAAGAGCGCTGTTTAAGGCGCAAGCGCAAGCAGCTGGAAAGAAGTTTGCAAAAAGTACAGCGGCAAAAAAGATCGCCCGTCAGCGCCAAGACACTATCGATGCACGGGCCAATAATCGTAGAAATATCAATGACAATAATAGAAATCGAATTTATAACTGGGGCGAAAGAGCTGGACCTGGATTTTTCACACTGACGAATATGTTTGTATTGCTTTTACTAGGATTGCTCGCTCTTTACGTTCTAAGTTTGTTACCATCGGATTTTGGGAGTTCGAAATGAATACTGAAATGATTACTCGCCCGGATCTCGAGGTTACAAAACGGCATAAATTACGCAATGGCGTGCAAAAAATCGGATTTTTGTTGGCTATCCTGGCGCCGCTTACATTTATTATTGCTGGACTTGGTTCCAAAATAGGATTGTGGCACTGGTCTTTTGGTTTATCCAAATTGTCTTTGAAGCTTGGTCCACTGCTTTTATTATTGGGATTAGTTTTCGGAATCGTCGGAATTTTACTTTGGTTTTTCGTACGTCCCCGCAAAGGTATTGTTTTAGCGTCTATCGCGACGATTATTCCGCTTTTGGGTCTTGTTCAGCTGGGGAGTGCTAAGTCCAAGGTCGAGAGCTTGCCATATATTCATGATATAACGACCAACACTCAATCTCCGCCCGTATTTTCTCAGGCGATAATTGACGCGCGATCCGCAGATGGTGCAACAAATACATTGGATTATGTTGGAAAAACGGATCGCGAGGGCGGGACGCTCGTTTCGGTACTGCAAAATAAGGCCTATCCCGAAATTCGCCCGGTTTTGCGGTCTGAAGATAAAGCTGTTGTTTTCGGAGAAGCTCTCTCTTTGGTCAAGCAAGCGGGATGGGACATCGTGACGGAGGATGCCAATTCAGGCGTAATAGAGGCCACAGCGTCTACATTCTGGTATGGTTTCAAAGATGATGTGGTTATTCAGGTCAGGGAATCTGAAGGCGGGGGAACAATTGTCAATATGAGATCAGTCAGTAGAGTTGGCCAATCTGATATTGGGGCCAATGCAAGACGCTTAAGCGCTTTAATTGATGGTCTGAACCAGTAGCATTTTCAGTTCATTCATTGCGAAATTTCCGATGCAGCCTAAATAGGAAGCAGGAGATATTCTGTGGCTAAAGATCCATACAAATTACTAGGCGTTCCACGAACTGCGAGCGACGCTGATATTCGAAAAGCTTATCGGGCGCTTGCAAAAAAATTGCACCCGGATGTTAATCCCGGAAATAAAGTCGCGGAAACTAAGTTCAAAGAAGTCACCGCGGCATATAATTTGTTGTCAGACAAAGATCTGCGAGCCCGATACGACAGCGGCCAAGTTGACGCATCTGGTCAACAGCAAAATCCATTTGGCGCAGGCGGGTTTGGCGGATTCCGGCGCACGGGAGCAGGCGGCCCGGGAGGGAATGATGACATGGCGGATCTGTTTTCCAGTCTGTTCGGTATGAATATGGGTGGAATGAATCCGAATCGCGGCGGTTTTGGGCAAACGGCCCGACGTCCTAAAAAAGGTGCAGATATCCGATATAAACTCAATCTGACTTTTATTGAGGCGCTTAAGGGCGGTAGTAAAAAAGTTCGGATGGGGGACGGTAAGACACTCAACGTCAAAATTCCAGTCGGTGTTGAAGATGGAGTAACCTTACGGCTGCGCGGTAAAGGGCAAGCCGGCGTCAACGGCGGCGCCCCTGGTGATGCTAAAGTTGATATTAGTGTTGGTAGCCATAAATATTTCTCCAGGGACGGCAACAAATTGCGACTCACACTGCCAATATCGTTGGAAGAGGCGATTTTAGGGGGTAAAATCAAAGTGCCAATGCCTGATGGTTCCGTTCAGTTAACGTTGCCACCCGGAACAAATTCTGGAAAAACTTTTCGGTTGAAGGGAAAGGGAATAAAAGGCGGTGACTTGCTTGTGACAACACAGATCATACTAAAAGACCCTAAAAACAAAGACTTAAAGGCGTGGGCAGAGGGAGAGAGCGACGGATCAAGCGGCAAAATTCGCGATAAACTGCTATAGGTCTTGATAGCTGAAGTCTGAACCCCATATTCAGACTATATTCAGGGGTAAAGCTGTACTGATAAGACAATGAAAAAATCAGTTCGACATATCAGTGCGGTCGCAATCACCGCTTTTGCAGCCATCGCGATGGCCATGCCTGCTGCCGCGAAGCCGAATAAAGGGAAAGCAAAAGGGCATACCAAGTATCATCAGCCCGTGCTTACCCAGTCATATATGCCGGCGGAGCGTTATCAAATGCCACAATGGGCTGAGCAAAAAATTTCGTACAGCCAGGCAAAATCTATCGCCAGATCCCGTTATCCAGGTGCCGAAATTGTTGATATTCGCCTGAAAGGCAATACATATCGTGTCCGCTTGGTTTTACAAAATAGCCAAATGGTTGATGTTTTGATTGACGCGGTCTCTGGTCGTATCCGATAATCATCTGAAATTCTGAATCGGGGTATCCATGCGCATTTTAGTTGTTGAAGACGATCCGGACCTGTCCAGGCAGTTGTCTGAGGCCTTGAAAGACACGGGCTATGCGGTTGATGTGGCCGACAATGGCGAAGACGGTCATTTTATGGGCGATACTGAGCCATATGATGCGGTTGTTCTTGATTTAGGTTTGCCCGTGATTGACGGGATTAGCGTCCTGCAAAAATGGCGTGCAGATGGTAAAAAGTTCCCCGTTCTTATTTTAACGGCGCGGGACCAATGGAGTGAAAAAGTTTCTGGTTTTGACGCTGGAGCTGATGATTATTTGACCAAGCCATTCCATCACGAAGAACTTCTTGCCCGTCTTCGTGCTTTGCTGCGACGGGCCGCGGGACACACAACTGACTCGATAGATATTGGCGGGCTTTTGGTGGATAATCGCGCCGCGCGTTGTTTTGTCGACGGTATGCCAATAAAACTAACGTCGCATGAGTTTAGATTACTAAGCTACATGGCCATGCATAAAGGGCGCGTAATTTCGCGGACTGAGCTAGTCGAACATATTTACGATCAGGACTTTGATCGCGACTCAAACACTATTGAGGTCTTCGTCGGTCGCTTACGCCGGAAAATCGGTACAGACCGTATCGAAACCGTCCGCGGACTTGGTTACCGACTGATCGACCCTGAAAACGCTGTCAAGAAATAGCGCTTTCTTTGGAAACGGGGACTGACAGGCATAATCCCTCACTCGTCACGCGACTCATTCGTAGTGCGGTGTTATGGACAGTCCCCATACTCTTCATCACAGCGCTGCTTCTAACTTGGTTTTACCGGTCTTCGACATATCGACTATTTGATGATCCGCTGGAAAACGCGATTACAGACCTAATTGCGGCCGTTGAAACAGGCGAAGCTTCGCTTCCTGCCAATACGCTATTTCTCACGCGCGAACCTATTGATCCTCGCTATCAACGCGCTTTGTCTGGTCGATATTGGATGATCGGAAAATATCTTAGCGACGGACAACTCGTTCCTAGCCGCGCGTCAAGATCATTGTCTGGAGAGACCATAAGTTTGGCGCCATCCATTAAAAAGGCCATTGATGCGCAAAGCCAGAGTGAATTTCGAACGACCGCGATCGGACCAGATGATGAACCTCTTCGGGTTTTAGCCAGGCCCGTTATTCTGCCAAGCGGCGAGCTTTTGGTTATGATTGCAGCCGCAGATATTCGGGAGGCTCAGCGTGATGTAAGGCGGTTTGCCTTTCTGGCGACCGGATTAATGTTTCTGTTATCAGCTGCTGTCGCGTTTGCCGTATTTTGGCAGGTAAGGCTTGGATTAAGACCTATTTTCGATTTGAGGCAGCGCGTCGTTGATGTCCGTGAAGGGCGAATAGAAAGAGTCGACGGGATTTATCCGTCTGAGATAGCCCCCCTTGCCAATGAACTCAATTCTTTGATTGATCATAATAAGGATGTGGTAGATCGAGCCCGAACTCATGTTAGTAATCTGGCTCATGGACTTAAAACACCGCTTGCGGTCTTGATCAATGAAGCCGAAACATCCCGGTCCGGTTTGTCCGAAATTGTGATGCGCCAGGCCAACTCGATGAAGCGTCAGGTTGATCACCATCTTCAACGTGCACGGGCGGCAGCCCGGGGGCAGGCAATTGGCGTTGTAACCTCTGTTGAGGAAACCGTGTTCCCGCTGGCTCGAACACTTGAAAAAATCTATCGCGACAAAGATATCGCATTTGATATTGATATTCCGGATGGTCTGTTGTTTCGAGGTGAAAAGCGGGATTTTGAAGAAATAACAGGAAACTTGCTTGATAACGCGTGTAAGTGGACACAGTCCCAGGTCAGAGTTTGGGCTAAATTGATTGATGAGGGTCAATTCACTTTGGAGGTCGGTGACGATGGTCCTGGTCTTGAGGAAGATCAGTATAGTGAGGCCTTAAAACGGGGCGCGCGGCTTGATGAAGCTACACCCGGAACAGGATTTGGACTTCCAATCGTTGAGGATCTGGCAAAGGCTTACAAGGGCGATTTAAAACTCGGCCGTTCTGAACTCGGTGGCCTCAGTGTGGTTTTAACATTGCCTGGGCGAGTGTGATGGCGAAAGATCCTATACATCTTGAAAATCGGGAAAGTCTTGCTCGGCGTCAGATGTCGCCGACAGCTGGCCGGAATTCAAAACCGATTGCCGGAATTTTGAAAGATATCTTGCCGCAAAATGCAAAGGTCTTGGAAATTGCGAGCGGAACTGGTGAACATGCTGTTGCCATGTGCAATACGCGTCCAGATATTTTGTGGCAATCAAGCGATCCAGATGCGAGATCCAGATTGAGCCAAGATGCGTGGCGAACGACGTGTCCAAAACAGATTTACCCATCTCTCGATATCGACACGACCAAGTTAGAGTGGTGGGGTGGGTTTTCCAGTTTTGATGTAATTTTTTGCGCCAACATGATCCACATAGCACCTTGGTCCGCTGCATTGGGTTTAGCAAAGGGCGCTTCACAGCTTTTGTCGGAAAACGGACTTGCCATTTTATATGGCCCCTTCCTTGAAGGGGCGAAAACAGCAGAATCTAACCTAAAATTCGACCTAAATCTCAAAGCCAGAAATCCGCTTTGGGGAGTGCGTTCGTTAGATTCTGTTAAGCATATGTTTGCAGATGTGGGTTTTAATCTGAGGGCACGTTATGAAATGCCCAAGGAAAACCGAATTTTGATTTTCTCCAGGCCATAATGGGTAAACATGACTCTTTTGTCATGTTTTAGTAAGAATTAGGATAGTCGCCCGCTTTCACACTGCGCCTGTACGAGGAAAATATTGTGTTAAATCCCTCTTTGAGAATCACGTCCATTACAAGGACCTTAATGTTGGCGTCGTGTTTGACGTTTGCCGGTGGAATGGCCACTGCGCAAACACCGCCTCTTCAAGCGCAAAATTCGGTGGCCGACCTCGTGGAAGTTGTGAGCAAGGCCGTCGTTAATATTGTTGTCACAACAGACGATGGAGAAACTACATCTGAAGGTCAGGGTTCAGGTTTCGTAATTTCGAATACCGGGGAAGTCGTCACCAATTATCATGTGATCGACGGAGGAGACCGGATCACAGTTGTTTTCAATAACGGCGAGACATTTCCCGCCAAGATAATTGGTACGGATGAAGAAACTGATCTGGCACTACTGAAAATTTCGGCCAATGCAGCTTTTCCCGCAGTGAATTGGCATCACGGAAAACCGATTAGAATTGGAGACTGGGTAATCGCGATTGGTAACCCATTTGGTATCGGTCAATCGACAAGTCTCGGGATTATTTCCGCGATTGGTAGAGATCGAGTGGAATCAGGCGCCTATGTTGATTACATTCAAACTGATGCAACAATAAATCGTGGTAATTCCGGCGGTCCATTGTTCAATCCTGCCGGAGATGTAATCGGCGTCAATTCAGCAATTTTCTCACCTACAGGCGCAAGTGTCGGTATTGGCTTTTCCATTCCCCATCAGACTGCTGAAAGCGTCATCAATGCTATTCGTAAAGATGGCCGAGTGCGCCGGGGGTGGCTTGGTGTTGGCTTACGAACCGCTGAGTTTTCAGGTGGTCCATCCGCAGCTGGTGCGAACGTCAATAATGTGATGAGCGGAAGTCCTGCACAGTTAGCAGGCCTTCAGGTTGATGATATTATTCTGAGGATAAACGGACGGACAATCGCAAACTCGGTAGAAGCCACTCGTATCATAGGGGCATTGGGACCGGATGCACGTGTTTCGATGGATATCGAACGCAACGAAGCACCGATGACATTGACCATCCAAATGGCAGAACGTCCTACCAAGGATCAAATAGATATTGCCATGGCTGGTGGTACTTATAGCACGGTCCCAGATGCAGCGCCGTCATATCCAAGTGCGCCATCATATCAGGCGCAAGGCACGCCGGCACCGGCCGTGCCGCCAGGTGCCAATTCAAATTTAATGGCAACGGGTCTGAGTGTGGTAGATTTGTCCGCGTCCTTCCGTCAAACAATCGGTATGCGCCCAGACCAAGTCGGTGTTTACATTGAAAGCGTCGCGCCTGGCAGTACAGCCGCGAGCGTCGGGCTTGCACGTAATATGGTCATCATGGAAATGGAACAAGAACCACTTCCAAGCGTCAGACATCTAAGTGCTTTAATGCAGAAAGCTGCTGAGAATGGCCAATCCGAAGTGTTGTTTCTCGTGCGAATGGAAAGTGGCAGCGAGAATTACGCGGTTATGCCGCTCAGTGATTATTATATGGGACAAGCCGTTTATCAGCTAGAATAAAGGAGCAAGGTATGAGGATTTTGGTTGTTGAAGATGATGAGGTTGCTGCGGATTACGTTCGCAAAGGCCTGATGGAAGCCGGTCATGTTGTAGACTTGGCGCCTGATGGTGATCTGGGCTTGGAAATGGCCCGTGCAGCCGACTACGACGCCATGATTCTGGACCGTATGTTACCAAAACTTGATGGCTTGGAGCTCCTGGAGGCGCTTCGCGAGGACGGGGACAAAACACCGGTTCTCATTTTATCGGCTCTCGGAGAGGTCGATCAAAAAGTTGAAGGCCTACGGGCCGGAGGCGATGACTATTTGGCCAAGCCTTATGCCTTTACTGAGCTTTTGGCGCGTGTCGAGGCCATTGGGCGCCGAAGTGATCCTACAGCCGCGGTTACCAAACTCAAAGTGGGTTCGCTTGAAATGGATCTTTTAGCCCGAACCGTGCGTCGGGATGATCAGAATATTCTTTTGCAGCCCCGGGAATTCCGTCTTCTGGAATGTTTGATGCGCAATGCAGGTCAGGTTGTCACTAGAACAATGCTTTTGGAGAAGGTTTGGGACTATCACTTTGACCCCCAAACAAACGTTATCGATGTTCATATCTCGCGTTTACGCGGTAAGATTGATAAGGAGTTTGAGACTCCAATGCTCCATACTGTCAGAGGGGCAGGTTACCGCTTGCAGGTCTAACGGCAAGGGGATAGCTAAGGTCTTATGCTACGCGCATTATCTAAGCTGTTTCGAAACACGATTTTCAGGCTCAGCCTCTTGGGGGCTGTGCTTTTTGTTGTCTCGCTTTTTTTCAGTCTGGGTTATGTCTATTACGCCACAGTTACGACGGAGCTTCGGGAGGTCGATAGGGATATCGAAGCGGAGGTTGAGGCGCTTAAAACAGCCTATGAGGAAAACGGACTCGCTTATATTGCCAGGATTATAAATATCCGATCAGGTGCTTATGAAGGGCGTTACCTTCTAGAAACACGGACGAGATATCTTGGAAATCTTGCGTCTACGAGTATGGATGAAGAGGGATATAAGCCCTTTACGCTCATTAACGGCGAGCCTGGAAAACCTTTTGTTTCCATGCGCATCGAATACACGCTTGAAAATCGAGATCTAGGTGATTCGTCTGATGCAGTATCAAGTTCCGATATCAAGGGATTTCAAAACCGGAGAATTAATGCTCTGTCTGGTTTTTTAGTCAATGATAATGGGGACCCAGTCGCGGGCCTGATTGTCGGGCGAGATGTTGAAGAGATCATGAGCAAGGCTGATATTGTCCGAAACGCAATTGTCACGTCGTCTTTGATTGCATTCGTTTTAGGACTTCTTTCCAGTATTTTTGTATCTCGTCGGTTTTCACGCCGGATTGAAGCCTTCAACCGTTTGGCGACTGATGTCCGAAGTGGACAGCTCGATCGTCGAGCGCCGCGTAATTACAGCGAGGATGAACTTGATCTACTTGCAGACCATCTTAACAACATGCTGGATCACATTGATCGCTTGATGAAAGCAATGCGTTATGCTGGCGATAGTATTGCCCACGATTTGCGTTCACCGTTAACGCGTCTTCGAACCCGGCTCGAAAGCACAGCGGGCGAACTGAACAATCAAGAAGCATCAGAAGCCCTATATGCGGCTGCTGACGACGCTGATCAACTTCTGAGCACCTTTGACAAAGTTCTGCGAATTGCCCGTCTTGAAGCCGGAGAACAGCGGGAAATGTTGCAGGAGCTTGATCCGAAGATCGTACTCGAAGACATGGCTGAATTTTATGAGCCGGCCTGCGAAGATGCCAAGTTGGAGTTTTCTGCAGATATTCCAAGCGGACTCGTCATCCTGGCTGATCGCGGTTTGCTTTCGCAAGCGGTTTCGAATTTGCTGGAGAATGCTATCAAATATACGCCGGAAGGCGGAAAGGTTAAGCTTCAACTCGAAAGAAATAGTGCGAACCGTGTCGTGATATCCGTGACAGATGATGGACCTGGAATTCCGGCACCTGATCGGGAACGGGTCAAGGAACGATTTGTAAGATTAGACAAGAGCAGAACTGCGCCCGGAAGTGGTCTAGGGCTGGCGATGGTAGACGCAATTGCGACGCTCCATGAAGCAGAATTTGAGCTCAAAGATGGTATGGAGTCTGAACTCGGGCCGGGGCTATCCGTTCAAATTGTATTTCCCCGGCGTCGTCATCTCAGGCCGGCTGGGCGGCAAAAAACGAAAACCGTTCAATGAGCAAGTTAAGCGCAGCTATAGAGTGCGCCAAACTAAACGCGCCCTATCTACGAGAAAGCTTTGAGTTGTTCCCTGATTTGGAACCGATTTTGCGCCGCAGTAATGTTGATACGATACTTAATGGCCTTATGCAGGCCGTCCCGGCCAAGATCGGGGAATTTGATCACGAAATGTCTTTTCTGCGTGTGTTGAAGCGAAAGCTACATTTGGTTGTCGCCATTGCTGATATCGCGAAAGTTTGGGATTGGGTCAATGTCACTGAAGCTTTGACACAACTTGCCGATCTATGTGTCCACCGGATTCTCTCTTCGGCCGCTCGCAGTCTGGGGATTGAAGGGACTGATAATAATCCAGTTCCAGGTCTTTTTGTTCTTGCTGTTGGGAAATATGGCGCTCGTGAGCTCAATTATTCCAGCGATATTGATTTCAATGTTTTTTACGATCCCGACGCCATAGTAGTACCCAATCCTGCGCGGGCGGAACGAACTCTCATTAAGCTTATCCAAATGCTAGTGAGAGGTCTCGAGGGAGTCACTGAAGATGGTTATATTTTCAGAACCGACTTACGATTAAGGCCGGACCCACGGTCAAATGCGATTGCTGTTTCAACCCGAACGGCGGAGCGATATTATGAAACGTTAGGGCAAAACTGGGAACGGGCCGCCATGATAAAGGCACGTGTATGTGCTGGTGATTTGCCAATTGGTGAAGAATTTAAATCTAACGTTCTGACTCCGTTTATTTGGCGCCGAAATCTCGATTATGCTGCCATCGAAGACATTCTCGCGATCAAAAGACAAATCCATGCCAAAATAGGGCAGGGCGAAATAGATATTGCCGGCCATCATTTAAAGCTCGGTACAGGAGGGATAAGAGAAATCGAGTTTTATGCTCAGGTTCAACAACTTATTCTCGGGGGCCGTCATAAAGAGCTAAGGTCAATGAGAACTGTGGATGCGCTTAAGGCTTTGTCGACTGCTGGTTTTACAAAACCATCTGAAACTGATCGTTTATCCGAACACTATGCCACGCTTCGTGATTTGGAACATGTCAGTCAAATGATGGATGATGAGCAAACTCATCTGGTGCCTGTCGATACAGAAAAAAGACAATCCTTCGCGAGACTTGCTGGGTTCAAGGCTATAGAAGACATGGAGCAAACAGTTCAAGCCGTTATAACGGATGTTCATAAGATCTATACTGATCTTTTTCCTGATGCGTCATCTCTATCATCTGAGCATGGGAATTTGGTGTTTACTGGCGTAGAGCCCGATCCGGCGACTTTGGCGGTTTTGAATGAATTGGGTTTCCGGAGCTCTGAACAGATTTGGCAGGATATGGCGGCCTGGCTAGGAGGCCGTATTAAGGCTACTCGCGCAGAGCGATCACGAGAACTTCTCACGGCGATTGCTCCAAATATTATTGAGATTTGCGGACGGCAAGTCGACCCGGACGCGGCCTTTTCGGCATTTGGCTTGTTTATGGGAAGTCTCAATAGTGGAATATCCGTTTTGTCTATGTTTGCCCAAAGACCAGACCATTTGGAACTCGTTATATCTCTATTGGCGAAATCCCCATTCATTACCGAAGCAGTTGCGGCAAAACCGGCAATATTAGATGCTTTGTCTGTCCCCGACTTTCTAGATATTTCGGAGAATCAGATTCTGTTAGGGGCCGTTGAAATCGGTAAAGCTGATGATCTTGAGGGTGCGATGAATGCCGCACGGAGATGGGTCAGAGAGGAGCGCTTTAGGATTAGTGCTGCGCTTTTGAGCGAACGGATTTCGCCAAAGACTGCCAGCCGGCTTTTCTCGGCGCTGGCGGTCAGCTCCATTCGAAACTTACTGCCATTTGCGGTTCGAGATGTGGAGCGTAGAACGGGATCAATAAAGGGCAGTATCGCAGTTTTAGGCATGGGAAAGCTTGCCACACACGATCTTAATGCCACGTCCGATGTTGATATCATGGTTCTTTATAAGCCTGATGAGAGTGAAACGAATGCGCAGCAAATCTATGCTCGAATTACCCAGCGATTAATCAGTGCATTATCCGCGACGACGGAAGAGGGTAGTTTATTCGAGGTTGATATGGCGTTGCGCCCATCGGGACGATCTGGACCAGTCGCCGTAACAACAGAATCTTTTTTGCGGTACTATCAAGAAAAAGCCTGGACTTGGGAGTTCATGGCGTTGACGCGGTCCCGAATACTAGCTTCCATTCCAGAAGATTCTAGACGGGAATTTGAAGACGATAGGCGCAATGCCTTGTCAACATATCGAGACGATCTCGATATTTCCGCCGATATCACTTCAATGTTATTGCGACTTCGAAAAGAGAAGCCCGCTCAACATGAGTTTGACTTGAAGAATATAGTCGGGGGTATTCGTGATATCGAATTTTTGGCGCAAAAGTCGTTCTTGCTAAACGCAGGAATGGACCGAGCAAAGACATTCTCAATCGGCGAAATATTGGCTCAATCAACTTCGGAATTTTCGCCGGAGGAGAGCCGGGCACTGCGTGATATCTACGAGTTCTTTCTTGGATTTTTACAATTGGCGAATGTTCAATTCGGCAATGATGAGCCTGCCACGCTTTCCACGATTGCAGAGTATTTAGGGTACGAATCCGAGACGGATTTATTAGATAAAATATCGGAGAATTGCCAATTCGTCAGCGAGATCGTTGATCGATATATCTTTTAAGCCGCGTACGGATTTGGATTAGACGGCGTTTGCATCGTTGCCTGCGGATTTACATCGCTTTGTACGACATAGGCCGGTTCTGATTGGGGCGGTTCTACGCTGCCATCTTTCAGGACATCGGCAATATCTTGTGCCAAGCGAGAAATCTCATCAGCAACTTCCGAATCGGGCTCTTCTTCAACTTGTTTGATCGGCTTATTGGGTAGCGTGAATATGACGGACGTGCCTTCTCCCACAGTCGACTCCATGCGGAAGTTGCCGCCGTGAAGTTCAACGAGAGATTTGGACAAGGCGAGGCCCAATCCAGTACCTTCGACCTGTCGTGTTTCTTTATTTTCGACTTGTTCAAATGGTTGAGCTAGTCGGGCGAGATCTTCGGGTGATATTCCAATTCCCGTATCTGAAACCTGGACGATTACACCTGCCGATTTTACGCTAACATCAACACTAACGATGCCGCCCTCAGGCGTAAACTTAATCGCGTTTGTGATTAGATTAAGAAGAACTTGTTTAACTGCTCTCGGGTCTGCCTCGATCTCACGAGTGTTCACAGCATCATAAACGAGTTTTTGACCATTATCTTCTGCCCGTCCGCGAACAATCCGAATAACCTGTTGGATCAAATCATTAATATCAAGGCTTTCGACATGAAGTGTCATCTTACCAGCTTCAATTTTGGACATGTCCAAGATGTCATTGATCAAAGAAAGGAGGTGTTGCCCGGAAAACAAAATATCGCTGACATACTCCTTGTAACGAGGATCCCCTAGGGGGCCGAACATCTCTTTTTGCATGATATCAGAGAAGCCATTGATCGCATTTAATGGTGTTCTAAGCTCATGACTCATATTGGCTAAGAATTCACTTTTGGATTGATTGGCTTCTTCGGCCCGAATTTTTTCTTGCTCATAATTTTCAGCCAGTTCTACGATGCGGCTCTGTGATTTACGAAGGACATTGACCGTTTTCTGCAGAGCCTGTTCGTTCTCACGCAGCTGATGCTCGCGTGTGCGGATTGCCGTAATCTCCGTTCCAATTGATACGCGTCCACCGTCGGCCGTTGGTGTCTCGAGATACCTAATCCATCGACCATCTTTGAGCAAAATTTCATAACCCTGTTCAGTATTATCACCGATCTTATCAGCGATTGCATTACTAGCGTGATATTCAACGGTCGCATGATCCAAGCCTGGAGTAAGATTGCCTGGCTGAAAGCTAAAAAAGTCTTCAAACTTTGCGTTCCAAAGGGTTATCTGATCCCGCTGATCCCAAATTACGAAGGAGTCATTCATCGCACGCAAAGCGTCGTGTAGTCTGGCTTCAGCGGATTGAAGGCGAATTTGCGCTCCGCGTTGCTCGGTTACATCCAGCGCCATTCCGATGATAACGCGTGTGTGTTCTGCACCCCGCGTAGATGGGCGACCGCGGCAAGAAATTGTGAGCGGTAATCTTGCAACATTAACTTCTACATCAAAATCTCCGGACATGTGCGCTCGGCGAATATGGTAAAGAAGTTTTTCACGATCTGCGTCATGGAATAATGCCAAGAACTGCGGAAAAGGTAGGGTGTGCTCCTGTTGTGGGAGGCCTAGTAGTGAAGAAAGAGACTGACTTATATAAGCTTCATTATCAGAGAGATTGACTTCCCATACGCCGCCGCGCGATCCATCTAACGCGGCTCGATAACGTTGTTGAGATACTTCGCTCTGAGTCGATGTATTTTCGATTTTCTTGACTTGCCGACGCATATTCTTGAACAATGATGCCACCATCGCGAGTGTACCAAGAAACAAGAGAGACAAAAACATCAACGTTTGTTTCCACTTTGAACCACTGTCGAAGCTTCGTGTTCTGATGACCGACAGAGAGGAGTTTGGGATATTTTGATGGCCGAGCCACACTTTAGATCCGTTAACTTTGTGAGAAATTCCACCTTTATCGCTATTGCGGATCATGGATTTCAACTGATCGGCCGGCATATCATAAAACCGTGCAGAATCGGACTGTCCCAGCGCAACTGGGCCGTCTATGGCCCGCCCGCTATTCTCTATGAGCGCAAGATTGTGTGAATTTGGCCCAATTATCGCGCCGGGCGACAAAGCAACAATGAGTATCGCATCGTTTAAGGAACGAATTATCAGCGGATTAATTTGACCATTATTTCCGACCAAAGATGAAATGAGGACGCCAGACTGCGGTAGACCAGAAAAGTTCACGCCAGAGAGAACATCTGCATTTGGCGTGCCCGCAATTAGCTTATTCTGTTTGTTTGTAATAGCCACACCAGCTACGTCTTTTCCTCTTGAGATCAGATTGACGATTTGGTTGGCATTAGATCCCCCTACCATTGCGTTATCAATCCATTGCAATTGATTGTTCAAAGCGGTTTCAGCGGTGTTGGCGTCAATATGTAAATTCGCATTTAACTCACTTCGACCGGACTCAGATGCTTGTGCACGCTGGTCATTGACAATCAAAAAACTGGTTAAAATGAAAAACAGTAAAAATGTAAGGATCGCTAGAAGTATGTTTCTAAGCGAAGAGTCATCAATATCGTCTGAAAGTCCAAGACGTTCGCTTGTTGATTTCCGGCGTCGGTCTTCAACTTCTACTCTGTTAGGTTGATAATCACTTTGAGTTATGGTTGTTCTATTGGGTACTGAACGTCCAATCGGTCGGCCTGCGGAATAGGCATGATGGCCTTGTTGTCCGGCAGGCATAGGCGGGGGCGCGGCTTGGCCGTGCGGCCCGGCCGGCGGGCGTCGATATGCATGCGGATTATTCACCCGGACCCTTTTCGAATCAAAATCAAATCTGTGATAGTTTCGCTCATCTTCGAAAAAATTCCAGTAAATTGCTAGCCGTCTAGTCTTGTCTCGGGTGCAGGTTTACCAATCGCGTATCCCTGAGCCGCGTCAAATCCCTTTTTGCGCACAAAATCCAGGATTTGATCCGTTTCAACGCCTTCTCCGATGAATTTGAATCCTAGTGAATCGCGAAGAGTAAAAAGCGCGTCTAGAATTGCCTCCTCGCGTTTGTCGGTCATAGCTGAGACAACAAACTCTCCATCTATTTTAAGATAATCTGCAGGCAATGCCCGTAAGTATCGGATTGAGGCTGCACCGGCCCCGACATCATCAAGGCAAATCTTGTGACCACGATCTTGAAGCTTGGACAAAATATCTTTGGCCTTGTGCAAATTGTCCAGATTCCATGTCTCGGTGAGTTCGATCATCAGTTTGCTAGGAGGGCCTTCAAGAGCAGAAAGACAGGCCATCAGCGCATGTTCAAACCCAGGTAAATCTATTGAGGCACCGGAGAGATTGACAGCCATGCCGTGACCATCTGGAAACTTATTGAGTGTCAGCACCGCTCTTGCCAGCATTGAAAGGTCAAGATCCTTGATGGCTCCAGACAGTTCTGCCGGACGTATAACGCCTTGAACGCCTGCTTCATGTTCAAATCTTACTAGCCATTCATAATGCGATATTTCCCCATCTTTTAGATTGATGATGGGTTGTTTCATAACGCTATACATGTGCTCAGAGACATGTTCGCGAAAACCATGAAATGTTCTAGGGTCAACCATATGCCTTTATAAAGGAACAGGCCTAAACAAAGTCCTTACGAAAGCGGTTGTTTACCCCAATATTTTGCTGGCAATCTCCATGACATTTTTGGACGGTTTTTGGGAAATAATCCGTGACAACTGGTCTCGGATTAAATTTTGGCGCTCATCGTCTAATCGGGGCCAAATATCGAATGCCCCAACTAGCCTTGCGGCTACCTGTGGGTTTCGATTGTCCATATCAATGACCTGATCCGCGAAAAATTCATATCCTGCGCCATCTGGTCGATAGAAACCTGCGGGATTATTCATTGCAAAAGTGCCGATTAAAGCCCGAACCCGGTTGGGATTAGAGCTATTAAAAGCGGGGTGTCCGGTTAATTCAATAACATGATTAAGCGCATTTTTACCGGGCCTGGATGCGCCGACGGCAAACCATTTATCTATGACTAGAGGGTTGTTCTGCCATTTGTCATAAAAGTCAGACAAAGATTGATCGATCCGTCTCCCGCCTAAATGGGTCAAAGTTATCAGCGCTGAAAGTTCATTGGTCATATTGGACGCAGCGTTTAATTGAGCGATTGCGAGGGGCGCGGCCTGAGGATCTTGGCGAGCAGCCAGAAGACTTAAGGCCCGATTACGTAATGATCTCTGTCCTGCGGCCACTGCCGAAGGAGAAAACTCGCCATCATCCGTCATCCTGTGATAAGTATCAATCAAGTCATCGCGTAAGTGATCACCAATCGCTCTGCGTAACCATTTTCCGGCGAGGTTAACAGCAATTGGATCAACATCGTTCAGCCCTTGAAGAATTTCCCGGTCGCCTGGCGGTGTCAGAACCAGAGCTTTATAAGCGGGCTCAAAATTTTCATCTGAAAGTGTTTGGGTTAACGCATTGAGATAAGACTTTAGGGCCTTGTTTGGCGCCCCAATATTCCCGGATTGAATGGACTTCGTCATGCTTGAAACAAGGCCGCGAGCTATCGTTTGTCCCGCTTCCCAACGATTAAACCCATTTTGGTCATACGCCATGAGGCGCAGATAATCGTCAGTTTCAAAGTCTGTCTCTATGATAACCGGTGCGGAAAAATTTCTAAACAATGACGGTGTCCCATTTTCATTGGGCAAGGTCATTGTGGATGTGTCTAAAATCGATAGATTTTCGCTATCATTGGCGCCGTCTGAACTGACATTTGACCAAAGAACCGGTATGACTCGATTGTCTTTTATCGGCTGACCGGGGGTTGGATTGTTCGTTTGTTGAATTTTAATCCCATCATTGGTTCGTTTCACAGTTATGATTGGGGTGCCTGCCTGCACATACCATCGCATAAATTGCGATAAATTCTGTCCTGATACATGCTCAAAACAACTGATAAACTGCTCGACAGTCGCTGCGGTGCCATCAAGAGACTCGAAATAGTAATCACATCCCTTACGAAATAATTCCGCACCCAAAATTATCTTGAGCATTCGGATAAGCTCAGCCCCTTTTTCATAAATGGTCGACGTATAAAAATTGTCGATTTTCATGTATGAATCCGGTCGGACAGAGTGTGCTAGGGGGCCCTGGTCTTCGGGGAACTGCCGAGACCTTAGTGCCCGAACGTCTTTAATCCGTTGTACCGTTGCACCGCGCATATCCGCAGAAAATTCCTGATCCCGAAAGACTGTAAAGCCTTCTTTAAGGCATAGTTGAAACCAGTCGCGACAGGTGATGCGATTTCCCGTCCAATTGTGAAAATATTCATGCGCGACCACGCTTTCAATCCGTTCAAAATTCATATCCGTTGCGGTCGCTGCGTCAGCCAGCAAAAGAGAAGAATTAAATATATTTAGCCCCTTATTTTCCATGGCACCAAAGTTAAAGTCACGCACCGCGACAATCATAAAACGATCAAGATCATATTCACGCCCAAACACATCTTCGTCCCATTTCATCGATCGTTTAAGGCTATCCATGGCGTAAAGTGCGCGATCTGCATCACCCGGGTCGACATAGATGGTAAGGGGAATTTCTCGACCGGACATCGTTGTGAAGCTGTCCTCAAGGAGATCAAATTCTCCAGCCACGAGAGCAAACAAATAAGCTGGTTTTTTAAAAGGGTCTTCCCAAATGGAATAATGGCGTCCACTGTCAAGATCCCCGCTCTCGACACAATTTCCGTTCGCCAATAGATAAGGATAAACTGTTTTAGAAGCTTCAATACGGACCTTAAAAACTGACATAGCGTCCGGACGGTCAATATAATAGGTTATGCGCCGGAAACCTTCGGCTTCGCACTGTGTGCAAAAACGTCCGCCTGACACATAAAGCCCCATCAAAGTTGAATTAGCCGCGGGATTACAAACCGTTTCTATTTCCAATATACAATGATCTGGTAAGTCCGACAGGATGAGTTGCGTTTGCGTTAGGCGGTAGCCCGTGCGTTTCAAGAGTTTGCCGTCAACTTTAACAGATTTCAGCGATAAATCTTCGCCGTCAAGTTCAAGCGGTCCAGGCGCCGTCCGTGACAACACAATTCGGGATTTTACGCGGGTCGCATTGGGTGTTAAATTAAAGTCAAGAAAGACACTTTCGATTTCGAAATTTGGGGGTTTGTAATCTTCTAAAAGAGTTGGGGTCGGGGCCGTATCAGTACGCATGGAGTGCTCCTATTGGACACGCGCAAAATGGCGATTTTCAGATAAAAGGCAAGAGCAATCCTAAAATGGAAACAGCTCTCTAACTCTCCAAAGCTTCTAATCGACGCTGCTCTTTCTTACGCTCATGTTCAAGAAGATAGCGTTTTCGGATGCGTATGGATTCAGGAGTTACTTCTACCAGTTCGTCATCATTGATGAATTCGAGAGCGTATTCGAGCGTGACTTGAATAGGCGTTGTAAGAACAACGGCTTCGTCGGATCCTGCGGCTCGAATATTAGTGAGTTTTTTGCCCTTCAACGGGTTAACCACCAGGTCATTCTCGCGCGAATTAATGCCGATAATCATGCCCTCATAGACTTCAGTCGCGTGCCCTATGAATAATTGACCGCGTTCCTGCAAGTTCCAAAGCGCGAATGCCAGAGCTTTTCCGTTGTCTTTGGAGACCAGAACGCCTTTTTGCCTGCGTCCAATACCGGCTTTTGTTCTAGGGGCATAGCGGTCAAAAATATGATACATCAACCCGGTGCCAGACGTGAGGGTTAGGAATTCAGATCGAAATCCAATCATGCCTCGGGTCGGAATGTCATAGTCGATCCTTACCCGCCCATTTCCATCCGGCACCATATCTTTAAGTTGACCTTTGCGCTCGCCGAGCTTTTCCATAATCGAACCTTGATGCTCTTCTTCGACGTCGACGGTTAAGTTCTCCCAAGGTTCGCAAATTTCGCCATTGATCTCTTTATTGACGACTTGCGGGCGCGAAATGGCCAGTTCAAATCCTTCGCGTCGCATATTTTCGATTAAAATCGAAAGATGTAGTTCCCCACGACCTGATACTCGAAATTTATCAGCATCATCGAGTTGTTCGACCTTTAGCGCGACATTGTGGATGAGCTCTTTATCGAGACGGTCTTTAATATTTCGCGAAGTTACGAATTTTCCCTCTCGTCCTGCAAAAGGGCTGTCATTAACTTGGAATGTCATTGACAAAGTGGGTTCGTCAACGGTTAGAGTTGGAAGTCGTTCAACATGATCAGGATCGCAAATTGTATCGGAAATACCCAGGCCCTCAATGCCTGTAAAGGCGATGATGTCCCCGGCAGAAACACTTTCCATTTCGACCCGGTCAAGTCCCATAAATCCATAGCATTGCAGAACTTTGCCTTTCCTTTCTTTCCCATCCGGAGAAGCGATTATAACCTGGGTGTTCTTACCGAGTGATCCGCGGACGACCCGGCCAATTCCAATAACTCCCTGATAAGAATTATAGTCGAGGGCAGAAACTTGTAACTGTAGCGGTGCGTCTGGATCGACATTTGGAACAGGGACATGTTCGGTGATCGTTTGAAATAAGGGCGTCATGTCGCCATCACTCGCTTCGACATCAAGACTGGCCCAGCCATTAAGACCCGACGCATAGACGACCGGGAAATCCAATTGTTCATCAGTTGCGTCGCATCGGTCAAATAGATCAAACGTCTGATCTACTACCCAATCGGGCCGAGCACCTTGACGGTCGACTTTGTTGACAACAACGATGGGTTTAAGGCCCTGGGCCAGAGCTTTCTTCGTTACGAATGTTGTTTGGGGCATCGGTCCCTCAACGGCGTCTACCAACAGGACAACCGAATCCACCATCGATAAAACACGTTCAACCTCTCCACCAAAGTCGGCGTGTCCTGGTGTATCGACAATATTTATTCGCCACTCCTGCGCATTGGTGTCCGTCCATCGAATGGCGGTGTTCTTGGCCAAAATTGTAATCCCGCGCTCTTTTTCAATATCGCCGCTATCCATAACGCGCTCGGCTTGTTCACCTCGTTCTTCAAGGGTGCCCGATTGGCGTAAAAGTTGATCCACAAGTGTTGTTTTGCCGTGGTCAACGTGGGCGACTATTGCCACATTGCGCAGAAATTCGATCGAGTCGGTCATTGTATATTCCAAAAAAGCGGGAAGACGCGTGCGCTTTAGGGGAATTGCTGGAAAAGTCTAGACTTTTTTCAAGAGTAGAGATCGCCGATTGACGGCGAAGTTAGCTACTGGATTAGATGGCTCGATCCATGAAACAAACCAGTTTTCCATCTCTCATAATTAATGTCAGGGAATTTGTTGTCTTTTTTCGGCCCTTTGATGTTTCTAAATGATAGACAGCATGGTTGTCATTTACATAGGCGTGTTCAATTTTATTGATCGATAATGTTTTGCCGCTTTTATTGTCGTTCAAAGATGCTCGAAATTTTTCTGGTGCTTCTTCGCCAAAATAGGTTTTGTTGACGCCCATTACCTGGGAAGTGAAAATCTCAAGTTCATCACAAACCGTCATGATTTGTGTTGTATCTCCTGTAGCCAGGTAATGATTATATACCTCGAAAAATTCAGATACTAACATTGTGCCCTCGTTTGATTATTCATTTCATCAATAAATTGTACTTGGAACTATCTAAAAATCAATACACCGCATGTGACTTTAGTCACGGAACGAGATTTTTAAGTCTGGCTTCGAAGTCGATCTATAAGCCTCGTCAGTTCTTTGTTGAACTCCGAAGGATTTGAATGAAGCGAGTTTCGATCAGAGAGCTCCAGCGCTATTCGTGCATAAATATCGCGGCCAGTAGACGTAAGGTATAATCTTGCGCGGCGGCGGTCTTCTGTGTCGGTGACTTTCTCTAGAATACCGTTATCAACCAATGTCGCCGTAGCTCGGCTGACAATTCCTTTGTCCATAGGTGTTACCGTCACGACCTCGGCAGACGTTCGCCCCTCTTTGTCGGCTACGGCCGCGAGTACGCGCCATTGTGAAAGGTTTATGTTGCCGTGTTTTTTAAGAACTGAGGTTGTGTGCTTAGCAATCAGATCAGCCAATACCACGACTTGGTAGGGCCAATAGTCATCAAGCTTTATGGGTTCCGAGATAGTCATAAAAAACTTCATGACAGAAAAAGGTTGTAATGACAACCAATATATCCTAGTTGTTATCACAACCAACGAGGTGGAGTATTTCTATGGCCGATATTTTTGAGAATCCGATTGGCCTTGATGGGTTCGAATTCATTGAATTTTCTGCGCCTGAGCGCGGTCATCTTGAGAGAATATTTACAACCATGGGATTCGCAAAAGTCGCAACGCATCGGTCGAAAGATGTTGATCTTTGGAAACAGGGCGGAATCAACCTGATTACAAATTATGAGGAGAAGTCCCCGGCGGGATATTTCTGTCGTGAGCATGGTCCATCCGCTTGCGGTATGGGATTTCGGGTAAAAGATGCTGGCAAGGCTTATGCAGAATTGATCAAGCGTGGGGCTGAGCCGGTTAGAAACCATCCAGGCCCGATGGAGCTTTCAATTCCGGCTATTCGCGGAATTGGGGGTGCTGTGATTTACCTGATTGATCGCTACGGAGATGATCTCAATATATATGATATAGATTTTATAGAGATCGAAGGCGTTGATCAGAATCCGGTAGGCTATGGTTTTAACATTGTCGATCATTTGACACATAACGTATATCAAGGCCGAATGGATTATTGGGCCGAATATTATGAGCGCTTGTTCAATTTTCGCGAAATTCGGTATTTCGACATTAAGGGGGAATATACTGGACTAACCAGCCGCGCTCTGACGGCTCCGGATGGAAAAATCAGAATTCCGCTGAACGAAGAGGGCGAAAACGGTAAGGGACAGATACAGGAATATTTGTTGGAACACCGTGGTGAGGGCATTCAGCATATCGCCTTGGCCTGCGATGATTTATATGATTGTGTGGACAAATTGCGCGCCGGCGGGGTTGAGCTCATGACTGCTCCGCCAGATACGTATTATGAAATGTTGTCCGAACGCTTGCCTGGGCACGGCGAGGACGAAGCGGGGCTTAAGTCGCGCGGAATTCTACTCGATGGAACAACGGAACATGATGAGCCAAGGTTGCTATTGCAAATTTTTGCGGAACCTAAGATCGGGCCCGTATTCTTTGAGTTTATTCAGCGTAAGGGCGATTACAAAGAAGGCTTTGGTGAGGGCAATTTTAAAGCCTTGTTTAAATCAATCGAACGCGACCAGATAAATCGGGGCGTTCTCGAAGTTGCCAGACAGTAGCTGAAGGTAAGAGAGACAGCCATGGGCAAACCCGATATACAAGGATTTCATCACGTGGCGTATCGCTGCAAAGATGCCAAGGAAACAGTCGATTTTTATAACGGTATTCTGGGCATGGATTTTCAGCTTGCTATTGCCGAGGACCATGTGCCGTCGACCGGCGCTTATGATCCCTATATGCATATCTTTCTCGACGCGGGAAATGACAATGTATTAGCGTTTTTCGAATTGCCAGAGCAGCCAGAAATGGGCCGAGATGAAAATACCCCAGTTTGGGTTCAGCATATCGCCATGCGGGTCGAAAGCTTGGAGAAACTGCTCGAAATCAAAGCTTATCTTGAGAAAAATGATATCGAGGTTTTGGGACCGACGCATCACGGTATTTTTAAATCAATTTATTTTTTCGATCCCAACGGACATCGCCTGGAACTTGCGGCCGATATTGGCACGCCCGAACAAATGGCACAGCTCCATGAGGTTGCCCCAGCTATGCTGGCTGAATGGTCTGAAACCAAAAAAGCTCCGCGTCATGCCGCCTGGCTTCACGAAAAAATCAAGGAAGAATCATAATGAAACTCGCATCTTTAAAGTTTGAACGGGATGGTCATTTAATCGTAGTGTCTCGGGACCTGACCAAAGCCGCAAGCGCGGGTACGATTGCTGGAACTCTACAAGAGGCCCTGGATAATTGGGATGAAGTCGCCCCAAAGCTTGAGCAGCTTTATGCTGATGTGAATGCGGGAAAGGGCGATTTGTTTGATTTCAGAGCCGAAGCTTGCGCCTCACCATTACCGCGTGCCTATCAATGGGTTGATGGTTCGGCTTATCTCAATCACGTGGAGCTTGTGCGTAAAGCGCGCGGCGCCGAAGTGCCAGAAAGCTTCTATTCAGATCCACTCATGTATCAGGGTGCTGGCGACACTTTCATAGGGCCGCGCGATGATATCGTGGCAGAGAGTGAAGACTATGGGATTGATATGGAAGCTGAGCTAACCGTTATAACGGATGATGTTCCTATGGCTGTTTCCGCCAAAGATGCCGAAAAGCACATAAAGCTTATTATGCTGGTCAACGATGTGTCGCTACGGGGATTGATACCGAATGAACTTCGCAAAGGTTTTGGCTTTTTGCACGGCAAAGCGTCGTCCGCATTTTCACCTGTCGCCGTAACGCCTGATGAACTGGGTCAAAAGTGGAAAGACAACACAATCGACCTCCCTTTATTGGTTGAGTATAATGGAAAGCCGTTTGGTAAAGCCAATGTCAAAACTGATATGACTTTTGATATGGCAGAGCTCGTCGCTCATGCTGCGAAAACCCGCAATCTGTGCGCCGGCACGATTGTTGGTTCTGGAACCGTCTCAAACAAGTTTGAAGGCCGCGAGGGTAAAAAAATTGAGGACGGCGGTGTCGGTTATAGCTGTATCGCCGAAATCAGAATGATCGAAAAAATTCAAGACGGTGAATTTAAAACACCTTTCATGCGGTTTGGAGACACGGTCGCAATCGAGATGAAAGATACCGACGGCAATTCTATATTTGGACGAATTGAGAACAAGGTCGTCAAATACGAGAAGAGCTGATTTGCATCAGTTCTGGAGGGGATAATGCTCAGATATTTGATGATATTCGGGATGTTTGCACAGGGGGCGTGCATGACGCCAACAACCAGTGTGGACGAAGCAAATACCTATTCGCCGATAACATTCGCATCTTCAAAGGCATCAGCCGATGAAATTCAGCAATGCAAAAACGCGGGCGGCGAAGTGATGCGAGTCGGTCGCCTTGGGAATGAAACTTGTGTCCAGAATCTTCCTGATGCGGGCAAGGCTTGCAGCGATAAAGCCGATTGTGTTGGACGCTGCGTGATGGAAAATGAAATGTCAGACCTTGTACCGGGGACAGAAGCAACTGGCGTCTGTGAAGCCACAGATAACCGTTTCGGCTGTACGACACTTATTGCAAATGGCACGATTGAAGGCACGCTTTGCATCGATTAGGTTTTAGATTATGGAAAAGATTTTAACTTTACATCCTGATGCCTCCAAAAAAGGCGTGAATATTAGTCGAGACAAATATGATTTGGTTCGGGGCGGAATACAACACGTTCTAACCGAAACGCCTTCTATGAAGCCGATGAAAATGTTTGAAGCTGTGGCGGAGCATTTGAAAGGTCAAATGGAAGGATCCATTTCCTGGTACGCCGTAACCGTAAAACTCGACATGGAAGCGCGGGGATTAATCAAACATGACCGAAAAAAAGGTCTGCTATCATTAGCCTGATTTAGCCAATTATCTTGAGCGGTGGGCGCTGAAATCCCCAAATCGACGCGGCCGACCTGATTAGTTCGGACTCTTCTCGTCGGTATTCTTTGTCAGCTACTGATATCGTAACCATTGCATCATACATGGCTTCGACATGGGCATCGTCACTAAATCGTGTCAATGTCCTTAGTATGATCGTGTTCTTGCGGCGCCCTTGGAGCGTGTCTTGTAGCTTGGCTTCTTGAGCGTTAAACCATTCGATCAGCTCATCTTCCGTTTTGGATTCTAGTCCAAACAAAGCGAATAGAGCATTACCCTGCATCCTGAACTCACGAAGTTCAGGGTCTTTGATCTTATTGTCGATCATTACCGTCAATGCGAGCGGCATTAATATGTCATCATGTGTGAACATGAAAATGTTTCTCTCTCAATTCCCCACAATATCTTAACAGATGGCAGAGATTAAGTACAAGGTGAAAAATCAGACGATAAATATTCTTGATACCCCGTACGAATTAGGCATTGCCGCAAGACGTTGAGACATTTATGTGGTGGGGGAAAGAGGGGAATCTTATGCTATCCATTTTTGAAATCGTAGCCCTGTTGTTAGTTTTGTCGGCAATATTTTCGTGGTTAAATAAGGTCTTTTTCAAACTACCCCATACCATCGGACTTTTGGTTATCGCTCTTATTGCGTCAATGGTGTTACTCGCTCTTGAGATTTTTATTCCGTCCCTCGGAATGACCGAAATGCTCAAAGGGGCGATCGGACAGATTGATTTCAACGAAGCCTTAATGAAGGGCATGTTGGGCTTCTTGCTATTTGCGGGTGCTTTGCATGTGGATATGAGTTTTTTGAAGTCTGAAAAATGGGCGATCGGCCTTATGGCGACCTTTGGTGTTATTCTCTCAACATTTATTGTCGGAACGGGATTTTTCTTTATTTGTAAGATGTTTGGCGTGGAAATGCCTTATATCTGGGCATTGGTCTTCGGCGCGCTTATCAGTCCAACCGATCCAGTTGCCGTTCTGTCGATTCTGAAAACCGTCAACATGCCACATGCGCTCGAGGCCAAAATTGCGGGCGAAAGCCTGTTCAATGACGGTGTCGGTGTTGTTGTTTTTTCGATAATTGCGGCGCTGGCTGTGGCTTCTTTGGGCTATTCGGGCGGACACGGACCAGAGGGGGTATTGGGAGTTTTGGAGCTATTCCTGGTCGAAGCTGTAGGCGGCGCAATTTTAGGCCTGATTGCAGGTTGGATTACCTATCGCGCCATGGCAAAACTTGACGATCACGCTATCGAAATTTTGATAACATTAGGCGCCGTAGCCGGTACTTACGCGCTTGCATCACGTATCGAGATATTGGGTCACCATTTGTCAGGACCATTGGCCGTTGTTGTTGCAGGGCTGATGATAGGGAACAAGGGCGCAGAATTTGCCATGAGCGAGCGAACGAAAACTTATCTATTTGGGTTTTGGGAAATGATCGACGAAATTTTAAACTCTGTTTTGTTTCTGCTTATCGGTCTCGAACTATTAGTTCTATTTGGGGCCGAGGGGTCTGTAACCCGCTATTTTGTGGCCATCGCTTTGCTCTCAATCCCGCTGGTTTTGTTCGCGCGCTTTACGGCTGTTTCCATTCCTATGCGCTTCCTTGGTATGTTTAAACGGTTCACTAAAGGTGCTATCCCAGTGCTGACCTGGGGCGGTGTACGCGGCGGTATATCAGTGGCTTTAGCCCTGTCATTGCCGAGCCAACTAAAACAAGCCGACGGCTCTTTTATCTCAAATGATTATTACCCGATTATATTGGCAGCCACTTATGGTGTTGTCGTGTTCTCGATTATTGTACAAGGTTTGACCATTAAAAAAGTCGTTGAAAGCAAGGTTGATCCAGAGCTATTTTAGGAAAAATGCAAAACCGCACGGACGCTATTTGAAATAAAAGCGTTTCGCCATTACCGACTATGTGCCATGGAACCTACCATGACCATTTCTCTTAAGACAGATTATCTGATTGTGGGCTCTGGCGCAGTTGGGATGGCCTTTGCCGATACGCTTTTACACGAAACAGATGCTAATATTATCCTGGTGGATCGCTATCCGAAACCTGGCGGACATTGGAATGTCGCTTATCCTTATGTGACTTTACATCAACCATCGCAATATTACGGCGTAAGTTCTGCAGAGCTGTCTACGGGCAAAAAAGATCAAGTTGGGCTGAACAAGGGTCTGTCGGATCTGGCCAGCGGGCAGGCGGTCTCTGCCTATTATGACGACGTGATGAAACAAACATTTCTACCAACTGGCCGGGTACAATATTTCCCCATGTGTGACTACAAAGGCGATGGCGGGTTTGAATGCATGTTGTCAGGCAAAACCTATTCCATAGAGAGCCAAAAAGAAGTTGATGCCACATGGCTCAAAACTTCAGTGCCCGCAACTCACGTTCCTAATTTTAAGGTAGATAAGCGTGTAAATTTTATCCCGCTCAATGATCTGACTAAAATTGAAAAAGCGCCTGAAGGCTATGTGGTCATTGGTGCCGGTAAAACGGGTATCGATGCCGTATTATGGCTGCTTGAGAACCGGGTTGATCCGGATGATATTCGGTGGATCATGCCGCGCGATGCGTGGCTGCTGGATCGGGAAAACACCCAGCCCGGTATCGAGTTTTTTCATAAAACCATGGAGTCTCAAGCCGCTCAGTTTGAGGCAATCGTGAATTCTACGTCCATAGAAGACATGTTCGACCGTCTGGAATCTTGTGGTTATTTCTTGCGGATTGATAAAAGCGTAAGGCCTAAAATGTTCCACGGTGCGACTATCAGTAGAGCCGAAGTTAGGGAATTACAGAAGGTCAAAAATATTATCCGCATGGGCCGGGTGAAACATATCTCGGAGAACGAAATAATATTGGACAAAGGGATTATTCCAACTTCAAAAACAATTATACATGTTGATTGTTCCGCGCGCGCGGTTGCCAATGAGGAAATCGTTCCTATTTTTCAGGGCAATAAGATTGTCCCGCAAATGGTCCGCTCTTATCAACCCGTTTTTAGTGCTGCACTGATTGCCCACGTTGAAGCAGCCTATACGGACGAGGCCGAAAAGAACAGGCTTTGCGGTGTCGTGCCGCTCCCTAATCACGATACAGACTATATCAAGTTTACGTCCGCCTTTATGATGAATCAATATAATTGGGGACAAGACAAAGGCTTATCCAAATGGTTGCTTGGCAATCGCCTAGATGGGTTCTCTGATATGGTTGCGGGCGTTGACAGGTCGGATAGTCAGAAGATGGTTGTTCTTAAACGTATTCGTCAAAACGCCCCGATGGCTGTGATGAAGCTCCAGCAATATCTGTCAGTGCTTTGACGTCTATTAATCGACCGTAGCGACCTTCAGTGTATCGGTTGATCCAGGGCGTCCAAACGGGATTCCTGCTGAAATCATGATCCGGTCACCTTTTTCAAGACCCATATAATCTCGAGACAGGTGTTGAATGTGGCGCAGCATTTCGTCAAAATTGGCGGGATCCATCGTCTTAAGTGGACGCACTCCCCATGATAATGCCATCCGATTAGCGGTCGCTTGACTCGGCGTCAATCCGACGATCTGACATGGTGGACGTTCTCTTGATATACGTTGCACAGTTGACCCTGATGCTGTGTATCCAAACACGGCTTTACAGGACATCATTTGCGCGATGCCTCTTACCGAATGGCTGATTGCGTCTTCTGAATTGGCGTCATGCGGAAGGCGGCGATTGCGAAAATAATCCCAGAATTCGGGGTCTGTTTCCGCGGCCCGGATAATTCTATCCATGATCGCGACAGCGGTAGCTGGATGCCTCCCGACCGCTGTTTCCGCGGATAGCATAACAGCATCAGTTCCAAGATAAACGGCTGTAGCGACGTCTGAGGCTTCGGCCCGCGTTGGTGTTGGGCTATCAATCATCGACTCCAGCATATGGGTCGCGACGATGACCGGTTTCCCCTGAGCCCGAGCTTTACGAATGATTTGTCTCTGAACCACTGGCACGCGTTCTAGCGGTAGTTCAACGCCTAGATCGCCGCGAGCGACCATAACAGCATCAGCGAGTTCGAGGATTTCATCTAGCTGTTCAACAGCTGATGGTTTTTCGACCTTAACGATGATACCGGCTTTGTCACCGATAATAGCGCGGGCCTCTCTCACATCCTGAGGTGTTTGCACGAACGAGAGGGCGATATAGTCGACGTCTTGTGTCAAAGCAAAAGCCATGTCCTCACGATCTTTTTCTGTCATCGCAGACATTGGGAGAACAGCGCCAATTACGTTTAGGCCTTTCCGGTCTGATAGTTTTCCTGGAACGTTGACGGTGGCTTTTATTTCTTTCCCGGAATTACTCTCAACTGTGACCATGAGCTTTCCATCGTCAAATTTCAGAACATGGCCTTTTTCAAGAACGGCGAATAACTCCGGGTGAGGGACCATGATCTTGGTGTCATTGCCTTCTTCGTCGCCTAACTTCAAAGTGACCGTTTCGCCGTAGCGAAGTTCAATCGATCCGTCTTTAAAAGGGCCGACGCGAAGTTTAGGGCCTTGCATATCTGCGACAATGCAGATCGGATTACCAGAGCTTTCCGAGATTTGACGGATACGGGTGACGGCTTTTCCGTGATCTTTATGAGATCCGTGCGAGAAGTTGAGGCGAAATGCGTTCACGCCGACATCATGCAAAAGACGGAGTGTGTCCGGAGCCGAACTTGCTGGGCCGATGGTTGCGAGAATTTTTGTGAACCGATGTTCCATTAGGATGTCTCTCGTAAAGCTAAAAGTATGACAGCGCTGTCATGACACATGTTAAACGAAAGATACAGCCAAAACTGTGGTTATTCCAGTTTGAATGATGGTGGCCGATAATGGCCCTAACAACGCGAAGCGGGTAATCTTATATATTCATCAAGGCGGATATTAAAGGCGCCGTTTAAATTATTGAGCTGTCGAATATCTTCAACACCTACGCAAAGTTTCCGGGATAGTGAATAGACCGTATCGCCTTCGACCACTAAATGCATATTGCCATCGCTTTGGGCCAATTGCTGAACAGGAGCAGGCGCTGGTGCGGCCTGCGGTAGGCTTTGATATTGCGGCGTCGATGGTGTGCTTGGCGCCGGATAGGCTTGAGATGTATATTGAGGGTATCCCGTGTTAGGGCGGGCCGCCGCAACAGGCGCGGGCTCAGGCGAAGGAATAGGGGTTGCCGGGACATTCATAGGTGATGGATCCGGTAGAGAAATTGATGCTGTTCTCGTTTCATCGAGCTCTCCATTGGCCTGCATAGCATGATAGCCTGGCGTACCGATTGTATCACCATAGGCCATATCTGTCGGTGCATTATAACTTTCGCTGGTAACAGTCGCGCTTGGGGCCGCTGTGACAGTTTCCGCTTGAACTGTTGTTGGATATCCAGTGTGAGCGGTCGAAGCTGCATAAGTTGTTGAAGAATAGGATGTTGTCGCGGGCACGCTCTGCTGCGACGTGTAACTATAACTTGCGGGCATCGATGAATGTGTTTGCGGCTGAACAGGTATTGGATCGCAATTAACCGATATGTCACCAGCGCCGTAACCAGCTGCTCCGCCAACAACCGCCCCGATGATAACCCCTTTAGTGCCCCCTATAATTTCATTACCGGCTAGCGCACCAACGGCGCCGCCAACTCCTGTCCCGATAAGTTTCCGATTGCCTTCTTTGTCAAGGCAGCTGTGATTGACTTGAGTATGGGATACTTCACCAAAATGATTAGTACTGGCATGGTAGATTTGAGGGGTCGAACTATTCGTATATACCGTTGGCGTGCTGTTTGAGTATGAGGCGTAAGACGTGGTTGCTTGCCCTGCGGTAGATTCGCTTGAGGTCGAATAGGGCGAGTGAACCTTATATTTAGCGTTTTGCTGGTAGATAGGATTTTCCTGCGTAGTCGAGCAGGCAGAAACCAAGGCGCTAATTGCGATAGATATAAACAGAATACGAGCGGACATGACGGGCCTCAACTAAAGTTGGGCACCAGAATGAGCAAATATGGCTAATTTTGTCTTAATTCATTCCAATCGGTATGCATAAAAAAAGGCCCGATAAGGGCCTTTCCGACTTTATTGTGAAATTTCTTAATCTAGGTGTTTTGCGAAAAGCTCTTCGCTGACTTGAAGTAACTTTCGACGAGATTCCGCAAGAGTCAGATTGTGATCGTCGTTTTTTAATTCAATAATCTTACCGCTTTGACCTAGTTTTTTTAATCCCTTGGCCATGATCTCGGCCTGCTCATAAGGAACTGTAAGGTCGTCTTCTCCGTGTACAACTAGTACTTCAGCCTTTAGCTTATCGATGTGATTAATCGGAGATTGATCGCGCATTTTGTCCCGATCTTTATTGTAGTCGCCGATAACGCGGTTCCAAAATTTCAATACACCACTATTCTGTCCGCCGCTACGCGCGGATTCAAACTTTAATATAGCGACGATATCGGAAACGCCATTCACGGCAATTGCACACTTAAACATATCAGGTTCGACTACTGGCAATTGAAGGGCTTGGTACCCACCATAAGAACCACCTGTCACGCAAATCTTATTTTCATCGACTAAACCTCGGTCGATTAAGTTTCTTACGCCATCGATACTGTCTTCGACCATTCCGCCGCCGAACTCACCATACCCTGCTGCGAGGTGATCATATCCAAAACCACCTGATCCTCTAAACTGAGGCTTGAACACTGCGTAACCCCTGTTGGCAATAAATTGAGCCCAAAAATCGAATCCGGCGTTATCACGTGGACCCAATGGACCACCATGCGGCATGACAACAAGAGGGAATGGGCCTTGGGATTGGCTTTTTCCAGTCGGTAAAGTCAAATACGCCGGAATTTTTAACCCGTCGCGGGCGGTGTAATCGACTCGAATGGTGCGCCCGATATCCGCCGAGCTTAACTCAGGATACTGTTTTCCAACAGTCGAAACTGTTCCGGCTCCGGGTTCAAATAAGAAGTATTCTCCAGGCTCACTGCCTTGGGTTACGTAAATAGTAACCGCGCTATTGTCCTCGGTCCGAGACAGTATTGAAACACGTTTTCCCGGAAAAGTCTTTTTAAGTTTACTTTGCCAAGATTTATACGGTTCTGCCGTGTAAATAGTCTTATAGTGATCGTCGGTGTAACCAATTCCGATCATATCATCTGTATGAGGGTCGCTAACAGGGCTAAAATCATAGCCGGTTGGGAGGGCTACCCCAAAATTATATGAACTTTTACTGCCCGTTGCAGGGTCAATTGTGAAAAAGGCTTCAGAGGCCCTGGAGTCAGGTGTCTCACTATCATACATTAAGATTTTACCAGAACCCGGTAGTACGCTAACCGCGGATAAAGTCGGGTTTTTACTTGTATCAAAAACCTGTTCATAGACCTTTTTTTCGTCAGTTCCGATCCGCGAGAAAACCTTGTACTTTCCAGTTTTACGATCATACTCAGTTCGCGCCAGAACGTCTTCACCGTCAGGACTTGTTAAAATGCTTCCGGTTTCAATCGGAAAAGTTTTGTACTTGCGACTTTTTCCTGTGTCCAAGTCTACCTTGTAGGCTCGTGTATAAGCATTACCCGTGTATTCGGCCCTTCTCATTAAAATCTTGTTGGGCTCGTTTGGCAAAATATGCATGAAGCTTCCGGTAGATGACGCATTTTTTTTGTCTTGAACGCTGCTTTCACGGTTCAGCTTGTCATTCATTAGAATGACTGATTTGCCTGTGTTTACATTCAGTGACATGGTTCTTGTGAAACGTGATCCATATTTTGTCATTTTGCCGCCGCCGCGACGATTAAACTGCGCGATAAAAATCAGGTGGTCATTGCTGCCCCAACCAATGCCTTTCAAGCGTGCGCCTTCCGGATTAGGTAGAACTTTTGGTTTGCTCCCATCCAGCGGATATATAAAAATGCCTTTGCCGCCTTTGTATGGAGACAAAAATGCTAATCGTTTACCATCAGGCGATACTGAAACGCTAGCTGTTCTCGCGAGTTCCGCATAGACCTCCAGGGGCTTTTCAGCCGCGAACGCTGGCGTAGATGATACGCTGGCCAAGGCGCCCAGCGCCAAAATAGTTCCAGTAAAAAGTTTGCAAAGTCTGCTTGTCATATATATGTGCCTCATCGATGAACTTGTAATTAAAACCGCTTGTTGTATTACTCCCAACTAGTCTATTTTGCGTATGAAACTCAAGGAAAAATGGCATGACGATAACGACCAAACCTGTTGAATATATGGATGGCAAACAAAAATGTGTTGGGCTCTTGGCCTGGGATGAGACATTTGCAGACCCAAAGCCTTGTGTGATGGTCAATCATGCGTGGGGAGGACGCGATGGATTTGCTGAAGACAAAGCGATACAAATGGCTGCCCTCGGCTACGTTGGATTTGCGATGGATAATTACGGCGACGGTGCACTGCCAGAAACTGTAGAAGACAAGCAGGCCATGATGATGCCGCTCAAGGACGATCGCAAAGCGCTCCTAAAGCGTTTGAAGGCGGGCGTAAAAGCCGTATCCGGACTTGATCAAGTTGATGAGACCCATCTGGCTGCAATTGGTTATTGCTTTGGCGGCCTTTGCACACTTGACATGGTTCGGGCAGGTCTCGGGCTAAAAGCAGCGGTGAGTTTCCATGGTCTATTGGATGCTCCAGATTATACGACAAAGAAAAGTAAGACCAAGGTGCTTGTCGCTCATGGCTGGGATGACCCAATGGCTGATCCAGCCTCTGTCGTCGCGCTCGGGAAAGAACTGACAAAGTCAGGTTGCGACTGGCAGATCCATGCTTACGGGCAAACCACCCATGCTTTCACAGTTCCGGGCGCTGATAGCAAGGACGGGGTGTTAAAGTTTAATTCAGACTCCGAACGTCGGTCATGGTTGGCAACAATTGATTTGCTAGCTGAAGTCTTTTCACTTCACGGTACTGACGCTGCAGCCTAGGTCTCTAGAGGAAAAATTTAAGCAGGCTAACAGGTAGAATAAAAAGAAAGAATACGATGATAACGGCTGCATAAACAAGCGAAAGCTTTAGCTGTTGTGCTTCATATTCATGATATCCGGCGCGAATTTTTATCCATTCGCGCTGGTTTTCAAGACCAGGGTCATGAGGCGTGCGACCGTTCCAATTCATCTCATCAAACAAAAATTCGATTATGCGCGGCGGAACAGGTGGCTCGTCCATCTTTGATCTGTCAGAATAGCCAAGCGGCTTAGACAAATCCAGCGCCCTAAATCCATATATGTTCAATAGTTTTTCATGAAGATTCGTTTCGAAAAAAGCATGATCATCAATGCCGAGCGTACCGGCTTTCGCCATGATAGCTTCCCAATGTTTCATCTTGCGGCGTTTCTTGCTATGGTTGAACAGTAATTCAAGATCCTGAACAATTGACGGAGGCAGCGGAGCAAGCGTTTGATTGGATTCTGTCTCAATCTCAATATCTCGTTGGAAAATCTCCTGCGAGGGCGCGATTTTAGCGCGTTCGATAAAAGACTTTTCTTTGAACCGTTGACCTTCCGCCCAGGCTAGGGCCTCTTCATAGGCCTTGCGTAAGGCTTGAAAAGCATCCGGACTATCTTCGAGAGATGTCTTTTTTAGTCGCTTGGCGTAGGCCTTTTTGATGGCCTTTTCTTTCGTTGTGGGCTCAGCAAGCCCTAATATGTCCCAGATGTTATCCATTGTTTCAACGCATATGCCCGAAGATGATCAACTGCAAGCGTTGTCTTAGGTTTATGTCGTCGGCTGTTCGTTTAATCACCGGTCTCATGATTTATGAGGCGTATCGTTTAGGTCAACAATATTGGTGTTTGAGGCTGATAAGGCCTTGATATTTGTTCGTTCGCGTCGCATATGCGGCGCGTATTTTGCTTTACGCATAGCCACCGAGAGGATCAACGCCATGGCGCGCCAATTCTGTTACCATATGCAAGGCCTGACTAAGAAGTTTGGCAATAAAACTATTCTCGACAATGTGCATTTGTCATTTTACCCGGATGCTAAGATTGGCTTGGTCGGGATTAATGGTGCCGGTAAATCGACCTTAATGAAAATTATGGCCGGACTAGATAACGAAGTGACGGGCGAACACTGGGCTGCGGAAGGCGTAAAGGTTGGCTATCTACCTCAAGAGCCTCGTCTCGATACTGACAAAGATGTCTGGAATAATGTCATTCAGGGGTGTGAAGATAAACAGATATTTGACCAATATAATGCGGTCGCGGCGAAAATGGCCGAAGAATATACCGACGAGATCATGGAAGAAATGACGGCTCTCCAGGAGCAGGTAGACGCCCGGGATGCCTGGGATATTGACAGTAAAATCGAAATGGCCATGCAGGCTCTACGGTGCCCTCCGGCTGACTCGCCAGTGGATAATCTATCCGGGGGTGAAGCCCGGCGCACGGCGCTGTGTCAGCTGTTATTGTCAAAGCCAGATTTGCTTTTACTCGATGAACCGACCAACCATTTGGACGCTGAAACTGTTGCCTGGTTGGAAAACTATCTAATCAATTACAAAGGTGCGATAATTCTGATTACGCACGATCGTTATTTTCTGGATAATATTACAGGATGGACTTTGGAACTGGACCGGGGACGCGGGCTACCGCATGAGGGGAATTATTCTTCCTGGCTCGCCGCCAAAGAAAAGCGAATGGTTCAGGAAGGACGCGAATCCGACTCTAAAACGAAAGCCCTCAAGAGAGAGCTTGAGTGGATTAATCAAAATCCGAAGGCCCGGCAAAGCAAATCTAAGGCTCGGATTAAAGCCTATGATAAATTGCTAGAGGAAGCGGAGAACGAGCAGGTCGGTCATGCAGATATTCGAATTCCTATGGGCGAACGCCTTGGCGGTGTTGTAATTGAAGCTAATGATATCTCTAAAGGTTTTGAAGATAGGCTTTTAATCAATGATCTATCATTTCGATTGCCGCCGGGTGGTATCGTTGGGGTTATTGGGCCAAACGGTGCCGGTAAAACCACATTGTTTAAAATGATAACCGGACAGGAAAAGCCGGATGAAGGAACCTTCAAAGTCGGTGAGACGGTGCAGCTAGGTTATGTAGATCAAATGCGTGATAATCTCGATCCAAGCAAAAATGTTTGGGAAGCGATTTCAGACGGTCTGGATATCATCACAATGGGCAAACGGGAAGTTCCTAGCCGGGCTTATGTGGGCGCTTTTAATTTCAAAGGCACAGATCAACAGAAAAATGTGGGACAGCTTTCCGGTGGTGAGCGGAACCGTGTCAATCTGGCTAAAATGTTATCCAAGCCTTGTAATGTCCTCCTTCTTGATGAGCCGACAAATGATCTGGACCGGGAAACCCTGGCGTCACTCGAAGTTGCACTGGAAAAATTCCCGGGATGTGCCGTGGTCATTTCTCACGATAGATTCTTCCTTGATCGTCTGGCTACTCACATTTTGGCTTTTGAAGGCGATAGTCATGTCGAGTGGTTTGAAGGGAATTTCGCTGATTATATCGAAGATAAGAAGCGACGCTTGGGACCTGATGCCGATATTCCTAAAAAGCTGAAATTCGTTAAGTTTGAGCGATAGAACACGAGTTTCAAGACCGTTTTTAAAATCTTTGTTCTTGTCGAATCTATATCGCTAGACATTCGCACTGAAATTCTGTAAAGCTAGTTGAGAATAATTCGCAACTGGAAGAAGTATTATGGAAAACCCGAAACTCAGACGGTTGTTGGTCACGCTACACCTCATTTTTGCAGGGCTTTTAACGCCGGCTTTCTTATTGGTCGCGATTACAGGGGGCAATTATCTGCTTGGCAATAAGGGGAGTATTGAAAGAACGTCGATTGCGTTGAATCAAGGCGCGAGCCTGAATTTCAAATCTAATAGCCTTGAAGACGACGTTCGAAAATTACTTGTCGCCAATAACATTGATCATAAATTCGAATATGTAAAAAATCGGGGTACCACGATTCAATTAAGGCCCACCTCCAAGACCTATATTGAAATGAAGCAAACACCTAATGGCCTAACAGCCGACTGGATGAAGCCTAGCTTGCAAGCCGGCCTAATGGAACTGCATAAAGGCCATGGACCCAAATTATTTAAAACCTATTCCAAACTCGTTGCCCTCGGGCTGATCGGAGTAGTTTTAGGCGGTTTCCTCGTCGGGATACTTGCGAAGGCCTATCGCCGTAAGACTTTGCTAGCCACGGGCATTGGCACGATTGTGTTCATTATTCTGGTTATATGAGCCTAAAGACTTTGACACGTAAATTTTGATCGAATTTATCTGTCATGATGTGTCTGAAATAGATAGTCTGCAATATAAATAAAGATATAAGAATTTTTTTATATCTTTTTCTCCTAGATGTGCTATGTACCCTTCTATGGAAAACATAGTTACAGCTCTAAAGGCGATGGGACATAACGAACGCCTCCGTATATTGGCGTTACTGTCTTACGGCGAATTAACGGTGAGCGAGATCGTCAAAATCCTCGGCTTGTCTCAACCGCGTGTAACCCAATATATCAAGTCGCTGGAAGATGCGGGGGTCATAGATCGCGTTAAAGAGGGTAGCTGGGTATTTTCACGGCTCAATCGCGTCGATCGTTCGATGTTTGAGCTAATTTCCGCTGTTCTCTCCAAACTTCCATTTGATGATGCTGTATTAACATCTGATCGCAGGCGTCTTGAGGATATCCGGGCGGAACGGGCGGTAGCAGCTGATAAGTTTTTTACCTATGTAGCCAATGATGCTGGTCAGCTTGGTGACGAATATCTGCCGCGTAACGATATAGAGTTGCGGGTTCAAAACCTGCTCGGAGCAGATCAATATGAATTTATGATCGATCTCGGTACAGGCACAGGTCGAATGCTGGAACTAATGGCGGATCGAGTGTCTCGTGGTGCCGGTGTTGATAACAGCCCTGAAATGTTAAAAGTCGCGCGCCACAAGCTATCTTCCAAGGATCTTGGTCACTTGACCGTGCGTATGGGAGATTTGACTGCAACACCCTTTTCATCTGGAGTTGCAGACTTGGTGACCATTCATCAGGTTTTGCATTATCTTGATGATCCGGCTGAAGCCATAAGAGAAACCGGCCGAGTTTTGCGTTCCAATGGGGCAGCGCTTATTGTCGACTTCGCTGCTCACAATCAAGAAGAGTTCAGAGATAAATACGCTCATCGACGGCTTGGATTCCAAGACTCCGATATTCGTCAATGGGCTGGCGACAACCAAATGTCGGTTGCGAAAATTGAACACATAGAAACTGAAAGCAGCAAGCCTGACGTCAAGCTTTGGCTTTGCAAAAAAAGCTCTGTAGCGGCGTAGGAGTAAAGTGTGAGACCTTTTGACTATAGTTTTGAATTTTTTCCCCCTAAAACCGACGCAGCAGGGCGTAAGCTCGATAAGGCGCTGGATGAGCTTGAAATATTAAATCCTTCTTTTGTGTCGATAACCTATGGGGCAGGTGGAACCACCCGTGAGCGCACATTCAACACCGTCAACCGTATTTTGAAGCAAAGAACAATATCACCTGCCGCTCATTTAACTTGCGTCGGTGCCACCCGAAATGAAATTGATGCAATCGTAAAAGAATATTTGGACGCAGGGATTGATCACATTGTTGCCCTTCGGGGAGACCCTCCAGGGGGCGTTGACGGAAAATATCAGCCTCATGAAAATGGTTATGCCTACGCGTCGGATTTAGTCGCGGGCATTAGGGAACTTTCTTCAGATGTTGAGATCAGCGTTTCAGCCTATCCGGAACTCCATCCTGAAAGTACCTGTTGGGAAGCCGAGCTTGATAACCTCAAGCGAAAGGTCGACGCTGGAGCGACGAGGGCTCTTACCCAATTTTTCTTCGAACCGGACCGCTTTTTGAATTTTGTCGAAAAGGCGAGCAAAGCGGGTATCGATATTCCGATAATTCCGGGGATAATGCTGCAGCCAAACTTTGAAGGTCTGGCTCGTATGTCGGAGATGTGCGGCGTAGAGGTACCGGAAAACTGGCGCGTTGCTTATGAAAAAGTAGGCGAGGACAAAGAGGCCCGGAAGGCTTTGACAATTGATTTCGGAACAGAGCTTGTTTGCAAGCTCCGCAAAGGCGGCGTCACGCATTTCCATTTCTATACGCTCAATAGCGCTCCAATCGCATGGGACGTGATCCGTAATGTTCGTGGGGTCGCTCGCAAACAAGCAGCTTAGTAAAGCTCTCTTTTTTGTAATCTTCGCGTAAGGCGGCAGACAGGTAGAGTCGCGTAGCACTTTATGATAATCTTGCAGTAGGTATTATCATGATCCCGTTCAAAAAGCTTTTAACCTCGTTTGCCACTTGTGTCGCGCTTGGCGCGATTTCCTCCGCTTCGGCGACTGCCCATGAAATTCCGGATTGTTCGGTGAATTGCCCGGCGCCGCTTATTCAAATGGCGCTCTTGCTCGACACGTCAAACTCCATGGACGGGTTAATAGATCAAACCAAGTCTCAGCTTTGGATGCTGGTCAATGAACTGGGCGAGACTAGTCGCCATGGAATTACGCCAAAGATTGAATTGGCGCTCTATGAATACGGCAATACAAATATTTCTGTTTCCAAAGGTTATATCCGTCAGGTCATGTCGCTAACGACTGATCTTGACGGCGTATCAGAAAAGCTTTTCGCGCTAAAAACGCAAGGCGGGCAGGAATATGCGGGTCAAGTCATATCTACCGCAATTGACGAGCTCGAGTGGACAGATGATCCGTCCGCGATGAAGCTTGTTATTATTGCAGGGAATGAACCTTTTACCCAAGGCCCCGTGCATTATGAAAGCGCCTGCGCGAAAGCCCGAAAAAAAGGTATTCTAATCGATACAATTCACTGCGGAAACGAACGTACAGGGATCGATACGATGTGGAAAGCTGGCGCGGATTGTGGCGGCGGGATTTATATGACTATCGATCAAGATGAAGTGGCGGAATATGTACCGTCACCTTACGATGATGATATCCTGAAACTCAATCAAAAGCTGAACCAAACCTATTTTGGGTTTGGCGCCATGGGCGCTCAAAACAAAATGCGCCAGGAGACTCAAGATAATAACGCCCGGTCCATGGGCTTTGCTAGCTCAATAGCTCGGGCTAAATCCAAATCATCCAAGCTTTATGATAACTCAAGTTGGGATCTGGTCGATGCCTATAAAAAGAATAAGTCAGAAGTCCTCAAACTCGAAACAGATCAATTACCAGAAGAGTTAAAAGAGCTTTCTGTCGAAGAGCGCGAAACTTTTATTCGGAGTAAGGTTGAGGAGCGCGAGGAAATATCTAAGAAAATCAGCGAGTTAGAGGCATTGCGAGATCAGCATGTTCGCGAGGAAAAAATCAAAATGTCGATAGACAATGCGGACGAAGGTAAAACCATTGAAAATGTTTTGATTAATGCAGTCCTGAGCCAAGCCGGGGCGTTTGGGCTGAAATAAAAATCGCTTTTTTGTAAATCAAGGCTTTAAAGGCTTAAAATTAGTCTCTATAACCCCGCCAATCTCGCGGGTGGGCGGTCACGAGTTGTTACAAATTGTATTGAGACGTGAAAAAGAAGCTAATCACAATGTCTATCCAGTTCTTTACATTGTGGGTTAAATTTAGAATAAGACGACGTCTAAAGACGGTCTTAAAACTGTAATGGAAGCCCCACACCAATGTTGACAGCTTTACCGACAGACCGCGGACAAGCGCTTAATCCAAGTGATTTTGAAACGCTGACCGCCGGATTAGATTATGCCGCGACCTGTGCGACAGGGTTTAACTACTACTCGGCGCGCGCGGAACTTAAATCGGTTTTGTCTTACAAAGATCTCCGAGATCAGGCGATTGAGATGGCAAAGCGTCTCGTACCGTTTGCGGAAAAGAATGCGCGCATCGGTCTGTGCGCGACGACGTCCCCGGAATTCGCTATTTTGTTTTTCGCCTGTCAATATGCAGGGTTGATTCCAGCGCCGCTGCCGCTTCCGGTGACGTTGGGTGGTCGCAGTTCATATGAGCGTCAATTGCAGCGTATGGCGGATACTGGTGACTTCCACGCTATTTTTACCCCATCAAGCATGGAGCCTATTATCAGCGCGGCCATGAATGATCATGACACACCGGTGTTTTCCTTTGAAGATGTAACACAATTGCCAATGGGTAACCAACTTAGAGCGTTTGGCTCTGACGAAAACTGCTACATTCAATATTCTTCAGGGAGCTCGAGCTCGCCCAAAGGCATAATTGGGACGCAAAAGTCGGTGACTTCGAACTGCAAAGTCATCATCAAGCACGGCCTCCAGACTAACGAACAGGATCGAGGCGCCTGCTGGTTACCGATGTATCATGATATGGGTCTGATTGGATGTATGCTGGCGCCTATGATGAGCCAGATGACAGCGGATTTTATGGATCCGCAAGATTTCACCCGTCGTCCGATTTCCTGGCTGAAACTGATTTCAAAAAACAAATGCACGATGACCTACAGTCCGACATTCGGCTATGAACTGTGTGTGAGGCGCTGGCGCGAGGATGCCGATTTGGATTTATCAAGTTGGCGGATAGCGGGTATTGGCGGCGACATGGTGCGTCCAGAGCCACTGCAGGAATTCCACAAAGTATTTGGACCTATGGGATTTGCGGAAGGTGCATTTGTTCCGAGTTACGGGTTGGCTGAAACCACGCTCGCCGCGACGTTCAGTCCATTGGGACAGGGTCTCAAGCGCCACACAATCGATATGTCGCGCTACGAGCGAACAAATGAAGCGGTTGAAGTCTCTGAGGTAACGCAATCTGATCACATCAGAACTTTTGTGGCCTGCGGAACTGTTTTGCCAGACCACGAAATAGAGATCCGTGATTTTGACGGAACTGTTCTGGGTGAAAGGAAAGCCGGTCGGATTTGTTTACGGGGGCCTAGTGTCTCACCGGGATATTTTCGTAATGAGCAAGCTACAGAGGCCTCATTCTCTTCAGATGGCTGGCTGGATACGGGAGATCTCGGCTACTGGCTCGATAATCAGGTTGTTGTCACAGGAAGATATAAGGACCTCATTCTTTGGCATGGCCGCAATATTTGGCCGCAGGATTTGGAGTGGGCTGCGCAGGCCGCTGCTCCCCATCGCTGCGGGAGAGCTTGCGCCTTTTCGATAGGCGGTGCTGGTGACAATAAAACGATCATGTTATTGCTGGAATGCCGTACGCGGGATGAAGCGCTATTATCTGAAATCAATAATGCGGTTAGCGCTGCAATCCGGCTAGAAGTTGGAGTTCCTGTAAAGCTGCAACTGGTCCCGCGGGGATCTATGATCATGACATCATCCGGAAAGCTCTCGAGAG
>JAHDDC010000003.1:69376-132533 GCA_020629545.1 Hellea sp.
CAACTGGTCCCGCGGGGATCTATGATCATGACATCATCCGGAAAGCTCTCGAGAGCTCGCGTTAAAGAGAAGTTTCTCGCTGGAGCTATAATTGATTTGCAAGCCTCAGAACCGCTGAAAGTGGTAAGCCGCGACGCCGGATAGCGTGTCCCAAAAACAACACCGATTAGCGATTACAGGCGGAACCGGCTTTGTTGGCCGCCATGTCATTAAGGCTGCTTTAGAAGCGGGGCATTGTATAAATGCCATTGTAAGAACGCCCGCTGCCGTTTCCGACTTTCAGCACGCAAACCTAACTTGGATCAAAGGCGGCCTTGGTGTGGCGGACGATGAACTTGTTGCTGATTGTGATGCTGTCATTCATCTTGCTGGACTCGTTAAAGCTCGAACCCGAACGCACTATTACGACGTTAACGCCGATGCTGCAGGCGCGCTGGCAAAAGCCGCGCAAAAAGCTGGCGTAGACCGATTTGTACTCATCTCATCCATGGCTGCCAGTAAGCCAGAACTCTCCGACTATGCGGGTTCAAAACGTGCTGGGGAAAGGGCTGTTCAAACGGTCTTCGATAAGAAAATTGCGATTATTCGCGCACCCGGAGTATTTGGGCCCGGGGATAAAGCGACCGCCCCATTTTTTGATTTATTGAATAAAGGATTATTACCCGTTCCGGGTGGCAAGAATTGGCGGACCCGAAAAATATCGATGACTTTTGCACCAGATCTCGCAACCGAAATATTGAGAGCGGCGATAACGGGCTGCTTCGACGAGAAAATTGTTTCGCCGGCTAGCCTACCTCAAATTAGATGGGTGGAATTTGGCAAGCTATGCGAAAAGGCGTTTGGTCGCTCCATCAAGGTTATCCCATTGCCATTGTCAGTTTTATTTCCGGTCGCAGGTGTCACAAGTATCACGTCGAGAACTTTGGGGTTAGGGCACTTAACACTCGGAAAGCTAGCTGAGTTTCTTCACCCTGATTGGTCAAGTGAAACATTGATTTCGGGCGCCACACCGCCTATTGAAGCGCTCAAACAGACAATGGCCGCTTATCACGGCCTGAAGGATTACGATGCCTGATAAAGACGAAATTTTCGCGAAAGTGTGCGAACTTCTAAAGCCCTATAACCCGGAGAACAGACCTATAACCTTACAAAGCGGAATTGTGTCAGATCTAGAGGTGGATTCTGTAGCGGTATTTGATTTGGTTATGGGCCTCGAAGACCATTATGATGTGTCGATACCAATGGAGATGGTGAGCGATATAAAAACAGTTGGAGAACTGTGCGCTGCTATAAAGCAATTGGCGGAGGAATAGATGTCACTTTGGGATAAGTACGGTCAAATCCAAGGCCGCTTAGACAATGTACAAAAGCTCATTAACAGAGATCCGCTGGGCGTTGAGTTCGATGATATTATGGGCCGGACACGCGGGCGGATCGGTAATCAGGAAATTATTCTAGCCGGTACAAATAATTATCTTGGTCTGACTTTTGACGAAGATTGTATGACTGCTGCCAAGGAGGCTATCGACGCTCATGGGACGGGAACAACCGGGAGCCGGGTGGCCAATGGAACTTACACTGAACATGTTGAACTCGAAAAAGCGTTAGCTGATCATTTTGGAATGCCGAGCTGCATTGTTTTTTCAACAGGGTACCAAACCAATTTGGCTGCAATATCGGGCCTGACTGGTCCTGATGATATTATATTTATGGATGCTGATGCGCATGCCTGCATCATTGACGGGACCCGACTTTCAGACTCGTCCACTATTCGTTTTCGGCACAATTCACCCGAAGACCTCGATAAGCGTATGAGCCGTGTCAAAGAAAAGAAAGGCGAGTTCTTTGTTATTATCGAAGGTCTCTATTCTATGTTTGGCGATATAGCGCCTATTGATGAATTCTTGGACGTGACCCACAAGCATGGTGGCTATCTTTACATTGATGAGGCTCATTCTTACGGCGTTTTTGGGGAAACGGGTTGTGGCCTCGCGGAGGCTCAGGGCGTAATGGATCGTGTTGACTTTATTGCAGGAACATTTTCGAAAAGCCTGGCCTCGATAGGCGGTTTTTGCGTGTCCAAACACAAAGAGTTCGAAATCGCTCGAAAAGTCATGAGGCCCTATTTGTTTACCGCCTCGCCAACGCCGTCAAATGTTTCGGCGGCTCTCGCGGCTGTTGGAAAAATTAATTCGCCCTACGGCAATACGCTCAGAAATAATATCTGGGATCGCGCGAAACAGCTACACAAGGGCTTGAGCGAGTTAGGCTATGATCTTTGCGCCGACCCAAGTCCGGTCATCGCAGCCCGCAGGCCAAATGAAGTCATCTGCGCGATGGAATGGAATTGGCTCTTAGAGAATGGCCTTTATGTAAACTTGGCTGTACCGCCGGGAACGCCTCAATCAAGTTCGCTACTGCGGATTTCGTTATCGGCAGCACACACTGAAGACGACGTCGACCAAATCATCGGTAAGTTTAAAGATCTTAAAGAGGTCCAGCCCCAGTTAATGGAAAATTTGATGAAGTTGGCGGGTTAGCGAAAAGCACCTTTGCGCCAATATTTCCAAGCCAGCACTGGCGACCATAAAACGGGGTGTTTTCGCTGATTTTCGCTGGCTTCGATTTTAACACCAGAATGTCGTTCCAGCTTGTCTGCAACATAGTCAAACCCGCCTTCAAACGTAAAGGCGCTCGATAGAATTCTGATCCCTGCCGAGGGTTTTCCAAGAAGGCGGCGGAAAAACCATTTTGTCTTCGTGCCAAGTGAAGAGCTCGCCGGTAGGTTATAAGAACCATCAGCATTAGGGGGGCCGTAGATAGCTCTCATGATCCCGTCATATCTATCCTTATACCGCAAGACGATTTCTTCTGATCTACCTTCCGAACTTTCAGGACGCAATTCCGTTCGGTAGCTTTGCATGAACCCGCGCGCCCAGAATTTTGTACTGGTCGCTTGACCTTCAAAAAGAGGAGCTGTTTGGCTAGCCATGTGTCTGACCGCGCTTTCACGAGCGGACAGCACACGGTCGCGAATGGTTTCATCGCTTGGAAACAAAATTACGCAGGGCTGAGAAAAACGCCCCCAGGTCACTGATAAAAAGGCCGATGATGAACACCTACGTTCAAATGCGGGCAGGGACATAATCGAGTACTTGCAAGTCGTTTTTATTCCGTCTTCATGATGCATAGCATGATAATATACGGCCGGTGGGAATAAGGTGTTTAAGATCACCCGGATCGGATTTTTGTGAGTTTTGCGATAGCTGTCGACCAAAACATAAAAGTCCAACATTTTTTCGGGGTCTTCCATATCGCGCAATGATGAGCCATAATAGATGAAAGCTAAGACACGGTCTGGGTGCCGCGCTCGAATATCTTCACAAACAGTTTTGATCCGAGGGATTGGCTCTACATATTCAGTTGCCAAAATGTCTTGGATGGACTGGGTCATCAGGCAACAAAATTTACAGGTTGCGTGGCGCGTATAGTGATTGCCTTACTTGCAATAGGCAATATTTCTCCGTCCATTACTGTCGGACCCGAATATTCCATTTCGATGTAATCTGTATTCCAGCTTTCTACACCGTCAGTATTTTCGAGTTTTTGAAAACGCTTTAAGGCCGCGCTTAAAACCAAACCTAATATTTTGGTGTTTTCTCCTCGAACATAGGTCATCCTCAGAGGCGCATCGCCTTTGCCCCAAAAGGGGTCAATACCAAGAATAAACCCGGGTAATGTGGTTGTTATCGTCCCCAGATGCATTTCATTGATGATAGTTTCTTCCTTGCCGCTTGAAACAATGATGCGTACCTGACTGGGTTGCATAAAGGCCGACTTTTTATCGGTTCTTTTGCCGAGTGCCTCAAGAATTGTGGTATAGACGGCTCCCGGGCCGGTTTTCCCGTTGACGCCTAGCTTATTGGCATAATGCTGCGTGGCCATAGGGATTGCGCCGGATGAGAACAGGAAGCCAAAATAGGGAGCATGGTCATCGACTTTGATCTCAAGCAAAGGCAGAGTGTTGATGGTTCCGGCCTCTAATGTCAGAAGAGATTTAAGATATTCCGCCGACGCTTTTTTTGTTCCGATATTTCCGGCAACTTGATTGGTCGTTCCGCCGCTAACGATTGTAAAACGCGCCGGACGTTGTCCGGACTTAAGTGCACGGAAATACTCTGTCATGACGATATGGGCGGTTCCGTCGCCGCCCTCGATAAATATGTGTTTAGGTTCAGATTTAACGGCAATTTGTAGACGTTCTTTAAAGTCAGCTAAGCTGTCAGCCTCAATCAGAGACATGCCGAGTTTTTCCGAAACTGGCTTTAGGCGTGATCCTTTTCTTTTTACTCTGCTGCTCTGCAGATTGACAACAAATAGCGCTGACATCCTAGCCTCTTCGTAAACCAAGGCTTTCCGTTTGAATAACGAGAAATGCGCCGAATAATGCGAAAAGCGCTAGCGGGAATAAAATCGCCCAACTTACAACCATGCCGCCTGTCGTAGCAAAAGTCGCCATAGCGCCGTCAATAATTAGAAAAATAAAACCGAGGGCGAGGCCAGCAAGAAGGGCTCTGTCGCCAGTATCTTGTCGACCCGTTCTTTGCATGATCGGCGCAGCACATAGCAATAAAATTAGAGCTGCTAACGGACGTGTCCAGCGATGCCAAAACCAGAAGTTATAGGCAAAGCGGGGCTTCGCGCCTGAGTTACCTTTTTCGCTGAAGTTACGCATGTCCCGGAGACTTATGTCTCTCGGTTCAGCCGCAAGTCTCGCAATTGTGGCGGGCGTATGAATCGTTTCCCAGCGGCGACCAGAGTTGTCAATTTCGGCTTTGCGAGCCTCGCCATCCGCGCCTTCAATATCGATTTTTTGAACGTTTTTAAGGACCCAGCCGCGACCGTCATATACAGCAAGTTCGACAAAAATACTTTTGGTGACGGTTCCGTTTTCATCCCTTTCAAAAATTTCCATGTTTGATAGTTCATTCATGCCAGGCCTTCCGGCCGCCCTGATTATGCTGGATCCGTCTTCCATCCATAAAGGGTTTTGGTCAGTAATGTTTTTGATCTTATATTCACCAATGCCCCAGGCCTGCAGGGCTCGAACCGCTGGCGGCATAGCAAAGTTGATAAACAAAATAGACCCAAAGGAGCAAGCGAGAACAATGGGGGTTAAAAGTAGAATTTGTTTTGTTACGGAAATTCCAAAGCCCAATAATGCGACTAATTCGTGATTTCGTATGAGTCTGACGAACACAAGTAACGCCGCGACAACGAGCGTAAATACAAATATACGATCAAAAATTACGGGCGCTCTGTAAAACATATAGCGAAAGGTATCGGTAAACTTTCCATCGCCTGACAATATATCTCCGCCATTCGCTAGTGAATCTAGGAGGCCAATTAAAAGTAAAAAACCAAATACCGTTGAAAGCCAAATTGTTATGTAATTCCGCGAGAGATAAGTCAGGAATTTAAACATCGCGCCGTCCAGGAAACAGTTTCGCGCGGGTATCGGCAACTTCTTTTTGGATCCACCCTAATACATCTCTCAACATATGAGAAAACGAGGTGAGAGGCGGTTGACCCATTTTAAAAGCACTCTTTCGAAATAGGTAAAATGCGAAGCAAGCGACGGCGAATATGGTTGGCCATATTCCGGCCCAAGGTGGAATCACCCCTTTTGCTCCAAGGCTTTGGCCAAATTCCAATGCTTTTTGCAGAGATACGAGAAGGACGACGCCAATAAAAATTCCGGCGGAAGATGGATTACGACCGTAATTTATACCAAATGGGACAGCAATAAATGGAAGAATTAATAGCAAGATCGATTTGCCAATCCTAAGATGTAGAGCGGCATTATTAACCTCCTTACTAATCGTGAATTCTGCGGTCCCATGTCGATGTTTGAATAGTTCTTGCGACGTTAACTCGCGCTCATCATCTCCTCGGGGCCGGAAAAGTTTGTCGGACGAAGCCCCGGCCATTGCTGTACCTTCAAACGACAAGTCGCCGTCGAGAACCTTTTCGGATGAAATTTGTCTAGAAAATCCATCGGCAAGTTGAAGCACAGGTTCGTTCGTGTCGTCCCTCACAATAAGTTGACCTTCGCCAGCTGTCGTTATTCGTATTCCGATCTGTTCGCCGTTCTTCTTGAGCCGTTCATAGATAAAGATCGGTCCAATTGCATCGCCAGCTAAATCTGTTCCAGCGAAAAATGTTCGGTTCCCAACAGTCGTAAATGTGCCCTCGCGTAAAGCCGCCGTAAAGGATTGTTGTTTTACGCGGTGAACAGCATGTCGATATTCATATCGCCCCACAGGGATCATAATGCTTTCTACAATAAACGCGATTATGGACAGGATGACTGCCAGCAGAATAAAAGGCTTTGTCATATGAAAAAGCGAAACGCCCGAACCCAAAGCCGACGTTAATTCACTAGACCGGCTAAACCTGTCAACTGTTATAATGACTCCGAGCAGTAAGGCCATGGGGACGGCCATGCCGAGATAATAAGGCAAAAGATTTACAATCATTGTAGATGCGTCTTGAGCCGGATTAACGGAATTAGATACAATCTGAAAAATTCTTAACAGTCGTTCCAGTAAGAGAACGCAAATCGCAAACACAATCAAACCCGTGATCGTAATCGTCGCTTTCCTTAACAAATATTTATTTAATAGTCCCATTCAGCCGACTTGTTATGCGTTTACTCTGTACTTATATGTTTACACGGGTCTGTCACAGGGACTAGATCGTGGCAAGAGGTGTCCAGCAGGGACCTTCATAATGAATAAGGCACTGAGTTGAAGTTATTTTTTCGCAATATCACAGTTTTTTCATTTGCGGCTTCGATTGCTGCAACCATGAGTTTTGAAGCAAGTGCACATCACGAGACCGGGGAGCTTCCTATTTACGAACGTGACCTCCCGGATCAATGCATTCCCGGAGCCCAACAAATCCGTGTGACAATAAAAGATGCCACTCATGTCGGAATGGTAAAGCTAGAGCTTTATAGTGATGCAAAACCGAAAGACTTTCTAGAAAAGGATGGTCGTTTACGCCGCATTCGCGTGCCAGCCCAAGACGAACCGATCTCGCTGTGTATTAATGTCGATAAGCCTGGCAGATATGCCATAGCAGGTTATCATGATCTGGATGCTGATCGCCGTCTTGATAAAAAGTGGAATTTCAAACCTAAAGAGCCTTATGGATTATCCAATAATCCCAAATTTAAAACGGCAAGAAAGCCGGATTTTGATGAAGCTGCCTTTGATGTTGGTCCTGCAGGGGCCGATATCGATTTCATTCTAGTTGACCTTTCTAAGGATTAACTCCACAAGCCTTCCGTTCGGTTAGAAAACCATTCTTACCAGGCGGAGACAAAGTGGGTTCGACAAACCTTAAGATAGTTCCGATTAAAGATGACTCGCAATTGCGGGCGTTTTTGAACCTGCCTTATGATCTCTATAAGGATGATAAGAATTGGCGCGCACCGCTGCGGATTGAGCGAAAGTCCCATTTATCCCCGGATAAAAACCCAAGTCTGAAAAAGGTAAAGGATCAGAAATTTCTAGCTCTGAGAGGGTCTCAGTATGTTGGCCGAATAGCCGCATTTATAAATTATGCGCACCGTGAAGAGCACAAGGACGAGGCTGGTCATTTCGGTTTCTTGGATTATGAAGATGATGCCGAGGCTGGCGCAGCGTTGCTGGCCGCCGCCGAAGATTGGCTCAAAGCACAAGGCTCCAAGATTATTTACGGGCCATGTAATTGGAGCGTAAATGAAGAGACGGGTTTGCTTATCAAAGGGTTCGATACACCGCCTGTTGTTTTAATGCCATATGGACGAGACTATTACCCTGAAGCCGTTGAGAAAGCGGGTTTCTCGAAAGCCACAGATATGTTTGCTTTTCAAGCTGCCTTGTTCGAGGGCTACCCTAGGCCACGGCAGACTCAGACCATGGTTAAGCTGGCGGAAAAAGATAAACGCGTATCTTTTCGACGTGTCGATCTAAGAAATTTCGAAGATGAAGTCGCTTTGTCGATGAGTATTTTTAATGACGCTTGGGCCGATAATTGGGGCTTCATTCCGTTTTCCGACACGCAGATCAAACATATGGCCAGTGAGATGAAGCCACTGATCGATCCGGATTTATACTTGATCGGAGAGATTGATGGTGACCCGGTGGCCTTTATTACCATGATACCCGATGTAAATTCCGCCGCTCATGGGCTAAATGGACGTCTATTTCCATTTGGTTTTGCGAAATTACTTTACCGTTTAAAAGTAAAGGGCGTCACGCAGGGCCGAATTCCTTTAATGGGTCTCAAACAGCATTGGCACAATAAACGTCAAGGCCTAGCCTTAATAGCACAACTTTGCGAAACCATATTTAGTAACGCACGAGGTAAAGGCTACACGCATTGCGAATTATCCTGGATATTAGAAGACAATTCCAGCATGATCCGTATCTGTGAACAGGCGAGTGCGAAGAACTATAAAACATACCGCATGTATGAAAAACATCTCTAACATATCTAAAATTTCCGTGCTGATTTTGGCTGGGCAGCGTGAAGGCGTAATCGATCCGCTTTGTGAGATGACGGGTGCCGATCGCAAGGCCATCATACCCATTCTTGGACGTCCAATGATTATGTATCCGCTGGAAGCCCTGGAGATGGCGGGTTTGAAGGCCCCTTATCACGTAAGCGGTTTCGATGCTGACTATGATCAGCGGTTAACTCAGTCGCCATCGGCGCCTGGGCCGGCCGGTAGCGCCGCGGCTGCTATCGAAAACGGAATAAAATATCCAATATTGATTACAACGTGTGATCACGCCCTGTTGACGCGCGAGATGCTGAATAGCTTTATTTCACAAGCTTCTGAAAGCGGCGCAGACTTTTGTGTGGGACTTGCAGAAAAGTCGATCATTCAGCCGGCCTATCCTGACGTAAAACGAACATATTTGAATTTTAGCGATCGGTCTGTTTCAGGCTGCAATTTATTTTACCTCTCCAATAAGGAAGGGCTGAAAGCTATTCGGTTCTGGAAACGGGCTCAGAATTTTCGAAAACAGCCGGTTAGGTTAGCGGCAAGTGTTGGTCTTTTGACCCCAATATTATATTTGTCGGGGCGATTGTCCCTTGATGGCGCATTCGAGTATGCGTCCAAAAAACTCGGTATTCGAGCCCGGCCCATACTTATTCCAATTGCGGAGGCGGCTATAGACGTCGATAAGCCGTCGGATCTTGAACTGACAGAGACCATTTTGTCGAGGCGCCAGTCACATGACACCTGATCTCACGATATATTCTGACAAGACGGTCGGAAAGCGTATTGCGTCGAATGCCAGTATGATCATCAGCGCCAAGATGGTTGCAGTTGTTCTCGGTGCCGGAAGTCTTATGATCGCAGCGCGAAGTCTTGATCTTGTCGCTTTTGGAACGGTAACGTTTCTTCATGCTTACATGTTGTTCTTCGGGGAGGTTACAACCTTTAAAACTTGGCAATCCCTTATTCGTTTCGGCGCCACAGATCTTGAGAATAACAATCCGAAATCATTGTCGCGTTTGATCAAATTTGGAATCAAGCTTGATTTTATTTCAGTTATCTTTGCGTACCTATTATCCGTAATGTTAATGGGATTTGTTGTCTGGTTGGTTTCGACATTTCCTGATTTGTCGGCCAAGGAAGTCGATATCAATGATCTACAGAGATATGCGGCGCTGTATTGCTTGGTTGTATTATTACGGCAAACCGGAACGGCTGACGGTGTTTTAAGGCTGTTTGATCGTTTCCGTTTGTTAGCGGTAGAGGCCTTAGTCATGCCTGCTCTCCGTTTTATTGGAACGATTTATGCGGCCTTTGCGGGTTTTGGTCTCGAAGGTTTTTTGTGTGTATGGTTTGTGGCCTCCGGGGTGAGCTATATTGTGGTCGTTTTAATTGCTGCATTTGAACTTTATAAACGAGGGCTCCTTGGTATGACCTTGCGCTCAAAACAGAAGTTCTTAAAGCCGCGTCAGGGGTTGTGGCCATTCGTGATCAAGTCAAATATCGACTCTTCAATTGCAAGTGGTTTTGGACATTTGCCGCAGCTATTGGTTATGGCGATGTTCGGCGCGGCCTGGTCGGGCTTGTATAAAGCTGCCGAAGAGGTTGCGAAACTACTATCCGAAGGCTTTAAACTCTTAGATCAGGTTATTTATCCGGAACTTGCAAAATTGATCGCACAAGGAAATGCCGAAAAAATCTGGCGTATTGTTGTTCGGGCAGCGGTCATTTTGATGACAGGCGGGGTTATCGTTTCTGCCCTTTTGTGGCTCGTAGGGCCGAGTATTTTGTCGATCGTGTTTGGCGAAGAGTTTAGGCAGGCTGTTCCGTTAGCGACATTATTGGTTCCTGCGGCTGTTATGCTCGGTATATCAGCGCCACTATATCCCATTTTCTATGCCGCCAACAAACCGGAACGGGCGATTTATGTGCGCGGCGCCTCGCTAATTATCTATATTGTTTCATTTTTAATTTTGGCGGTATTAATCGGCGAAATGGCTCCAGGCTGGGCCATGATAATCTGCAATCTATTCGCTGTTATAGTTGTGGTGATTGTTGCGCGAAAAACTCTGGATGAATCTATTCTTGAGGCCAAACGGGCTGAGGATCCAAATTATATTCCGTCAGGTCCCAATGTTCAGTTTGTTGGAGCAACAGATAAAAAACTCTGGGGTTTACCGCTGGAGAGATGGCAGGCTAGAGCTTTCAAGAAAGTTGGTGCAAACAAAGTTCCTGGCCCCATTACCGCCGATATTAATCGCGTGCTTTCCTCCAATCTCCACAAAGCTTTTGTGCATCGTCAGAATACCGCGCTTGTCGTCGACAATGAAATCATCGCTGTAAATGGACTCTCACCTGACCGCGCAAAAAGCCTTATCGGGAAGCCTCCAGATCAAATTCCATCAGATAGCAAGCTCGATATCAAAAAGCCGGATGAATTAGATGACGGATATATCAAAGCATTGCGGAAAACTGAAAAGCCCTACGCCCTTCACGTGGAGCATGATGGAATTTCAGAAATTTCGCGGCGGCAATTTGCGAGCTCCTATAAAGGTATCACGGATTTCGTCACAAAGTTCATTTGGCCTGTCCCTGCGTTCTATGCGACGCGGTTTTGTGCGGCGGTTCGTCTAACGCCTAATATGGTTACAACCCTTAGTTTGATTATGATGTTTGTCGCGCTTTATTACTTTTGGCAAGGTCAGTGGGCCTTAGGCTTTTTGACCGGTTGGTTCATGACGTTCTTGGACACAGTTGATGGAAAACTCGCGCGAACGACAATGACATATTCGGCTTGGGGTAATATCTACGATCATGGCATTGATCTGGTGCACCCACCGATGTGGTATTACGCGTGGTTCATTGGCCTTGGAGGGGTAATCGGAAGCGGATCTGTCCTTGAAATATCTTTGATTGCCATTTTGGTTGGTTATGTTGTTGACCGATTGATCGAAGGTGCTTTTTTACAAAGATTTGGTTTTCATATTCATGTTTGGCGACCTTTTAATTCAAAACTTCGTTTTATCATCGCGCGGCGTAATCCAAATATGTTCATTTTTATGATCGCCGTAATTTTGTCTTTGTTTTTCAAAAGTGCCGCTCATATCGGTTTTGTTGTCGTAGCCGTTTGGGTATGGGTATGTATTGTTTTAAACTTCTTATCTTTGATCAGAGCATTTTTGAGTAAAGATCCAGTCATATCTTGGATGGAACAATGACTGATTTAAGCGGAAATCTCGCAATTTTCGATCTTGATTACACGCTCACGAAACGGGGAACGTGGGGTCGATTTGTATGGCAAATGGTGAAGGGTCGCCCGCATTTATGGATTCCTCTTCTTGTTAGCGCTGGGACAACACAGTTTAGATATAAACGAGGAAAGCTGCCTCGCGTTAGAGTTAAGCAAGCCATGATGCGATGGTGTATGGTCGGCAAGCCTCAGCAGAAAATGTTAGCAGAAGCTGAAGTGTTTGCAGGACGCGAGGTTCCGGGTGGACTAAGGCCTGGAGCCATTGATAAGCTAAATTGGCATCGTGAATGCGGTGATACGATTATGATTGTTAGCGCCGCAGCAAATATTATTGCAGAAGCTATAGCGCGAAAACTCAATATTGAATATGTAATTGCCACCGATATGGCCTGGGATAAACACAATTGTCTTAGCCCAGAATTTGCATCACCGAATTGTTATGGTCCTGAAAAAGTGAAGCGGTTGACGGCCTTTTTAAGTGAAAATCCACAACTGAAACAAAATCACACAATTATCACAATGTATTCAGATAGTTATTCCGATCTTGAAATTTTGCAGTATTGTGACAAAGGTGTGGCGGTAAACCCGGATAAAAAATTGGCAGGGGCGGCCGACAAGCTGGGGTTTGAAATCGTGGACTGGAATACATAAGACCCTAATACCGGAACTATCATGCAAGCTATAATACTCAGCGCGGGTCGAGGTTCGCGACTTTTGCCATTGACTGAAAATTTACCCAAATGCCTTTTGCCAATTGGCCTGACAACCGTCTTGGGTATGCAGCTTGATACCTTGTTCAAGGGCGGTATCGAAAAAGTCTCAGTTGTAACCGGATTCAATGCCGAAATGGTCGACGAGGAAATTGTTGGTCGTGCAACCGGTCCCAAAGTTAAAACGATTTATAATCCGTTTTTTCAGGTCGCGGACAATCTTGCGAGTTGTTGGATGGCGCGGAAATCCATGAAATCAGATTTTCTTCTGATCAATGGTGATACATTATTTTCTCCCGAGCTACTGGAAAGAGTTCTGACCGCCCCGGCAAAATCGATTGCCGTGACAATTGACAAGAAAGATCATTATGACGGCGATGATATGAAGGTCACGCTCGAGGGTGAGCGGCTTTTGGCAATTGGTAAAACGCTTTCGGCGCAAGAAACAAATGGCGAGTCCATTGGGATGCTTCGCTTTATGGGCAATGGCCCAAAGATTTTTAAAGATGAAATCAAGAACCTGATGAGAGATAATAAGGGTACTAAAAGTTGGTTTCTATCAGCGATTCACGGTTTGGCTCAGAAAGATATTGTTATCGACACGATCAATATTCAGGGATCGAGTTGGTCTGAGCTTGATACACCAGAAGACTACGAAATTTGTCTTGATTTATTCGGTACCAGTATGGCCGCTAGAGAACGCTTTTCAGTAATGTAAAAACGGTATAAAATAGCCCGATGAAATTACTTTCCAAAATGCTTTCCCGCTTCGTGAAAGTCGGGCAAATGACGGTCATAGATGCCAGCGGGGCGACCCATGTGTTTGGACCAGGGGGTGAGGGTACGCCCCACGCAACTGTTAAAATTCACGACAAGGCGCTTTATACTTCGTTATTTTTCAATCCAGAGCTTAAAGCCGGCGAAGCATATATGGACGGTCGGTTGACGATCGAAGATGGAGGGGGCATTCGAAATCTGCTAGAGATATTTGCCCATAATCGCACGGCTTTGAGATCGCAGCCTTCACAAAAAATTCTGAAACGCTATCTCAAAAAAATCCGTCGATACCACCAACGAAATGAAACCAGTGCGTCTCGGAAAAACGTTCAGCATCATTACGATTTGTCCAATGACTTTTATCGTTTGTTTCTTGATGAAGATCTTCAGTATTCTTGTGGGTATTGGCCTAAAGACGGGATGACCCTTGAAGAGGCCCAGCGAGCCAAAAAGGCTCACATAGCTGCCAAACTCAATCTCAAGCCGGGCATGAAAGTACTCGATATCGGATGCGGCTGGGGCGGAATGTCCATATTTATTGCGCAAAATTTTGATTGCGAAGTTGTTGGCGTAACATTGTCTGATGAGCAGCACGCATTAGGGCGCCAGCGGGTCAAAGAATTGGGTCTAGAAGGTAAAGTTGATATTCGTATTCAGGATTATCGCCATGTTGAGGAGAAATTTGATGCGATTGTTTCTGTTGGCATGTTTGAGCATGTCGGCATTGCGCATTATCTTGAATATTTTTCCAAGATTCGAGACCTTCTAACAGATGACGGCGCGGCGCTAGTGCATTCTATAGGACGGAAAGGTGGTCCAGGAACCACTGGGGCTTGGATCAGAAAGTATATATTTCCAGGTGGGTACTCACCGGCATTATCGGAAACATTTGCGGAAATTGAGAAGGCGGGGCTTTGGGTGACAGATTGCGAGATCTGGAGGATCCATTATGCCGAAACTTTAAAGGAGTGGGATAACCGATTTCAGGCCAATAGAGCCAAAGTTGCAGAAATGTTTGATGAGCGGTTCTGTAGAATGTGGGAATTTTATCTCATCGTGAGTGAGTTTTCCTTCCGGCATGGTAAGCATATGAATTTCCAAATTCAACTTGCAAAGGATGTAAATGCCTTGCCATTGGCGCGGGATTATATGATAGAGACCGAGCAAAAAATTAGTTAGCCTCGAGGCTTAGGCCGCATGACCCAAACCGTAGAAAAACCCAAGAAACTTACTAATCCCCGACGTGCCTTTGTTAAGCGCAATGGGAAGAAACTTTTGAGAGCGGTGGCGGATTATCAATCACGTAGTTCGAAGGTGCCAGATACACCGAAAATTGGAAATGAGTACTTCGATTTTTTGACCCGATTTGTTGATGAATGGGAAACCATTCGGAACGAAGCTCAAGACGTTCTACAGTTCAGAGATCAGATTCCTGGGTTTGAAGATATTTCTCCAGATCAATATCGGATTGCCAAGGATCAGCAATGGAAGACTTTTGTCTTATTTGGGTTTGGACAAAGACTGGAAAAGAACACGCAACTTGCACCTCGAACTGCCGAAATTTTGGAAACTGTTCCGAACCTTCAAACTGCTATGTTTTCAATACTGGCGCCGGGATATCATATTCCGGCACATACCGGCGTAACCAAAGGAATACTCAGATGTCATCTCGGCCTTATTATTCCGAAGGATCATGAAAAATGTCGGATTCGTGTTGACGATACAGTCACAGCTTGGAAGCCTGGAGAGATATTCGTGTTTGATGATACGTTTGAACATGAAGTTTGGAACGATACAGATGAAGAACGGGTTATTTTGTTGTTCGATTTTGACAGGCCCATGAATTTTGGGGGGCGTTTTATGAATAAGGCTTTGATGTCTGCCATGAAATTGACGGCGTTTTATCAGGACCCAAAGAAAAATCTTGAGGATGCTGAGGCTCGTCTCGAGGCTGCTATTCGTCAAAATGATAAAAATTTAGAATCTATGAGCGATCCTAGTTAGAATTTCTCGCAGTTATCGATAGAAAGTCATTTTTGCAACTATTCGCCCCAATACAGCTTTTGGCGCAAGTCTCTCGGTTTCTTCGCGATCGGTAATCCGAATTTGATTGTCTTCGATTGCTAGATATTCGCCGGTTCTAAGCCGTGCAGTGTCAGGATCACCAATAAAGATATCGTAACTCCACTCGTCATCTGCCAAATTCATCAAGCCAAATAGATTTTCTTTTCGCGTAGCATAAGGAATGTAACCCGCTGGTGGTGTACTGCCGGATATACTGCCAGAGGCGGGCCAGGAATATACTGGGAGATGTCTGACAGGGTGTTGAAGATAGAACTCTGCTGATCTCTCATCCTCACCCAGACTTCCAGATAGTAGCCATACGGGCGTAACTCCAAGGGCTTCGCCAATTTTTTCGAGTACGCCTTGCCGGGGAATATGGCTGCCATTCTCCCAGTTTGCAACTGTCGGTTGACTGACACCGGCTCTCTTTGCGAGTTCGGCCTGAGAAAGACCTCGTGTGATTCGAGTCGATTTGATTCGAGCTTGCAAAGATTCCATTTTAGCTCCCAATATAAGTTTAACCTATATTCATAAATCTAGCTAAAACAAGGAAAATGCGATGAATTAGCGTGTAAACGCCCTAAATTATCCGAAAACGTCTACATTCTCGAAAATGAACGTAAACTGAAAGTTCTCCCAAAAGGAACATTACAAAAATTTTATTCGTAAAACTAATGATTTCGCTTGAAATCTGCATCATTGCGTAACATCTTGTGATCGTGGGTGGGAACCAATTGCTCTGTTTCAGGTCGAAACACAGCATCAACTATGAGGTAGAATATGAAAGGCGATTATTGCACACGAGAAGGCGCGGAGCGCTTAAAAGCCCAGATTGAGGCTTATTGGGCTGAACGCGGGAAAGACGTGAAAATCAATTTGGTACAGGCAGGATTTTTGCCTTCCATGCGATCAGCAAGGACGGATGTTAGGTCAAATATGATCAATGGCGTTCCGACCAATTCAACAGAGAATTTTGCGTAAGGCAGCCCTTGCGGCTAATTTGGTTCGCTAGGTCGATTTAGGCTGAATAGCGCCCCGGGCAACTCGCGAAATTGGCGTAGGACAATGTCCGCACGAAGCCGATCCGCTGGCGTACCCGCATAACCATAACGCATCAATATACATGGCACGCCCGCTGCGCGGGCGGCTAAAACATCAGGCGCAGCATCTCCAATCATCACAATTTGATTTGATCGTCGATGACCGGCTGATGCGAAAATATGATCAGAAGACGGTTTGGTTGCAACGTCATCTTGAGAACCGATGATACGGCTAAAATACTGAGTCATCCCGAGGGAATTCAGAAGCTTGCGAGCCAGATAACCGGGCTTGTTTGTACAGACAGATAAATCAGCGCCCATGAGTTTCAAGTTGCGAAGTGTGCATAAGACGCCGGGAAACGGCACAGATAATTGAGCGATATCCTCTTCATACAACTTCAAAAATAGATGCCATAAATCATCAAGTCGTTCCTGACTGATGTTGTGATCAGCACGGAGGCAGGCCTGGCTGATAAGAAATTTGGCGCCAAACCCAACTTGACCGCGAGCGGTCGCATAGTGAGTAGGAGGCAGCCCTTCTTCGGCAATAACCAGATTTAAAACCCGTACTAGGTCTGGAGCCGTATCAACAATGGTGCCATCGAGATCAAAGCAAATTGAAAGTTTGCGAATATCTCGCATAATTCCCTCTCCTTTTCGGCAATTGAACGTGCCTTATTAAGTTTCATACGGTAAAGCTGTCACACAAGAGATTCTTTGCCGCAAGGGGGGTCAGATGAAAAAAGCCCGTGCCGCTGTTATTTTAGCAGCTGGAAAAAGTACCCGTATGAAATCATCGCGGTCGAAAGTCCTGCACGATGTTGGTGGTCGGCCCATGCTGGCATGGGTCAAGGCTTTGGCCGACGACATAGGCGTTTCAAAAATTGTTTGCGTCGTGGGTGAGGCTAATGACGATGTAAAACACGCGGCCGAGGCGCTTGGCATGGAAATCGCGATTCAAGAACCGCAGCTAGGAACCGGGCACGCTGTGCTATCGGCCAAAGACAACCTTGAGGGGTTCGAAGGTACCGTCACTGTGCTGTATGCCGATACCCCGCTTATTAGGCCTGAAACGGCTCGGCAAGTATTCGACGTCCTTGATGATGGCGCAGACGTTGCTGTTTTGGGATTCGAAGCCGAAGATCCTGGGGCCTATGGGCGTCTTGTGACAGATGGAGACACACTGACCGCCATCGTTGAAGCTAAAGAAGCAACGTCAGAACAGTTGAACATTAAACTATGCAATAGCGGAGTAATTTCGGCCAAATCATCAGATATGTTTTCAGCATTGTCGCGCGTGACGAATGAAAATGCGAAGGGCGAGTATTATTTAACAGACGTTATTGAAATTCTGCGTGGTGATGGCAGACGCCCGGTTGCGGTTATAGGCAATGAAGAAGAGGTTTTAGGGGTAAATTCTCGAACGGACCTTGCTCTAGCAGAGGCAGCATTCCAAAGCGCAAAAAGATTAGAGGTAATGTCTGAAGGTGTAACTTTGCGAGACCCGGACAGTGTCATATTCGCTTTTGATACACAGATTGAAAATGATGTTGAGATTGGCGCGAATGTGGTGTTTGGGCCAGGTGTGATCGTAAGGCGTAATAGCATTATACATCCATTTTCCCACCTCGAGGGATGCGAGATCGGAGAGAATGTTAACATAGGACCATTTGCGCGCGTGCGACCGGGTACAATTATGAAAGACGGAAGTCGTCTCGGAAATTTTGTCGAAACAAAAAAGGCCGTGATCGGCAAGGACAGTAAAGTCAATCATTTGTCCTATATTGGCGATGCTGAGCTTGGCGAGAATGTTAATGTCGGCGCAGGAACAATTACTTGCAATTATGACGGTTACAACAAGCACAAAACGATCATTGGTGATAATGCATTTGTGGGAACGCACTCGTCACTGGTAGCACCTGTGACAATTGGCGAGGGTGCCTTTCTGGGATCTGGCGGCGTAATAACCGCAGATGTTCCCAGTAATGCGCTGGCTTTGGGAAGGGCTAAGCAAGTGAACAAAGAAGGCTGGGCAAAACGTTATCATGCGGCTCAGCAAAAAAGAAAGAACAAGACCTAATATGTCAGAGGCAAAAGAGAATGCGGCATTAGCTGCGCTGGACTTCGTAGAGGACGGAATGACCTTGGGGCTCGGCTCAGGATCAACGGCCGAAATTTTTATTGAACATCTCGGAGAAAAAGTCGCGGGAGGTTTAAAGATCCAAGGTGTTCCAACTTCACAAGCGACTGCCGAATGCGCGAAAGAAAATGGCGTGCCCTTGGTTGACATCGACAAGGTTAGCAAAATCCACCTAACAATAGATGGTGCGGATGAAGTCGACCCGGTATTTAGTCTTATTAAAGGTGGCGGTGCGTGTCTTTTGCGTGAAAAAATTGTCGCTCATGCATCGGAGCGTATGATTGTGATTGTCGATAATTCCAAAGTTGTCGAAACGCTAGGTGCATTCCCGCTGCCGGTCGAGGTTGATCCATTTGGTGTCGCCCTGACAGCCGAAGCCATTTTTGAGGCTTTGCAAAAATCCGGTTGCAAAAATGGGCAAACAGTTTTGCGTCAAGCCAAAGATGGATCAGGGCCTCTCATTACGGATGGTGGGCATTATATCGTCGATTGTAAATGCGAGATAATCCCGGATCCGGGCGCAACGGCGCATTTGCTGGAGCAAATCCCAGGTGTGATAGAGCATGGTTTATTTATTGACCTGTCCAGCATCGTTATCGTCGGCGAAGATGATCACGCCCGCGTGATGGAGTTAAAGCGAGAATAAAATGCCCGATTATGATTTTGACCTATTTGTTATTGGCGCCGGAAGCGGCGGGGTTCGTGCCGGGCGAATGGTGGCGCAACTTGGAAAAAGAGTTGCCGTTGCTGAAGAAAGCCGCCCTGGAGGGACTTGCGTTGTTCGAGGCTGCGTTCCTAAGAAGTATCTCGTTTACGGTGCTGAGTATGGGGCTGCTATTGAGGCATCTAAGAAATACGGCTGGGAGACCGATAACGCCAAGTTTGATTGGCCGACACTTCGCGACGCAATACAGAACGAAGTGTCTCGACTATCAGCTATCTACGCAAATATTTTAGAGAAAAATGGTGCGACCTTGTTTACGGAGCGTGCTGAGATAGCGGATAAACACTCAATTCGACTAGCTTCGGGGAAAATGGTTACGGCGGAAACCATTTTGATTGCTGTCGGCGGTCGCCCTTACATCCCGGAAATCAAGGGCGCTGAATACGCCATTATGTCAGATGACGCGTTTCTATTGGAAAAGCTCCCTGAGAAAGCAGTTATCATCGGTGGTGGATATATAGCCTCAGAATTTGCGGGTATTTTTGCGGGACTTGGTGTTAGGACTACCCAAGTTTATCGCGGCGATAAATTGCTCAGGGGCTTTGATGACGACGTCAGAAAACTTGTGACGGATCAACAAAATCTAGTTGGGATTGATGTTAAGCTGGGCGCGTCGCCCATTGAAATTAAAAAATCCGCTGGCGGGCTGATTGTAAGTTTTGATGATGGGTCAAAAATCGGAACAGAATGTGTGTTTATGGCCACTGGGCGCAAGCCTTATACGTCAACACTTGGACTGGAAAACGCCGGTATAGAGGTAGATAAAAACGGTGCCATTATTGTAGATGAGTATTCTCGCACTCATGCCAAAAATATTTATGCCGTTGGGGATGTAACTAATCGCGTAAATCTTACTCCTGTCGCCATTCGCGAAGCTATGGCATTTGTTGATACGGTTTATAAAGATACACCGCGCGGCTATGATCATAGCGATATTGCAAGCGCTGTGTTTACGCGTCCGCCTGTCGGAACCGTTGGATTAACGGAAGCGCAGGCTCGCGAAAAGTTTGGTGATGATATCAAAATTTATACGACCAACTTCCGGCCTATGAAAAACATAATTGCCGGTAAAGATCAGAGATGTCTGATGAAACTTATCACTGAAGGCAAAAATGAACGTGTGATCGGTATACATCTTGTCGGGGATGATACGCCCGAAATCATTCAAGCCTTGGGCATCACAATAAAGGGCGGCCTAACAAAGGCTGACTTTGACGCCACTTGTGCGGTTCATCCAACCCTCGCCGAAGAGATTGTTACGCTTTAATTACTCTGTTGCGACAATAAATAGTCCGCGATTGATATCGCTGATTACAATATTTCCGCTTGGAAAAAACGGGTAGACGCTCCAAGCCCCATCAAAACCAGATTCGTTATCCTCCGGATAGGTATCGAAAAACCTAACCTGATTCAGCGTATCAGTCTCAAGATTGCCAAATTCCAGAATTTGTAAGCCTGATCGATAGTTAGCTTGATAAAGCTCATTGCCAACAACATACATATTATGATCGATCGAATTACTGATCCCTTGATGCGTATATAGATATTGCGGATTGTCCAGATCGCGCACATCGAGGACTATAGTGCTGGTGCGGACGCCGCGATCCCGTTCGTCTAGTTCATCGCCAACGAATAAAAATGACTCTGTCTCGTCCAGCCAGCCTTGATGTGTATATCCAAAATTAGGATAAACAACTGTTGAAATTCCGGCCGCAGCGGACTTGTCACTCACATCAGCAATACTGACAGCATCTTCATTGGAGCCAAAACAAATTTCTTTGCCTGAGTAGTCAGCGTCTGGACCATTATAGTTCACACAGATGGCATCATGAGTGTAACCGTCATCGCCAAAACACCCAGAAAATGTCGGCGCGGCCGGCGTTGATAAATCGACCATATGCAGGCCGCGATCGCAGGTATTGCTTCCAACGATATAGCCAAAGCCGCTTTGCTCATTGACTACCATATTGTGAGAGCTGGTGACTTGGTCATAAATGAAATCTGGAAAAAATTCTCGATTGTCTGAAATGTCCCGTAATCGCGTAAGGTCGATGACTTGCATGCCATGCGAGCCCGCATTATCGGCTACAACATAGGCATGGTTTTGATAAACTTTTATATCCCTCCAAGATGAGGACGCGGTTTGTGTGCCCATTTTGCCAACCAGAACAGGATTTTCTGGATCAGATATTCGGACAAATGAAACGCCATTATCCAGCCCCATTAAGACGTATTCGGTGCCGTCCGACGGATCTGTCCATCCCCAGATATCATTGCCACTTGATGCATTAAAATCGGCTAAATCAATCCGCTTATGGAGTTTCATTCCGCTACAGGCGAATCCAGCGGCCTCACCATTAACGCAAAGCGCTGGCCCGACCGTATCTTGAGACGGGGGTGGTGGTGGCGGCGGAGGAGGAGGAGGAGGAGGTGGTGGTGGTAAAGTTCCAACAGGCGGTTGTGTAGGCGAAACAGGTGATCCGCTGCCCCCGCAAGCTGATAACAGTAGCAGTGAGACTAAGACCGGAGTAAGAATGTTTTTCATGAATTGACTCTATCTCGATAAATAAGAACTTCAATTCATAATTTGCTTTTTTACATGACCCTATGTCGTTCTAGAAACTTGATATTTTCGCCAATGTTGTCGGCAAAGGCTTATATATCTATCATTTCCGCCGATTTCGATTTGCGCGCCATCGGTTACCGGTAGGCCCGCTTCATTGGTCCTAAGATTCATCGTTGCTTTGCGTCCGCACCAACACAGCGTTTTAATCTCTCGGATGTTGTCTGCAATCCCCAGAAGAGCGGCGCTTCCTTCAAATAGTTGACCTTTAAAATCGGTTCTAAGTCCGTAACAAATCACAGGAACGGACAATCGATCGGCTATGGCGGCCAATTGCCATACTTGATCATGGGTCATGAACTGAGCCTCATCAACAAAAACGCAATTGATGTCGTGTTGTTGCGCGTGATTGCCAATATATTGTTCCAAGTTTTCTTCTGGCTCAAAGGTGATAGCCTTTTGTTTAATGCCTATCCGTGAAACGATTTCACCGTCGTCGGAATCTCGATTATCTATGGCGGGTTTTAGCAGTAATACCGACATCCCTCTTTCGGTATAATTATGGGCAGCTTGCAGCAGAATTGTAGATTTTCCAGCATTCATCGCGCCAAAATGGAAATATAACTTAGCCATGAAGCGGAGCTAGCAGAGCGTCCGATGAGTCGCTAGGTTTTGTTTGACATAGTTGGGAATTGCTCTTAATAGCCCTTCAAATTTCCGCGCAAATGATGATTTGCGCTCTGACCTGTGCGATCCCGTGTTTACGGATGATGCAGGCGGGGTACCTTGGTCGATGAGAACATCCACCGGGGTTGTCGTCGTATTGTGTTTGAAGGGACGGATTGTGTTTGAAGCCTTAGGCGATAAACTTGGTAATGTATTTGACGGCTTAACGGGTCGCGGCAGCCTGTCTGAGAAAGACGTTACAACGGCGATGCGCGAAATCCGCATTGCCTTGCTGGAAGCTGATGTCGCTTTGCCGGTTGTCAAAGACTTTATTGCATCGATCAAAGAAGAAGCCGTTGGCGAGAAAGTTATAAAGTCCATCAAGCCGGGACAACAAATCGTCAAAATTGTTCATGATGGCTTAGTACAGATGCTGGGCGGCGTTATTGGGGAAGACGAAGACGCGCAGAGAGAAGCGGCCTATGCTTCAGAACTTGTTTTAGCGGGGCGCCCGCCGGTTGCTATTTTGATGGCGGGTCTGCAAGGCTCGGGTAAGACGACGACAACCGGCAAGATCGCAAAATTTCTAAAAGAACGTGGCAAGAAAAAAGTCCTATTGGCTTCTTTGGATACGAATCGTCCTGCCGCTATGGAACAGCTGGAAATTTTGGCTGATCAAGTTGGCGTAGGGTTTCTTCCGATTGTTAAAGGTCAGACGGCGCGACAAATTGCTGAACGCGCAATGGAACAGGGTAAACTCGGGGGATTTGATGTTGTTTTCCTCGATACAGCTGGCCGTACGACTATTGATGACGCGCTGATGGCAGAAGTTGAGGATATCGCCAAAGCGACTAATCCCATTGAAACCTTATTGGTTGCTGATGCGCTGACAGGCCAAGATGCAGTAGAAACAGCCAAACGTTTCCACGCACAATTGCCGTTGACGGGTTTAGTCCTAACGCGGATTGATGGCGATGGCCGCGGCGGTGCAGCCCTTTCAATGCGGGCTGTAACCGGACTACCTATTAAATTCTTGGGAACAGGAGAAAAGCTCGACGCGCTCGAAGCTTTTGATGCACAACGTCTGGCTGGACGAATTCTGGGTCAAGGCGACGTCGTTTCCTTGGTTGAAAAAGCCGCAGAAGTCATCGATCAAAAAGAAGCCGAAAAAATTGCCAAGAAGATGGAAAAGGGCAAGTTTGACCTTGATGATCTTGGGAAACAGCTTGGCCAGATGCAGAAAATGGGTGGTCTTGGCGGACTGATGAAAATGATGCCCGGTATGGGTAAAATGAAAAAACAGATGGACCAAATGGGTGGTCTTGATGACAGGCTGCTCAAACAACAACAAGCCATTATCCTTTCGATGACCCCAGCCGAGCGGAAAAACCCGGCTTTGTTGAAAGCGTCTCGAAAGAAAAGAATTGCTGCCGGATCAGGTATGAGCGTCCAAGAAGTGAACAAGCTTTTGAAAATGCATCGCCAGATGAGCGATATGATGAAAAAAATGGGCAAGAAAGGCATGGCAGGCATGATGAGCCAAATGATGGGCGGCATGCCAGGTATGCCAAAAGGTATGAGCGGGAATAACATGCCAGGCCCCGGCGATATAGATCCGGCCATGCTGGAGCAGTTGAAAGAACAAATGGGTAAAGGCGGTCTTGGTGGTCCAGGCGGTCTTCCTACTCGATTACCGGGTCTGGGCGGAGGCAAACTCCCAGGACTTGGCGGCGGGTTACCGGGTCTTGGTGGTCCAAAAAAGAAAAAATAATTTGAACGTCTGAATGTAAAAGGAAAATATCATGGCACTCAAACTTAGATTGGCCCGTCACGGCGCCAAAAAACGTCCTTACTATCGTATCGTTGTCGCTGACAGCCGCGCTCCGCGTGATGGCCGTTTCATCGATCGCGTCGGGTCTTATAACCCAATGCTACCGAAAGATAGCGACGAACGCGTAAAACTTGATGCGGACAAGGTCAAAGAATGGCTTGGAAAAGGCGCGCGGCCGACTGACCGCGTTGCCCGTTTCCTAAGTCAGGCCGGACTTTGGGAGTGGAAGCCAGGCAATAATCCTAACAAAGGTAAGCCGGGTGCCAAAGCTCTTCAATTGATCGAAGAAAAGAAAGAACGCGAAGAGGCCCGCAAGGTTGCCGAAGCCGAAGCGCGCGAAGCGGCAGAAGAAGCGGCCAAGGCGGCAGAAGAAGCTGCTAAGCAAGCTGAAGCTGAAGCGGCAGAAGCTCCGGCAGAAGAAGCGCCAGCGGCGGAAGCTCCAGCTGAAGATGCGCCAAAAGGCGAAGAGGAATAGGCTGCAATTTGCCTGAATTTGCTCAGCCTCTGCCATTGGCAGAGGCTTTTTTATATGCCATAGGGCAAACTCGATAATGACCAGACGATCGGTCACGCGTGCAGAAGTGCCAAGTGAGTTTAAGTTTATTCAATGTCGAATTTTTAACCGGGTGATCCAACGATGCCCTCAAAGACATTGAAAGGTAATTTATGTCTGACTCTAAAACAGGAACCGTAAAGTTCTTTAATACCACTAAAGGATTTGGTTTCATTCAGCCTGAAGACGGTGGCAGTGATGTATTCGTACACGTTACCGCCCTTGAAAAATGCGGTCTAAGCACAATTAATGAAGGCGACAAAGTTCAGTTCACAACAGCTGTCAGTGAGCGCACTGGTAAAGTTGCCGTTGATACAATTTCTATGGGCGAGTAGTCCAAGTAGAATACTCTATTGGCCGGGGCTTTGACCTCGGCTTTTTTTATGGCTGAAACGAATATTCGCCTTTAGGCAGCATATTCTAAATTTCGCTCTTAAGGACATGGTTAACACAACGAATCTCTCATGGAGTTAATCATGACAACCAACACAAATACTAAAGACAAACCCAAATCTTTTCTACGCCGTAGTGCTCTTGCCTATGTGGGCCTCTATGGCATGGCGTACGACCGCGCTCAGTTGCGCCGAAAGCAAGCCCGTGCCCTCACTGAAACACTATTTGAAGATTTGAGTGAACGCGGCGAAGCGACCCTTACGCAGGCCGAATTGATGGTTAAGCAGGCTCGAATTGGAGCTTGGAAAAACTACGCATCTACTGCTGATAAGGTAACGGAAATCCTACCTATTCCAGTTAAGTCGAAAGTCGAGAAATTGGAAGATGAACTCGCCGCGCTTGAAGCAAGGTTCAAGCGCATGACGGAGGTCGCGAAGCCAGCAAAATCAAAAAAAGTAAAGGCAAAGATCAAAGCTACAAAAGAAACGGTTTCCCCGAAATTGACCGACCCGGCACCGGTGGTAAATGCCGAAGAAACTATTCTACCAGCAGAAACAGCGGCTCAGTCGGTAACAAAAACGGAGACAAAAACGGAGACAAAAACTCCGCGTCACATTCCGTATTTTCTGGATATCAAAAGATATGATCCATTAGCTGACGAAGATGTAGTCAGGAAAATCGTCAATCATTGCGGTATCGCTTTGCGCTCCGAAGATGCGCGTTACGTTGCCTGTTCGGATGAAAGTGAGCGCGTAACCGTCCGCGAAAGCTGGTTGAAGCGAAAACTGGGCCTGACAATAGATGACAAGGCCCTCGATGCAAAAGTCCTTGATGTTTGCGGTCTCATGCAGCGCGATCAAAAGAAAAATCGTGTTACCTTCTATTATCTATTGGCCAAGAAAGAGCGTTTGCTCGAAAGCCTCTAAATTCTCCCCGAAGGACTTTTTGTCTTTCATCTCTAAGCCGGACGTTTTCATTGCGCGTCCGGCTTTTTTGCTTTCTCTGTTGATTTCTTCTATAAGATTTAGGTGGAATTGTTCGTGAGTTCTGTGATATGGCCTGTGGCTCGAGTATAATTTTGCGCGGAACAAGCAAATGACGAAATGGACACCTTCATCTTGGCGGAGCAAACCGGCCAAGCATATTCCGGAAGACTATCCGGATTTACAACATTTGGCTGATATCGAGAAAACTCTTAAAGGTTACCCGCCACTTGTTTTTGCAGGTGAGGCTAGACGTTTGAAAAAACGGCTAGGCGAGGTTGCGTTGGGAAATTCATTTCTTTTGCAAGGCGGCGACTGCGCAGAAAGTTTTAAGGAATTCCATCCCGACAATCTTAGAGACATGTTCCGGGTCATGATGCAAATGGCTGTTGTTCTGACCTACGGAGCAGGGCAGCCTATTGTTAAAGTCGGCCGGATCGCAGGTCAGTTTGGAAAGCCGCGCTCGTCACCAACCGAAACGCGAGATGGCGTAACACTGCCAAGCTATCGCGGTGACAATATTAATGCCATGCCGTTCACTCCCGAAGACAGAACGCCCGATCCTGAGCGCCTTCTAAAGGCTTATGGACAGTCAGCGGCAACGCTTAATCTTCTCCGGGCTTTTTCGACAGGTGGTTATGCGAATTTGCGCAATATCCATAAGTGGACCTTGGGATTTGTCGGAGGTTCTGAACAGACTGAAAAGTATAAAAAGCTTTGTAACAAGATAGCCGATGCATTGGATTTTATGGAAGCCTGCGGTGTGACGCCTGAATCGACACCTCAAATGGCATCCACGGAGTACTACACCAGCCATGAGGGATTATTGCTGGGTTATGAAGAAGCCATGACCCGCATAGATAGCACGACGGGGCGTTGGTACGATACGTCCGCACATATGCTTTGGATTGGTAACCGGACTCGACAGCTCGATCACGCTCATGTTGAATTTTTGAGAGGTGTCGAAAATCCAATTGCGATGAAGATCAGCGATAACCTGGAAAATGACGAGTTATTGCGACTGCTGGATGTTTTGAACCCATCAAACGAACCGGGCCGAATGACTTTGATTTCGCGTTTTGGGCACGACAAAGTCGCGAAAGGTTTGCCGCGCTTAGCTCGAACTATCAAGTCAGAAGGACGCCATGTCGTCTGGTCTTGCGACCCCATGCACGGAAATACGCTAAAAACTGATAGCGGATATAAGACGCGCCCATTTGATAATATTCTGTCGGAAGTTAAAAGCTTTATGCAGGTCCTGCATAGCGAGGATTGTTGGCCCGGAGGGGTTCACTTTGAAATGACCGGACAAAATGTTACGGAATGTCTAGGCGGTGCGCGCGCAGTTCGTGAGGAAGATTTATCATCGCGCTATCATACGCATTGCGATCCGAGGCTCAATGCTAATCAAGCGCTTGAGCTCGCATTCTTAATCTCGGAAGAGCTGGGCAGCTACCGCAAGAAAGAAGCAGCCCGCCTTGCTGGCTAAAAACTAATTGAAAAATACCAAATAAAAAAGCCGCCGTGGTGCAACGGCGGCTTCGCATTACGTGGGAGCGTAATTTCTAAAGATCTTTGAGGCCAACAGATGGCTTAAATTGAGCAGACGTTTTCGCTTTTGCCATCATTGTTTTGCCGGTCGCAGGATTGCGCATTTCGCGCGCTGGACGATGCTTGGCGACAAATTGACCAAAGCCAGGAATGGCAACATTCTGGTTACCTTTCAGCTGACCAACAATAGTTTCGCAAAAAGCATTTACAAATTCGCCAGCTTGAGACTGAGACGTTCCGCAGCTGGTAGCGATGGCGGCAACAAGTTCTTTCTTGTTCATAGCATACCCCTTTTAGGTTTGGACCCGTCCTCATGACTGGCCGTTAACACATATCCTAACGGGAATGGTTAAGCTTTGGTTAAAGGGGCCTGTAATATAGGGGTTTTCGGGCCTTCTGCCCTGTTTTCAAACGATATTTTGTTAACGAACTTTGGAATTTTCATTCACTTTTAGGGCCCTATACGCCTGAGAAGAGGTTAATAGAATCAGAGTGATTTGCCTGTTGTGTCTTGACCCTCTTGCCATTAAGCCCTTGATCAATGGTGAAAATGATTAAAATTGGCGTGGTAGGAGCGGGGAAATTCGGCGGCTATCACATCGGCAAATGTACTGCTCACCCCGGTGTTGAATATATCGGTGTTTTTGACAAAAATGATGACGCAGCTAATGCGCAATCCGCCAAAGTTGGCGGCCGTGTTTTTAAAAGCCCAGCAGCGCTGTTTAAGGCCTGTGATGCTGTCATTATCGCGGCGCCCGCCACGGCCCATGGTCAGCTGGCTATTGCGGCCCTCGAGCAGGGGCTTCACATTTTGGTTGAAAAACCACTTGCAACCACACTAGCTGATGCCACGCGTATCGCAGATTTGGCTGATATAGAAAATCTGTGTGTGCTTGCTGGACATCAGGAACGATATGTTGCCAGAGCGATCGGACTCGGTGATGTGCCTGAACAGCCATTACTGATTAAAGCGCAGCGATTAAATCCGTTTTCGCCCCGAGGGACAGACACATCAGTCACGCTTGATTTGATGACCCATGACATTGATCTGGTGAATTGGCTGATGGGGGGAAGTCCGCATTTGGTGACTGGCCAAACCTTCAAAGAACGTACCGCTTGGCCTGACCATAGTTTTGCGGAGCTAAGCTATGAGAGTGGACTGGCTTTTCTCGAGGCTTCTCGTTTGGCTGAAGTCAGTCAGCGCATATTGGAGATAACCTATCCAAGCGGCACTGTGCGAGTTGACCTTAACGCCAAGACTCTGATTAATGACACGCCATTTAACCTAAATAAAAATTTTGCGGACATGCCCGATGCACGGGATAGCCTAGCCGCTGGGATGAATGAGTTTGTGTCCGCCATCACCCACAAAAGGACAGCTTTTATTTCCGCTCTGGACGGGCTAGAAGCCGTTAAGATCGCGCAAACGATTGATCAAAATTAAGGCCGGAATGACAAGGGCGGGGATATGAAATTTCTGTTGAGAATATTGGGCGCATTTATTGTGCTCTTGATTGTACTCGCGGTTCTAAATCTTGGTAAATTGCAACGCCTGATGCGCGTAAATAGCTTGTTCGAGGCCAACAAGATTGTCCATAATTTTTCAAACATGGATGAGGCGCTTTACGCAGCGCCCCTGCCGGCCCCTGCAGACCAACATCAATGGCCCGAAGATCTGCAGGCTTTGCCAGAAACGATCTCGATCAACGGTAAGTCCCAGAACCTGCACGACTTCCTAACCGAGACGGATACAACGGCTCTTTTGGTTATTAAAAACGGTACTATAATATACGAAGACTACTTTCTCGGAACAGGGCAGGACGATCAGCGGATCAGCTGGTCCATGGCCAAGTCTTATTTGTCCGCTATTTTTGGAATTGCCCTTCAAGACGGCCTTATCAAATCGCTCGAAGACCCTGTCGATAAATATGTCCCTGAACTTACAGGCAGCGCATATGAAGGGGCGTCTATCCGCAATGTGCTCAACATGGCCAGCGGCGTAAAATTCAATGAAGACTATCTCGATAAAAACAGCGACATCAACAAGATGGGCCGGGTGCTGGCAATAGGCGGCTCCATGGATGAGTTTGCGGCCTCCATAAGCGAGCGGGCGCGAGAGCCAGGCTCGGGCCGCCAATATGTATCTATTGATACCCATGTCATCGGCATGGTGCTGCGAGCAGTAACTGGAAAATCGAATCTGGATTATCTTAATGAGAAATTATGGAGCAAGCTGGGCCCCGGCGCAGACGGGTATTACCTAACGGATGGTGACGGCGTCGCCTTTGTTCTCGGTGGTCTCAATATGCGAACGCGCGACTACGCCTTATTTGGACAGCTCTTCCTCAATAAAGGGCGATGGAAAGGGGAGCAAATCATCCCCACGCGCTGGGTCGCGCAATCGACCAGAGCGTCAGCCCCGCCCGATACGGAAGGGACAGGCGTCAATTATGGCTATCAATGGTGGGTGCCGGCCGATAGCCACGGAGATTATTTTGCCGTCGGGATTTACAGCCAATATATCTATGTTGACCCGCGCTCCAATATGGTGATCGTCAAAAACTCCGCGGATAGAGAATTCAAAAACCCATCCCCATCCGGTCAAGGCTATAAAATCGATACAATTGATATGTTCAGATCACTCGCGGATTTTTACGGAGACTAGTGGCGTGATAACCGGAGTAGGGAAGTGGGAGGGCCGATTTCCAAGCGGAATATTGATTAAAGGACGAAATAATGGGGCGAATATCACTTCTGCGTTTCCGGACTATGGAGGTTAAAAATGATAGACTGTGTGCTTCAAGGATATTGGCTTGGTAAACGAATTGAACAGCATTATTTGAGATGCGAAGAAAATCATGCAGGATGCAATCAAATTATATCTTGGTTATTGGATGATGTTCAAATTTTCCCCGAGGCGGTAAGAGTATATTTTGAAAACAGTGATGATGAAGAATCAGAATTGAAAACCTATTTCAATGGTAATGCACATACCGTAGAAGGAATTGGGTCTTTTCTTTTTATTCAAGAAACGGTTTTTTTTGAGGAGGACATAGTTCCCGATAGGAAAGTCTTTCTAACTCACGATCATCTTCTAGATTTACTGGAAAAGTATGACGCCCACTATGTTAAAAATAAAAGGTCAAAGCACGCTGAAAACGAAATCAGATTTAAAATAAGTTACATCTGTGGTGGGGAAAAAGCTGGGAAAGAATTTAAAAAAATAGGTGGACGGATACAAGAGGATCAATTTGATGACGATTTCTCGGTGAAGTGTTAATGAGTAGAGCTCTGGTTGAATTATAGACGTTTATAAATCGTTTTTCCCTCAACGAGTGGATATCACGTGTCGTTATTACCGGCAGATACCACTTAAGTCGTCCAAAGTTAAACACTACGCCATTGGGCACATCAGTTGAAACCCTCAGGTGACCCCCGCTAACGTTTCCACTCTTGTCGTAGGCCCTTTCTCCGGCGCCAGCTTTAATTTTGGTGAAGCGCCGATAACTTTGCTTGCGGCGTTCGCGCGGCGGGGGTAAACCCGCGCTATGACTCAGACGCTTAAAATTGCTTCGGCGCAGCTTAATCCGATTGTTGGAGATTTGGACGGGAATTATGCCAAAGCTGTCGCGGCCTATGACCGGGCGAAAGCGGGCGGGGCAGATATACTCGTTCTGCCGGAACTGTTCATCCTAGGATATCCGCCGGAAGATCTGGTGCTCAAGCCCGCCGCCGTCACGGATTGCCGTCTTAAGGCCGAAGCCTTTGCAAAATTAACCGAGGGCGGCCCTGCGGTAGTCTTCCCGTTGCCGTGGCGCGACGGGGACAAGCTCCACAATGCGGCCGCCTTTATGCAAGGTGGGGCTATTACGGATATTCGCTTTAAACATCATTTGCCGAATTACGGCGTGTTTGATGAAGCGCGCGTCTTTGACCGCGGGCCGTTGCCAGATCCCATTATCTTTAACGGAATCAAGATCGGCCTGCCGATCTGTGAGGATTTGTGGCAAAAGGGCGTAGCGAGCCATCTGGCGGATCAAGGCGCGGAAATTCTGATTTCCCCCAATGGATCGCCCTGGCGCCGGACGGCGTTGTCTGAACGTGTCGAAGCGCTCGGCGAGAAGGTTCACAATGAAGGTTTGCCGCTAATCTACGTCAATCAGATCGGGGGACAGGATGAACTCGTCTTTGACGGCTCTAGCTTTTCCATGGCCGCAGATGAGACCATTGTTCAATCACTCCGTTCTTTCATCGAAGATTATGACATTGCGAGCTGGGAGAAGCGAGGCGGGGTCTGGACCTGTGTTAAAGCCGCGACATATGATCAGTTGACGGGTCACGAAGCGGATTGGCGCGCCATGTGTCTGGGGCTTGGGGATTACGTCAATAAAAACGGATTTAAGCAGATTGTTCTCGGCATGTCTGGCGGGATTGATAGCGCTATAGCTGCAACCATCGCCGTTGATGCGCTGGGCCCTGATCGGGTCTGGTGCATTATGATGCCGTCAAAATTCACATCGGATAATAGTCTGGATGATGCCAAGGTCTGTTCGAACCGGATCGGCGCGCGTTATGATATTATTTCTATCGCGCCTGCTGTGCAGGCATTTGACGAAATGACCGAGCCGTTCTTCAAAGATCTGCCGCCGAGTACAGCCGAGGAAAATATACAATCTCGCGCTCGGGCGCTGACTCTGATGGCGCTATCCAATAAGTTTGGACCTATGCTGGTGACAACAGGGAATAAGTCCGAAATGGCTGTTGGCTATGCGACGCTATATGGGGATATGTGCGGGGGCTATAACCCGCTTAAGGACGTTTATAAAACTGAAGTTTTTGCTCTGGCTGAATGGCGGAATAAGAATACACCTGATGACCTTCTGGGCGCGGATAATCCGATCCCGCAAAACATCATCACCAAGCCGCCAACGGCAGAACTGCGCGAGAACCAGAAAGACAGTGATAGCCTGCCCGAATATCCGGTGCTGGACGACATCTTATTTGGCCTGATCGAGCAGGAATTATCTGTTGAAGAAATCCTGGCGCGAGGGCATAAGCCCGCCGACGTCAAACGGGTACAACACTTGCTCTACATTGCAGAATATAAAAGGCGCCAGGCTCCCCCAGGCGTCAAGATCGGGAATAAAAACTTTGGCCGCGATCGCCGGTATCCGATAACCAATAAATATCGGGATGTTGTCCCGTCAGAAGATAGCTAGAAAAGAGACGATATGTCCGTAATAGTCAGATTTGCGCCGTCCCCAACCGGGAAACTCCATGTTGGTAATGTGCGTACCGCGCTCCTCAATTATTTGTTTGTCCGAGAGCAGGGCGGCAAGTTCATTCTGCGTATTGATGACACGGATTTGGAGCGTTCGACCAAAGCCTATGAAGAAGGCATTCAAGCTGATCTTTCATGGCTGGGTATGAATTGGGACAGCACGTTTAATCAGTCTGATAAATTCGCTATTTATGACAGCGCCGCGGACCGGCTTCGTGAGGCCGGATTATTATATGCTTGTTACGAAACCGCGGATGAGCTGGATAAACAGCGCAAATTACTGCGCGTAGCCGGCAAGCCGCCGGTATATGACCGCTCGGCTCTTGCGCTAACAGATGCGCAGAAAAAAGCCTATGAAGATGAGGGCCGTTCGCCCCATTGGCGTTTCAAACTGTCTGGGAACGTTGTGACCTGGAATGATATGGTGCGCGGCGAACAATCTATCGACACCAGCTCATTGTCTGACCCGGTTTTGATCCGGGGCGATGGAAGCTATCTCTACACACTTCCAAGTGTTGTCGATGATATTGATGCCGAGATTACCCACGTCATTCGCGGCGAAGATCATGTCACCAATTCAGGCGCGCAGATAGAAATCTTCCGGGCCCTGTCTGATCATCTTCCCAACTTTGCACATACGCCCTTATTGGTGGGCAAGGACGGTAAGGGCTTGTCCAAGCGCCTTGGCTCCTTGTCGATTGAACAGCTCCGTGAAGACGGGCTTGAGCCGCTCGCGGTCTGTTCATTGCTCGGTAAAATCGGCACATCCGACCCAGTTGAAATCCGAGGATCCATGGAGCAATTATCTTCAGAATTTGCCTTTAGCAAAATTGGCCGGGCTCCGGCGCGTTTCGACGAAGATGAGCTTATGTTGCTAAATGGTAAGCTGTTGAACGAAACTGAATATAAGGACGTAAAAGACAGACTTGAAGCCTTCGGCGTGGGCGGCGGTGAAGAGTTCTGGAATTTAATCAGAGCAAACATCACCAAGCTCTCCGACGCGGTCAGCTGGAGCGTTATGGCCTTTGCGCCTATGACGGGGCAGATCGATCCACAAGATTTGGAATATTGTCAGCTTGCCGCGGATAGCCTGCCGGATGAACTCGATGCTGAAAGCTGGAGCAAATGGACGGCTTTTCTGAAAGAAACAACAGGCCGTAAAGGCAAGTCACTCTTTATGCCCTTGCGCCTCGCGCTGACGGGAAGAGCTCGCGGACCCGAAATGAATAAAATGTTGTTGGTTTTGGGGGCGGAGAAGGCTCGCGCCCGTCTAAAAGGACAAGCGGGATAAATTAAGTCCCTTGCGATCTTTTCCACATTAATCCGCTAATCCAGAGTGCAAAACATACGATCAATGGATCGGCCCAGTCACCTTTGATCGTTCCGCGCCGAGTCAGTGGGTGATCCGGTTTTATGGTTGCATCAAAACCCTCGCCCTGCAGCCGCATATCTCGAGTAAAAGGAGATGGCGCCGTCAAGCTCAAGAGATAGTCGTCTGAATAGATATCAAACTCGCGGATGAATGTGCTTGTTTTTTGCGTTGAAACTACCGGTTCACCATTTCGTGCCAACGTCCAATATCCGCTAAACGGGCCGCCTTTCTCAATATGATAACCTGTATCCTGAAATATCATGCGGCCACTTTCAGTCATCATGTCATAGAAAATCTCTGCTTTAAACGTTTCGCCAGTGACGTTGAAATTATTTGTAAATGGGTTTTTAGGGTTAAATTCAATCATAGAAATTCATGTGGGCATAGTTTCCGAATATGACAAGCCTTATTTGGTTCATCGGATGCCGAGTTGAATTATCTTGCTGGCGGCTTCAATCTATCGATCAAATATGATGATCTACTCTGTATTTGTGATGGCGAAATTGGTCATCAGTTCTTGGCTGGATTACGAAATATGGTCGTCACGGAAAGTTGAACATTGCCTAGCTGACAATGCATCGAATGTCCCGTAGTCTGCGGGAAAGGGAGAAACGAAAGTGACAGACAAAGCCAAGTATCCCTTATTTTTTACCCGCATTTCTATTGTATATTTTCTGCTGCCGTGGGTTTTGATGCGCTTTACCAAGCCCGAAGGTTCTAAAGGAATTGCGGCAAAATATTACAAAATTTCCGAGATGCCGGATATGGCGAATACCGCCATAGGGGTGTTTTGGGTCGTATTGCTGCTCGCGTTTTTACTCGGCATAAAAAAGAGGATTAGCTACGGGCTGGTTTTATTGCTCCATGCGGTAGGCACCCTATTTACAATTCCATATCTCATCGTTGGAACAGAAAAAATGAATATTATGTTTTTCGCGGCGATCCCAGTGATTGGCGCGATGTGGCTCTTATATAGCCTCCGGGACAACGATACGTTCTTATCACTGAATAAGTAGTTTACCGTTGTTTCCACATTCGGATCGCATTTCGGGCCATAAGCCGCCAGATTGGATCTATGATAAGTATGGCGGCGATAACCGCCAATCCAAAGATCCAATTGGCATCTTTAACATAAAGCCAAAGGAACAGTCCGATCATAAGCGGATAAAATAGATAGGCGCGTCCCATGCGCCAAAACACGCGCAGAAACTTTTTCACGCTTCCAGTTCGCGGGGCAATATCAAATCCTTAAAAGTCCAGCTATCAGGCGATAGCCAATCACCATCATTTTTACGGGTTAGAATTGTGCAGGCGCCCGTCGGATAGGCATGAGGAGACCCGGTAAAGTGCGCGTGGAGCGCGCCCCAACCCGGATTATGGCCGAGCAGCATAAGAGGCTTCTCCGGCTCGCCTCTTTGCGTGCATACATCCAAAACGTTTTGAGCGCTGGCATGATAAAACTCTGAAATATATTCAACCTGTTGAGCACCGGGTATAGCACGGATGAGGCGCAAAGCCGTCAGCCGTGTACGGGTCGCATCAGAACACCAAATAATATCAGGAGCCAGCCCTCTGGCCGTTAAAACTTGTCCCATCATATCGGCTGCGCGTTCCCCTCGAGAGTTGAGGGGGCGCTCATGATCCGTCATCGTGTCGTCGGCCCAGGATGATTTGGCGTGCCGCATGAAAAGGAGTCGCTCAAGCATGTCGTCCAGTATGATAGGAATTGATTTATTCGCAAGCGGAATATACCGTCTTGTTCTAGTGTTGTAAGGAATGGCGTGCGAATAAGACGAATAAGCAAGCACCTAAAAGATCAAAACTGGTTAGCGGTTTTTTTGGATTTCGGGATTGTCGTTGCCGGTGTATTCTTGGGTATTCAACTTGGGAACTGGAATGAAGTACGACAGGTAAAATCTGCATTATCCCAAGCCGAGATCAGATTAGTCTCAGAGCACAAGGCTAACATAAAACTTATTGATAATTTTGTTGAAAGTACGGATCGACGATTAACAGTAGCTCGCAGTGCGCTTGATGCTCTTAGAGTTTGCGATAGTACCGAGGACGGTTATAGGGCGATAAATGCCGGATTAAACGCGATCCGCGGAACTGGGACGTTAAAGTTTCGTCAAACAGCCTTATCAACGATAACGGGAAATAATTCGTTTTTAATGTTGATGCCAGAGGCCAAGCGTGAAGACATTGTTGAACTTTCTCGCCGTCTAAATCAGGCTCAAACAACTCTCGACTGGCTTGAAAGTCGACCTTTTGTCAATCACATCGAAGATTATCCAGGAATCGTTCAAGGTGAACTTACGGCATTTCCATCAGACAAGACAGCGATGGTTAGAAGTTTAGAGCTTGGGTCATCCGTCGAGGACATATGTAAAGATCGAGAATTGCTGGGAAAGTTCTATCTTTGGGAACGTACCGCAACATTTCAAATCCTTCGGGCACGCCAAATCGGTCAATGGTTGTCCGATAAAACAAAATAAAAAACCCGACCCAAAAGGGCCGGGTTAAAAATCAGTATTTGGAGAGACTGATTATTCTTCTTCGCTTTTGGGCTCTTGATGTACAGGCGCTTCGTTCTCGTCGTCAGCGGCTTCATCGCCGAGACTTTCTGGGGCATGATTTTCGTCAAACATTTCAGCTGCGATGGCCGCCCGTTCCGCCGCTGATTCTTCAGCGTCAGCTTTATCGGCTTCCATTTGGGTTGCGATTACATCTTCACCTTTGGCTTGACGTTCGGCCTCATCTTCTGAGCGCGCGACGTTTATCGTCACGGTAGCAGAGACTTCCGGGTGCAACTTAATTTCAACTTCGTGCACGCCCAACGCTTTGATTGGGTTTTCAAGTTTGATCATGTTGCGCTTAACAGAGCCGTCCATAGCTTCGGCGATATCTCGCGAGCTTACTGAACCGTAGAGCTGTCCGGTTTCGCCGGCTTTACGAATGATGACATAGGCTTTGCCATCAATTGATTTCCCGTCTTCAGCGGCCTGATCACGGGCTTCGGCATTGCGAGCTTCGAGGAATTCACGCTCGGCTTCGAACCGCGCCATATTGGCCTTGGTTGCGCGAAGTGCTTTTTGCTGTGGCAATAAAAAGTTTCGGGCATAGCCTGACTTTACACTTACCACGTCGCCCATGGCGCCAAGTTTCTCAACACGTTCTAAAAGAATTACGTCCATGATGAGTCTCCTTATTTTGTTTCGTAAGGAAGCAATGCGAGGAAGCGGGCACGTTTGATAGCGCGGGCAAGTTCTCTTTGCTTTTTACGGGAAACAGCAGTGATCCGTGAAGGTACAATCTTTCCTTTTTCAGACATATAGCGCTGCAATAATTTTGGATCTTTGTAATCGATAGTTAATCCATTCTCACTTGAAAACGGGCATACTTTACGACGACGGCGAAATGGTGTTCGAGTCGGCAGATTTTCGATTTTGATGTCAGATTTTCTAGCCATGATTAGTCGTTCCTTTCGCGGCGCTTGCGCTCTTCACGTTTGCGCATGATAGGGGAGGCATCTTCGCTGAACTCGTCAACACGAATACTCATGTAACGCAGAATATCTTCATTGATCCGATGCTGACGCTCGATTTCGTGAATCACAGATGCTTCAGCATTAATCTTGAGAAGGTTATAATGGGCCTTACGATTTTTCTTGAGTCTGTATGCCAGATTGCGGAGGCCCCAATATTCGGCACCTTCAATTGTGCCGCCGAGATTTTGTACTTTTTTATCGATATTGTTGACGATCTCTTCGACCTGCGCCGCAGAAATGTCAGGACGTGTGATAATCACGTGCTCATATAGAGACATTTTTAGTCCTTCATGTTGGGTTGCGGCATGATCGGCAGTGGAAGGCTTGCCGTTTCATGATGGCTCCGTGAAAGACGTTTTCGACCCCATGTCAAAATTGGCTTCACGGACCGCAGCCGTTAAAGCGCGCCGTTTACAGCAAGACAGGGAATAATCAAGTGTTTTTTCGGGTTAACCGAGGTTGGATCTAATGCCGAGTTTATAGTCGGTCAACATGTCTTCAATATCATCCGCAACTTGGCGGTTCGGAGCTATCCGGCTCGCTTCTGGTGCTGCATAAGGGTTGTGGTCCACGTCAATATCATTCTTCTCGATATGGCGACCTGCTGCGGAGATATCCGGGTTTTCGGCTGGCCGGCTGGACTGGCGCATTTCTTCGTTCCGAGCGAGGGCTGATGTGACCTCTTGATATTTTTGATCAAGTTCGCTGCTGGCTCTGCGGGTTCGAATAAGTTCTTCTTCAGTTTCATTTAGCTGAGAGCTTTGTTGCTGAATAGTTTGTTCAAGGCGTTCGCGATCCAAATCCTGAGCCGTGCGTTCCCGGCGGAGAACGGAAAGATCACGGGTAGTACTTTCTATTTGTTCTTCTTTAATGCGCAACTTGTCATTCAATTCGACAATTTGGGCTTCAAGATCCGAAATTCGTTCATCGCGTTTGAGAATGTTAAACTCATACTGTGTTTTGAAACCGCGAATGTCTTCATGAACGCTTCCGATTTCTCCGCGCATCGACGTATTCTGTCGCTGTGCTTCCTCAAGTGCGTGCCGAAGGTCCGAAACCTCTTCTCGCATTTTTGACCGGCTTTCAGTTTGATCGGAAACGTCAATTTTCAACGTTTCGATCTGCTTAGCGAAATTCAGCTTCTCAGTAGTCGTTTTTTCGAGCTGTTCCGTGATTTCACCAATACGACTCCGCAGGTTACTGTTTTCCCGGTTTTCAACATCTAGGTCATTGCGCATTCTATCGTGACGTAACCTGGTTTCGGATAGTTTTGCGTTGATCGTTGAAATATCACGTTCCGCCCGTTCATGATTTTTCATAGCTTGGGCTAATTTACTTTGAGTCGCGTCGAGTTCACTCTGGGCGTCACCATAACGTCTCTGTAAATCTTCCAGACTAGAATTCAATTGGGCGATGCGGGTTTGCCGTTTATCTAGCTCCGAGTTTAGTGTCAAATTTTCAGATTTCAAAGCACGGTTTTCGGGCTCGAGACGATCAAGCAAAGAAAAGTCAACTTCGGCGCGCTCGATGAAATTGTTTAGGTTTTCAACACGTTGCTGCGCGCGGCGGTACATTGAGTCCCCATTTTCAATGTCTGAGACAATACTGGCTAGATCCATTCGCATTTCGCCCAGATTTGTCCGTCGCTCTGGTGACAGAAACTTATCACGCCTTTGAGGTGATTGCTGATAGTCATCTCGTCTAGTTTCAGGCCGATCAGATAGACTTTCGATCCGATCTGAGTAATCAGAAGGAATGTCAGATTGAATTGTCAGGCTTTCCGTTGAGTCTGTTCGAAGATTGAGGTTGATTTTGGTGTTTTCGTAATCATTACTGGAATCGTTACTCATTTTTGGTTCCTCCGCTACGGCGGTCTCTTCAACTATTTTCTTTTTCTTTGATTTAGCTGTTTTTGCTTTATTGGCTGGTTTTGCCGCGGCTTCCTCAGATTTGTGATCTAATTTTTGAGGTTCTTCGGATTTTTCCGGCGAACTAGCGGACGTATCTTCCGAGGTCTCAGAGGGGGTGATTGGTGTCGGCGTCCCTTTCAAGATGTTAAGGGCGTTTTTATAACTTTCATCCAGTAGAATATCATCGACAGATTTTCGGCTCTGCGCACTGGCTTTAATGCTTTCAGGTTCGGACTGTATATCTTCTTTGGGTTTTGGTTTGTCGCTGAAAATTGACTTGATAACGTCGGTTTCTTCCTGGGTAAAAATGCCCAAAGATGGAATTGCGTCTGCGGTGTTTTTAGGAACTGAAGGTCCGCTGTCCTGGGTCAAAGATTTTGTCTCATCAAGCATGGCTTCTTCAACAGGTTGACGTTTGTCCCCTGTTTTCTTGCTGGTTAAGCGCTTAAAAATTGACATAGCTATCCGATTCGATAGTTTCGGTTCTTTATATTTATGTAAAAACAGGCTTAACGAAGCCTTAAATAAATCACGAATTCGCAACATATTTGTTGACGGTTTAGGCTCTTTTGAACAGGACTTTTCATGACTTTTGCCTTTATTTTCCCCGGACAGGGCAGCCAATCTGTCGGAATGGGAAAAGATCTAGCGGATGCTTTTTCCAGCGCGCGAGACGTGTTTGAAGAGGTTGATGATGCATTATCGCAGAACCTTTCACGAATAATGTGGGAAGGGCCCATAGAAGATCTGACGATGACATCCAATACTCAACCGGCACTCATGGCCACATCTCTTGCGGTAATGAGAGTTCTTAAAAGTGAATTCGACATTGATGTAGGCGACGCAAAATTTGTGGCCGGGCATTCTCTAGGCGAATACTCGGCGTTATGTGCCGCAGGCGCAATTTCCTTGGGTAAAACCGCCGAATTATTGAGGCTTCGCGGCGATGCGATGCAAGCTGCTGTTCCTGTCGGAAAAGGGGCTATGGCAGCCTTACTCGGCGCGTCGGTCGATGATGCTGAGGCTGCTGCGAAAGCCGGCCAAAGCAAAGGGATTTGTCAAATAGCCAATGATAATGCGACCGGACAAATCGTTTTATCCGGCGAAAAAGCAGCAGTCGAACATGCGGCAGAGGCCGCTCGAGAAATGGGGGTAAAGAAAGCTATGATGCTCAACGTGTCGGCCCCGTTTCACTGCGATATGATGGCTCCTGCGGCACAAGCAATGGCTGACGCTTTGGCCGATACTCTTTTGGCCGAACCTGTGGTGCCGGTTGTAAATAATGTCACCGCAGCGCCCGTCACCAATCCAGTTCAGCTAAGAGATGACCTGGTCAGTCAAGTCACCGGGCGAGTTCGTTGGAGAGAATCTATTGAATGGATGGCCGGAGAGGGTGGAATCGAAATGTTTGCGGAGCCTGGATGCGGGAAAGTTTTGACCGTTATGCTTCGCCGCATTGTTAAGGGCCGTGAGGGGATTGCTGTGAATTCCCCAGAAAGCCTGGAAGCTTTTGCTCAAAAACTCAAAAAGTAAAATACGAATAGACTTAATAAAGGGACAATATGTTTGATCTAACAGGAAAACGGGCATTGGTTACAGGCGCTACCGGCGGCCTTGGCGGCGCTATCGCCCAAAAACTCCACTCAGCCGGTGCGAGCGTCGCCTTGTCGGGGACAAGAGCTGAGAAACTTGAATTGCTCGCCAAAGAACTTGGTGATCGCTGCGCAGTGACGCCGTGTAATCTGTCGGATGGCGACGCCGTGGACGGGTTAGTAGGGACGGCGTCCGAAGCCCTTGGCGGCGGAATCGATATTCTGGTGTCAAATGCGGGTCTAACTCGTGACGGACTTCTGATGAGAATGAAGCAAGAGGATTGGGATACCGTTATTAAAGTCAATCTAGAAGCCTATTTCAGACTCTCCAAAGCCTGCCTTCGCAGTATGATGAAAGCCAGGCATGGCCGGATCATAGGCATTACATCAGTCGTCGGCGTCACTGGTAATCCGGGGCAGACCAATTACGCTGCATCAAAGGCTGGAATGATCGGTTTTTCCAAGTCTTTGGCTCAGGAGGTTGCAAGCCGAGGCGTCACTGTCAATTGTATTGCGCCGGGCTTTATCGCTTCACCGATGACCGATGCGCTAAATGATGCTCAAAAAGACGCCATACTGACCAGAATTCCGGCTGGATCGTTAGGTACGGGAGACGATATTGCTAATGCAGCCTTATATTTAGCAAGTTCAGAGGCCGCTTATGTGACGGGGCAGACCTTGCACGTCAATGGTGGCATGGCGATGATTTAACATATTAAAGGCTAGTCAGGCTGCATTAGGTGTGATAGACGCGCCGCCAGCGAGAAGAGGGGGTTGAAATTAACCAAATAACCCCTATTTCTGTGCCTGAAACCGCCGCGCGTTGCGGCTCAAATAAGGAAGTACCTATGTCAGATATTTTAGACCGCGTTAAAAAGATGGTCGTTGAACATCTGGATGCTGATGCAGACAAAGTAACAGATAAAGCGCATTTTATCGACGATCTTGGGGCAGACAGCCTCGATACAGTCGAGCTCGTTATGGCTTTCGAAGAAGAATTCGACATTGAAATTCCTGATGATGCCGCTGAGCACATTCAGACAGTTGGTGACGCTGTTAAGTTCATTACTGAAAAGTCCGGCTAAAAGCCGTAGAGTTTGCAATGCGACGGGTCGTAGTTACAGGTTTAGGTCTGGTTTCACCCGTCGGTTGCGGCGTTTCCACAGCTTGGGAGCGCATCAAAGCCGGTCATTCTGGCGCCGGAAAAATCCAACATTTTGAAACCGAAGACCTTGCTTGCAAAATCGCAGCTATGGTTCCCCGTGTCGATGGCCAAGGGGGCGGAGGTCCTGACATTCCGGGCTCTTTTGATCCGGAGTCTGTGATGTCTGCGCGCGAGCGTAAACGCATTGATGAATTCATTTTATTTTCTATTGCCGCCGCTGACGAGGCCGTTGCCGATTCAGGTTGGCAGCCTGGCGAAGACGATGTCGAAGCCCAAGAGCGTTCTGGTGTTTTATTCGGCTCAGGCGTTGGCGGCCTTCAAACAACTTATGACGCCTCGCTGAAACTGGCCGAAAAAGGACCAAGAAGGCTCTCTCCTTTTGTCATTCCTGGCATGCTTATTAATTTGGCTTCAGGCCAAATCTCTATCCGTCACGGATTCAAAGGTCCGAACCATAGTGTGGTCACCGCTTGCGCTACTGGCGCTCACGCGATCGGTGACGCGGCGCGCCTGATCCAGCTCGGTGATGCTGACGTCATGATTGCTGGCGGCGGAGAAGCCGCAATTTGTCGCCTGGGCATTGCGGGCTTTGTGGCCTGCCGCGCTATGACAACAGGTTACAATGACGAGCCAGAGAAAGCGTCCAGGCCTTATGATGAAGGTCGGGACGGATTTTTGATGGGTGAGGGCGCGGGCGCGCTTGTGCTCGAAGAATATGAACATGCCAAAGCGCGCGGTGCCAAGATCTATGCCGAATTTAAAGGCTATGGTCTGTCCGGAGATGCCTATCATATCACAAGCCCTGCGCCTGATGGCAATGGCGGTTACCGAGCCATGAAAGCGGCGCTTCGCAATTCGGGTCTTGATGTGAAAGAGATTGGTTATGTGAATGCCCATGGTACATCGACGCCCATGGGGGATGAGCTAGAAATTCGGGCCGTTGAGCGCCTGTTTGGTGGCAACCCCGAAGGCGTTTGCATGTCATCGACTAAGTCGATGACGGGACATCTTTTGGGTGCTGCCGGAGCGATTGAAACGATTTTCACTATTTTAGCCCTGCGGGATCAAATCGCGCCGCCAACCCTAAATCTAGACAATCCTAATGTCGAAACGAGCATCGATCTCGTTCCTCACAAAGCCAAGCCTCTGAATTGTAACGCAGCCATGTCCAATTCATTTGGATTTGGCGGAACGAATGCAGCTTTGATTTTTGCCAAGGCGCCTGACGCATAAATCATGGTTCAGAAGAAGACGTTCTCAACAAAAAAAACGCCTGAGCCGCAGATTGATCCTGCTAGTGATCCTGATATCAGCCCGGAAGATCAGGCCAAAGCCGCTAAAGGCAATAAACGTCTTCTCGCATTTATCGGTTCAATGGGTCTTCTGACGCTAATTGGTGGGGTTGTATTTACAGGCTGGAATTATCTCCAATACCAATTCAGCTCGGCCGGTCCCACTGTAACTGAGCAGGTTTTTGCGGTTCCTAAGGGCGCTGGGACGTCTCGAATTGCTGCTAAGCTTGAAGCCGAAGGTTTGATTAAGAACGCGGACTATTTCAAACTTATGATCAAAATGGACAAGGTCGACGGCTCTCTCAAAGCAGGGGAGTTCTCTATTCCGGCCGAGGCCAGTATGCGAGAAATACTTAACGTTCTTAAAGATGGAAAAGCCATTCTGTATCCCTTTACCGCGCCAGAAGGCTTAACAAGCGCGCAGATCATGCGGGCGATGGAAACGGCGGATAATTTGACAGGCGAGATGCCGTCGACTCCGGCTGAAGGTACGCTTCTTCCCGAGACTTATATGACTCCTCGCGGAATGTCCCGTGCAGCGTTAGTGGAAAAGATGCAGCAGGCACAAAAGGATCTGATTGATGAGCTTTGGGAAAATCGGCAGGAAGGGTTACCGATTAAATCCAAGGCCGAAGCCATTATATTGGCGTCGGTCGTTGAAAAAGAAACGGGTGTCACCTCGGAACGCGATCAAGTTGCTGGCGTGTTTATAAACCGCTTAAATAGGGGTATGCGCCTGCAATCAGACCCGACCATTATATATGGCGTCTCTAAAGGAGAGCCGCTGGGCCGCGGTATTCGCCAATCGGAAATTGATCGAGCGACAGATTGGAATACCTATCAGATGGACGGGCTTCCCAAAACGCCGATATGTAATCCGGGCAAAGAGGCGATTGCCGCCGTGCTACAGCCAGCCGAGACGAAGTATCTCTATTTTGTGGCTGATGGTACCGGCGGCCATGTCTTTGGGAAAACGCTGAAGGATCACAATAATAACGTTTTGAAATGGCGAAAAATCGAACGTGATCGAAAACGGCAGGCGGCCAAACAGCGCGCTTCTGCTAAAGCCAACGAGTAAAATAGGGCTCCCAATGGATTTACCAGCCATGAAATCTCAGCGCCGCGGACTGATGATAATATTGTCGTCACCGTCAGGCGCAGGAAAAACAACCCTAACGCGCCGTCTTCTGTCTGAAAACCCGAACATGCGTATGTCTGTTTCGGCCACAACCCGCAAACCTAGGCCCGGCGAAGTCGAAGGACGGGATTATTATTTTGTGCGTAAAACTGTATTCTCTGACATGATCGAAGATGGCGAATTTTTGGAACATGCCAAAGTCTTTGACAATTACTATGGAACCCCGCGCGGCCCGGTTGAGGAGTCTTTGGCCGATGGTAAAGACGTCATTTTTGATATTGATTGGCAAGGCGCGCAGCAATTAACGCAGGCGGCCTCAGACGATTTGGTCAAGATCTTTATCCTGCCGCCGAATATGCAAGAGCTCGAAAAACGTTTGCGATCTCGGGCTCAGGATAGTGATGAAGTCATCGCCAAACGGATGAGTAAATCAGAAGCAGAAATTAGTCACTGGGCTGAATATGATTATGTCATTGTCAATGATGATGTCGATATGGCCATGGCTGAGTTATCAGCTATCGTCATCGCAGAACGCCAGAAACGAAAACGGCAATTATGGCTTGGGCCATTTGTGAAGACTTTGGTACAAGGCGGTTGAAAGGCGGTTGAAAGGCGGTTGAAAGGCGGGTTAAAAACTTGCCAAGCTCTGAAATACCTCAACGGATAATGTCTCTGGTCTTGCCGTTGGTTCAACCCCTGCTGAGGCCAACCAATCTTCCAAAATCAGATCATATTTTTTCGCAAATGGTTTAAGCGACTTTCGCAGCATTTTCCGGCGCTGACCAAAGGCGGTTTGGGACAATTCTCCGAGTAATTTTAAGTTTTGAAAGCGTTTAGCTTTGGGTAGGGGATCCAGAACCACGACGGCGCTGTCGACTTTAGGCGGCGGGGAAAATGACTTCGCCGGAACCTCAAAAGCCATGCGGCAGGTGCAAACGCTTTGGGATAAGATGGCGAGGCGGCCATAACCGGAATCGCCGGGACCTGCCACAATACGTTCTGCGACTTCTTTTTGAAACATCAGCACGGCTTGAGTCCAAAATAATGGGTCTTCGGTTAGCCAGTTGATAAGCATTTTCGTTCCGACATTATAGGGGAGGTTGGCCGCTATTTTGATAGGTCGTTGGTTACCGAGTTCGTGTCCAATATGGACTTTCAGTGCGTCGCCTTTGATTATGCTGAGACGACCATCGCTGACATCCGCAATGTCTTTCAGAGCCGGGAGAAAGCGCTCGTCCATTTCAATCACGGTAACTCCGGCCGCATCCGCCTTCAGTAATGATCGAGTTAGCCCGCCTGGACCGGGTCCAATCTCGGCTATATGGCAGTCCGTGAGAGGTTGAGCGAGACGAGCAATCTTATCGGTGACATTCATGTCCAAGAGGAAATGTTGTCCAAGCTTCTTATTCGCGCCCAAACCATAGATGCGTACGACTTCTGTCAGAGTTGGTAGATTTTCAAGCATTGCGATTGTCGGCGATCCGCCGCGCCATTTTAATAGCAGCTATCAAGCTATCCGGACGGGCCTTGTTCTGTCCGGCAATATCGAAAGCAGTGCCGTGGTCAGGAGACGTTCTGACAATAGGCAGTCCCATAGTCACATTGACTGTATTGTGAAAATCAATGGTTTTGACGGGTATTAGGCCTTGATCATGATACATGCATAATGCCGCATCATAACGGGCGCGAGCTTCGGCGTGGAACATTGTATCCGGCGGCATTGCATCACTGATATCAATACCCTCTAAGCGGAGCTTTTCCGCAGCCGGGTTGATTATTTTAATTTCTGTGTCGCCCATCGCGCCGTCTTCACCAGCATGCGGATTAAGTGCGGCCAATGCAATTCGCGGTTTGTCGATCCCAAGATCATGTCGCAACGCCCCGTGCAGGATTCGAGCATGGGCTATGATTTTTTCTATGCTAACACTGCGGGCTGCGTCCTCAATCGATTGATGGACGGTGACAAGTGCCACGCGAAGCTGATCATTGGTCAGCATCATCAACGGGCCGCGCGCATAGGGTGATTTTATGCTTTCGGTGAGTTTGCCTAGAAATTCTGTATGGCCAGGATATTTAAACCCCGATTCGTAAAGAACAGACTTCGCAATGGGATTTGTTACCAATGCGCAGGCTTCGCCCGACATAGTGTGTTTGACCGCGCGTTCGATGCTTCCGGTAATCAGCGATGCGTTGGCAGCAGAAGGCTGTCCGAGTTTAATTGTATCGGTTTCTGCCATTTGTATGATTGGTAACCCTGAGGCGAAAACATCATGTGCTTCTTCAGGGTGAGCAATTGCAATGGGTTTGGGAAGACCGGCTTCGCGCAATAAGTTTTTGAAAAATAGGTAAGGTCCTAATAACGCGAAAGTATGCGTTGGATCGTGGCGAAAATGCGCCCAGGCTTTGACGGTAATCTCGGGCCCAATGCCCGCGGGATCGCCCAATGTGACTACAAGGGGCGTGCCCATTAGGTTTTAACGGATAACAATCGTCGCGTTGCGGCGAAGATCACGCAAGTGACGTTTTGAGGCTTGAGCTAATTGTTGGTCCATTAAACGGTTTTCGATCTCATCTCGAGTTGGAACATTTGATCCGCTCACAGACCGATCACAGACCATAATAGAGGCAACACCATTTGGCGTCTCAATCGGATCAGAAATTCCGCCTACATCTGTTCCGGACAATTTCTCTAAAATATCTTCCGTGAGATCAGAAGATTTAAGTTCGCCCATATCTGCAGAGCGTAGATCTTCATGGGCCTGAATATCACCGGTCAGCGTGTCGCAGGATGTCAGCTTACCTTTTAGAGCCAATAATTTTCCTTTGGCAGCATCTTTTTCATCCTGAGACTCGGCGAGATAATTGACTTGTTTGAGTTTGAAAACTGTTTCGTTTTCAGACGTTTGTTTGTCGATCAGAGCGATAACGTAAACGCCGCCAGGAACCTGTATGGGTTCTGATAAGGAGCCAGGTTGCATTTGCAATAATGCTGCGTCGAGTTCAGGTCGCAATTCACCTTCGCGCACCCAGCCGACGACGCCGCCATTTGATGCGGAAGCGGCGGATGAAAACTGTTGCGCGAGTAACTTGAACGGTGCGCCTTGCGCGACTTGCGCTATCATGGCTTTACCGCCTTCCATGGCTCCCTCCATACCGCCAATATCGGGAGTAGCTTCAATGTAAATTTCGGCGACATTATAGCTAGGCTTGGACGCATTGGCTGTCAGTCGATTTAGGGTCTCATTAATCTGAGCATCACTAATTCGAATGCGAGATCCATAAAGTCCATTTGTAATACGCTGCCAAGCTATCTCAGCCTTCACTTGGTTTCTCAAAGTATTTAGGGAGATGCCCGAAGAGGCTAATCTTTGCGCGACTTCCTGAGGATCAAGACCGTTGCGTCCAATCAGTCTTGCTACTGAACGGTCGATTTCCTGAGGCGAAATTTCCTGCTCATATTTGTCGGCTTCTTGAACCTGGATTTTCTCGTCAACCAGATTTCGGAGAGCTTGAGCTTGGATGCGCTGCAGGGACTCTTCTGTGCGTTCCACGCCAGTGGTTGCCAACATAAACATCACGCGCTGTCTCAGATCGTGAGTTGTCACAATGTCATCATTTACGACTGCCGCGATGCTGTGGCTGGTCTGCGCCAAAGCGCCAGATGTAAAGCCAATGGTTGCTGTGGTCGCTATCATTGATTTGAGAAATTTGCTTTTCATGGCTACCTGTATCTCATTGTTCGCGCGGGACTATACTGATATTCGCCGCATATTCAATTCAGGATATCATTTAATTCCCATTATAAAATAATTAAAAAACGGTCACGAGTCAGTGATTAACCGTCTTCAATTTGGCTTAGATAAGCCAGTCCCGAGGCCAAAACGAAAAGCGGAATAATCCACACAGCCATTCGAGCTGAAACAGCGCCAGTTTCCCCGAAAGCTTTAATCATATTCTCTACAAAAAACACTCCGAACCCGATGGTTGCACCTGTTAACATAAATTTCAAAGTGCCGCCTTCACGCGTGAGACGCATCGAAACGCCCGCTGCAATGATCGCCATGGCAATTAGGGTTAAAGGCAGCGCCAAGAGTTTATTGAACTGAATTTTCAGCGCTGTTGTTGAAAAACCGGCCTGGTCAAGAGCATTGATCTCTGAAGGTAGGCTCCAAATTGGCGATAATCCTGCTAAAGACTGGGCGTCCTGCAGGTTTCTGGCCGTGATATCCGTCGGGAGGGCCACGGCTTGATTAAGTTGCTGTGTTCCGTCCTCTTGGCTTTCGAGTACATTTTTCAACTGCCAGTAACCGGTAGGTAGAAGTTTGGCGGTTTCAGCGTCAAACCGGTGACTAAAAACCATGCTGCCATCAGGATCTATCTCAAAAATTGTAAATTCAGGCTTATACAATGTTCTTTCGAGTAAATTAAAAGCGGGCGCATAGATGACTGTTTGTTCGAATTCTGATCCATCTCTGAGCCAAATCGCTTTTTCTTTTGACTGTTCGGTTTGACCTAAAAAACTGGATTTCATGTTTTCATATGCGGCAGTAGCGGCGGAAGACAAAGGATTAAAGAGTAAGGACCATAACAGACCTAGGATGAAAACCACGCCGATAGCCGGCCTTAAAAACCGCCACGCTGAGAGTCCAGAAGCCCGCATGACAATAAGCTCACTGCGTCTGTTCATGCCATACAGAGCGCCCATTACACCAAATAGAACAACAAAAGGGATGGTTTGCTCAATGAGCTGTGGCGCGCGTAGGACCGTCAATGCAAACACTTCGCCCGCATTTAGGTCAGCATCGGAGCCAATATTTCGGGAGGCCTCGACAAAGTCGACTAACATAATAATCGATGTCACGATCAAAAATGCAATTAAAATGCCTTTTAGGATTTTCCCGGCAATATATCGGTTCATCACTTTCATGACGATGACGTCGATCTTGTAGAATTTCTACTGAAGACCATTCTCAAAGGATTTCCGGCCCGGCTTCGGCTAAGCAAATACCAGAGGCAACCAATACTAACAATGATTGGAATAGCATATTGCAATACATTGAGTGCCATATTGCTTTCACTCGCTGAAATCATCGCAAATCCGGTCAGGCGTAATCCGAAGCCTACCAAGGCACAAATGGCAATTCGCCGACCATATCCCATGCGTTGGAATTGACCTCGAACGAGTACGGCTAGGGCAAGTAAAGTCAGAGCAATACTGTAAAGGGGCGCTGCTAATCTGGAATGCCCTTCAGCAATCAATCCGGGATAAATTGCTGGATTGGCTTTGTCGACGGCATTTGGAAAAAACAATTCATGCAAGAACCGATCTGATGATTTAAGTCGAAGGTTTTTATCAAGCGTTACGATATCGGATAGGTCAATTTGATATTCGAAAAAGGAAATTGGCGAAAACGAACCATCTTTTTCTACCTGCTGAATAAGCCCGTCCTCCAGTGTGAGCCGCGCCATGTTCTGAGAGCGCGTTAATACGCCATACTTGGCCGTATATGTGCTCGTCGGTTGATTGCGGGAGTCCCGAATTATCACATCAGACATTTTCCCGTTGGGTAAGATTTCCCTTGTGTAAACCGTAAGTCCGATGGTGGGCGTAACGAATTCTCCGGGTCTTACCATCTGAGACGCAAGATCTGTTTTTACTTTTAACAACTCCCCCCGCATCGTGCGAAACGAAAGAGGTTGAATCACCAGGTTGATGATTAAATGGGCCAATACCGCCCAGAAGGCCAAGCGCACAAATGGTGATGAGATTTGCCAAGGACTAGAGCCATTTGCTTTGGCAACCGCCATTTCACTATCAACGTTCAACCGATTCACGGCATAGATTACAGCTATAAAAACGGCTAGCGGCAAAATAATCCCTATCAATTGTGGCAAAGCCAAAACCGTAATGAGGAAAAATGTGAACGCCGATTGTCGGTTATCGACAATCAAATCCAATGTCGAAAGACTTTGGGTTAGTAGGGCGAGAACGGCTAATCCAAATAAAGTTATGACCAGTGGCCAAAAAGCCTGTTTCCAAAAATAAGATTGTAGTCTGGACATGAAGAATCGATTAGGACTGTGCTATTGAATTATAAAGCTTCTAAGTTAGTGATCTATAGTTTACCACATTAAGAAAATAAAAATACGGCAATGTTTGCCGAAGCATGTTAAAAATTGGAGATAATCGTGAAAGTCAGTTTTTCGTCCGCTAAAGCAGCGACTAGCGGAGTAGCCGTTATACCCGTCTTTGAAGGCAATAAAGTGTTTGGGAGCGGGAAGTCATATTACGATGCCAGTAAAGGTAAGGTTGCTGAGGCGGCTAAAGCGGCAAAGTTCACCGGAAAGTCTGGACAGTCTTTCGATATATTCGCGCCAGCTGGATCTAAAGTGTCGCGCCTTCACATAGTCGGTGCTGGAAAGAAAGATGATTTTAAAGCTGAAATTTTTGCAGCCAATGTCGCTAAAAAATTGTTATTTTCGGGTGCGACGACCTTAAATTTTCATCTTGATGGTATTGGGATTACGCCGGATCAAGCCGCTCGCGCTGGCGTCGGTGCACGGCTGGCGTCCTACCGGTTCAATAATTACAAGACGAAGCTCCCAAAAGAAAAAAAACCCAGTTTAACGACTTTTCGTGTTACCCATGACAGCCATACGAAGGCGAAGAAAGCCTATGACAATTTCCACGGGCCTGTTTGTGACGGTGTGATTTTTGCCCGTGATCTGGTTAATGAGCCTCCTAATGCGATCTACCCCAAAGCCTATGCTAACCGGATCAAAAAACTCGCCGATCTTGGGCTTAAAATTGAAGTACTCGGCGAGAAAAAAATGCAGACTTTGGGAATGAATGCTCTTCTCGGAGTCGGGCGTGGTTCCGAACGCGAGTCGCAACTGGTCGTCATGCGCTGGAATGGTGGAAAAAAAGGGGCCAAACCAGCCTGCTTAGTTGGAAAAGGCGTGACCTTCGATACTGGCGGGATCTCGCTCAAGCCCGGTAACGGTATGTGGGATATGAAAGGCGATATGGGCGGATCGGCGGCTGTCGTCGGCGCGATGATGGGGATAGCCGGTCGTAAAGCCAAGGCAAACGTTATCGGGATTGTGGGCTTGGTTGAGAATATGCCCGACGGAAAAGCACAATTGCCAGGGGATATTGTAAAATCTATGTCAGGCCAAACAATCGAGGTGCTAAACACTGATGCGGAAGGACGATTGGTTTTAGCGGATGCGCTTCACTATGGGCGAACCAAATATAAGCCAGCGGCTATGATAAATCTTGCAACGTTAACAGGCGCGATAATCGTTTCTCTGGGGTCTGAGCATGCTGGTGTATTTTCAAATGACGATGGTTTAGCTGAGCAAATAGCAGCTGCCTCTGGTAGCTCAGGCGAACGTAGCTGGCGCCTTCCTCTCTTGCCTGAATATGATAAGCTTCTTGATACACCGAATGCGGACATGAAAAATATTGGTGGCCGGGAAGCAGGGTCGATTACGGCCGCTCAATTCTTGAAGCGTTTCGTTGGAGATACCCCGTGGGCTCACATCGATGTCGCGGGGACAGCCATGAAAAACCGCAGAACCGATCCTCGCGAGACAACATTTGGAACGGGTTACGGTGTCCGTCTTTTGAATCATTGGGTCGCAGAAAACTTCGAAGGATAATGTGACGGAATATTGGTTCTATCATTTAGAAACATCCATGCTCGAAGGCGTTTTGCCCGAGCTATTGGATAAAACCAGGGCACGGGGATGGCGAGCCTTGGTCGCTGTGTCCGAAGATCGTCTTGCAACTCTAGACGAATTTCTTTGGACTTACAAAGATGACAGCTTTTTGCCCCATGGCCGAAATGATGAACCCATGGCGGATCAGCAGCCCATTGTTCTTTCCTCTGGCCCTAGCGATAGCCATGGGTTTGATTGCGTCTATCTGATCGATGGACAAGATGTAAAAATCGATCCAAAGACCGAGCGTGTTCTCGTCATGATAGATGGCCGTAATGAAAAAAAGGTTCAGGAATCACGGATGAAATGGAAAGCGCTTAAGTCTGACGGAGCGAATTTGTCCTACTGGCAACAAAATGATCGAGGGAAATGGGAGAAGAAAGCATAGTCCGATTTAACGCTTATTCAAACCTTGTGACCTATAGATATCCCTAAATAATGGGGTGACTCAAACTAATATGGTCCATAACGTTCACGCGATATACTCGGATGAAAACGCTGTTTCAGGATTGTCCGACTTCCGAGACACATTGTTTGCGGAATGGAAAATCTTATTTCACGATTATGGTTTTCCATATCTGGTTCTGGCTGTTATGTCTGTCTTGGCTATTCTGGTCGGGTTTACCCATGGATTTGTTGATGGCGTATTCGGAATCGCAAAGACAATGTTTGGCCTGCTAGTTCTCCTAAGTCTTATCATGCTGATGAAACAGCTCTACCTGCTTATGTTTAAGACGAAATCGGAATCTCCTAGCCGGGATCTGCTGAGCTATATTTTGAAAACTATTTCGGATCCTGTTCGGATGGCGAAACTCATTCATCTCATGTTTCTGTTTTCAGCAATGGCCTGGTCGTTTTCCGTCTTGAAATCATCAATCGCATTCATCAACCCTTTTAGTTGGGACCTCCTGTTTAAGGACTTGGATAAAGCCCTTCATTTTGGGCGCCTACCGCATGAATGGCTCGGTTGGGTCACCAGTAGTCCTGTCGCATTGTTTCTCATCGGAGCCCTTTATAATATTTGGTTCTTTCTCCTTTTTTTGTCGCTTTACATATTTCATACAAGATTTAGCGGCACGCGAATTGGGCTCCAATATATCAATACATTTTATCTGAGCTGGCTCGTCATCGGCTTTTTTATGGCGACAGCGTTTAGCTCAGCGGGTCCCGCATTCTTTGAGAACCTTGGCCTCGGGACCGATTATTCTAGCCTGATGACCGATCTGAATTCAGCCAATGAGAATTTGCCGGTTTGGGCATTAGACGCCCAGAAACTTTTATGGGACGGGCATACGGGCGTGATTGATATGCGCCTCGGAATATCGGCTTTTCCGTCCATGCATGTAGCCATTGCATGTGTTATGGCATTTGGCGCAAGCGCAGTCAGTCGCTTTTGGGGTATAGTTACCTGGGTGTTTGCCGCGATTATCATGATTGGGTCGGTTTCATTAGGGTGGCACTATGCTGTCGACGGGTATGCGAGTCTTTTAGCGGTTGCTGTCTTATGGTTTGTTTCTGGAAAGCTGTCAGATTTGAGATGGTCGCGTCGTCAACCGAGTTAAGAAAGGTGAGGCTGCTTTCTAAAGTTTCAATCTTATGGGGCCTAATTCTAATAGGATGCACACCCCCAACGATTGTTGAAACTTCTCTTGAGGGTGTAGATTTAAGTGTTCCGGTAGAGCACAAAAATGTACTTGTCATACTAGTGGATGATCTGGGGTATACAGATATTGAGCCCTACAATTCAGAAACATTTTACGAAACGCCTCATCTTAAAAAATTTAGCAGATCGGCGACAAGATTCACTGATGGGTATGCTGCTTCTCCTGTTTGTAGTCCGTCTCGTTACGGATTGATGACAGGGCGGTCTCCAAGTCGAACGGATGCAACGGACTATTTTAAGAACTATCCAAAACGCGCCAAAGTAAAAATCCCGCATCGCAATCATATGCCGCTCGAAGAAGTGACAATGGCGGAGTCCATGAAGGACGCTGGATATGTGACATTTTTTGCGGGTAAATGGCATCTTGGGCCCGAAGAGTTTTGGCCCGAGATGCAGGGTTTTGATATAAATAAAGGCGGTACTAGTCACGGGTTGCCAGCTACCGGTAAAAAGTTTTTCTCACCTTACAATAATCCGAGGCTAAAGGATGGTCCGCGTGGAGAATTATTGCCCATTCGGCTCGCAAATGAAACCAATGCATTTATGTCCGCTAACCGCAACAGACCCTTCCTGGCCTATTTGTCTTTTTATACGGTTCATACACCTATTATGGAAAAGAAAGACCTCATTCAGAAATATCAAAACAAAGGGAAAGACGAAGAGATAGCGTTCGAGACTATAAATGTGGGGCGAAATTCTGCTGAAGTCCGAAATGGACAAAACAATCCAGCTTATGCAGCAATGGTGGAGCGCATGGACGAAGCTGTTGGAATGGTTCTTGATCACTTGGAGGCGCTTGGGCTTGCAGAAAATACAGCCGTATTCTTTACGTCAGATAATGGCGGGGTATCGACCAATTACCTAGGTTCGGAAAAGGCTATTACAACGAACACGCCGCTTAAAGCAGGTAAGGGGTGGCTTTACGAAGGCGGAATACGCGTTCCATTTATGATGCGGGTTCCGAAAGTATCAAATCCTGGAGAGGTAAACCAGGTGCCGGTCTCAGGATTAGACATTTATCCAACTATTATGGACTGGATTGGTGCCGATTACGATGACTCAAACCTGGACGGTAAAAGTCTTCTAAATTCAGCTAAAGTTTCGTCAGATTATGATCCTGGTCGTGATAGGCCTCTCTTTTGGCATTATCCCCATGTCTCGCCTCAAGGCGGTCCGCCGGGCGCAGCCATCAGACGTGGTAACTGGAAACTGATAGAATATTTTACAGACGGGCATATTGAGCTCTTTGATCTGAGTAATGATTTGAGCGAGTCGGTTGATCTTTCAGAAGAAAATCCAAAAGTCGTAGAGGCATTGCGTAGTCGTTTACATGATTGGTATCGAGAAGTTGATGCAAAATTCTACTCCGGGTCAGACGGAAAACTGTTGTGGAGGCCCGAAGCTCCAAACTGACAATTGCATTGTGGCCTTGACCCGGCCTCAATGAAAAGGATTACTGCTTCCTATGATTCGTTTGTTTGCAATATTCGCATTGTTGTTTTTAACGGCCTGTCAAACGTCGCCGCGAAATGCACCCGGGAACTTCCCCCCGCGTACTCAAGGCCAATATGTTAGGCCAGCCTATTTAAATCCCGCCCCAATTCCACGGATACCTCCGACCGATGCCTGCCGGTCACAATTATATCAAGGTCTTATCGGGCAATCTGAAGGCGCTATATATATTCCAGGTTTACCGGGTAGCAAACGGGTTATCAAACCCGCGTTTCAAGAGGGCTTCGAATATGAAGCTACCGAGACTCTGGGAAGCGAACCGACATATATGGAAATCAGGGACTATCTAGCCGGGCAAACACTTTATGCGCCGTCAATACGAACACCTGGGTCGCTATTGGCCGCGACAGATTTTGATGGAAGCCGTTTGACGATAGAGCTTGATGTAGAAGGATATGTTCAGGAAATTCGCTGCGGATAATTAGTCCGCATCGAAAGCGACGACTTTACGGCCTTCGAGTTTGAGCGCTATTTCACCGCGCAACATTTTTAGGGCATCATTCCCAAAGACTTCACGTCTCCAGCCGGATAGTGCTGGAACCTCGGCTTTCTCGCCAAAAGCCGCAATCATCTCTATGTCTTTTGCAGAGGCGACCAGACGCGGCGCAATATCTTCATATTCAGTTCTGAGCCTTAAAAGAGTCCGTAGCATTTCAGTTTTGGGACCAATATTCGGGGGCATGTGCTGAACTTTAGGAATCGGCGGGCCATAGGTCTCAACATTTGCGAGTGCATAGTTGATATTCTCAACGAGCTTTTTTGCTGTGTCCGAACGTTCGAAGCCATTTGGAACGCCGCGTAGTGCGGCGAGGGCTTTGAGTGTTTTGGGCTTTTGTTGTGCAATATCATATAGAGCATCATCTTTAAGAACGCGACGTCTTGGAATATTACGGTTTATAGCCTTTCGCTCCCGCCAAGCAGCGGCGGCTTTTAATACAGCCAAATATTCGCGTTTCGGACGTCTAATTTTAAGACGTTCCCATGCGCTATCTGGATCGTCAGCATAAAGCTTTTCCTGCATTTGTGACTGCATTTCTTCGATTACCCAATCAAGCCGTCCGCGTTCTTTTAGTTCTTTAACCATGCCTGGATAGAAATCGCGCAAGTGGGTAACATCCCCCATGGCGTATTTTAGCTGTTTGTCAGACAAAGGACGTTTGGACCAATCCGTGAATCGAGCCCCTTTATCGAGTTCATTATTGAGGCGGCCTTTAACCAATGCCTGATAGCTAATTGAGTCGCCGAAGCCGAGCGCCATGGCGGCAATTTGCGTATCAAATACCTGCGTAGGAACCGCTCCGATTTTGTGATAAAAAATTTCCAAATCCTGCCGAGCAGCATGCATTACAGTTGTGATGCTCTCGTCCATGAGCAGATCATAAAGGGGAGACAGGTCGATACCATCAGCCAAAGGATCAATTATCGCTTCATCGTCGTCAGTTGAGACCTGGATTAAACAAAGGATCGAGTAAAATGTCGATTCGCGCATAAACTCTGTATCGACACAGAGAAAATCTTTGTTTTTCGCCGCGTCGCAAAAGGCGGCCAAGTCTTGAGTATTAGAAATTATTTTCATCGTCATGGCGGGTGCATAATTTGATGCGCCCGTTTTGTCACGGGATTTGTTGCAGGGTGCGGATTAAGCCATCGCTGGCATCTTCTATTAAGTCGAGCACGTTCTCAAATCCGTCTAGGCCGCCGTAGTATGGGTCTGGGACTTCTTGGTTTTTAGATTGTCCATATTCGAGGAATAGATCAAGCTTACCTGTAAAATTTTCAGTTACGCGTTGTTTGAGCTCCTGAAGATTACGGCGGTCCATGGCGAGAATGAAATCGAAGTCGCGGAAGTCGGTATCAAAAACAGCTCTGGCTGTTTGGCCTGCGAAAGAATATCCTCGCTTTTGGCCAGCTTCACGAGCGCGCGCATCCGGCAGTTCTCCTTGATGCCATGCGCCAGTTCCTGCGCTATCAATATACACGTCCAAACCGGCCTCTATAGCTTTACGCCTAAAGACCGCCTCGGCAGTCGGCGACCTGCAAATGTTTCCAAGACAGACAAAAAGAACCTTAGGTTTTGACATGATTTCGGGTTAAAAGAATTCATGACTAAAATCAAAAACATTGTTGTGCTGACAGGCGCCGGTATTTCCGCGGAAAGCGGTATCCGAACCTTTCGGGATACTGGGGGGCTTTGGGAGGATCGCTCAATTGAAGAGGTCGCAACGCCCCAGGGTTACGCGGCTGATCCAGAGCTTGTCCTTGGGTTTTACAATGCGCGCCGCGCGCAGCTTTCGACAGTCGAGCCAAACACCGCGCACACAGCTTTAGCAAAGCTTGAAGCGGGTCTTGCTAAAGAAGGCGGGAATCTGACAATTGTGACACAGAACGTAGATGACCTTCATGAACGCGCCGGGACGCAGAATGTCATTCATATGCATGGCGAGCTACTGTCTCAATGGTGCAGGGCTTGCAATCAAAAATTCATAAGCGCAGATGCCTTCACAACAAAGAGCTCATGTCCGAAATGCGATGTAATTGGGAAAGTCAGGCCGGACATTGTCTGGTTCGGCGAAATGCCATATTACATGGACACAATCGAGGTCGCGGTTACAAATTGTGATCTGTTTGTTTCCATTGGGACAAGTGGCGCCGTTTATCCAGCTGCCGGATATGTGCAGATGGCCCGAGGTCTCGGAAAGCAAACGCTGGAAATAAACCTAGAACCATCAGAAGGTTCTGCCTTCTTCCATGATACACGTCTTGGCAAAGCAGGGGATCTGGTTCCAATCTGGGTGGATGAGATTTTGAGTGCCTGATATCGTCATATGGATTGATGCCGATGCCTGTCCGGTTCGTGAGGAGACTTATAAGGTAGCGCTTCGTCACAAAGTTCCTGTACGGGTCGTTTCCAATAGCTTTCTACGGGTTTTGGAACATCCACTCATTCAGCGGATTATTGTTTCTGACGGATTTGATGCGGCGGATGATTATATCGCCGATAATTGTGGTCCAGGAAGCATAGTTATAACCGCCGATATATTGCTGGCAGACCGAATTCTAAAAGCTGGTGCAAAGGGCATGTCGCCAAAAGGAGAACCCTGGACCGATGACAATATAGGCACTGCTATTGCGACCCGAGCCATAATGGCTGATCTTCGGGCTGGTGCGATGGGAGAGAATATAGGCGGGCCAAAACCTTTCACCCATGCCGATCGATCACGGTTTTTGCAAACTCTCCATAGTGAGATAGAGAAACTTAAACGCCTGCTCTAAAGAACTGCCGCATATTCTTGCTTTTCCTTTTATTTATTGATAAACAATAAGAAAGGAGTCGCTATATGTGGTTTAGCCCCGGAGATATTGTGAGTGTGAGGGTCGGTGGTATTCGTCATGAAGGCATTATGACAGAGCATGGCCGCGTAATTTGTAATTCACGTCGATATGGCGGGGTTACCGAGAAAAGTGTCCGCGATTTTGCCCTTGGTAGAAAAATTAAAAACCATGGTCCAATGAACGGTACATCATCCGATCAAGTGCTGGCCAGAGCCCGCGCGCAGTTAGGGCGAACCTATCATCCGACGAATTTTAATTGTGAGCATTTTGTACGACGTTGTTACGGGAAAGATCCGTATAGCCCCCAAAAAAGAACAGTACTTGGATTGGCTGCTCTCGCCGCTGCAATCGCCGCGCTATGATTGAGGCGAGCTGACGCAGTGCGTCTTTCTGAACAATCGTAATTTATGAAACGGTCCCCATCTCTAACTTAGGAATGGAGTGTACCGATGATTTTGCAAACCAAACCCGTCCCCAGAGACATCAGACATGATTTAGCTCTAGATGTTCATATTAAACCTATTACCACATCCGATAAAATTGCTTATGGTTTCGTTCGGTTTTTGAGATTTTTTGCCGACAAGTTTTTTGCAAAACGATACGGACATCGCGCCGTTGTACTCGAGACCGTCGCTGCAGTTCCCGGAATGGTTGGCGGTTTATGGCAACATTTGAATGCCCTTCGAAAAATGCGAGACGATGATGGGTGGATCCGTACCCTCTTGGACGAAGCCGAGAACGAACGTATGCATTTGATGACCTTTATCGAAATTGCGCAACCTAACAGATTTGAACGTCTACTTATCGCTGTCGTTCAGCTCGTATTTTACAATTGCTATTTCTTTCTTTATCTCTTTGCGCCGCGAACTGCACATCGGGTCGTTGGGTATTTTGAAGAGGAAGCCGTGATCAGCTATACTCAATACCTAAATGAGATTGATGCGGGCCGACATGAAAATGTGCCGGCGCCTCAAATTGCAATTGACTACTGGCAACTTGCAGATGACGCTACTTTGCGGGATGTTGTGAAAGCCGTTAGAGCAGACGAAGCCGAGCATAGAGACGTTAATCACTATTTCGTGGATGAGCTTGATTCCCGCAGAGCTGAAAGAACAAATGCCTAATTGGTGGTTCTACCCAATATGCGGTCGGTCCAAAAAGGTTCCAGAAGTTTCTTCTGTCGTTTTAGCCCTCCAAAGTCACGGATGTAGACTTCCGCGCCACCATCACTGGCCGGGAAAATCATGATATGATCTCCGACATCTTGCGGTAGAATTCGAACTGGGCGTCCTACGCCAAAATCAACATTATAAACGTCAAATTTACTTTGATTATTGATGGCCATAATGGGGTCGGTAATCGATAATCCGGGATAACCATAACCGAGCTCCAAGCCATCCACGATATTGGCCATGGTTGTTTCGATATGATTTTCACTCATGGCATCATAAGACTGCCTGAGAAGGCGCGCGATATCGCCTCGGGCTAAGGCGCGGACCGGTCGATCAAAGTTACTATGGTCGATTTTGATATACAGGGCGTTCCCAGCAAAATTGTTTTGCGCGAATTGGCTGTCTTTGCGAATACGTCCGCGAATATTGATCACATTACCAATACCCAAAGACTTGGATTTCTTTGGCATTTGTAAAGGTATAATGGCGTTCAGAATATGTGCGCTCAGAGCCATATTCGTACTGATCCAGTCTAATCCGGATTCGGTGTGTACTTGCGTTTTTATCGTCTGAATTTGATCTGCTGAAAAATGAAACATCTCTCGGCCGCGTAGCTTGTAAACATTCACCATATAGTTCAAGAAACGCAACAGATTGCGTCCGGCGAACCGGTTGTAATTGGTTGGAATGTTAACGCCCTGATTTTGAAGCTCCGTGCGCCATTCGGATGCGTTACGACTGGTTCTAAACTTATAAAGATCATGCCCCATCGTCAGATTATTTGTTGGCTTGCCGGTAAAAATATCCGCCCATTGGCGCATTAACTGATGAAATCCCCAAGCATCCATTAGCGCGTGATTGACGCTTACACCCAAGATGGAGCCGCCTTGTTTAAACGATGTCAGTTTTACGGACATTAGCGGAGCTTTACCTGCGATCGCAGATTTGAGGGACGGCTCTGGAACGAAATCAGTCCTGATTGTGATGTTGGCCTTTGGATCGGTTAAATCCGAATATCGGCCCGGAAAGTCTTTTACATGGGTAAAAGGAAATGATCCAATCTCACTCGAAACACGTTTATTGCTGACATCAAGTCTCCCGGCTAACGCTGGAAACTTTGATGCGAGCGTTTGCAGCGACGTCAGAAGCCGCAACGAATCCAGATCGTGTTCGAAAATATAACCAAGCCCAATGGCGTTCCCACTTCCGGCGTAACTCAGATCAAGAGCTGAAAGTGGATGACGAATATTAGCGCCTTCCGGCAGACTTATCTCGTAATGCGTCGTTTGCATAAGCCGTTCTAAGTCTTTTCGGGGTGAAATGCTACGCCATGCTTGCGCCATAATCCTTGGCCTCATAGGATTAAGATATGTCTTTTTCTCACCGGATTGCCTCGCGCGATGATATTCCCGCAATTGAAACTCTGATGGCCACGTCCATGGCTGGCCTGCTTCCTGATGTCTTGACGCCGGAGCAAGTGGCCAAGTCCAACGCGTCCATGGGGCTTGATACAGGTTTGCTGGATGATGGAACTTATTTTCTAATATTCGATGGCGAAACGCTGATCGGCTGCGGAGGCTGGTCTCGCCGCCGGACGCTTTTTGGCGGTAATCATACCAAAGGACGCGACGAGTCTCTGGCCGACCCTAAATCAGAGCCAGCGAAAATACGCGCCATGTATACCCATCCGGACCATGTCAGGCGGGGGGTAGGGAAGCTATTGTTAGACCTTGGCGAAGAAGCCGCGCGCGCTGAAGGCTTTCAATCCGTGGAGCTTGGAGCAACGGCTTCTGGTTTACTGCTTTATGAAAAATGCGGTTATGTCGTGATCGAAGATCTGTCAGAACCGGATGAAGATGGTGTAATCGTTCCCATAATTTTGATGCGTAAATCTCTATAAAGCGACCTCTTGACTCAAAACTCTATATATGTAGAGTTTATGTCATGGCTCGACGTAAAAACATATCAAAGCAAACTCTAATTTTAATGGAAACGCTATATAGCGACCCTCGCATTTGGTGGTACGGATATAATTTGTCCAAAGCGACGGGGCTAAAATCGGGTACGCTTTATCCGATGCTTATGAGGCTTAAGGATCAGGGGTATCTCGAGTCAGAGTGGCACGAGTCAGAAAACCCTGGCCGTCCGCCGAGACATGTTTACCGCCTGACATCGCTGGGCATACAATTGATCGCCGAACGGGATAATAAAGGACCGGCTGAAGTCAAAGGGATCACGGCATGAGAATTTACGCAATAGTACGCATTTGGGTGATGAAAATCCTGACATGGCTCACACAGCTAAGTGTCATTGACAGAACTGATTGGGCGAATGCTATGCGTGCGGAATTGGCATCGATTGACAATGATCGGGAAGCCGTCTTGTTTGGTTTTGGCTGTATCAGAACAATCTGGATCAGCTATTTGAAAGTGCATCGATTTGAGCCCGTACTCCGCTGGAGTATGATAATCTTAGTGTTTTCATGGGCGGGTGCCAAGGCTTACCTTTCATATGTTATTTCGGCGAAAGAGGGGGCGGGTTTGCCGAACTGGTTTGTCGCACCAATAATTGTTGCCGGGATTATCTATCTGTTCCTTGGGCTGTCACTTTGGAAACAACACCATCTTGCTTATTCCTTCTTTCTAGTTTTGGC
>JAHDDC010000003.1:132633-134323 GCA_020629545.1 Hellea sp.
GCGGTTCTCCTTCTTATCACTTCAGGTTTTCATATAACGGGCCTGCCTATGGTTCAAAGGTCCATAGCTAATATTGAAAGCCCGTTTATGCAGTTAGCACTTGAACCTGTTTGGATTACTCCGAGTATTCATTGGTTTGTTTTTGCGATGATAATAATTTTGAGCGCCGTCAAACCTCAAAGAGCTTTGAATCCTGTTTTGGCGTTGATCGGAGTCGCCGTTATTGCCGATGCAATCCTGATCACATTTCATGTTGGTTTTTTTATTGGCGCGATGCTTTTGTTTGTCGCTGGGGTTCTTGCGATATTGACTGCCGTGGTTGGGAAGTCATTTCAGACTTAGGTGTTTCTGGCTCGTCATCGTGAGAGACGACCATTTGAGCAAGTGATTTTAATCTGGATGCGAAAGAAAGTTTTAGGTTCAGTTCTCATTTGAACGAATAGACTTTGCGGAAAATAAAAAACCGCCCGAAGGCGGTCTTGTATCAAGTTTGAATGTGAAGCCTAAGTCATTCGGCGTTCGAAGTTTTCAGCGATAGCTTCTAGATAGCCCTCAGTTGTCAGCCATCCTTGTTGGTCGCCAACCAGGAGCGCCAGATCTTTTGTCATTTGGCCACCTTCAATGGTTGTCCGGACGGTGTCTTCGAGGCCTGTTGCGAATTTCACCAACGCTTCATTGTCGTCAATACGGCCGCGATGGGCTAGGCCTCGTGTCCAGGCATATATAGACGCTGTAGAATTAGTTGATGTGGCTTCACCTTTCTGGTGATTGCGATAGTGACGAGTGACCGTGCCGTGGGCTGCCTCGGCTTCCATTGTCTTCCCGTCAGGTGTCAAAAGGAATGATGTCATAAGGCCGAGTGAACCAAATCCTTGCGCGACAGTGTCGGACTGTACGTCGCCGTCATAGTTTTTACAGGCCCAAATATATCCGCCTGACCATTTCATAGCTGCGGCGACCATATCGTCGATTAAGCGGTGCTGGTACTCGCCGCCAAACTCTTCGAACTGATCTTTATATTCCGTGTCAAAAATATGCTGGAAGATATCTTTAAACCTACCATCATAGGCCTTAAGGATCGTGTTCTTAGTTGAAAGGTATACTGGCCAACGGCGCTGCACACCATAAGAGAAGCAGGCGCGGGCGAAATCGGTGATTGATTTGTCCAGATTATACATGCCCATTAAAACACCGCCGCCAGGGAACTCGAAAATTTCTTTTTCGATAACAGTTCCGTCGGCGCCTTCGAATTTCATAGTTGCTTTGCCCGGGCCTGGAACGACAAAGTCCGTAGCTTTATACTGGTCACCAAAAGCATGACGGCCGATGACGATAGGCTGCGTCCAGCCCGGCACGAGGCGCGGAACGTTATTACAGATGATGGGTTCGCGGAAAACAACGCCGCCAAGGATATTTCTGATTGTACCATTTGGAGATTTCCACATTTTCTTTAGAGAAAACTCTTCGACACGCTGTTCGTCCGGCGTGATGGTCGCACATTTAATACCGACATTGTGTTTCTTGATGGCGTTGGCGGCATCGATTGTTATTTGATCATCTGTCGCGTCGCGGCTTTGGATCGAAAGATCATAATCTAGTAGTTCAATATCGAGATAGGGTTTGATGAGGCGCTCAATGATCATGTCCCAGATGATCCGTGTCATCTCGTCGCCATTCATATTCACGACTG
>JAHDDC010000101.1 GCA_020629545.1 Hellea sp.
CGAATTTCACGAAACGTTTAGTGAAAATAAGGGAAAAGTCACGGCACTATATTGACCCCGGGCGTCATTGATTTAGGGTGTATCCATGGCTCAAGATCTGATGCACTACGAACAAATGACCCAGCTCGCATTGCGGGGTGTAGTACGCGACGCTATCCGCCGTGTGATAAGAGAAGACGGATTGCCTGGCGCTCATCATTTTTATATTACATTTTTGACACGGCATCCTGGCGCTGAAATTGATGAGGCCCTGGCCAAGAAATATCCTGAAGAAATCACCATTGTTCTGGAGCATCAATTCTGGGATTTGACGGCCAATGAAGATAACTTCGAAGTTACACTGAAATTTGGCGGCGTCCCCAAATATATAAAAGTTCCATATACAGCAATCACGCGGTTTCATGATCCAAGCGTCGGGTTTGCTCTGCAATTTGAACCGCAACGTGAAGAAACGCCCGCGACTATATCTCCGTTAGCGCAACTACAAACCGCACCGGCCGAAGCTCCAAAGACCAAAGCTAATGGCCCAGAGAAATCCAAAAAGAAACCGGCGTCCAAAACAAAAAATCCTGAGGACGAAAACTCCGATTCTGATGATAAAGTGATTAGTCTCGACTCCTTCCGCAAAAAATAACCTAGCAAGAGATTACTATGACCAAGATGCGCACTGAAACGGATAGTTTCGGCAAGCTCAAAGTGCCTGCTGAGAAATATTACGGCGCCCAAACTGCCAGAAGTCTTATCAATTTTCCGATTGGCATAGAGACCATGCCACCGTCTATTATCCGGGCTCTGGGTATCATCAAACGCTCCGCAGCAATCACGAATAAATCGCTAAAAAACCTGGACGCAAAGCGCGCGAACGCGATTGTAAAAGCAGCCTCAGAAGTCGCAGAGGGAAAGCTTGATGACAATTTCCCGTTATCAATCTGGCAGACTGGGTCCGGTACGCAGTCCAATATGAATGCCAATGAAGTTATCTCAAATCGGGCCATTGAAATCTTAGGGGGCGAGATAGGCTCAAAAGATCCAGTTCACCCCAATGATCATGTTAATAAATCTCAAAGCTCGAACGATACATTCCCGACAGCTATGCACATCGCGGCGGCCGAAGAAATTCACCACAGCCTTCTCCCTGCCCTACGAAAACTCAGAAATGCATTAAATGACAAATCGAAGGCATTCAAAAAGATCATAAAGATCGGACGCACCCATACTCAAGATGCCACGCCAGTTACTCTTGGGCAGGAATTCTCTGGCTATGTGGCACAAATGGATAATGGGATTAAGCGGATTGAACTCGGTTTAAAGGAACTTTTCTTTCTCGCTCAGGGTGGAACTGCCGTTGGAACCGGACTGAATACAAAACGTGGGTTTGATAAAAAATTTGCCGAAGAAGTTGCAGCCTACACAAAGCTTCCCTTTAAAACTGCACCCAACAAATTTGAAGCCTTGGCAGCTCACGACGCCTATGTATCAGTGCACGGTGCGATCAATACGGTTGCCATGAGTCTTTTCAAAATTGCGAATGACATAAGATTTTTAGGCTCTGGGCCCCGGTCTGGACTAGGTGAATTATCTCTGCCAGCCAATGAACCCGGCTCATCGATCATGCCGGGCAAGGTGAACCCAACCCAATGCGAGGCTCTGACTATGGTTTGCACACAAATCATGGGTAATAACGCAGCCATGGGAATGGCCGGTTCTCAGGGGCATTTCGAGCTAAACGTTTACAAACCGATGATGGCCTATAACATGCTACAATCCATTCAGCTCATGTCAGATAGCGCCCATGCCTTCACCGACAAATGTGTCCTGGGAATTCAAGCTAATGAGAGCCGGATTGATGAGTTATTACAACGCTCTCTTATGTTGGTCACAGCTCTCGCCCCGACAATAGGGTATGATAATGCGACGAAAGTCGCGAAAACGGCCCATAAAAACGGAACAACATTGCGCGAAGAGGCCGTTCGGCTAGGCTTTGTGACCGAAAAAGAATTTGATAAAGTTGTCCGCCCAGAACTGATGATCAAGCCAAGTTAAATGAGCGATGGCAATGTGATAAAATTTGGCAAAGCCAAAAAAGCTATGGCCAGAAACCAAAGAAACAAGCAAGCCGAAGAAAATCGTATCAAGTTTGGTCGTACAAAAATTCAGAAAGAAAGAGACGAGTCCGCACGCAACAAACACACTCGACATGTCGAAAATCATAAGATTGACGAATGAAGAAAAAACGATCCATCTCTTTACATGGACATAAGACATCCATTGCACTCGAACCGGAATTTTGGGACGTCATTGAAAGCATTGCTCAACAGAAAAAGCAGTCCATCGCTGGACTGCTCGCAAGTCTGGATGATCAAAGAGTCGCGGATGGCAACCGTTCGGGATTAGCGTCCTATCTCAGAGTGTGGGCGCTGAAGCAGGTATTAAATAATTAATCCTCAATTGTCTCTTCTGCATCCATAATAACGACGCCATTAGAAACAACCGGAGCATTCTTTAGTTTCTGACTGTTCAACGTGTCTTCCTTAGTGGGCTTGAACTGTTCACTGGTATAGATCGGAATCGTCTGGCTGCGCACGATAGATTGTCCATCAGCCAACCTCGCCGTCGCGACCACTGTGAGTTTATGGACGCCTTCAGAAAAGGGCTGCACTTGTAAACTCATTATATTCGCATTCAACTGCCCCTCTTCTGGCGCTGTGGCACTCACGCGAGACATTGCGGTCGATGGCATCGTCATTTCCGAAGGTCCGAAATAGTTCAGTCCTTCGCTGTTCAAAATTTTGTAACTGATTGTTGCCCCCGGATATTCGTCCCTGACTTTCAGGGTAATAATATCGGAAGTCCCTATGGGTATCACTCCAGAAGATTCCACATCGAAATATATAGCCGCAGAGGGTTTCTTGTAAGTACCCGCGTCCGGGGAAACGTTATGAGTATGAGTCAATTTCTGTTTGGCGTCATTCGCCTTAACGACTTCGTCTCCCTGAGCTGAAGAACATGCTGCATTCGCAGCTAAGGCAGCAGACAAAAACACAAGTTTTGCAAATTTACTATTCATTTCGGGCCTCCTTAATTGACCGAGAAATCATAACAACTGTCGCCAGGTGTCGTAGCAGATCCAAACGCGCCACCAATATTCTGCCAATCAAATGCATCTATGATATATTTGGTTCCACCGGTCAGTTGCGTGGTCAACTCTTCGAGTTGATTTGTGGTCGAATCGTCTCTTCCCTGCGCGACGAGCGTACCGCTATCAAAGATATTAAAATCAGGATCTCTGGCAGCGGGCCCGGATGTCTTTGTCATATTCAAGGTATAATTCCCCGTCGCCGTCGGCGTAAATTCAATATAGGCGCGGATACCCAGCTTGTTATACTCACCAGCATCGTCAACCGAACAAATTGTGATCGTTTGCCCCTGGCTTATAGTGTTGTAGACTGGTAGAACACGGCTGATACCGCCAACATTGCCGTCATTGGTTTCGCCTGCACCATTGGGCCCGGTACCGTCTATGGATTGCGCGCTTAGTAAAGCGTCCAATGCCGCCGCATCGCCGGGGTTATCTGCTTTAAATTGATCAGCGAACAAGAATATCGTCGTGAAATAATCCGCTCCCGTATAAGCGGGGTTGACCAAAAGCTCATATATTGGGCCCAGACCTAAAGACACGCTATCAGATCCATCATCATCAGAGTCATATAAATCGTACAATATAGACTGAACAGATCCTTCATTGAACCAGCCAGAATTTGAATTGTTATTACTTTCAACATTGACCGAGAATCCGGAAGCCTGCTGCGTACCGTTACTATCGCGATAGAAAGGATCGTCCAGGATCATGCCTGATAAAGCATTGCCAAAACCCTCTCCGAAAGCGACGCGAGGATCGAGGCGACTTGTTATTGAGTGCTGCCCACCAATGGAGTCCGCGCGCGAAAGTTGGTCTTCAAAATAATGACCCCATTCGTGTACCACAACGTGATCGTCATATTCATCTGTATCATTATTCTCATCGCCCAGAATTGTTATGCGTCCTTGAGAGTAAAACGACCCCTCATTATTGTCTGGTCCCCAGTCGACGAATAATGGGGGAAAGATAATATCCGGATCAACGGCAGCGAACTTGTCTACGGCTTTGTAGATTGAGTCTAAAATCGCAAAGGGTGCCGCGGCTCTGTTTCCTGTATAGCTGGTTCCACCCCAACCAGACCTTGCCCGTAGATTGCGAGTAGAGTTTGTGGTTCCAGAAGATGTCAGAGACCCCTGTATGGCATAAATATCATTACTATCATTGGATACCACTTTCACATCCCACTGCGCACCCGTCGTGGAAATCATCTCTGACAATGCTCTAATCCTTACATCTGTGTTGAGATCGACATCAACCGAGTAATCACCATTTTCATCCGTTACGTCAGTGGCGAGCACTGTGTTAGCACTATTAACCGCTTGTACTGTTACGCCTCTGGAGGGGGTGATAACAGTTGCATTGTAATCAAGCCCATTTGTGACGGTATTCAGCGGTACAAGGTCAAAAGTGATCTTTCCTGATATAGTTACACTCGTCGGAGTCGCGACCCCCGTTACATTCGCCGTAAAACTTGTCGTAACTTCATTGCCAGCGGCATCAGAAACTGTCGCGGTACATGTATCTGTCAAATTTGTTGTTGTTGTCGGCGCCGTATAGACGTCGTTTTCCCAACTTCCGCCGTTATCACAAACCACGTTAATCATCGTGACGCCAACATTGTCATCGGTTGTTAAAACCACATTCGCCGTTTCCGCAGAATTCAAACTGACTGTTGTTGGATTAAAAGACGCTGTCGGCGCGGTCGTATCAGGCGGATCAACTGTGAATGTAACGGTATCAGAAACGGAATTACCGCCATCATCCTCGGCGACGATCGTACAAACAACTGTTGTTTGGCTGGTAACGGTCGGCGCCGTAAAAACACCGTTCGCCCATGTTCCACCATTATCGCAGGTCACGGTAACCGTTGGATTTCCTCGATTGTCTGTCGCAGAGACGGGCAAATCAACCGTCTCGCCTGAGGCTACAGTCGTGGTGGCTGGAGGCGTCACTGTAAGAACGGGATCCGTAATATCTGTGCCAGGTGTCACAGTCACAGTGAGGCGGGCTGAACCCACATTTCCCGCCCCATCACGTGAAGTTGCTGTACAGATAACAGTCGTTTCAACATCCACATCAGGCGCTGTAAAAACATTATTTTCAAAAGTCCCATCGTTATCGCAGGAAACGGACGAGGACGTAACCCCAACATTATCAGTTGCGGATAATGTAGAGCTGCCAGTTTCACGCCCGACGACCGTCAAAGTTGCCGGATTAAACGTCACTGTCGGTGCTGTCCGATCTGTAACTGTTCCGCCGCCACCGCCAGAACTTCCGCTTCCGCCGCCGCTACAGGCTGCAATCGCGATCGCCGTCGTCGACATCACCAAAGATTTCATTAATCTGGACATTGCAATTCCTTCAATCTTTTGATTTCGATAGACTCAACTAAGACTGTAATATGACATTGAACATGAACAATTCACAAATGACAAATCCGTTTATCGTGAATAATTATTAAGGTTCAGCAGTAGAAATATGAGTTTTACCGTGTAATGTTCACGAAATGTCCGATCCTGATTCATTCCAGCCAGCGCCGCCTCCGCCTATGCGTGGATCTATTGCGGCACAGGCCATGCCGCGCAGATCTGCCGGTCACGGCCCCTATCTGGAGGGATTGAACCCAGAGCAAAAAGATGCCGTTTTAGCTACAGAAGGCCCCGTCTTAGTTCTAGCTGGCGCTGGAACCGGCAAAACAAGGGTTTTAACCAGCCGTCTTGCCCATATTTTGGCATCTCGACTTGCCTATCCGTCTCAAATTCTATCGGTCACCTTTACCAACAAAGCGGCACGCGAGATGCGGGAGCGGGTCGGTGACCTGATTGGTGGCGAAGTCGAAGGCCTTCCTTGGTTGGGGACGTTTCACTCTATTGCCGCAAAAATTCTGCGCATCCACGCTGAACTCGTAGACCTGAAATCCAGTTTCACCATTCTGGATACGGACGATCAGATCCGTCTGCTTAAACAGGTCATTCAGAGCGAAGGCATTGACGACAAACGCTGGACGCCGCGATTCATGGCGGCTCTAATTGATAGTTGGAAAAACAAGGGCCT
>JAHDDC010000102.1 GCA_020629545.1 Hellea sp.
GCCAATCTATCAATTTTACCGTTGGAAGTATAGGGAAATTCAAAATGTTGATGAATGGTCGCAGGGCAGGCTTCATGGGGCAGGTGTTTTGCGAGATAGGATTTTATCTGATCTGGATTAAATGAGATGTCCTGCGCCGTGACGACGTGCAACACGGTCTGAGCGTCCAGTTGACCTTTGTTGTGAATGATGGCGACGGCCTGCGAACAGGATCCTTCCGCCAAGGCTAAGGCCTCGACTTCTTTGAGGCTGAAGCGGATGCCTCGAATTTTAGCCATATCATCCCGGCGCCCCGCAAATTGCAGGAGGCCATGTTCATCTATATAACCGAAATCTCCAGTCCGGAAATAATCGTCATAACGTTCTGGCGATTTAACCTCGCCGTCCTCCAGATATCCCAGCATAACGGACGGACCGGAGACACCGATCTCACCGGTTTTACCCTGTGCCAATTCTTGACCTTGATCTCCGAATATTTTGACTTGTGCATGATCACAGGCCTGGCCGATGGGTAATTGTTCCAAATCTCCTGGCAGATCGCAGACCTCATGCCAGCAAAACACATTGGTCTCAGTTGGGCCAAAAAGATTAGCCATACGGGGCTCAGCCAGGCTGGCCCGAAGTTGACGCAGCGCGTCCATTGGAAAGACTTCGCCCGCAAACAAAAGCCATCTAAGATCACTGAAATCCAATTTGTCGAACAAGCGAAAGCGTTGAAAAATCTGGAGCATGGACGGAACAGCATAAAGGACTGTGGGCCTGTGTGTGTCGAAGATCTTGGCCATACTGCCGGGGAAGGCGATCTCTTTTTCTGTTGGGAGGTAAACAGTGCCTCCGGCCAAGAGTCCGGCGTAAACGTCGAGCATGGATAGATCGAAATGAAACGGGGCAAGACTAACGAAACGATCCTTTGGCCCCAAGTTAAAAGTTCGAACTGACCAGTCCACGAAAGTCGTAATATTTTCATGGGAAAGAACAATCCCTTTGGGTGTCCCCGTAGAGCCGGATGTCATGAGAATAAGAGCCGGCGCATCTTTATCTTGAGGTAAGTCGTCCTGCCAGATTTCATCTTCCACTTGGTCCGGCGTGTTGTCTGCGTTCAACATCAGTGCAGGTAAAACTTCTTTCAATATGGATTTGACCCGGCCGTCCGGCGCTTTAGGATCAATAGGGGTCACGACGCAGCCCAAGGCCATTCCTGCTAACAGGCATTCAACAGATAGGGGACCTTTGGGCAGGTGAAGAGCCACGCGATCTCCCTGCGACACGCCTTGTTGAGACAGCCATGTCATGCGTTGGCGAATTCTTCGTTTTAAATCCAGATGCGAGCGTTCTCCCTCGGTCCATAGCAGAGCCGGGTGATCATCGCTGATCTTTTCGAGATAACGCGTAATAAACGGAGTTACCACGCTTACATCCGGGCGGCGATTGCATTCAGTTGCACATTGGAACTACCGGACGCGGCGAGAACCCCCATGACATCAGACAGGGCATCCGCCAGGTCCATCTCGCCCAACCAGGCCCGGCCGGCCATAAGCTCGCAAAGTTTTTGTTGCCCCCGAACGAGAGTCTGACTGACAATCAATTTACTGATCGCGGAGCTTTTAAGTGTATCTCCGCCCTCATCAAGGATTTGTGCGCCGTGGTAAAGCGTCTGCCGCGCCGCTTCCAGATCAGCTCTGATCTGCGCCAAAACATGTGAAATACCCTGATGTCGAAATAGAGGGCCGTCTTTATCGCGTGTCGACCGGAAGTGGGTGGTTGCATTATTCAGATCTTTTTCTAATGCCCCTAAAAACCCGGCTAGAATACAGCTGCGTTCCCAAACCATAACTGAGAGCAGGCCGCCAGTGCCCCTGGAACCCAGTTGATAGTCGCTTGGGATTTTGACTTCATTGAAGACGACTTTGGCCATGGACGACGCCTTAAGTCCGTATGTGTCTAAAGCTGTAATCTCAATGCCACTATTGTTTCGTGGGACGACGAAAAGACCTAGATTTAAGCTCGAAGGCTTTTCAGCCCGGTTGGCAGAAACGATGAATAACCCGGCCTCGGGCCCATTGGTGACATAGGTTTTTGTCCCGCTGAGAATAATATCATCACCATCCTTATAAGTGACGCCGACATCATCTGTGCGGCTGCCGCTGTCGGGTCCGGTAAAGGCAAGTGCGCCGACAGTTTCGCCTGACGTTAAGCCGGGTAACCATTGATCTTTCTGGGAGGCTGTTCCCAGATTGTCCAAAGCCATGGCGCACCCAAAAAGATGGGCGCCCATTGAAAAAAGATGAGAGCGAGACAGGCCTTCCCGACCCAGGTTCTCAAATAGCTTTACGGTTTCCAGGGCTGACTTCCCGGACCCGGACATATGCGACACGCTCAGGCCCAGCCGGCCTTTTGATCCATATTCTTTCCAATCCATAGTCATCAGTCGCGCCTTGATATATCAAAAGAGTTTAGGCAATGTTGGGCGCAAATAAAAGGTAAGAATATTAAATCACTGGCGTTTATATCAGGTCCGGCTTTGGGGCATGTGGGCCGCCTTTACCAGGTTGCAAAAGCTTTAGAGCGCCGGGCAAAGGTCGACATAACGTTCTACGTCGCGGAACATTCATCTGCGCCTGATATCGTTATTGGCGATCAATTTCGAGTGATTAAAATCCCGGTTCCCAAGGCGAGAAAGGGACATGCTTTTATCGAATTTGGCGACAGTGTTGAAAAACGTCTTCAAGATGGAAATTTTGATGCGGTCATCAATGACGGATGTCCGTTTCGCTGGATGTCAACCCTGCGTCTTCCAGATTGTCTGCATGTTTTTATAACCAATGCGTTTCTGACAGGACACTTCACACAGGACACAGTTCAGTCCCGTTGGTTTGAAAAACCTGTATTCAGTAAAATTCAGCATATTCGCAATCAAAAAGGTTTGAGTCCAATCAAAGCATTGACGGATCTTTATAATGCGGACCTGGTCCTGCTCTCTGATCCACCAGAGCTTTTTCCCGATCTCAAAAAACATCTGCCAAGGCATTTCGCCTTTACTGGGCCCATCGTCTGGAGCGCTTCTGCTGGCATTCCAAAGTCTTTGCGAGGAAAAGAACGCTTTTCACTGATTTCCATGGGGTCGACGGGGAAGCGGATCATAGATGATAAGTTTTTATCGATTATCCGCCAGTTTACCGGTTCCAACCGGCTCATCTATGCGGGCCATCAAGCTGATAACCTGCGCAGGCTTAAACATATAGATCAGGCGTTTAAATTCTTACCGCTTAACCGAATTATGGATCAAGTTGAAGCGGTTGTCACTCAAGGCGGGTCAGGCTCATCTTATCAGGCATTATCACATGGCGCACCACTTCTGATATTTCCGACACATATAAATCAAGAAATTTTAGGGCGGGTTTTCGAACGGGCAGGATTAGGAGTTTGCCTTGGCTTGGAGGATAATTTGAACCGTTTCGATGAATTTGATTTTGACCAGTTGACCCAAAATGCGGATCGGTTTGCTTCGAAATTTTTGACTCAACCGGGCGCAGGTAAAGCCGCAAATATTATTTTGCGGCATTTTTAATCCAAAAATCATCCAAATTTCCAATGGGCGTGACAAAGGTCACAGCTTTTCCTGTGCACATAAATTAAGCGAAATTCTGAATTATAGGTGATATAACAAATTTATTGCAGAGACCTGTTTCATCTTTTGTAGAATTCTGTTACAGATCCTCCAAGTGGGCGAAAGGGCGTGATTTAGCATAATATGCTGGGGCAAATTAAAAACATTATTGTTATTGCTGGCTGTCAGCGCAGCGGTACAACTCTATTAGGAAACATGCTCGGCTGCCACAGGCAGGCTTTTTTGATAGATGAAGATAACGGCCTGTATAACTGGGTCGAGGAATGTCTCTTTTCCAAAACCGAAGATAAAGCGCTCACCCAATCCGTTTTTGCGGAGTCTGACCACAAATATATGGGGGGCCATAAACGCATCGAAGTTTTCAATGGCAAGCGCAAACTCAATCCTGAAATTGATACTTTAGTTCTCAAGGGGCCAAACCTAACCTATAGTTATAAGGGTTTGGCCGATTTACCTTATAATGTCCAAGTGGTTTATCCGGTACGGGATCCAAGAGCCGTTGTCGCATCAATGAGCCGCCTGGAGCATATAGACATGGTCGGGAACCAAGTGAAATGGATGCAAAAAAATCCCGAACTCGCTCAAGAGTTTAATGATGAAATCAGTGTTCTGAGTAATTTATCCCTTCCAATCCATGAAAGGCGGGCTTTGGTCTGGCGGATTAAATCCGGTCTATATACCAAATTCCAGGCGGCAGGTCTGAACACATTCATTCTCAAATATGAGGACCTTGTTCAGAATAAGGAAAAAGTATGCAAAGCCATGATGGAAGCGATCGGTCTGCCTTTTGATAATAAAATGACTCGCCATGAAAGGTTTTTCCGCGGCTTGGCTCCGGGACTAACGCTCCGTGGTCGCGCCGTCGATACCAGCTCGACGATGAAATGGAAAAACCGCTTGGGCCCTAAACAGGCCCGCGAAGTTCTGGACGTCGCGCAGCCATTGGCCGCAACTCACGAGTATTTTGAAGGTGCAAATGGTCATTTTGTACGCCAGGCTCCGAAGTTTTCCAGTGAGGTATTAGAGCGCCCGGTTATCCTCACAGGCCGCGGTGGCAGTGGAACGCGAATGATTTCTGAGATTGCCCAAAAACTCGGTGTCTTTGTCGGTAATCAGCTGAACTTTGCAGGAGACTCTATAGAATGGGTCGATTTGATCTATGAAATCGCCATCAAAAAAACCATGGCCACGACTCAAGGGCAGCGTTTCACAGAAGATATGTCGGGCTCGGTTCTCGACAAAGTTCAAGACATTCTCGAAGCCGGTCAATATGACATGACAGGACAATGGGGCTGGAAACTCCCTGAAACCATGTTGATTGTACCGGAAATGATGAACATGTTTAAAAAAGCGAAGCTGGTTCATATGGTCCGTCATCCGGTGACCAGCTCACTACGCCGCACGCACATGACTTCCCGTCACAATAACCCGATAGGCCGGGCCGTCCTGCAGGGCGCATACAGGGAAATCGGCCGAAATCCGAAAAATATTAAGTCGGATCCCGAATATTATCACAATGCTGTCACCTGGCTGTACCAGGTACGGCGAGTGCATGAATATGCGATGTATAATCTTTCGGCAGAAAACTATCATTTGGTCAAATTTGAAGATCTGATGGACAAGCCGTTGGAGACATCTAAAAAACTATCACGTTTCATTACGGGCCGGGTCAATGAATTTGTTCGCCCCGCCGTTGACGGTGACCGTGCACCAAAAGCGGTTGATCTGGATGGACCCGAGGCTGAGGAAGTCTGGAAAATTTGCGGGGCCGTGGCCATGGATATCGGCTATGAGCCGTTGACCAAATGTGTGAAAACTTACGAGGCGGCGGAATAGGTTAGCTAGGCTCACAATAGAGTTTACGCGGATCGGCAAAATAGACTTTCCCCGTCTTATATGAGTAAGTCAGAAAGATAAGGCGCTCGCAATTCGGATATTCACTTTGCTCCCTTTTTAAAATGTAAACGGGTGGGTCGCTTTTTCGCCTCGATATGTCATAGTTATCTAGGTCTATTGCCTTTATAATTGACCAGTCCCAGACTCGCTCATAAGTCGTTAGAACGTGACGCGCGAAATATTCGTCAATTTGCTGTTCGGTTGTGTCGTCATCGGCCACAAAACTGAACATATCAGAGCAGCTTACCTTAAACTTTAGAAAACCCCTAAAGACCTTAGGCTTAAAGCAGTTTTCTTTATACTCTTCCGCCCCGTGACGGTAGTAGTTGGAAAACTGTATATCCACATCGGTCCGTTCCCAGGCTCTCTGGGTAAAGGCGAAAATTGCCACACCGATCAGTAAAACTATCCCGATTAAAAACCGCATTGCGATTATATGGGAGCTTTTTCGTTGAGTTAAAGGACTACCCCTCTGTCCCCTCGGAGATATGCTCACCCAATGCGTCGGCAATCGTAAAGACATCTTTGTCGCCGCGGCCGCACATATTCATGATGATCAACCCGTCCGGGCCCAGCTCTTTGGCGAGCTCTATGGTGCGCGGGATGGCGTGGGAGGGCTCGAGCGCCGGGAGAATGCCTTCGAGGCGGGCGCAAAGTTGAAAGGCTTC
>JAHDDC010000103.1 GCA_020629545.1 Hellea sp.
TCAGGCTGGGAGATATCACTGCGCTGTAAACCAACCGAAATACCGACTCGACCCGTCCCGACATCGAACTGATCGACATAGCTACCCGTCAATCTATAACCGAGATCGCCAGCTTCTGTATCCATTTGATCGAGCTGATCCGGGTTAACATTACCTTTAATCTCTCCCTGGATGCGTCGCTTTCCGTAGTCGAGCGGCTTTAAGGTATCGAGCTGAATTTGACCGGCCACACCGCCTTCAATCTGGCTGGCGTCCTGTGTTTTAAACACAGCGAGCTTATTCATCAGCTCAGACGGGAATTGAGAGAAGTTGACGGAACGGTCACCTGAACCATTTGTTGCGGCCCGGCCGTTGACAACCGTCGAGGACAAATATGGCCCAAGACCCCGAATAGAGACTTCAGTCGCGCCGCCATTCTCCCGGTGTGACGCCACGCCGGTTACGGTCTCAAGAGCTTCACCAATGGAAAGCGCTGGAATATCCCCAATTTCATCTGCTGACAATCCGTCGACGATTTGTGTATTCGCTCTCTTTAAGGCAATTGAGTCCTGGATGACTTGCCTGGTCCCAGTGACGACAATTTCGTCGTCTTCTGCGTCCTGCGCCACTGCTGGCACAGAAGCCGCCATGAGAACAGTCAAAGCACCGGTCAACATCAGACGATGCTTTGACGAAATTTGGATATAATATGGATGTCGTTTAGCCACGATGATCTCCCCTATCAATGAATGCATTATTTTGTTGACCACAAAAGAACCAATAAATAAGTCTTTGTCAACCTTATTATTAGTCCGATTTATGGTTATTGGTAATACCAATTACGGATAAATCTCAATTGTTGCGGACAAGCAACACTTTTGGAGCTTATATGGGACCGAAATCTCGCCGACTTATCGCAATAACATTCGTAATTTTCCCTGCAATAGCGGCAAATGCACAGACCCTCGAGAATCAATCCAAAGAAAAAAATCATTCAATAGAATTGATAGATTGGTACCTGACCTTACCAGTGGACGAAAACGGCGATGGTAAAGCTGACCGTATCAATGAGTGGGAACTGAAAAAGGGCTGGAGTGATCCTCGTTTCTTTTTCCCCTCTAATGATGGCGGTCTCACATTCCGCTCACCAGTTAGAGGCGCCAAAACCTCAAAGAATACAAAATTCGTCAGAACAGAACTTCGTGAAATGCTACGTCGCGGCAATAAGTCAATTCCAACTTCGGAACCAGGGAGAAATAACTGGGTGCCCTCCACGGCCAAGCGCAAATACAGGAAAAAGGCTGGAGGTGTGGACGGCGAGCTTCATGCGACGCTGGCCGTCAATCATGTAACCACAACGGGCGCCAAAAATGAAATCGGCAGAGTCATTATTGGGCAAATTCACGGAAAAGACGATGAACCCGTCCGACTATACTATAGGAAGCTCCCACACCACGAACGTGGTTCCCTATACTTTGCTCACGAAATTAAAGGTCAACCGGAAGATCAGTATTACGACTTGATTGGATCGCGGTTCAGCGACGCAGAAGAACCGGCTCAGGGTATTCCTCTCGACGAAAGATTTTCTTACTCCATTGTTTTAGCAGGAGACTTGATGGAGGTTTCAATTCAACAGGACGGCTCTGTCATCGCCCGGAAACGCATCAATATCAGCGAAAGCGGCTATACGAGCTCAGACGAATATCTATATTTCAAAGCCGGCGTATATAATCAGAACAAAACCGGTGACGACAATGATTATGCTCAGGCGACCTTTTATAAACTCCGCAATTTGCATGGTCGCCCAAAGTAAAATCCTGCCAGTTTATTAAACAATATCCACATTCAGTTATTGAGCGACGGATTCTAAATCCTGCCCCGTTTATGGGGCATGAAAGGAATTCCTATGACTAAACTAACTTCAATACTGGCCTCAGGGGCCGCTATCATAGCCTTGACGGGCATTGCTTCGGCCAATCCTCAAGCTGATATCAATCAGGACGGACAAATCACCCAAAGCGAATATATGGCTCAGGCCCAGACTCGGTTTGAATCCACTGACCTGAACCAGGACGGCTACCTCTCGGAAGAGGAACGAAAGCAGGCACGCCAACAACGCATGTCTGATCGACGGTCCGATTTTTTTGCCAAAGCCGACACAGATGGAGACGGTTCAATTTCTCCTGAAGAACACGCCGCATTATCTGGCCCGCGCGGCCCTAAATCATCCGGCGTTGACGGTGAGCGCCGCGATAAAAAAGGCAAGCGCGGCGGCAAACGCGGCAAAGGTAAAGCTGAGCGCATGGCCGAAATTGATACCAATGGTGACGGCTTACTTTCGTATCAGGAATATATGACGAGTGCCGAACAACGATTTGCAAAAGCGGACGCCAATGGCGACGGCATAATCGGGCCTGACGAAGGACGACGCGGCAAAAAAGGATAACCGAATCCGCTTCCCAAAAACTTAAAAACCCCCGGCGACTTAGGTCGCCGGTTTTTACGTTTCCTATACAATTCTAACAGAGAGCAATCCATTGAAATTAAGATACACACTTTTGGGCGCATCCACCCTCATATTTCTGACTGCCTGCAGTTCAACACCAGACAGACGCGATCCGCCGCCGGATAGACAATCCCGGGGCCCCGCCCAAAACTCAGGCGTATTTGTCAAACCCGTTGGCTTGCTGTTCGCGTCAATGGACGCCAATGGCGACATGATCATTTCCGCAGAAGAGCTGGATATTGGCACAAACAAGCAATGGTCCAGCTTTGATCGAAATCCAAGTGCGGCCTATTTTACAGACTGGAGTGAAAAATCCCTGGGGTCGACAGATGCCTTCCCAACCTTTTTGAGCTTCGACGGAGATTTAAACGGCGTTGTTACGGAGTTGGAATTTTCGGATCGCCTGCGTCAGGAATTTGCAACAATGGACAAGAACAAAGACGGTCAAGTGACGCGGAGCGAAATGCTGGTCACCTTTGAGGCCCCACGCGGGCGTCAACGTGGCGGCGAACAGTCCGGGCGTGGGCGCGGAGGCGGCGAAGGTGAGCGTGGTGGCGGACGACCACCCCGCTGATTCCAAAAAAAATGACACAGCCTTCAAGGGGAATAGAAAGCCGTGTCAGTCAGGAGAAATGACCCGCAATAATGCGGGTCGTCTTGAATTTTAGAAGTTATAGCTTGCACCAAAAATGATCCGACGATCAGTTAAGCCTTGGAAACATGTTACGGCGCCTGAATTAACGCAGGATTGCGTCACATCGGACTTCGTCAGATTCACGCCCTCTACACCTACATTCAAATGTTCCGTCACGTCATAATTGATCCCAGCATTCAGCTGCCCTCTCGATTCTTGCACAACCGGGAAACCGAACGGGAAACTGCTAGTGCTACCAAAATCGTCGGTTCTGAAGGCATCGCGCCATGTATAGCGCGCACGAGCAGAAAGTCCGTGCTTCTCATAGAACAATGTCACGTTATAAGCGTTCTCAGAAAGATTTAGCAGCGTTGTATCCAACTGAACATCTGTTGCACCGGCCGTCGCCAGGAAAATGTCGCGAGGGCGGCTAAATGCGTTCCATGTATCATTCCCACTACTACTGAAGTCTTGTAATGTGTAGTTCGCCTGAATACCAAATCCTGACAACCATTCCATTCCGCCAAATTTATCAGCCATGTTTGATAGGTCATACTGGAAGGTCACCTCAATCCCTTCCTGGGTATTGGTGCCGTTACCATTAATCGTTTGCTCAGTTGGCACACAGACACCAACACCAGAGGTTTGGTTTCCGTTAGCGTCAATTGGCGCAAATACGTTCTGGTCAGCGACTGGATTGAAAATACCGCCGCCCTCACAAGGGGCTGTTACGTCTCGAACATCGACCACGCCCGTATTGCTTGGTGTCGGTGTCGTCACAACATCTTCAAACTGTGTTGTGAACAATCCAGTACGTTCTTTTCTAAAATATCCGACACTCAACACTGCTGAAGGGGCGAAATACCAATCAGCGGAAATATCAAAAGCCTCTACCTCCTGAGGTGATAGCCCTGGATTTCCGATACTAACTGAGGAGTTCGGACTTGTACCAAAGCTGATAGCGGTCGACAAATCATCGAAATTCGGACGGTCAATGTCGCGGCCATAAGAAGCCCGGATGGCAATATCATCGGTAACATCAGCCACTAAGTTTACACGGGGCAAGAAGAAATCATAGCTTCCTTCCGTGGTTGTAGGTGTTGCAACACCATTCAGTATGGTGTTGCCAGTTGAAGCGACGGTTGTATCGACATACCGAACACCCGCATTCCCCCTGAACATTCCGGCATCGAAGTTTACCTGCCCATAGAAAGCGTGAGTTTCTTCATTAATATCGAAAAACGCCCCATCATCGGATGTGGGATTTCCGATTGAGCGAGACCCTCCATGACTTTGGATAGCACTCTCCAAGATCGCCAACGCCGCAGCAGGGTCGGCGGCAACCTGCTCAGGATCAATCAAGAGGAAATCCCCAACGAAGAGCGTACGACCGTCTGCCGCATCAAAGTTATTTGGACCCGCAACAAGTAAGCTAGAAAATAAGTCCCCTGTTGGCGAATCGGCAGCTGACCGCAGCCCAACTCTGGTCCGAATCTGGTCTCTAAGGCTTGAGGTTTCGTTATATCTGTACCCCACGTCTACGGACTTTAAGAAACCGATGTCGTCTTTCAAATCATAAGACAAATCAGCACGAAACGCTTTTTCAGAATTTTCTGCCTCATCCTGCGTGATATTTACGTCGCGCAGGACTACGTTCGCTGGATCAAGTAGTTGTTCGGTCGACGGGCCAAATTCGGCATCTTGCGCCACTCCCCAAGTCAACGACCCCCCGGTGAGATCATAAATGAAAGGCGTACCATTCTCGTTAGTCGAGTTCGTGGCTACATTTGGGTTGATAAAGTTCAGAGTTGTGTTGAAACTTGGTGTCGTCGACTCAGAAGTAGACGTCGAAAATTCCGCTCTAGCTTTCAATCTTTCTGTCACATCATACTCAGCACCAAAACTGAAGATCCGGCTATCTGTCAAACGGGAATTTGTATCGCCTGAAAATCTCAGATTACCATCCGTTCCATCGGCTTGTACTGGTACAATCCCGCGAACGGCGACATCTATTGAACCTAGGTTCTGCCCATTTAATGATCCAAAGTTGATTGTTTCAAACTCTTGGATACTATCGATGCTCTGCGACAAGTCGCCAGCGCTGATTCCAGAGGCCTGTATCCGCGAACTCTCCTGGCGTCGCTGTTGGTCGTTGACGATTCCGTCAAAATACAGCTTCAGATCCTCATTAACTCGGGCCTCAACAGTTCCCGCGAAGTTTAATGTCTCATACTCGAAATTATCATAATCCTGAATAAAGAACTGCGGTGGTATGTATAGTGGGAGATCCCCCTGTGTACCCGCATTGTATAGATCGGCAATATTGTCATTATCTCTGTCAGCGCGGGGACGGAACGCCGATACATCCTGCTCAGTATAGCTAACACTCAAAACAGCGCCAATTTCCTGCCCGTGATCATTGGACCATTTCTTGCCCAAAGTGCCCGCAACCCTTGGCATAATTCCATCTGTGGAAAGGCTACTTTCCTCGCCTTGCAGACGAACATTAGCTAATAGATCACCACTATTAAGATCAAGTGGGCGTATTGTTCGCAAATTAATAGTCGCTCCAACGCCACCCTCAGTTGTTGCAGCCTCTGGTGCCTTAATCACTTCAACGCCGGCAATCATAGCCGCAGGTACGTCTTCAAAACTGATACCAGCCCGACCAGAGCCTGAACCCACGGTCGAAATGCCATTAATTTGAGTGCGGTTGTCGGATGTACCACGAATTTGCACACCGGTACCAACACCAGCGGTTCTTGTGATCTGAATACCGGGAAGGTTCTCTAAAACCTCCGCCAGGTTTTGGTCCGGTAGCTTACCAATGTCTTCGGCCAAGATAACTTCTATCAAACTATCGGCCTCCCGTTTTTCAATCAGAGCATTCTGCAAAGCCTGCCTGATACCAGTGACAATAATTTCATCATCAGGCGCATCTTGAGCGACAGCTGACGTCGCCATCGCAAGAACTGAAGCCGATGTTAAAGCAGCAATTAAAACGGATTTACGGTGCATGTAGATTCTCCCCTGTGCAC
>JAHDDC010000104.1 GCA_020629545.1 Hellea sp.
AAACCAGCACCGCCTCATTAGCAATATAGCGCGCCTCGTCTTTATCATGCGCTTTAGCGAGGACGCTAAAGGCGAACAAACAGAGACACAAACACAAGATAAATCGGAGCATAGACGCGCTATAAAGCGCGAAGCGTTAGCTGCCAAGGGCGGCACGCAGGGAGACTGGTCCCCGACCGTGTCGGGGACTCGCGGTTAGGCAGATCTTACGAATTCGCGCGCAAAGCAGCGATCCGGTCATCCAAGGATGGATGGGTGGCCAGCATGCCGCCGAGACGAGATTTGAAGTTCGGCGAGATTCCCATGGCGGCCATGCCTTCCGGAAGGGCATCACGATCGCTGACCGGGTTCTTGAGACGCTCCAGCGCGCTTGCCATGGCTTCTGGCGAGGTCAAGCGGGCTCCGGCTTCATCGGCGCGAAATTCGCGTCGGCGCGAAAACCACATGACAATGATAGAGGCCAGAAAACCAAACAGCGCCTGCAAAGCCCAGGATGACATACGGTAACCCATGGTTTGCATAGCCCGGTTTTTAGACGCACCGGCAATCGCGCCGGCCACGATGCGGGCAAAGAACAGAACAAATGTATTTGTGATGCCCTGAATAAGGGTGAGCGTGACCATATCGCCATTTGCGACATGGCCGATTTCATGGGCCAGCACTGCATCAACTTCAGTGCGGTTCATGCTGTTCATAAGGCCAGTACTGACCGCGACCAGAGATTTGTTCTTGTTCCAACCCGTCGCAAAGGCATTGGGCTGCGGAGAGTCAAAAATACCAACTTCGGGCATTCCAATACCTGAGGCTTCGGCGTGAACGGCAATACGGTCATGCAGCCACTGCTCTATTTCGTTTGACGGATTCTCAATGATCTGCGTACCGCTACCACGTTTGGCCATGGATTTTGACATCATCAGAGAAACAAATGACCCGCCAAATCCAAAAAGCGCACAGAAGAGCAGCATGCTCATCGTACTGCCTTGATCCAGGCCAAGAAGGCTCATGATAACACCTGCCACCATCAGCACAGCGAAGTTCGTCGCGAGTAAAAGTCCAATACGCATCATGACATAATCTCCTGATCAGCCCCGTCATTGCCCGATAAATAATGGCGAAGGGGTTAATTTACAATGGCCGGAACTGCTATTGCCTGAGTTTCAGACCCAAAGCAGCGCCGCACCGAAACTCATGGCATCATAAATTAATCAAGCGCTGCCTTTAAAAGTGGACCATAAGGTGATTGACCCAGCCAGTCGATCTGAGCTTTCGAAGACGCGGCATTAACTGGCGTTTGCGGCTTTGATCCTGGATGAACTGGTATTCGGAGGGGGCGTCGACCTTTGGGCAAAATGGCCGCATCCGCAATGGCACGCGGTATATCCATCGGATCAGTATCACCGCCGCCGCTACCCCTTGATTCTCCCATCGAGGCCGTCATTCCCGGATAGGCCTTGAGCTGCTCCTGAGTTAGACGAGTTTTAAGATCACGCGATAAAGGTACCTGATTGGCCCATATTTTCGTCGGATATCCTCCGGGCTGAATAATAGTGACATCAATACCAAGCGGAACAAGCTCATACGCCATTTGTTCACTCATAGCTTCGAGCGCAAATTTGCTGGGTGAATACATGCCAAAGCCGGGTATTATTAATCGCCCTAATTGCGACGACACATTAAAAATATGACCGCCACCAGCTTGTCTCATGGATGGCAAAACCGCGCGGGCCATGCGCTGCGGACCAAAGACATTTGTATCGAATATATGCTGGGTGGCCTTCATGTCCTGAACTTCGATCGGTCCCGCATAAGAAATGCCGGCATTATTGATGAGAACATCTATTTTGCCCGCCATTTTAATCGCTTTCGCAACGCCAGCATTGACTTGCTCGTCCGAGGTTACATCAATTTCAACAACGGAAATATCGAGCCCGTCCGATTTTGCGAGCGCCCGGAGCTCGCCCGCTTCTGGCCGCGGAATATTACGCATGCTGGCAATAACTTTTGCGCCGCAGCGCGCATAATATTCGGCGCCCAGGCGACCAAAGCCCGATGAGCATCCCGTGATCAATATAGATAGGCCTGATAGATCGGGCGCCGTCTTTGACTCGGCCTGAGGTTTTCCTTGGCTTGATTGCGGGGCTTCCGCCGCTTGGCTTTGCGCAGGTTGCGTCGCATCACTGGCGCTGCAAGCCGCTAACAAGGCCGTTGCTGCTAGGCCCGCGCCTTGCATTAATTCTCTGCGATTAAAATTATTTGAACTGGACATATAGGTCTCCTTGAACGGAATTTAAAATTACCGACAAAATCCGTCGCCTTCATCTTCTGGTAATTTTTCGATAAAATCCAGAATATGTTGTTTGATGGGACCTTCAAAAGTGTGGGACATCTCTTTCACCGGATCAACATGGTCAGCACCTTTAACGATTTTGACCGTCGCAATATTGCGCCCTTGCAATGCCGCCCCCAGCACGCGGGCATTTTCGGGATGGACGGAACTGTCCTCATCACCGTTGAGAAGCAACATTGGCGGCAAAGGCTGATCAAGATGTTTCAGGGTGGAATCATCTCCTTGCAAGCGCTCGGGAAAGATCGATATCGTCGGTTCTTTTTCAACGGGCAAAGCTCCGGTGGGACCCGCCAGGCTGACGATACCACGAACCGTATAACAGGCTGCAATGCCCTCTGCGTCCAGGTATTGTGGCTTAAACGCCATCATCAAAGCATTATAAGCCCCAGCAGAATGACCGATCAAAACGAGATATCGCGTGGGATAGGCCTTGTGGATCGCGGCGATGGCGCGGGCATTATCAGTCAGAAATTCCGGATAAATAACCTCTGGGTATAAACGGTAATTAGGAAGTGCCACATCATAGCCTTCGGACGTCAGGCCTTCGGCAAAGAATTTATACATGCTTTTGTCGCCTCGGCTCCAGCCACCGCCATGGATAAAGACGATTAGCGGCTTAGAATCATCGCTGTCTGCGGCCAAATAATAGTCTACAGAATCGCGGGGATGATCGCCAAAACTGACATCCGCTTTAAGGTCAAAACTTCCCGATGGCGTTATCATATTGAGAACACCAGCAGATGCCTTCTCGCTTCTTAAGATCAAAGCATAGGCCAGAAGCAAAATAATAATCAGGGCCAGTAAGCCAAAAACAAAACGACGCATGATGTACTCCTTTACATAAATGCCAAGCTTAAGGACAAAGCTGGATCAGGGTAAAGAAAAAAACCGCAGAGTCCAACGGCTTACATATATTTGTCAGCCCATAAAAAAATGCGCCACGAAGGGCGCATCCATTACCCGAATAAGCGAATGCCTATAGGAATTTTTTGGCCATGTTGGCGACGCCGCCCAATCCGCCAACCGAATCCAATAGGGACCCTCCGCTGCTGGATTGATCGACCATTTGCGGCAGGGCTTCCCGCAGGCTTTCGAGCAATGATCCTTCATCCGTGCCAAGTTCGGCTGCAGCCTGGGACACTTTTTCCTCGCCTAAAACGTCCTTGAGCTGATCGGCTGAAATCTCCTGATTTTCACCATCGCCCAACCATGACGATGCGACATCTCCAAGGCCTTTTTCCTGAAGCCCAGAGAGCAGGCTTCCAATGTCAGCCTTGTCGCCACTTCCGAGCAGACTGTTGAGAACGCCGCCTAACGCCGCATTATTACCGCCAAGTTTACCGGCAAGCATGCCCGTTGCGAGTTTCATTATATCCATAATCATCATTCCATTTGGTTTAAGAAGACTGCGGCGAACACATCTCACCCAGCCATCTATAAACTATGGTCAACAATCTGAATATTTCCTGAAAACCAGCCGCTCGGCGCTGACTTAACCCGTGTCAGAGCCAGCCAAACATCATCCCGATTGATCCCAATACAACCAAAAGAAATAGAGGTGTCCACCCTATAATGAACAGGATTGCCGGCATGCCAAATTTTGAATTTCGGGATACGGCATCAGGATGACGTTCATTGAGTTTGAGAACCTGCATCGCCACAGGAATTAAAAGCAGCAGCGGAACGAAAAGTAAAAGCGGAGCGCTGTCAAATATTTGCGCGGCAATACTGGTTATCAAAATTCCAATTGCGAGCGGGATGGCCGAGGGTCCAAACCATGAATATCCGGGATCACCTGTTTCGGACATTCGCGGGAATAGGTTGAAATTCATGATATTCATGAAAAAACTGCGCGGCAAAGGCATCAAATTCTGTTCCTGATGATCCCGTACCCAACGCCAGTTTTTATAGATCCAGAAATATTGATACATACCCAGAGATATCAGCGACATAATCACAAATTTAGGCGTTGAAACCGGATGAAAAACCTGTTGCGCCAATTCTTCCCGGCTCTCTTGAGATTGAAAAATAACGCCCAGTAGTGACAGCACTATCATTGCGGCGAAAGCGAGGATAAAAGCCATAGCCGCTTTATCCTCGTCCCCTAAAAATCCTAATGCGTTTGATCCGCTATCCGGCGTAAATTGTAAGGCGACCCCTAATTTATCATCAATATCGGAGAGCTTTTTCATGCCCTGTCGCGAAAATGGTAAATCCGGTCACATAGGCCAACGTATTGATCGCGATCGGATGAAGGTTTGTAAACTGGCTGAGCTCGATAACCAGGGAGATATAAGTCAGGGTTGAAAGACCGCCAACCATGCCAAATCGGAAGGCCCTAAAAGATTCTGTCTTGAGCCGGTTGATCTTCATCATAACATGCTCTCTCCCTACACGGCTTATGGAAAATTGGATAGCGTCATTCGCGTAAACTTGCTAGAATAGGTTTATGAAGAAACTCACTGATAAAATTTTTGTCGACGGCCAAATCCGCGAAGAAGACCTCGCAGAAATCAAAGCCGCGGGTGTTACCACCATCATCAATAACCGTCCGGACGGCGAAGGGATGATGCAGCCTAAATCAGCCGATCTTGCCGCCGCCGCGAAGGCGCTTGGGATAGACTTTGTCGACATACCCATAGCCGGAGGATTTCCCCCGGAATATATCAACCAAATGGCCGAGATCGTCGCCGATACGGATAAGACCATTTTGGCCTTTTGCCGGACGGGAACGCGGTCAACCTTATTATGGGCGTTATCCCAGGCCGCGGACGGCGATATAGATACTATCCTCAAAACCGCCCAGAATGCCGGATATGATTTTGGCGGTTACCGCCAAATGCTCGAGAGCATGAAACGCTAATCGCTCCGGCGCGCGAATGAGGCGGATGTAATACCGCGATTATAAATTTGCGTCGGTAACAGCGATTTGCCATCATGGCCTATGACTATTCCGTTGTCTCTATTGGATCTGGCCCATGTCGTCGAAGGCAGTAACCCGTCTGAGAGTTTTGAGAGATGTGTAGAGACCGCGCAACACGCCGAAATGCTCGACTATAACCGTGTCTGGTATGCCGAACATCACAATATTGCCTCGGTCGCCAGTTCGGCGACTTCCGTACTGATCGCCCATATCGGAGCTCATACGAAAACCATTCGCATCGGCGCTGGCGGTATCATGCTGCCCAATCATTCGCCCCTGACAATCGCCGAGCAGTTCGGGACGTTGGCGACGTTACATCCGGGCCGGATTGATCTGGGGCTTGGCCGCGCGCCAGGCGGCGATATGGGTGTGATCCGCGCGCTTCGTAAGGATTATGAGCGGGCCGGCAACCGCTTCCCGGCGGATGTGGAAGAGTTAATCGATTATCTCGCCCGGCCCGAAGATCGGCAAACCCCGGGGGTCAAAGCCATTCCCGGTGAGGGCACAGAGGTTCCGATTTGGATATTAGGCTCTAGCCTGTTCGGGGCGCAGCTCGCAGCAAAGCTCGGCCTGCCCTATGCTTTTGCCTCGCATTTTGCGCCGCAATATCTCATGCAGGCGGCCAAAGCCTATCGCGATAATTTTCAGCCCTCCCGGCATTTATCCAAGCCCTATTTCATGATGGCCTGTAATGTTTACGCCGCCGAGACGGAGGACGAAGCCCATTATCATTTCTCGACGCTCATACAGGCCTTTATCGGCATTATCACAAACCGTAGGGGCCTAACCCCCCGCCCGACGCATAATGTCGAAATTCCGCCCGAGATCCGCCCTCACCTGGAGGCCATGCTGCAATGCAGCGCCGTCGGCACAGCGGAGCA
>JAHDDC010000105.1 GCA_020629545.1 Hellea sp.
TGTGATTATCAATACCTGTCAGGAACATGGCTCTGGTGGGCGAACATAGCGGCGATGTCCGATATTGAGTGAACATGGCCCCGCGTCTGGCCAGAGCATCAATATTGGGGGTCTCTGCCTCCCCGCCATAAACACCAAAATCCATTAGAGCTGAATCGTCGACCATGATCATAACTATGTTTGGTGGGTGTTGGGATTTGGTCTGGATCTGAGCTTGGGCCAAATATGGGAGAAGACAAAGCGTCATCAATGCGTAACACAATTTCCAGCGCATTTCATTTTCCCTTTAATTGACTCCATGAATATATTATGACACTAATGGTGTCAATTTATACATTCGAGAACTAACCATGAAAAAGAAATTGCTTATGTTATTGGGTGTCTTACTTGTCGGCGCCGTTATTTTTGCTGCGGCCCTACCGTCCATATTGAAATCCCAGGGTCTGCATCCTGACTATGACGGCCCTAGCTATGAGGTGCCGAATGGGCGCGCGCTCATCATCACGACAAGTCATGCCGTTCTCAACAAACCTGGCGAAACCAAGGGCAAGAAGACTGGCGTTTTCGGCTCGGAGCTTTCTGTACCCTATTATGACTTTCAAGACGCCGGGATGAGTGTAGATGTGGCCAGTATCAAAGGCGGCGCCATCCCAATTGACCCAGATTCTTACAGATTTATGATTATAACCGATGCCGACAAACGCTCGCGCAAGGACGAATCGTTTCAACAAAAGGTCACGAACTCTCTCAAAATTGATGATCTGGATTTCACCCAATATGACGTCATATTTCTATCAGGCGGTTGGGGCGCAGCTTATGACCTCGGCCAATCAGACGTCCTCGCCGCCAAGATCAGCGAAGCCTACTATGCCTCTGATGCCGTCATTGGCGGGGTCTGTCACGGACCGCTAGGCCTCGTTAAGGCCAAAAACGAAAATGGCGGCCTTTTGATTGCCGGGCGAAAAATGACAGGCGTGACCGACAAACAGATCAACGAACTTAAAATCGATTTCACACCTCTTCATCCGGAGAGTGCCCTGCGCGCAGCCGGTGTTGTCTACGAAGCCAAGACCGCTAAAAAAGACATGTTTGCAACCCATGTGGTTGTCGATGATGAAGGTCGTTTCGTGACGGGCCAAAATCAGAATTCCGGCCATGACACAGCTCATGAAATGATGCGCTTGGTGACAGAACGCTAATGTGGACGAATTAATGCGGAAAGTTTTGAAATGGGGACGGCGCATATTAGGAACTTTATTGCTCCTGTTTATCTGCCTGTTCTGGCTGGCTTTTTGCTCGGCTCGTCCGACTAACATGACCGACCCGGTCGTACTCGCCGGTGACGGCTCTTTGGTTGATTATTGCGCCCTGCCCGATCTGGACGGCTCCGGCCCGGCCGCCGCCGATATCCCCAAAGCCAATACGCCGGGCTGCGCCTATAAACATTTCCCTATGCCGGTTTTGGCTGGTTGTACCGAACCACTCGTCGAGGGCGCGCAGGATATTCGCGGGCTCTGGAAAGCCGTGTCCGGCAAGGTCGGCCATATTGAACGGGTCGAGCAATGCGGCGCGCGAACCGTCATCACCACTGCTGGTATCATACACGACCTCGGCCCCAACAGCACGGGCGGCGAGACCTCTAATGACACTGAAGGCTCCGTACCCTTTATCATCGGCAACAAAGAATACTGCATGCGTACATCCGCCAGCGCCACATGGCGCAATGGCAAGCTGGAGTTCAATGCCTTTGGCCGGGGCCCGGTTGTGGTCCGGCGCTATCGCGACGGCGATGCCATGATTTGGGAATATGTGGACGGGTCGATAACGCGCATGGAGCGGATTTGCACCCTGCCCCCGGAATATAAAACACCCAAGCCACGCGGGAAACGGCGGAAGATTTTTTAGCGGCGATTAATCCCCAAAGAGAACTTTAGCGCTAATCGGCTATTCTTGGCGAATTTTTTTAAAAAAAGGCACTATTGAATATCATTCGCGACAATCGCTCGGTCTAAAAGATCAATGATATCCCCACGATCCTCGATTGTTGTTCGAATTTTAAAGTTGTTAGTTGTGTACCAATAGTGATCACGCTCACAGTTGGGGTCGCAACATAAATTACGAACGGCATCTTCGTGTCGACCATCAACATCTTCACGGATGTCTTCTAAAAACCGAATCAGCATCTCACGATCAAAAACCTCAATATCAGATTGTTGTTTTATCGAAAGAACTGCACATCCATCCTCAAAAAATCCGTAGTGATGGATTTGGTTAGCCTCTATGCGAAAATGTTGCCATGTGTTTTCATTTATTAACATATTCAAACCTTGTAACCCTACGACAAACTATAGGTAATATTTACCTAATGTATGCTGAGTAAACATCCTATGAGGGAAAGGAAACATCACGAATACTAAATTCATAACTGCGACTACTCTGCTTTAATCTTGAAATAGTAATCAAGCTCAGAATAGTTGCTTTGATCAAATATCCAACAGTTCTTATTATTGTCTTCGGATTTTAGCCTTTCTGTAAAGTCATCGAGGCTTGAAGAATTGCGATATATTTCATCAACTTTCTCAGCAGTGAGGCTATGCGATCCGGGTCGATCAATGATGTGTCGATACAGTTTAGAATTCATGAGTGCTATTTTCTCGTCACGCTTAAACTGATCTTCCTTCAATTCACTAAGTAATGCTTTCACATCTATGTCTTTGACACCCGCAGCTTTGCCGAACGAATCTATTAAGTCCGAAAATGTAGACTCCAAATTTTCCAACTTTTTGTAGAGCGAATCTTTCGCAACATTCTCGTTTTTTTCTGATAAATATTTATGAAAAAGCCCAGCCCATTGTTGTTTGAGAAATTCAATGATATCGTCAACACTATTGAAACCCGTAAGAAAGTTATTCATTTTTTTAGTGTAAATGTTGTCAATAAGGTCGAAAATTAAAACATTGTCTACATAAGCATATTTGGTTTTGGAGTTCTTCTCATTTTTCTTAAACGTACGGTATTCAGTTAAAACATCAGACTGTACGAACGTGTAAACCGGAATGTTTTCTTTGATAGCCTCTTCGTACTCTTGCCGGGTTATAGAGTTTAATTTCTTGATGTCATCATCGGTTGAAGTTTGGGCATCTTGGTTTCTTGATGATGGCGATCCATAGCGCCCGCCGAGTAATAGCACTAACATGTTACACTTAGGTATTTCTTGATAACAACTTTCGTCTAGTGCCACATCATGTTCATAGGGAATCGAACCACGCTCAAATAGAACAGCCTCATAGCCCATCAACTCAATAAACCGCTCGAGCTCTCTTCTTACATGCTTTAAATCATAGTAAGTTGAGCTTACAAAAATGCGTGGTTTCGCCATTTTAGTTTAATGCTATAAACGCAATTAATGCTAGCTGAACGGGTGCTCGCGAGAATAAGTTAAATTGCACTAATGTCCGCTTCGCCCCCAAAGCAGCAAAACGCTCACCCCTAATTCGGCCACCAGGCGACTTCGTCATCCTTGTTCGGTTTATCCGCCAATGTCTTATCAATCTGAATAGGACTTTCGAGCGAGTAAGGATAAAGAGACGGCGTGCGTCCTGCCTGATGTTTTTCCAATAATGCTTTGAGTTCATTCAGTTTTTCGGGATGGATTTCCGCAATATTATTCTGCTCTGTCGGATCATCGGCCAGATTGAAGAGCCAGCTTTTATCGCGTCGTCCTTCGTGCTGGAGCTTCCAGTCGCCTGCGCGCACGACCTGCAAATACCCACTCTGCCAATAGAGCGCATCGTCCTCACGGCTAAACTCGCCGTCACCTGAGATCAGACTCAACATATTGCGGCCGTCAATCTCCACATCTGGCAGTTCAGCCCCTGCAGCAGCCGCCAAAGTCGGCATGACATCAATATGGGCAACAGGCGTATCGATCCGGGTTCCGCCCTTTATTTGCGCGGGCCATTTTACAAACATGGGCGCTTTAATCCCCCCTTCAAACATGGTGAGTTTCCAGCCACGATAAGGCGCGTTGACTCCGTCCACGCCGATATAGCCAGCCCCGCCATTATCCGAAGAGAACACGATGATCGTGTTATCAGCCAGGCCTTCTTTTTCGAGTTTATCCATAACCCGCCCGACGGAACGGTCGAGCGCGCGGAGCATGCCCCCATAGACTTTGAGGCGGCGCGACGCATCTTCACCGAGCTGCTCGGAAACGGCATCATAATCGGCCCTGGTGGACTGAAGCGGCGTATGCACGCCCCAATGGGCCAGATAGAGGAAGAAGGGACGGTTCTTATTGGCCTCTATGACTTTCAGGCTTTCATCCGTCCAGTAATCCGTCAAATAACCGCCGGGCCGGAAAGGCTCGCTGCCGTTAAAACTATTGGCGAAGTCCCCGCGGGCCCAGAGGAATTTATCTATAGGGTCAAAGTCCAGCTCCGCATTGACCACATTCGGGTCATCTTTGGGGAGATAATACATATCATCCATATGGATGGACTCTTCAAATCCCTGATTATTCGGGCCGCGGTCGCCATATCCCAAGTGCCATTTGCCGATGTGAACCGTATGGTAGCCGTTCTCTTTCAGCGTCTCCGCGATGGTGATTTCTTCGGATGGCAAGCCCTGACCATAAAAATCAGGCACATCACCGTCGGGCTTGGTGTAAACGGTACGCTCAATCGGGCTATCCTGTTTGGATTTCAAATCATTGGCAATCATGGCCACCATGCGCCCCATGCCCGGCGGTGTAGGTGTATATTCAAAGCCTGTCCGCGTCGGATAGCGCCCGGTCATGAGCATGGCCCGAGACGGCGAACAAGTCGCATTTCCGGCATAAGCCTGGGTGAAAATCGCACCCTCTGCAGCCAAGCGGTCAATGTTAGGCGTTTGAACCTTTCCGCCAGCCAGACCACCCCCAAATGTCGAGATATCATTTATCCCCAGGTCATCGGCGAGAATGAAAACGATATTGGGCGGCTGCACACCTTCTGGCGCCAAAGACGGCCCCTGCTCCCATTCTATTTCAATATTGGGGCCGATATCCGGCTTACCCATGGTCGCGACACGTTTTAGAATGATGTCGACCCTGTTTTGATAGATGTAAGTGCCGCCAATGATGGCCGCCATGGCAAGACCGCCCAATACTTTCCAACGCAGCTTCACGACGTGAACAAAGCTTCGCAGCCTGTCCCCTCGATAATTTGATCTACCTTTTTTTGATCGACTGGATTCAGGTCGAAATATGCCTGCCGCACCCAGCTCAAAGATTTGGCTTGATATTTAAATATTGGCTGGGTCCAGTGTGTGCCGTCGACGCTCGTCTCAAATGTTTTTTCACCTGCCATGACGGCTTTAGCATTGGCCAGCATAACGGGCGTATAGGTCCTGCCGATTTCAACCAGGAAAGGCCGCAGCGCTTTGGTCGCATCCTCAACTGAATACCAATCCTCTGGTTCCGGATTTACCCCTGACAAATCCTCCATGCGGTCAACCCAGGCCCGCACGCGCGCCGAAATCTCTCGCGTGATTTTCGACGATGTCGGCTCGACAATAGCCAACTGGCTCAACTGCCCCAAAATCGCAAAATCGGCGGAGGATGGACGCGCCCCCAAAACATATCCTTTTTGCCCGATGAGTTGATCCAGAATATCGATAAATCGCGCATAGGCGGCTTCTATGATTGGTGCGGTCGCTTCATTAGATCCCACGACATAAAGCCGATCGATCTGGCGCTTAGAAAAATGATCGGACATCGACTTTGCCATTTCGTCTTGAATGACGGTGCTCCCCCAATAAATCAGTAGCGGCCCTGCATTTTTCCAATCGGCTTCATGAGCCCAGCGATAGTGGAACATGGCTTTGGTCAGCCACTCGTCCCCATAGTCCTCGAAGAGGTCGTTCAGCAAAGCTAAAACCGGATCAACCGGAATGACAGACCGGCCTTCATAATCGTTCTCAAAACGACGTATCAAGGGCGTCGAATCGGTCACAGCCTCCAGCTCGCCGTCCTCATTAGGCAAAAAATATGTGGGCAGCAAAGATACCTTCGGCTTTGGATAGCCTTCGGGCACCTGCCCTATGCTCCAGTGTATCTTATACGATATATGCCGGTAGCGCATAA
>JAHDDC010000032.1:0-29876 GCA_020629545.1 Hellea sp.
TCGTATCACCATAAACCCGTTTGGCTTCCTCGGCGAACCATTCCATATAATTGGCGCCATAAGCAATTTCGCCGCGGGCCTCACGCAGTGGCTTCCCCTGCTCCGCTGTCAATAACTGTGCCAAGTCTTCGAGATTTTCCATGACTAAATCCCGCCAGCGCTTTAACAAAGTCGAGCGCTCTTTAGCTGTTTTGGCCCGCCATTCTGGCAATGCGGCGCTAGCCGCTTTAATCGCGCTTAGGGCTTCATTCGCGCCGTGATGCGGGATAGTTGCAACAAGCCGACCGCTCGCAGGGTTTGTCACTTCATAGCTCGTCTCAGATTGAGCAACCCATTTGCCATCGATATATGATGCAGGCCGCATCAAGTTAGGGTCAGATAATTTCAGCTGGGCCATAATCACTCTCTGAGGCAGTTCAATCGGCCCGCAGACCTAGACGAATTTGAGGGCGAAAGAAATAGTCATTCGTGATCACAATCGGTTACACGATTATGTCATATCCTGTGAATTGTATTTTTTGCCCGTCAGGTTATGGTTGGCGAAAAGGAGAGGCAAATGAAACATCTCAATCTAATTTTGGCATTAGTCCTGGCCGCAGGGTTTATATTTTTTGGGGTTCAGAAATTTGGTGAAACAAATTTGATATTTTCAATCATCGCTGAGCGCTCCGGAATAGAGTTATTTGAACCGCTTATCCGTAGACTGACGGGTATTGCTGAGCTGGTCACAGCACTGTTGTTATTAATACCGGCAACGCGGAAACTAGGCATACTCGCAGCCATTGGCGTACTCGTTGGCGCAATCGGATTTCATCTTTCCTCTTGGCTTGGCATCAACGTTCCAGGCATCGGTCATGGCTTGTTCTTGACAGCTGTTTTGATGTTGGTCCTCAGCCTGTTCTTGGCTTCACGCGTTTTACGCCGACTATAACAGCTCGAGCCATAACGAAAAAAGCCGCCCCAATGGGCGGCTTAGATCAGTCTGATTCTTGTTTAGGTTTTAAAAACGCCGCGCATAGGCAATGCTGATAACATTTGCTTCGTCAAACTTTGTATAATCAAAACGAACGCCATCATTGCCAGAAAAGTTGTACTGCACACCGCCACCGAACAATACATCGTCCACATCCTGAGATGCGCTGTCTGATTGTGAAAAACCTTGAGCGCTTGCTGTGATGTCGCCTTCTAGCTTGGTCGCGCCATATCCGATCCGCGCGAAAATATCGAAATCATCAGATACTGGGAAAATCCCGCGCGCAAAAGCGGCGTAATATGTATCAATGCTCAGATCGACAGATGTGTTTACATCAATCCCTTGAACTCGGACAACGCCATCAGAACTTTCGCCGCCTAGTCCTATGCCAAGTTCACCTTCGATTGCGATATAATCCATGATTCGATACCCGATACGGCCCGTCGCAAATGTGAAATTTGCCGAGTCACCTATAAGCTGTTGGGTTGTCGCGTCGCCAGTATCAACATCCACATTGAGCATAGTCGCGCCGATATTTACATAAGCTCCGTCCTTATCGGCTGCAAATGCGTTTGTACCTGACAATGTCGCAGCGATAAGTGCGGCTGATAGCCATAACTTGTTTTTCATTTTAATTCCTCTTTGAATTGTGCCCCACATGAGGAGCTGTACTGGGTTTCATCTCGGGTTCAAGATGATTTTTCGTAAGAACTGAGGATAGAATTTTATTGTTGTATTTTTACAACTTCACAAAAAAAGCCGCCCAATGGGCGGCCTCTTTCTTCAGGCAAATTAAGCCTAAAAACGCCGTGCGTAACTGATACTGATTATGTCAGTATCTTCCAAGCGCGTATAATCGCCGCGTATACCGTCAAATTCAGTAAAGTTGAATTGCGCGCCGACTCCGTAGGCAATTCCATCTTCTTTCTGAGAATCGCTCGCGGAAGCTGAAATCCCTTGAAACGAGGCTAGAACATCACCTTCGGCTTCGGCCTGTCCGTAGCCGACCCTCGCGAATAAATCGATTTGATCCCCGGCTGGTAAAATACCCCGGACAAAACCGACATAGTAATTCTTGACGTCAAGCCCGATATCGGCATCGACGTTCAGCGTATTCCCTAGGACATCCACAGGAACAGTCTGGGTGAAGTCATCCCCGCCAAGTCCAAATCCGACTTCGCCTTCAATAGCGACAAAGTCCATGATGCGATAACCAATCCGCCCTGTGATCATTGTTATGTCCAGGTCTTGCACTCCGAGATCAACGTTTTGTCCGCTGACATCTGTATCCCTGAGGTCGAGTTCTGTTGAGAGTTGTGTGACGCCAATATTCACATAGGCGCCTTCTTTATCTTGAGCCAGTGCATGGCCGTTTACTGTCAGTGCCGCGAATGCGGTTACGAGAGAAAATGTGATTGCCCGTTTCATGTAAATCTCCAAATTTTGGCGCCCTTGGGAGATGTCTTTACAAGGCGGTTCCTGTACCGCGTTTGAACAATATTGCGGCATTCATATCGTTTGGTGTAAAAGGCACTTTGGCGTTGCATTTTCGCAACAACAAAGATTTTTTGGTTTTTAAGCCTGCGCTAAAGCGAGTGCATCCCGGCAATTTTTCGCAATTTTATCCCAGTTTTCGTCTTCAATGTCCTCTTGCGGCGCAATCCACGTTCCGCCAACAGAGACCACATTGGGAAGCTCAAGATAATCCATCATATTGCTCAGGCGGACACCGCCCGTTGGCATAAATCGCAGGTGTGGCATTGGTCCATACATACCTTTGAGCATTGATACGCCGCCAACAACGGCCGCGGGGAATAGTTTGACCATTTCAAATCCGGCCTCATAGCGGGTTAAGGCTTCTGTCGGGGTCGCAATGCCCGGCAGAGATAACAGGCCGCTTTTCAGCATGGCCTCTTCAAGTTTTGGAGACATGCCGGGAGAGACCAAAAAATCTGCCCCCACATTGACCGAGTTTGTCACATCTTGAGGTGTAAGCACGGTGCCAACACCCATAATCATATCTGGGCAAGCTTTTTTAATCTGCTGAATTGCGTCTAAGGCCGCGTCTGTTCGCAAGGTGATTTCAATCGCATTGACCCCGTTATCTAGCAAAACTTCGGCCAGCCTGACCCCATGCTTGGCGGATTTTATCGCAACGACGGGAATAACGGGGGAACCAGATAGTAAGTCAGCCAAGGGACGCTCCTTTAAATGAGCGCGTTTATTATGGATAAAGCGACCCCATTGCAACGTTTAAAGGTGCAATGATTAATCAAGTCGGAAATCGATTATCAATAATGCCGCCGTCCTTGAGCCGCTCCATGGAAAACGCCGACGACACATCATTTAAATGGGGAACATATTCCAACAGGCGCTGATAGACTCGGTCATAATGGGCGAGGTCACGGACAACGACTTTCAGTAGATAGTCTACATCCCCTGTCATTCGATGACATTCAACAATTTCGGGAATTCGACCAATCGCTGTTTTGAAAAGCTCGAGCCAGTCTTTGGTATGTTTTTCTGTATGGACTCTGACAAAAGCTGTCATCCCCAAACCGAGGGCTTTAGGATCGACAACCGCGACCCGCCCCGTAATCACGTTTTGACTTTCGAGCCTTTTAACACGCCGCCAGCATGGATTACTCGTCAAACCGACTCGATCGCCAAGATCTTGAATGGAAATCGTGCAATCTGTCTGCAATATTTTGAGAATATGCAGATCGATATCATCCAGTTCCATGAAACGCCTTTCAAGCATCATAATACCCCATGATGTGTAGATCATATAGGTTTATTTGGGAAGTTATTTCTCAGTTCATGCGTTAAGATCCCAATTCAACCAAAGAAATAGAGGTTTTTATGCTACGGGCTTTTCAAGAGCACCCAGAATCGGTCGGGGAAACCTATATTCAGCACATGCGAATGTCTTTCGGTTTTGGAGGTCGTATGCTTTTGGCTGGACTCGGGTGTATTCTCCATGGAATTTTCCCGTTTCTTTGCGTCCGGACAGGCAGCAAAACGATCAATACCTTGCATGATGCCATGGTGCTGCACCGGACAAAATGTCCGCCTTGCAACGAATAAACCCTTTCAGGCCTCCCAAATTAGCTTGGGTATTGTAACTTCAAAGCCTATCTTGAATATAGCAACAGGATAACCTGTTGCCGTTTTCAAGGGAAAGCACATGGCCTCAACATATCTCGTTTACGACGTATTCACGGAAAAACCGTTTGGCGGCAATCAATTGGCCGTATTTCCGCAGGCGAGTTCTTTGCCTCAAGATCAGCTTCAGGCAATTGCGGCGGAGTTCAATTTCTCGGAAGTGACCTTTGTTTATCCACCAGAGAATAACGCGCATTCGGCAAAGGTACGGATTTTTACGCCAACCTCGGAAGTCGATTTTGCTGGTCATCCTACAATTGGTACGGCGGTGGCACTTCGGCAACTTGGATATCCGTCGGATCTGATATTGGAGCTGGGCATAGGCCCCGTGCCGTGTTTTGCCGAGGGCGAGCAAGCTGCTTTCACAATTTCTAATCCATTGCAAACTTTTGCAAAGCCAGAGCCTGAAGATATCGCCGCGGCACTGGGTTTGGCTGTCTCGGACATCGAAACGGAGACTCACCTGCCGATACAGGCAAGCCTGGGTCTTCCTTTTACCTTGGTTGAACTCAATAGCCGCGAGGCCCTTCGATCCATAGAGACGGACACAGCGGTCTTTAGGGCTTGCCAGAAAAAATACCCCGTCAGTCTGGACTTCGCGATCTTCGCCTATGTGAGATCAGGCGGAAAAATCGACTCCCGCATGTTCGCACCGCTGGACAATATCCCCGAGGACCCGGCCACAGGTAGCGCCTCCGCGACACTCGCGGCACTGCTCACAGGATTATGGGGTGAACCACAAACGCTCTCTTTCACTCAAGGCGAGGATATGGGGCGTCTATCCAAAATCGAAATCACGACAACGCACGACCCGATCACGATCACTGTGTCCGGCAGCGCTGTTCAGATCATGCGCGGAGAGTTGGTTATTTAGCCATTTCAAAGCCCAGTCGCAATTATATCTATTTTCCGATAGATAAGCCTAAAAACGACAAGAGGGTCATAAATGTATATCGATGGTTATCTATACGCCGTGCCGAATACGCGCCGGGACGAATTTATCAAATTTGCGAGTTTGTCAGCAACCCTGTTCAAAAAACACGGAGCGCTGCGGGTCGTCGAAGCCTGGGGTGATGAAGTTCCTGACGGCGAAACGACGTCAATGCCTATGGCCGTCAAATGCAAAGAAGATGAAACCGTTATGTTCTCTTGGTGTGAATGGCCAGACAAAACCACACGCGACTCGGCTTTTGAAGAGATTATGAAAGATATGGAAAAGATGGGAATGGGCGAAATGCCTTTTGATGGCAAACGCATGATTTTTGGCGGCTTCAAACCAGTCGTGGATGTTTAATTTTTTTGGAATCTTTATTCTCAGGTCTAAGTTAAAGGCCGAAAACAATCTTGCGCGATTGGGTCTCCACATCTAAGGTTTTCAAAACGGAGGGGAATATGAGAAATCTTATTACGGGGACGGCCATTGTGCTCGCCTTGACGGCATGCGGGTCCGGTGAGAAAACCACAACATCAATAGAAAAGGTTTCCGACAAGGCGGCAAAGATAGCGACCGCCGAAGCGTCTCGTTCAGGCCCAGTGGCAACCAATGCCTATTTTGGGGATCTACATATCCATACGAAGAACTCGTTTGATGCTTATATTTTTAATGTTCGCAGCACGCCTGATGATGTTTATCGTTTCGCCAAGGGCGAGACTGTTCGCCACCCGGCTGGTTATGACATAAAAATCTGGGGTGAGCCCCTCGACTTTGTCGCCGCAACAGATCATGGCGCATATATGGGTATATTGCCGGCCATGAACGATCCGGAGCACCCTCTGTCTAAAACCGAATTGGCAAAAGGCATGTTTTCTCAGGACACAGAGGCAATAACCGCCGCATTTGGAAAGATGGGTGGATCTGTTCGCTCTGGTGAGCCCTACCCCGAAATATTTGACCAGGCTTTGGTCGACGCAACCTGGCAGAGTGCAATTGATGCTGCCGACCGGCATTACAAACCCGGCAAACTCACAACCTTTGCGGCCTATGAATATACGGCCGTCACTCAGGGCAAGCAGACAGATAACAGTTTCATTGGCGGCAATCTGCACCGGAATGTTGTCTTCGAAGACAGCGCGCCAAACCGCCTTTTTGCAACACTGGACTCTGTTAATCCGGAAGACCTATGGGATTGGATGGATGGGCAGCGCGCGAGTGGCAATGACGTCATCGCAATTCCCCACAATTCCAATGTGTCGGACGGAGAAATGTTCGATCTGAAGACATTTGACGGTAGCCCCATTACAGCTGCATATTCCGAACAGCGGATCCGTAATGAACCGATTGTCGAGATGACCCAAGTGAAAGGCACATCGGAAACTCACCCGGCTTTATCACCTAATGACGAATGGGCGGATTTTGAAATCTATGAATATCTCCTCAGCTCAACCGTCAAATCCAAAATCAATGGCAGCTATGTACGCGAAGCCTTAGGTCGCGGTCTGGGCATCAAAAAGGACACAGGGGTTAATCCTTATAAATTTGGGATGATCGGAGCGTCGGATAGCCATGTAGCCGGCGGTGCGTTTGACGAAAAGGATTATTGGTCCAAAGTCGGAATTCTTGACGCAACAGCGGAAGCCCGTGGTTCCGTTCCGCCAGGCGGAGCCAAGACCTGGGAAGGCGCAGAGCTTGCTACACATTCAGAATATTGGTTCTCAGCTTGGGGCGCGTCTGGTTTGGCTGCGGTTTGGGCCCCTGAGAACACCCGGGAGGCAATATTTGACGGCATGCAGCGCAAAGAAACCTACGCCACCTCCGGCCCGCGCATCAAAGTCCGCATGTTTGGCGGTTATGGCTATAGTGCTGATATGTTGGACTCATCGGATTTGGTAGCCAAAGCTTATGCAGGCGGAGTGCCTATGGGCGGAACACTGTCTGGCAGTGATGACGCGCCGAATTTCCTTGTATGGGCAGCCCGTGATCCAAGATCTGCGCCGCTCCAGCGCGTGCAAATGATAAAGGTCTGGCATGACAACGGAAAGGTTCAGGAAAAACTTTACGACATAGCCTGTTCAGATGGCGGTGTCCCGAACCCAACGACTCATCGCTGCCCTGATAATGGTGCGAGCGTTGATCTTACGGATTGTAGCTATTCATCTGATGCCGGCGACCCAGAACTGAAAACAGTCTGGACAGACCCGGATTTTGATAGCGCCATTTCTGCCAGTTATTATGTTCGGGTTTTGGAAAATCCAACTTGTCGATGGTCAACTTGGGATGCGCTTAAAGCTGGAGTACCGACCAACCCTGCGCTGAAAAAGACATTGCAGGAACGCGCCTATACGTCTCCAATTTGGTATGACGCGAAATAAAGTACCGCCATTATGAAGTCCATTTTGCGTGAACCGCTTTTCCACTTCGTCCTGATCGGTGCTGGATTATTTCTGGGCCATCATTTTTGGGAAAAAGCGGTTACAAAATCTGACTACACGATCGAGGTCAGCGCCGCTGAAATTCAGAGACAGGCTGCCATATTTGCATCTGAGAACCGTCGCCAACCGACCGATGAGGATATTCAGGGCCTGCTTTTTGCCCATGTCGAAGAACAAGTTCTCATGCGCGAAGCCGAACGTCTGGGCCTCGCGGAAGATGATACAATTATCCGACGCCGAATGGCGCAAAAGATGCGCTTTATGATTGATGAAACGGCTCCGCCAGATCCGCCGGGTACGGCCGAATTGGAAAGCTGGTTCAAGGATAATAAAGATCGGTTTACCCGTCCGGCCAAACGGAGTTTTTCCCACATCTATGTGAGTCCAACGGCTCATGAAAACTATAACGATTACGCGGCTGATATTCTTAAGCGCGTCACCGACGCAAACTGGAAAAACCTCGGTGATCCATTTATAGAACAAAACCAATACCCAGCCATGGATGCACCCATGACCGCCAGGGTTTTTGGGAGAAGCTTTGCCAAAAGCTTGTTTGCGTTACCCGTCAAGGACGGTTGGCAAGGCCCTGTCCCATCTTCCTTTGGGCTTCATATTGTTCGCATTGACTCTGCTGCGCAATCCGAAGAACCAGGCTTTGAGGACGCAAAGGCGGAAGTCATAGCGGCCTGGCAAGAGGAAGCTCTGCGAGCTGGAAATATAGAGCGGCTCGAAAAACTCCTGAAAAAATACAAAGTCAATGTTGAAGGCGTGGATGAATGATCCCGCCCAAGCGTATATGGCACATTGTTTGGCTCGGGCTAGGTCTATGGCTGACGTCATTTTTATCCATCAACGCTTACGCGCATGAAGTCCGACCAGCATTTTTAAAAATTTCCGAAAGTCAGACCCATCAATTTGACGTCACCTGGAAACAACCTGTTCTCGGCGGAAAACGCCTTAAGCTCAAACCCATTTTTCCAGAAGAATGCGTCGTCACAGAAGGTGATATTTCTTTTGGATCCGGTACGCTAGCGGAGCGTTCAGAAATCAGCTGTGATCTGAAAACCGGACGCATCGCTATTGAAGGCCTGGAAAGAACCCTGACAGATGTCTTTGTTGAGATTAACTATTTGTCCGGCGAGACGCGGCGCGAGGTTTTAAAACCCGCAAGTATCGGGTTTGATCTTGAAAGCCAATCAAGCGCGCGCACGTCACAATATTTATGGATTGGCGTTGAGCACATCATCTTTGGCTGGGATCATCTACTATTTGTAATCGGGCTTGTGCTTCTGGTTTCGCGGAAACAGATTATCGGCGTAGCCACGGCCTTTACCCTCGCCCATTCTATTACGCTGGCTCTCGCATCATTTGGGCTGTTGCGCCTCCCCATCAGGCCCATAGAAATACTAATCGCCATGAGCATCGTATTACTGGCGGTAGAAATTATGCGAAAGAAACGAGGTAAAACCGGACTATCAATCGAAAAACCTTATTTAATTGGTTTTTTGATCGGGCTCATACATGGCTGCGGTTTCGCCTCGGCGCTTTCAAATATTGGATTGCCAAAAGGAACAGAATTGCTGGCGCTTCTGTTGTTCAATCTGGGCGTTGAAATCGGTCAATTTGTGATCATTGGTCTGTTTATCATTTTGCTTGCTCTACTGACAAAAATAAATTTCAATTACAGACAAAGAACCGAGATCGTTGCGACCTATATTATCGGCGGCGTCGCTATGTTCTGGGTTATTCAGAGATTATCGGACTATATCGTATATACTTAGAAAATAAGGGGAAGAGCGATGGGGAAATTTTGGATATCGGCCTTGGCCGTAATCGCGATCGCTGGATGTAAGGCGCCTAGCAATGATATCGGGTCATCGGCAAGTAAAGCTGCGCCAGTCACAGCGGCGACCATCCTCAAAGCCGATAATTCAGGTTGGCGGTCTTATGGACGGACTTATAACGAACAGCGGTTTTCTCCGCTAGGCTCTGTGAACACGGGTAATGTTGATCAGCTTGGCCTTGCCTGGTCTTTTGACCTGAACTCCAGCCGCGGAATTGAAGCTACACCGATCATCCATGACGGTGTCATGTATGTGACATCGACCTTCAATGTGGTCTACGCCATCAATGCGCGCACTGGCGAACAGATTTGGTCCTATGAGCCTGAGATCGATATGGTTCAGGCTAGCAATGCCTGCTGCGACCTGGTCAATCGCGGCGTCGCCATATGGGGTGAAAATGTTTATACAGCGACCATTGATGGCCGTCTGATTGCACTGGACGCAAAGTCCGGCAATGTCGTGTGGGAAAAGCTGACCATTGATAAATCAAAGCCTTATACGATTACAGGTGCGCCCCGCGTGATCAAAGGCAAAGTCATTATCGGCAATGGGGGCGCGGAGCTGGGGGTTCGAGGCTATATCAGTGCCTATGACGCCAAAACTGGTGACATGGATTGGCGGTTTTATACAGTGCCGGGCAACCCTGCCGACGGGTTTGAAAATGAAACCATGGCCATGGCTGCCAAGACTTGGACCGGTGAATATTGGGCGGCAGGCGGAGGCGGAACCGCCTGGGACGCCATGGCTTATGATCCGGAGCTTGATCTTCTATATTTCGGAGTCGGGAATGGCTCGCCCTGGAACCAATCTATTCGCAGTCCGGAAGGCGGGGATAATTTGTTTCTCTCCTCTATGGTAGCCGTCAGGCCCGATACAGGTGAATATGTCTGGCACTATCAAACGACGCCGGGCGAAACCTGGGACTATACCGCTACGCAACATCTCATATTGGCAGAGCTCGAAATTGACGGAGAACCACGTAAGGTCATCATGCAGGCTCCGAAAAACGGCTTCTTTTATGTGATCGATCGGGAAACAGGCGAGTTCATTTCCGCCAAAAACTTTGTCGATGTTAACTGGGCTACGCATATTGACCCCGAAACAGGTCGACCTGTTGAAGTCGAAGGCGCGCGCTATAGCGGTAAAACACCATACCTTCAACTTCCTGGACCGCTGGGGGCTCATAACTGGCACCCGATGTCCTACAGCCCGGAAACGGGCCTTGTCTATATTCCAGCGCAAGAAGCACCTTGGGTCTATGGCGACAAGCAAAACTACACCCAGAAGGACAGAATGTGGAATACTGGTACTGATTTTGGTTACGCCGTCATCCCTAGTGACAAAGCTATTTTCAGAGCTATGAAAGCGGCCGCCAAAGGTAGGCTCTTGGCTTGGGATCCGGTCAAGCAGGAAGCGGCCTGGGCTCATGAGCATCTTGCGCCTTGGAATGGCGGCGTTTTGTCGACCGGCGGCAATCTGGTATTTCAGGGAACAGGAGACGCACATTTTGCGGCCTATAACGCCAAAACCGGAGATCAATTGTGGAAGTTCTTCTCCCAGTCAGGGATTGTCGCGGCGCCCGTCACCTATGAGCTCGACGGCGAGCAATATGTGGCTGTGGCATCGGGTTATGGCGGCAGCTTTGTGCTCGGTTATGGCGGCGTTCTGCCTTCTGGCAGTGATTTTAATTCGGGCCGCGTCATGGTGTTTAAACTCGGCGCAGACGGAGAACTCCCGGCTCAACCCGCAGAAACCGTTCCAGAATTTGAACTTCCTGAAAAGGTAGAGACGACCCCGGAATTGCTGGCGCTAGGGGCAAATGTTTATGCTAACCGCTGTTCCATGTGTCATGGCGATCAGGCATTTGCATCAGGGTTAACACCGAACCTACGCTATTCACCGGTAACCAAAGATCCCGCAATGTGGCAGGAGGTTGTTGGCGATGGTATTTTGGCCGAGAACGGCATGCCGAAATTTGGGCACGCTTTCGACGCACAAACGATTGAAGCCATTAGAGCTCATGTGACACATGAAGCCCATAGTGATCTCGATAAACAATTTTATGATGAGGTGTCCTTGCCTAAACAATAGGCTAATATTTGAAGTCCTCAAATCCAGCTATAAGATGATCTGTAAGTTTTTTGATGCGCGTGGGCCTATGGCGGCCCGGCGGAAAAACGATATGAATTGGAAGCCTAACCCCCACATAATCAGGTAAAATTCTGACAAGGCGTCCCGTTTGAAGAGCCGGTAAGGCAATGAATTCTGGCATGAAGCAAACTCCATGGCCGCGGGCTGCCAATTCGACCAATGAGTCTCCACTATCAGACATGATCGTGCCCTTAGGCGTAAACGTAAAACGGTCGCCAGATTTGATAAAATTCCATTTGGGCGTCCACCGATATCGTAATGTGTTTAGGTTATTCAAATCATGAATATCTTCGATTTTACGATTTTCAGAAATGAATTTTGGCGATGCACAAAGTAGCATATTGCAAGTGGCAATACGTCTGGCTCTGAGAGCACTATTTTGTAAATGCCCTATTCGAATGGCCATATCCAAACCGGCTTGAACTAAATCCAAATTGTGCTCTGATAGCGAAAGCGAAATGCTTATGTCCGGATTCTGAAGCATGAAATCCGACAATCGGGGCGTCAATTGAGTTACCCCAAATGTAATAGGTGCCGTAAGAGAAATATGTCCGTCGATCTGTGGACGATCTTCTCTGTAACTATTCTCAATTGCATTTAGCTCGGACAAAAAGTGGGAGCATTGTTCATAATATAATTCACCATCCACTGTCAGTTGAAACTGTCGATTATCACGATTGATAAGCTGAGTACCAAGATAGGATTCGAGGTCCGCGATTGCGTGACTAACGGCCGACTTTGACAGACCCATATTCTCGGCTGCTCGCGTGAATTTACCGGCCTCAGCAACAGCTTTGAAAATTTCCATTCTGCGTAATTTATTCAAAGTTTCGCCCCGATTGGATGTTCAGTTATATTGAACATCATTTCAAATATTATGCAATATATTCAATTAATTTAAATGTATATGGCCATTCTCGGATTAGCAATGATCCCGCGTGCGTGACAGTTGCCCCACATCGATTAGTTACGCGCGCGCAAATCCACCACTAATATACCAAACATTCCTGCTATCTTTTTAGGGCATCGTAGACAAGATCGCGTGAAATGCCACGAAAGTCGACTGGCTTGCCATTTTGCGGAAATCTCTGGATCATACCAATAAAAAACAGATCATGTTCCGGATCAATCCAGAACCATGTGCCTGCGGCGCCGCCCCAATAATAAGTTCCGTCACCTTGTTTGAGGCTTGCACGACCATTTGAGTTCACAGTCCCAAAGTTTAGTCCAAATCCAATCGACGCTTGTGTCGAAGGCAATGTATTCCCGGTAATATTGACCTTTTGATTTTCATTTAAAACATTTGTTCTCATGAGTTTCACTGTATCGGATTTCAATACCCGGGTTCCATCAAGTACACCTCCATCCGCCAAAGCCTGGCAAAAGCGCGAATAGTCTTGGAGGGTCGAAACGAGGCCACCACCGCCTGACTCAAAAGCAATGGTTTCCTTTTTAAACGCAACTCCCGGCAATGGCAGCGCCACGAGCTTCCCTCTCGAATTATAGTAAAACACTTCGGAAAATCGATCATAATCGGAGTCGGGAACGTAGAACCCGCTGTCAACCATCCCCAAAGGATCAAAGATATTGGTTTTAAAATACGCCCCTAAGCTCTGTCCTGACAGGCGCTCAATAATGGCGCCCTGCAAATCAACCGATGCTGAATAAAACCATTTCTCGCCGGGTTGGTGCATAAGAGGAATTTTCGCCGTTGTCGCGACAAATTCATTCAGATCAGCTGAGCGATCAATTTTCATGGCTTTCATCGCTGCATTTGACGGATCACTTCCGCCAAGCCAGTAAGCAAAACCGGCCGTGTGGCTCATGAGTTCTTTGAGGGTGGGTTGGCGCTGAAGCGGTTCTAGCTCAAAATCCGTTGCGCTCTTATAACTCTTTACAACCTTTAGATCCTCAAATTCCGGAATATATTTCGAGACTGGGTCATCAAGTTTAAATTTACCCTGCTCATATAGCTGCATCATAGCAACACCCGTAATGGGTTTGGTCATGGAATAGATTCTATAGATGGTGTCTTCAGTAATAGGGGCACCGTCCTTGATCCGTCTAACGCCCGCCTGACTATGGCTAATAACCTTCCCGTCTTGCACCAACAGGGTAGCGATGCCGGCCGTATCTCCATCAGTAACAAATTGCTCCATGCGGGCTTCAAGCTTTGCAATTCCTTCGGGGTCGAATTTTTCATTGACCTGCTCAGACGAAAACTCTGGGAAGTTTTCGCCAACTATACCTGGCCGAACATCCACACTTTCGCGGCAGGATACCAACACCAATGCGGTAGCAATAGCTACGCAGCCGGATTTTATAGCTTTCAAGTTAGGCGACATCCTGACCTCCTATTGGAATTATCTAGCTCCGCCCAAATACATTATGCGCGTCCCAAATCGCCTTTTGACGAAAGACCAATCGGTTAAGAAGCAAAGCGGAGCAAACCGCAATTATAAGCGTCATCGCCATCAGGTGGATATAATGCAAGGAAATATTTTGTGATGGCTCCAAAGGATTCGTTGCAAAAGCATAGAAGCCAACCCCGATAATGACGGCAAGGATCATGGCTCTGGCATCAACATTCTTCCACAAGAGGCCAACCACAAATGCCGAAAGAATAGGCATGGACAGCAGACCATAGAGCTGCTGGACCGTGTTAATAATACTTTGTTCTGGATTATTGAAAATCGGGATCATCAAAAATGCTAGAACTACCATAACGATAGATACCCAGAAGGAGAGTCTCTTTACGTTTGGATTTTTACGAATATAGGTTTCGTGGATATCGCAGACCCAGAGCGCAGCAGACGCGTTCAAAATTGAATTAAACGTCGTCAGAACAGCTGCGGCAATGGCGGCTGCAAACGCACCCGATAAAAACGCTGGCAATAGATCCCCAACAATACGACCATAAGCGGCGTCGCCAATATCCCCATAGAGTTTGTAGGACACAATGCCCGGCAAAACGATAATTGGCGGGACGATTAACAGACGAATTGCGGCTGCTGCCATAATGCCTTTTTGAGCTTCTTTCACTGACGGAGAAGCCATAGCGCGCTGGGTGATAGTTTGGTTAGTTGACCAGTAGAACATCTGAATAAATATCATACCCGTAAAAAGCGTCTTCCAGGGAATGTCGGAACTGTCTGATCCAACCAAAGTCAGGCGTTCTTTGGGGATACCTGTAAAGTCCCAGTTAATCGTGTTGAGCGCGATTAACGTCACCGTGATCGCGAGGGATAGGAGCAGAACCCCAGAAAATGTGTCTGATACTGCAACCGCTCGCAGACCGCCGAAAATCGCATAGGCTGAGCCGACGACCGCAAATATTGCGGCGATAATATAGAGATTAATATCAATCCCGAACATGCTCTGCATAAACAGTGAGCCGCCGTAAAGTATAGCCGGAAGAAAAATGAAAATATTCCCAAGCAAAAACAATATCGAGATCAAGGCTCTGATATGCGGATTATTGTAACGCTTCTCAAGCAGCTCTGTCGTTGTCGTGCAATTATACTTGTAGTAAACGGGAATAAACAGAAAACACAGCATTATCAGCCCCACAACCGCAGCCAGCTCCCACCAGGCCAACAAGGCCATCTGATTGCCGTTCATGCCGACCAGTTGATCGGTTGATAGATTTGTCAAGGTTATCGAGCCGGCGACAAAATACCATTTCAATGATCCGCCCGCGAGAAAGTATTCTTGCTCGCCATTTTCACCGGCCCTTTGTCCCCGGCAATACCAATAGGTCACGGCCGCAATCAGCGCTGTGAGTACAAGAAATACAATAACCTGTGTTGTCTGTAACTCCATTTTCTTCCCCTTTTTTAAATCACGCGTTTGCGTGTTGTCGTTTGAATCAAAGCGATTTCCGCGCCTTGTAATTCAATGTTGTTAGGCCCGCCAAATTGCGAGAGTTCAATCTTTTCATTTCCGTAATTCATATGGAGCTCATAAGGCCCGATCTCGCGCACACGATATCCATCCGGGAGATCAAGTGTTTTGAGCCCGGCGGCTTTTGCTATATCGCCTAGAATGCGATGCATGGCGGCTTCGTCAGGCCAGCCACAAATATAGGTCTGATTTTTGTTTTGAATAATGGCAGGTAATCCATCTTTCGTAGTTTCGACGATCTTAGCCTTGGTTTTGGTACACTCTCGCCAAATATGAAAAGCGCCGCCATTCGTAAGTTCGAGCGGCGCGCTTGGTCGCAATGTCTCAATGGCCGTAATTGATAAATCAAATCCATCAATATTCGGCGCAAGATCGGGCGGAATTTGAAAGTCTTGTGTTTTGGATCCTGTGCGCGGCCCCATTAAAACTTGTCCCTTAAATGCATTAACGGCTGACCTTAGCTGATCATTCCAAGACATTAGGCCAGGAATCAAGACGAGTTTTCGGGCTCCAAAATCACTCGTATCAGGCGGTAAAATATCGACGGATAATCCTAGTCTTCGCAGACCACAGTAAAAAGCATAAACCAGTTTGAAATAGTCAAAATCACGCCCTTGCGGCTGTGTATCCCACGCCCAGGCTGAGGCGTAATCTAATATGATTGCGACGGAGGCCGGTCGGGTTTCCAGCATTGGTAGGCTTGATAATTCGGCGGCGACCGCTTTAATCTCGGCGGCGCAATCTGCCGGCATTCCGTTTCGTAGCTGCAGTCCTGAATGCATTTGTTCCTGCGCAAAGGGCGCCTGACGCCAACGAAAATAACTCACAAGCTCCGCCCCATGAGCAATCGCTTCCCAGCTCCAAAGGCGCACCATTCCGGGAAGTGGCCGCGGATTATAAGGTGCCCAGTTAACCGGGCCTGGTTGCTGCTCCATCACCCACCAGCGCCCGCGACCGACAGCCCGGTAAATATCATGATGAAAAGCCTGAAAGTCCGGATCCCCTTGGCGCATAAAATTGTGCTTGAAAGCTTCGGCCCTATCAGAACGGTCTTCCAAAAACCCAAGGGGGTAGCTATCCCAACTTGCAATCTCTAAGTCTTCCCCGACTTTGAAGTGATCAAATTCTGTGATCCGGCCCATATAATTGTGAATGAGAGGTGCATCGGTGTGGGCTCGCAAGGCATCGACTTGAATTTTGTTAAAAACGACAACCTCATCAGAAGCAAAACGCCGGAAGTCCATTACGTGAGCGGGATTAGGTTCTGTTACGGTCTGGTTAGGAAGCTCCACTTGCTCAAACCCGTCATATTCCATTGACCAAAACACATTGCCCCAAGCTGAGTTAAGCTTATCGATCGTTCCATATTTTTTCTCGAGCCAACGCCTGAATGCCAGCTGCGCGGACCTACCGTAGGATAAGATCGTGTCATGACAGCCATATTCATTGTCGATCTGCCAAGCCTGAATATTGGGGTTCTTTCCATATCGTTCGCCCATAAGTCCGGCGATGCGCGCGCATTCATCTTTGTAATCCAAATGCGAAAAACAATAATGCCGCCGGGAACCAAATTTTCGCACATGATCATCTTCGGTTACCGCCAGCATGTCAGGATATTTGTCGACCATCCAGCGCGGAGGCGTTGCAGTCGGAGTTCCGAGTATGATTTTCAGACCCGCTTTTCCTAAAACATCAATGGCTCGATCTAACCAATCCCAAGTCAATTTTCCGGGCTCGGCTTCCATGCGACTCCAGGCAAATTCCCCTATCCTGACCCAAGTCAGACCCATCTCCACCATTTGGCTGGCATCCTCTTTCCACTGCTCTTCGGGCCAGTGTTCAGGATAGTAGCAAACGCCAAGCTGTGGAGAGAGTTCGGTCATACCCTTTATTTCTTTTCGAACACGAATAGATGAGAAGAGAAGTCGCCCTTATCCATATATCGGACATCATCGCGCACCTGACCGGTTGCCACATAAGGCATAGGCATGCCGCTTCCCATTAGGGCATCACCTTGATACGCCTCGCCGTTTTCTTGCAGAATGTATTTGGATTGCGGGTCAAGACCGACCAGATGCGCCCGCCTAAACGGCAGGTTTGGTGCAGACAAAATATGGAAATAAACAACATATATAGTGGATTTATCACGGGTGGTATATTGCCAGCATACCTCATTCTGATTTTTGACCAGCCGATCAAAAGTGCCGCCTACCATGTCCGCACTGGTCGCGTTCGCCAGACTTACCCAGTGCCGAATTTCATCTTTGTGGGCTTCGATATCAGCCGTGCTTAGCGACACCCCTCTCGCGGCACAAAACACACCGGCCATAAACCGTGTCTGCACAGAAGATACCCTTCCATTTTGATGATTGGGTGACGGCCCTATATAGGCTGCCGTTACATCCAATGGATATAAATATGAGGCCCCGTTTATGATATCCATCCGGCCAACCGGATCACACATATCACTAATCCAGCCTTGCGGCATGAAACTAAGCATTCCGAGATCAAACCGGTTTCCACCGCTGGCGCAGTTTTCAAAAACGATATCCGGGTATTTTTGTGTCAGCCTGCTGAGTAATTTATAAAGTCCCAAAATATATCGATGACTGACCTCGCGCTGACGGTTATTGGATATACCTGCCGATCCAACTTCGGTCATGTTGCGGTTCATATCCCATTTCACATAGTCAATATCGCCGCAGGAAAGAATATCATCGATTTGTTCAAACAAGTAATCGATCACATCATCCCGCGTCAGGTCCAGCGTCAGCTGGTTGCGGCCAAGAGACGGTTTGCGTCCCGGAACATGAAGTGCCCAATCGGGGTGTTTTTCATAAAGTATACTTTTGGGATTGACCATTTCAGGTTCAAACCAGATCCCAAACTTAAGGCCTTTTGCTTTTACCTTGGACGCCAGAGATGGAATACCGGACGGGAAACGATCTTTATCCGCAATCCAGTCACCCAGAGAGGACGTGTCATCTTTACGGCCTTCAAACCATCCATCATCCAGCACCAGCATTTGCGCGCCGATGGACTTGGCTGTATCTGCGAGATCAAGCACTTTGTCTTCATCAATGTCAAAATAGGCCGCTTCCCATGTATTAAGATAGCTCGACCTTGGGACATGACGAAATCTAGTCGGAGAAACTCGATCCCGAATGAAATCATGCCAAAGATGGCTCATGGAACGCAAACCGCGTTGCGCATAAACATGCAAGGCTTCCGGCGTCTGAAAACTTTGCCCCGGCTTTAAGCGCCAGTGAAAATTAAACGGGTTGATTCCCGCCAACAGACGCACATCTTCGAACTCTCCTCGCTCAACACTCAGCGCAAAATTACCTGAATAAACCAAGGTTGTCGCATAAACTCGGCCAACGTCTTCGGTCGTACCCTTGTCCATAATGGCGATAAAAGGATTATGCGCAGCAGACGATGTGCCACGCGAAGAATCGATCACAAAGCGACCTTTAGGTACATCAATGCGTTCCTCGTTGAACTCGCGTGACCAGGTACCGTGAAGATGAAGGATTTCATAATCGTTCTGAGGAAGGTCAAGCGAACTACTAAATGCGTGTTGGAGCTGAATGTTTTTTTCGCCATTGTTCTGGAACTTTGCCGAGCGGGCCAAAACTCCATAATCCTCATATATGGTATAATGAAGCTCCACCCCTAACTTATGGAGCGGATCCTCCAGCTTGATAATTAGAGTTTCACTATCACCGCCCCGCGCTGAGGGAAGCCCCTTTAGCGCGGGCTTGTCTTTCACAATATCGTGCGATTTGTAGTAAAGCGTGAAAACAGTATTGCCGTCAGAATTGCGTCCGTGAAGCGCCGGAAACCTATAATCTGATGTTCCGAAACAGGGAAACTCTTGGGGCGTGTCGCTGAGGTTAAAATACTGACTGCCCTGAAAATGCGAACTGACTTCGCGCTGTGTACGGAGGTGATGAGCCGTGACATTGAGGGGATCTGACAAGACTCCACCATAATGCAAATGCTCTAATATTCCCTCAGGTGAAACGCGAAATACATAAGAAAAATACCGGTTGGTAAGAGAAAATGTCTTATCTTTTGAAACGGTTATCAATGGCTTTACCTAGGACTGAGCGAGATCTTTGGAGACCTCAAGATTAATATTGATAATCAGGTTTGATTGCATATTGCGAGCATTATGGCGTCGAATTAGCCCGTTAAGCTGAGCGATTGAGAATAATAAAGCGTAGATCGGCGCTAGAAATCCTTTGTCTCGCAATGTCGAAAACGCATCGTTACTGAGGGCGTGTAATTGGTCTTCATTGATCATATGAAGCCCTCTCACTTTATTGATTTTATCGTTTTTATATTTGATCGAGAGATCGACGGCGCGGATCAGGCCCAGTCCTTCAATGGTATCAAAAAACTCGAATGTACGAACCGTGTTACGAGCGTCTTCCATTAACTTAGCCTTGACCTGACTCACTGTCAGAGATGGCTTACCTTTTGAGGTAAATAGGTTTTCACCGCCTTTAAGGCCCAGGGCTTCGCTATCAGGATCAAACCCCAATACCGGTTCATCTGTTTCCTGCTTACCCCGTACCAGAAAAAATGGATATGTTTGCATGGAAACGGGCTGAAAACTTGAAAGCCATTTACCGTCGCTTAAAAACAAATTTTGTCCAGCGTCGAAGCTTGTCAGAGCCGAAAGCGCGTATTGGCCTCCGACAGATACACGACTTATAAAAACCGGAAAGTCCTGGATTGCCCCCGGAATTTCGTTCACGCGTAGTGGCATCATATGCCGCGCTCGCGCAAACATCAGGGCTCGGTCAGGGGACAATTGTAAGGCGCTATGGGCGTGACGATCCAGTACTGTCAATTCAGGCATTAGACTTGCTCCAGCCAATGCTCAATATAGTCTCTATGCGGCGGCAAAGTTTGCAGTAACTGCTGAGTCATCAAATGATTTTTCTGAATAATTCGCTCCGCCGAAGCCTCATCTTTATAAAGATATGATTGACGATTATAGTCCGGCTTATACCCCATGCCGTAAAGAACATATTGATAACTTGCGGCTGGGAATAATTCTGCGACACCATCAAAATCTGATTTAATAGGCCCGCGATATTTCCAGATTGCAAGATCTTCTTTTAAACTTTCCGGAACTGAAACCGGGTCGCGATGAGCCTGCCAATAGGGTTCGGGTCGTTGAGTCAGCATATAGTGTAGTTTCAGGAAATCCGTAATGCGTTGCCAACGATAATCCATTTGAGAATTAAATCGCTTTGATGTCACTTTCATTGCGGTTTGATCCGCTGGAAGATTTTCAGCGATATAGCGTGCTACAACCTCGACCAGCATAATGGCCGTCGCTTCGAGCGGCTCAACAAAACCACCCGCAAGACCTACGGCAACACAATTATGCTCCCAAGATTTTTGGCGATAACCGGACTTGAATTTAAATGATTTTACGTCGTATTCATCAATTGACTTTCCAACATATCTACTCAGATTTTCAGTTGCTTCTTCATCTGACAAATACTCGCTGGAATATACATGACCAACACCTCGCCGAGTGGTCAGACCAATGTCCCAAGTCCATCCAACATTTTGACCCGTTGCGATCGTGTGACACGCCAGCGGCGCGTCTTCATCATCATAGGGTAAACGCAAAGCTATTGCCCGATCATTGAACAGATATTGGGCGTTTGAAATAAATGGGACATCCATCGCATCGCCCAATAATAAAGAGCGAAAACCCGTACAATCTAAATAGAGATCGGCGGAGAGGTCAAAGGGCCCCTCATCTCCTGTCAGGGATAAACTTTCAATGCCGCCGGAGTCTTTGCGCCGTATCTGATCGACAGTTCCAATTTTGTGAATGACGCCAAGATTATCGCGACAATGGTTCTTGAGAAGATTGGCAAAAGCTCCGGCATCGAGATGATAGGCATAGTTGCAAATTCCCTGATAGGCGCCCTCGGAAAGGGAACGCGGCGCCAAACCAGCCTCGCAAATTTCTTGTTGGTAATTAGCCTCTAGCGCAAATTGCTCTATCTCACTGACATAAGGTGCCATGTCGAGCTGTCCATAACCCAGAGGCACTGTAAAAGGATGATAATAGAAATCGTCCTGGGTAACCCAATTGACGAATTTACCGCCTTGCTTAAAACCCGCAAAACATTTTTCGAATATGACCTTTTCATCAATCCCAATTTCACGAACGGTATTACGAATTGTAGGCCAAGTACCCTCTCCAACTCCAACAGTCGGAATATCAGAAGCTTCAACTAATGTGATCTGCAATTGTTCATCGGAACGGTTTTTATGATATGCTGCAATTATAGCTGCACTTAACCATCCGGCTGTGCCACCGCCAACAATGAGAATTGATTTTACACTATCAAACATACTGACAAAAAATAAGGCTGATAAAAGGGGATCTTATCAGCCTTATAACCAGTTTAGGTCAACGCTAAATTTTTACCATTTAGCGCGGACACCGACTGCATAACGAGATCCATTATCTTCAATATTATAGATCTGCTCTGGGAACCGACCAAATTGACGGAGCTCTTCACCCGTAATGTTAATACCTTCGATAAATATCGTATATTGCTCGGTGACATCAAAGCTTGCACTGGCATCGAATTGGCCAAATGTTTCGGTATTAACAGGCTCACCATTGAAGCCATTGTCAATCCGGCGCAAGAAACCTTCCCGGCGATTATAAGCCGCCCGTGCTTGCATACGATCATTCTCGTAAAAGACCACAAAGTTTTGAGAGTCACCCAAACCTTCCAGCGAGAAGTTCGTGGCCGATGTCGGGTCAATCTTCACATTACTGTCGACGAATGTCGCGTTACCTGAAACACCAAATCCGTTATCGAATACGTGGGTTAATGCCACCTCGATACCGCTGACTTTGGCAGATTCTCCATTTCGCGGACGGCTGGCTGTATAAATCTCAGTCTGACCGTTTAGCTCTTCAGTATTTCCGACAATATCAAATCCTGGTCGCGTAGGATCAAGATCAATCCCGACAGCGCAGTTCGCAGCGCCGCATCGGAAGCCATCAGCTGCTGAACGATTAGTCAAAGTAAAGACTTCGTCAGCCGTCAGATTAACGATGATGTTTTCGATATCCTTGTGGAATGCTGAAATCGAGAACACGCTGTTCGGGTTGTAATACCATTCAAATGCGGCATCGAAATTTGTCGCGGTGAAAGGATTCAATGCCGGATTACCACCAGACGCTGTCAGGTTTTGACGGCGCGGCTCACCAAAATTGGTCGCCGGTGACAACTCAGACATTGTTGGACGAGTCAGCGTTTCATAAGCTGCGAGACGGATTTTCATATCGTCCCGAATATCGAAGTTAGCATCAACATTGCCGAGGAAGTTTGAGTAAGAGCTGCCTTGGCTGAAATCTGTTGCCGGGCCAAACACGTTGCTAAACAGCGTCAAATCAGTCGTCGGTACGACGTCAGCGATAAAGCTTTGGACAGCTCCAACATCGATGTCTGTATTGGCGTAGCGCATACCCGCATTGATTTCGACGGGCACATCACCAGCGTCAAAGCCGAACGTGAAATCCACATAGGCGCTCAGAATATCTTCATTAATTTCGTAACGATTATTCTGAAGTGTTGGCGTTATCGGATTTCCAGTTGACGCCAAAAAGTCAACATATGCATCACCATCATAGGTGTAGAATGTGTTGATCAGGCCAGGGAAAAAGTTATTCGCTGTGAATGACGTGAACCCAAGCTGAGCATTTGGCGCCGGCGTCCCATATCCGCAGAAGGCACACTGATTGCCAAAGATCTGGAACTGGGATTTCTCACGCATCTGGCTGTAAGCCCCGAAACGAACGGCTTCGACTCCGTCTACATTTGGCGAGTACTCAAAGTCCGCTTTGAATTCTGTAATCTGATCCTCATCAGTCGGACGATTACCTTTTTCATTGTAGTGCAAACGGCTCAGACTTGGATCAGGAAGATTTCCGCCTGTGAACCCGTCATGTGCAACGGTAGGATACTCGCCTGTTCCGTCAAACGAGTAATTATTGATAATCCCGATCACGTTAAACCGGTCGCGACCCGCGCGATCATTTTCTGCTGTGGAGTGGAACGCGTCCAGACTAACGTTAAGATTTTCGGTTAGGTTCCAGTCGACATTAGCGCCAAAGCCCAGATTGGTCACATCACGAGAATTCCGTGTATGCGAAACAAAGTCTGAGGCCGGATCACCACTACCACCAGATAAGCCTACATCCTGAGTAAAGGAAATTAGTGTTCCATTTGAACTTAGAGTACCACTACCCACGCGATCTGGTTCAAACCAGGACGCCAAGTCTGTCACGAGAGAGTCAACCTCAAACTTTGAGACGAAACCATCGAGAGTGATTGTCATGTCATCATTTGGAGCATATTGGGCGGCGACGCTTGCATTGAGACGTGTCCGCTTCTGATCATCAACAATTTGGTCCCAGTTCCGAGGAATATAGGCGTTTTCAAACAAAACCCCATCCCGGTTATTCGAGATTGTCTGACCGGGACGCCAGCCAGCTGTTTCAATTCGGTTGATTTGAACGTCGCGCTCAGAATAGCTGACAGCAGCGAGAAGGCCAAACGTGTCATTATTGAAGGTGTTGCTAATCAGCAAAGATCCCGCTGGAGAGATCTTTTCAGAGTTAGATTCATAAACACCCTTGAGTGATGCTGCCATTTGGAAACCCGGATTATCAAGCGGGCGCGCGGTCGATACATCAACCGTACCGCCAATTCCGCCTTCCTGCAGATTAGCCTTGCTGGTTTTGTAAACCGTGGCGCCGGTGATTTGCTCTGCAGCCAAAACATCAAAATTGAACTCACGGCCACCGCTATCGGTTGCGATCTGACGTCCATTGAGAAGCACTGTATTAAACTGTGGTCCAAGTCCGCGAATTGTAATAGCCTGTCCCTCACCGCCACTTCGGTCGATGGCGACACCACTGATCCGCTGGAGCGACTCCGCTACATTCAGATCGGGAAACTTACCGAGATCTTCAGCGGCAATCGCATCAACCACACCGGATGCATTACGTTTGATGTCCCGAGACTTCTTAATACTACTCCGGATACCCGTAACGATAATTTCGTCGTCTAAAGAGTCTTGCGCATGGGCAGGCAAGGAAACCAGCATTGCGCCAACCCCTGCCGAGCATGCTAGAATTTTGGTGATATTTTTTCGCATTTATTTCTCCCGAATCTGCAAACGATAAACCTCTCGCGGGTTTTATGATCGTCGCAATACTAGTTTGAGGGGAAGTCAGGTCAAGCTAAAAATGTTCTTTTTCGAACATTGTGTTCTTTTTACAACATAACGCCAGGTAAACTGAGCCAATCCGGGCTCGAAATGAAGTATTTCGAACTTAATTCGAGCCTATTTGACAGCGCTGTCAGCTACATAGACCTCAATTTGTTCGATTTCACAGATTTTCATATAATGTCGAGGCAATTCACTTTCGGTTACGATCACATCAACATCCCGCATATGTCCGACCGTGTTCATTGCATGACGCCCAAATTTGTGACTATCGGCGACCATTATTGTCCTTTGAGAATTTTTAAGAATCGTTCGAGCCGTTTTCACTTCATGCGGATTATATTCAAGCAGGGTTCCCTCGCCGTCGATTCCGCTAATTCCGACAATTCCAATATCCATTCGGAAATTGGCTATATAGTCTTCTGATGTGGACCCCACAATTCCACCATCATGATGCCTAACCTCCCCGCAGGAAACCAGGATCTGAAAGCTTTCATTCTGACGAAGAATTTGGGCAACATGCAGATTATTTGTCAGAACATGAAGATTTTCATGCCCCAAAAGGGCATCAGCAATGGCTTCAATCGTCGTTCCGGTACTCATAAATAGAGACGCGCCATTGGGAATTAAGCTCGCCGTTACCGCCGCGATCTGGCGTTTCGCCTCGACACCTGTTTGCAAACGGGCGTTATATGGCGGGTTCTCAGCGCTTTTAATCTGACCGGCTCCGCCATGGAACCTCTCTAAAAGTCCATTAGCATTCAGCTCATTCAGATCTCGCCGAATTGTCTGCGGCGTAACCTCAAACTCCGTAACCATAGCATCAGTCGCCACAAATCCGTATTTTTCAACCATGTCCAGAATTGAGGCCTGGCGTTTTGATGGACGGAACTGACTCATATTTTCACTTTCAGTAGACAACTGACTCTTAATAATAAATAGCCTTGTATATATGCTAAAGGTCTTGAAGACAAAAACCGTAAACAAAACCGAACAAAATCAAATTTACCCTAGCCATTTAAATCGTTTAGGGCTAGACAAATGTTCGTTTTCGAACATGAGCGAAAATAATGACGATAATTGCAAGCGAACCGAGGGCAGTGACTGACACATCGACTAAACTCGCCTCATTGGTAAATGGGCGAACTGTGCACCGCCGACAGTTCTCGAAAAGGGATGGTCGGGACCTATTGCTTTATGGTTATGAGCCACACCTATTATTACCCCTGACACAAGATGATGGCGATGTCGCGAAAGGCGGAGAATTACGCTTTCACCCCTTAAGGGGGGAATGGAACGTTTATGCCCCGCATCGCCAAAACAGAACATTTAAACCCTCCAAGGCTGATGACCCTCTGGCGCCGTCGCAACCCGGGGGGTTTGCGACCGAAATACCATTTTCGGATTTTGAGCTCGCCATATTTGAAAATAAATTCACAAGCCTTCATGCAGAAGCCCCATCACCACGCAAACCCAAAGGCGTGCAAACGGGCCGAGCTGTCGGTCGGTGTGATGTCGTTGTTTATGGGCCAGAGGCAACGGGTAATTTGCACTCTATTGGGCAAGAGAAACGCCGGTTATTAATCGCAGCCTGGAATGACCGATATGAGACATTATTAGATGCGGGTCATGAATTTGTAATTCCCTTTGAGAATAGAGGTGATGAGGTCGGCGTTACTCTGCATCATCCTCACGGACAGATTTATGCCTTTCCGTTCATACCCAATGTACAAAAAGCGGCCGTGAATGCGTTCAATGACGGATATGATTTAGCAAGTGACATCAAGACTAGCCGTGATGATTACAGAGTTGCTGAAACTGATGACATGATCGCCTTCTGTCCAGCCTATGCACGTTTTCCTTATGAGGTCTGGGTTGCGCCCAAAGTCAGGCGTGCAGGCCCCTGGGAATTTAATAATTCCGAACTGGATGGATTTGCCGAACTTCTAGGAGACGTGACACGGCGCTATGATGAATTATTTCAGCGACCAACACCCTATATGATGTCTCTGCACGCGGCGCCCAAAGGCCATGAAAAAAACTTCCACTTCACGGCTCAGTTTTATCCCTTATTGCGGGCAGCGGACCGGGTGAAATATTTAGCCTCAATTGAACAATCGACCGGCGTATTTACAGTAGATGTCATGCCGGGATTGGCAGCAAAAACACTTAGATCACTTTAGTGAGCGTCCAAATGATCGAAATGATTTTCGAAAAAGCTTTCGGCGCAACGCCGCAAATGTGTCTGTTTACGCCGGGCCGCGTGAATTTGATCGGGGAACATACAGACTATAATGGGGGCAGAGTTTTACCGACCGCCATTGGTCTGGGCCTTGATATCGCCTTAAGCCCCCGAGATGATGACACGATTGTCATCCATTCGAACAAATTTGATGAACTCTCTACCCGTAGCCTGTCTGATACAGCCCAAGATATTTGGTCAGATTATGCGGCCGGCGCCATTATTTTTGCGAATAAATCCGGCTTAATGAAATCCGGAGCTAATATTGCAATTACGACGTCATTGCCGTTTGGTGCGGGCCTTTCATCATCCGCCGCTGTTATTGTCGGCATCCTCAAAGCTGCGCGAGAACTCTCAAATTCCAGTCTATCAGACACAGAAATCGCTGTATTGGCTCGGCGAGTTGAAAACGAATTCATTGGCATGCCCTGCGGAATTATGGATCAGATGGCCGTTGCAATAGCTCGCCCCGGACAAGCCCTTGCGCTAGATACCAAGTCTTTGTCCTATGATTTGGTTGATCTTCCAGAAGACTATCATATGGCCGTCATTCACTCCGGGCATTTCCGGCAACTTAGCGAAGGTCGTTATAAAATTCGCAAGGAAGAATGCGATGTTGCCAAGGCGTTTTTTGGCCATAATGACCTTTGTCTTCTGTCCGACGAGGATTTGGCGATGAGCTCTGGACTTCCTAACGCCATACAGAAACGCACACGACATTGCGTTAGCGAACACAGGCGCACCGTCGAAGCCGTCAATGCCATCATAGCAGATGATATAGATCGCTTCGGCCAATTAATGATAGAGAGCCACAACTCGATGCGGGATGATTTTGAAATTACTTTGCCAGAAATTGACTTACTCGTTAGCGACGCAGTTACACTGGGCGCAAAAGGTGCACGCATGACCGGCGGCGGTTTTGGCGGCTGTATCGTCGCCTGCGTCCCCACAGCAGATATGCAGGCATGGCAGGAAAAACTCTTATCCCGCCATAGCAAAGCTTTCTTTGTATGCTAGGCAATGATTATGAACATTGATCTGACAGGACGCGATATAATCGTAGTTGGCGGAGCCGGCTATATCGGTAGTCATGTTTGCAAATCTTTAAACCAGCGCGGCGCACGGCCCATTGTATTTGACAATCTGTCATCCGGTCACGCTCACGCTGTGAAATGGGGCCCACTTGAAGAAGTGGATGTCCGAAACGCGGATGCCCTCGATCAAGCCTTTGCAAAATATCCGCAAACCAAAACTGTCGTACATCTCGCAAGCTCAATCGAGGTTGGGATCGGTGAGACTCACCCTGCTGAATTCTACGACAATAATGTAACCGGCGCGCTGGTCCTGCTTCGGGCTATGGACCGCGCGAAGATTAAGCGCCTGATTTTTTCTTCTACCTGCGCAACATATGGCGAAACACAGAACATGCCGTTGGTTGAAAGCGAGATTCAAAATCCTGTCAGCACATACGGGAAAACCAAACTTGCGATCGAGCATATGATACAGAGCTTTCACAAAGCCTATGGCCTCTCTTATGTCACTCTACGCTATTTCAATGCCTGCGGCGCGGACGCAGAAGGCGACATTGGCGAAGAACATGACCCGGAAACTCACCTCATCCCAATTGCTATGCAATCTGCTTTGGGTCTGAGGGGCAAGATGAAAATCTTTGGTTTGGATTATGATACGCCAGACGGCACTTGTATTCGCGACTATATCCATGTCACCGATATCGCCCGTGCCCATATCGGTGCTATAAACGCATTTGATGACGGCCTGACATCCGCGGAGGTCAATATCGGCACCGGACAAGGCGTTAGTAATCTGGAAATCCTGAAAACCATTGAACGTGTGACAGGGCTGCCTCTCCCATTTGAAAAAGCGCCCCGCCGTCCAGGGGATCTTTCCCGCCTTTACGCCGATCCTACTAATGCCAGGTCCGTTTTAGGATTTGAGCCGCAGCACTCTGACCTTGATAATATTATTAAGACAGCTTGGCGATTCCATAGCCAAAATAGGTGAACTTTTAGGTCAAACCGCGCACGCCTGCCAATAAGTTACTTTTGCAGCGCCCGAAAAGACCGTTATCTATTGAATCTATTCGCTAATCTCTGTGCATAGGCGCTGGTGATCACAAATATGGAATAAAAATTGCAAATCCTTCTCGAGATTTAATGAGGAGGGCTGATCATGGCCATTTTTACGAAACTGTTTGATTCTGGGAACACTGTGTTCAAAGGAAAAAAACGTGAGTTTGACCAAGTCGATTATGACGGGGTCATAACTGATTACACATTCACTCAGAATAATAATGGGTCAGTAACTGTTTCTCATCCTGAATATGGAACAGACACATTAATTAGTATTGAAGGCCTTTGGTTTATCGGCTCAGGAACTTTTTACACAATGGAAGACGCTTTAGCCCTGTCCAGCTCACCAGTGACCCCAGACCCAATCCCAGATCCAGCACCAGAGCCAGAGCCGGCGCCCGAACCCGAGCCAGAGCCAACACCCGAACAACCGAGCTTTATTGAAGGGACAGACGGGGATGATGATCTCATTGGCTCAGATATCAACAATGTATTCGCGACCGGTGCCGGGGACGACTATGTCAACGGCAATGGAGGCGAGTACAATCAAATTGATATGGAAGGCAGCCTTTCGGAATATATCATGGTCGAGAATGACAATGGGACAGTCAGTATCACCCATGCTGTCTATGGCACAGACACCGTAACCGATATCGACGGTCTGTGGTTTATAGATGAGGCGCAGTGGTATAGTTTTTCAGATGCATTGGCTCTAGCTGGCATAGATCCAGTTGATCCTGTTGATCCAGTCGACCCCGTTGATCCTGTTGATCCGGTAGACCCTGTTGATCCAGTAGACCCTGTTGATCCAGTAGACCCTGTTGATCCAGTAGACCCTGTTGATCCAG
>JAHDDC010000032.1:29976-34262 GCA_020629545.1 Hellea sp.
TAGACCCTGTTGATCCTGTTGATCCGGTAGACCCTGTTGATCCCGTTGAGCCGTTTATCGAAGGTACAGACGGCAATGATACACTTATTGGCGCCGCTATGAATAATACGTTTTTTGGCGGACTCGGCGATGATGTAATGGATGGCAATGGCGGTGATTACAATCAAGTCGATTACGAGGGTAGCGTCGCAGATTATACAATGACCGCAAATGCAGACGGAACTGTCACAGTCTCGCACCCAGTTTGGGGAACAGATACGCTATCTGATATCGATGGATTCTGGTTTGGAGGCGACGCGCAATGGTATTCTCTAGCGGATGCCCTTCTAGCTGCTGGCAATGGAACTGTTGATCCTGTCGACCCAGTAGATCCAGTAGACCCCGTGGACCCAGTAGATCCCGTAGATCCAGTAGACCCTGTTGATCCTGTCGATCCTGTCGATCCTGTCGATCCAGGCCTACCAACTGGCGGCACATTTGTGGATGGCATTTACACAGGTACCACGGGCGTCGATACGCTTATTGGCGGAGCGGAAGCCATGACGTTCAACCTTGGCATGGGCGTTGGTGATAGCGTTGTTGGAAATAGCAACAATGATACACTGAACGTCGAGGGTGCTCTCGTCGAGTGGACATTCTTCAATAATGAAGATGGATCAGTGACAATGACACACCCAACCTGGGGGGCGAACACACTGACTGGAATCGACTCCGTATTGTTTGGCCGGACCGGCGTAACGCTATCGATCGCAGATGCTATCGCACAGACCGCAGGTCTGCCGGCATTTCGTCTTGACGCCGACGGGGTTGTCAATGGAACACCTTTTGATGATGTCATGACCGGAACTGATGGATTTGACAATTATTACGGTGGTGTTGGCGATGACGTCTATGATGGCGGCGCTGGATTTGACCAAGTAAACTATGATGGATTACGTTCTGACTATACAATTGTCGATAATGGCGACGGCTCCTTCACTATCAGCAATGCTGTATTTGGAACGGATACGATCACAAATGTCGAGGGCATATTCTTTAATGGCGGTGCCAATGATATTGCTGTTGACGGCATTACAGTCGGCGAACCCGAATTCATCCTAGTCGAGGATCTATTCGCCGCGGTTTAACTAACCTAGCAGTTATAATAAACACTAAGCGGGCGATCGGCACTAAGCTGGTCGCCTGTTTTTTTATTTGATTCACATCTGGCTTGATAGTCGCTTGGGGCCATATCAATCCCGACCCTCCGCACCTATGCGCAGAAGAAATAACTAACATACAAGATGGACAAAAAAAACGGCCCCCAAAGGGAGCCGCAAATTACACACGTTAAATGATTGGAACGATTAGTCGTCGCCTTTCAGCGCGGCACCCAGAATATCGCCAAGTGACGCACCGGCATCAACGGAACCATATTGTTCAACAGCTTCTTTCTCTTCGGCAATTTCAAGCGCCTTGATTGAAAGTGAGTATTGACGCTTGGCCTTGTCGACTTTCGTGATCATCGCATCGACCTTGTCTCCGACGGCAAAGCGCTCCGGACGCTGGTCTGAACGCTCACGCGACAAATCAGATTTGCGGATAAAGGCCGAAATTTCATTCTCATCACCGAATGATACTTCCAGACCCCCGCTTTGAACGGCCGTTACCGTACAAGTTACAGTCGCGCCGCGTCGAGCCCCGGACGGTGCAGTGTCTTTGACAAGCTGCTTAACTCCCAGACTGATACGTTCTTTATCCGTATCAATTTCGAGAATTTTGGCTTCAACTTCATCGCCCTTTTTATAGTCTTTCAAAGCCTCTTCACCGGATTTATCCCAGGCCAGGTCAGATAGGTGAGCCATGCCGTCAATGTCGCCATCTAGTCCGATAAACAAACCAAATTCAGTCACAGAGCGAACTTCGCCTTTGATGATTGTTCCGACAGGGAAACGATCAGCGAATGAATTCCAAGGATTGTCTTGAGTCTGTTTGATACCCAATGAAATTCGGCGTTTATCCAACTCAACCTCAAGGACCTCACATTGAACTTCTTGCGACGTCGAAACAATCTTTCCTGGGTGGATATTCTTTTTGGTCCAGCTCATTTCAGAAACGTGGACCAGGCCTTCAACACCTTCTTCCAATTCGATAAATGCGCCATAATCCGTGATATTAGTGACAATACCTTTATGGCGAGAACCAACGACATATTTCGATGTCGCAGCCATCCATGGGTCTTCCATCAGCTGCTTCATGCCCAAGCTAATGCGCTGTGTATCAGGATTGATTTTGATAATTTTAACCTGAACCGTATCACCAACGGCCATAACTTGGCTCGGGTGAGAAATACGACGCCACGACATGTCTGTGACGTGCAATAGACCGTCAATACCGCCAAGATCGACAAAAGCACCGTAATCGGTGATATTTTTGACGATACCTTCGCGGGTTTCGCCTTCTTGCAGCTGACCGACAAGCTCTGCGCGTTGTTCCGCACGGCTCTCTTCGAGGATGGCCCGGCGGGATACAACAATATTGCCACGAGCCCGATCCATTTTGAGGATCATGAATGGCTGCTCTTGATTCATCAAAGGTCCAATGTCACGAACCGGACGAATATCGACTTGTGAACCAGGCAAGAACGCGTTCAGGCCTCCAAGGTCGACCGTGAAACCACCTTTAACTCGACCAACAATTGCACCTGTAACTGGCTCTTCGGATTCGTGTACTTTCGCCATTTTGATCCACGTCTCTTCCCGGCGGGCTTTGTCGCGGGACAGGATCGCGTCACCAAGGGCATTTTCGATACGTTCGAGATAAATATCAACGGAATCACCGACTTTGACGGATTCATCACTGCCTGGCGTGTAGAATTCTCTTAAAGGCACTCGGCCTTCGGTTTTAAGTCCGACGTCGACAAGGACGACGTCTTTTTCAATACCCGTGACCATTCCTTTTACAACGGAACCTTCGGTCATTGGGTTAACTTCTAGGGAGGCTTCCAGCATGGAAGCAAAATCATCTATCGATGGATTGAGGGTGTCTTGAGCTGCGCTCATAGGGATATACTCCAAAAAAATGTTTCCGGCCGTCAGGTTGTATCCTGCGGTCTAGCCCGGCCCATCCAGGCTTAAATCGTTCGAAAAATGCTGTTTGGCTTAATGTTTGGCTGTTTTTACGGCCAAAACCGCGTCAATGACCTTCACTGCCGCGACGAACGCGCGCTCTATAGACAAGTTAGTTGTATCAATCAAGTGCGCATCTGTCGCGATTTTAAGCGGTGCTTCGGCCCTATAAGCGTCTCTATGATCCCGCTCTTTGAGCTGCTCAAGAACAGTCTCAAAAGTAATTTTCTCGCCATAGCCGGTGAGTTCAGCGTGCCGCCGTGCGGCGCGTTCCTCGGGTTTCGCATCTATAAAGAGCTTAACGTCAGCATCGGGACAAATAACGGTTCCGATGTCCCGTCCATCCATAACAGCCCCGCCGGCCGCAAATTCACGCTGAAAATCAAGAAGCGCCTCACGGACCTCAGGATGAACGGCGATTTTGGATGCGGCAGCTCCAACGGGCCCGCTTTTAAGCACAGGGTCATCCAGACAATCTGCCTTCACGTCCCTCGCCGCTTTTGTACAGGCCTCAATATCATCAAAGTTACCGGCGTTATCCAAAACGATCTTTGCAGCGGCGCGATATAGTTTGCCCGTATCCAAATGGGGAAGTTCATAGTGTACTGAAAGGCGCCGAGCGAGTGTTCCTTTTCCGCTCGCAAAAGTTCCGTCTATGGCTATGACGGTCAAGCCGGACGGTCCATTTTTGCGCCAATCGTTTCCATAAGGTCAAAAAAGCTTGGAAAGCTGGTCGCAATCATTGAGGCATCATCAATACTGACAGGGCTTTGTGCTGCCAGTCCCAAAATAAGAGCCGACATCGCAATGCGGTGATCATGGTAGGTTTTTACTTCGGCTCCGCCAGGGACAGCTCCGCCCCGCACACGCATACCATCGGCGCTTTCCGTAACATTTACGCCGTTCCTGCGTAAAAGTTCCACCGTCGCCGAAATACGGTCACTTTCTTTGACGCGCAGCTCCTCGATGCCATTCATGATCGTTTCGCCCCGGGCAAAAGCTGCGGCGATCGCGAGAATTGGATATTCGTCAATCATTGACGGAGCGCGGCGCGGCGGCACGTTAACGCCCCGAAGTTGCGAATGACGTACCTGTAGGTCAGCAATAACCTCGCCTCCGGATTTCCGGAAATTGTCAGCGCGGATATCGCCGCCCATTTCCGCCAGTGTTTCAAACAGT
>JAHDDC010000106.1 GCA_020629545.1 Hellea sp.
AGGGGGTCTTCTGAGGGTGTATTTTGGTGCCTATGTCAGACGAGAAAAGGACATCCCTGCAGACACAATCATCATCCGACTTGGACGATCTTGAGCGGCGTCTGGCTGAAGCCAGAAATCGCCATAAAGAGCCTGAACCGGATGAAGGTAACGCGGGAAGTTTACTCGGAATGGCTTGGCGCCTGAGTACAGAATTTTTGGTGGCGGTCCTCGTCGGTACCGGTCTTGGATATGGACTGGATCATCTGTTGGGTACGCGACCGTTGTTTTTATTGGTTGGTTTAGGTTTCGGTTTCGCCGCCGGATTAATGAGTGTGTTTAGAGTGGCCCGCAAGATGGATGCCGAAAACGCCCACATTCCCATTGGTGAAGATTTACCGGAGACTGACGCCGACGAAATGGATTGAAGATAGATGGCCAGCAACCCTATTGATCAGTTTAAAATCGAGTCTATTTTTGATGGGCCGAAAATCGGGCCATTTGACCTGACGTTCACCAACTCATCATTATGGATGGTCATTACTGTCGTCGCTGTGATCATCTTCATGTCCATGACTATGCGGGGCAAGCTCATTCCGGGCCGTCTGCAAAGTATCGGTGAACTGTCCTATGAATTTATCGATGACATGCTCAAGGACACGACAGGACCGGAAGCCAAGAAATGGTTCCCTTATGTCTTTACGATTTTCTTCTTCATTTTGTTCGCCAATCTGATCGGCATGAACCCTTATGCCTTTACGACCACGTCGCATATTGCGGTAACAGCTGCTCTGGCTGTCTTTACCATTTTAGCCGTCATCATTGCCGGGATCGCTAAAAACGGTTTGAAGTGGTTCAAAATCTTTGCCCCGGCGGGATTGCCCCTGCCCATGTATATCTTGATCATTCCGATTGAAATTATTTCGTTCCTGAGCCGCCCCGTCACTCTGGCTGTACGTTTATTTGCCAACATGACGGCGGGCCACGTCATGCTCAAACTTTTTGCGATTTTTATCGCCTATCTTGTCGGTCAGGCCTCTTTTGCGAGTGCCGCCGCTATCGTACCGATCTTGGGAACTGTCGGTATTGTCGCCCTCGAATTCCTGGTTGCGGCTTTGCAGGCCTTTGTGTTTGCGATCCTTACCTGTGTTTATCTTAACGATGTCTATCACATAGACCATCATTAGCATTCCATCATTCTAAGGAGATTATAAAATGGAAGCAGAAGCAGCAAAATATATCGGTGCCGGCCTTGCAGGTACTGCTCTGATCGGTGCTGGTATTGGTATCGGTTCTATCTTTGCCAATTACCTGGCTGGCGCCCTGCGTAACCCATCTGCCGCTGCCGGTCAGCGGACCAACCTTCTGCTGGGCTTCGCCCTGTGCGAAGCGACCGGTTTGTTCGGTTTCGTTCTGGCGATGATCATCCTGTACGCCGCGTAAATTTTAAAGGAAAGCCGCCATGGCTGAGGAAAAAATCACAGCTGCAGATGCTGCCGGCGCTTCCGCCGGTATGCCTCAGTTTGATCTGACAACATTTGCCAGTCAGGTCACCTGGCTGATTATTACGTTTGGGATCCTGTATTTCGTTCTTTCGCAATTAATTCTGCCCAAGATCGAAAACACGCTTTCCAATCGTCATAATCGCATTGCAGATGATCTGGATACGGCATCGAGAATGCAGCGAGAAGCCGAAGAAGCTGAGAAGGCTTATGAGCGGGTTCTGGCAGATGCCAAAGCCAAGGCTCATAATGTGGCGGAAAGCACGCGTGCTTCGATTAATGAAGAAATCGAACGCGAAGTGGCTGCCGCCGACTCCGAAGCTGCGGCGCAGGCCTTAAAGTCAGAAGCTAAAATCTCTGACATACGGTCCGCCGCTCTTTCCAATATCGACACCATCGCCAAAGATGTCGCGTCTGATATTATTAAGAAGTTTATCGGCAAAGCGCCAACAGCCGCTCAGCTTAAGAAAATCCTGGGGAGTTAGGACGTCATGTTGATCTTTGCTGCCAAGGGTACGCCCTTTTATCTGGATGCCACCTTCTGGGTCGCCGTTTGCGTCATCTCCTTTTTGGCGATCCTGCTTTGGAAAGGGGCGTTCAAAGCCATGGGCGCCGCCCTGGATAAACGCGCTGAAAATATTGAGGCCCAGCTGGATGAAGCCCGTCGCCTGCGTGAGGAAGCTCAAGCTCTGCTGGCCAATTATCAGCGCAAACAAAAAGAAGCCGAAGAGCAGGCCGAAGAAATTGTGGCTCAAGCCCGCAAAGACGCCGAAGCTATGGCCGCCCGCTCTCGTGCGGAATTGAAGGAACGCCTCGGCCGCCGAGCCGCTCAGGCCGAAGCCAAAATCGCGAATGCCGAAGCGCAAGCACTGGCCGAAGTTCGCGCCAAAGCGGCCGAGCTGGCCATTAACGGGGCTGAGGAACTCCTTAAGTCCAATATGAAAGCCGCGGATCACACGAGCATGGTCAAAGACGGCATTGCGGGTCTGGGCAAAGCTCTGAACTAGGCTGATTTATAACTTGAATTCGAAAGGGCCCTAACGGGCCCTTTTTTATTGCCAAATTTCGACGTATGAATTATTCATACACTCTATCAGGAGGCCATCATGATCAGAAAAACCATTTCTATGCCGGATGCTATGGGGGAGTGGATTTCCGATCGGGTGAAATCCGGCCAATATAATAATGAAAGCGAATATATCCGCGACCTCGTCCGGCAGGATCAGGATGAACAGGCCAAGATGGCGTTTCTGATGAATGCCCTGGCCGAAGGCGAGGCGGATGTCGCGGCAGGTCGCGTTACGACGCTCCGTACGGAAGAAGATATCAATGACTTTTTTGATGATATCATCCAAGAGGTGAAGCAAAATCATGCTGAGAATTGAAGTTTCTCATCAGGCCCGAAAAGACCTCATAAACATTGAAATTTACACAACAGAACGTTTTGGCGTTGAACAAAAAACCAAATATCTGGATGAAATTCGATCCGCTTTTTTGACGATCAGAGAACATCCTAGAATAGGGTATAAAACATCTGTTGCTGAAGGCCAAATCCACTGCTTTCACGTCAAGCGGCACAAATTATTATATCAAATAGAGACACCAGTCGTAACGATTCTTCGCGTCCTTCACGAAAGACAAGTTCCGTCTTTGCACTTGGATGGATCAATGGAATGACGCCGCCCAAAGCTTCCATCATCATCGTCAATTATAATGGCGGAAATTATATCACCCGTTGCGTCGAGGCTTTGCTCGGGCAAAGCGAAGAGGATTTTGAATGTTTCCTCATGGATAATGGCTCGACGGATGGATCGATGGATGCCCTGCCCGCTCTGGACGACCGGTTTAAAATCGAAAAACTTGGCGATAATCTGGGCTTTGCCAAAGCCAATAATCTGGGGGCGGAAAAGGCCAAAGCTGACTGGATTATCTGTCTCAACCCGGACGCGTTTGCCCATCCAACATGGCTCGAAGAACTTTTAAAAACGCCCACCAAGGCTGAAAACGTCACCATGGCCGGGTCGCGCCAGAATATGGCGCTGGAAGACAATGTTTTGGACGGTATTGGGGATTGTTATCACCTCTTTGGTCTGGCCTACCGGGCCGGATGTGGGCACGCGGATGATGCCTATGCTGTTCCAGATAAACAGGAAGTGTTTGGGCCGTGCGCAGCGGCGGCGCTTTATCACCGCGAGACCTTCCTGCGTCTAGGTGGGTTTGATGAGCGGTTCTTTACTTACCACGAAGATGTGGACTTAGCCTATCGTATGCGCCGGGATGGCGGCATCTGTATTCAGAATAATCTGGCCATTGTGGACCATGTCAGCTCAGGCATTGCGGGTCGGGCCTCAGAGTTTGCGGTCTATCACGGCACCCGTAACCGGATCTGGACGTTTCTGAAAAACACGCCACGCTTGATGATGCCCCTTTTACTGCCGGCTCATTTAGCGACAGTCCTGTTTACCTTGTTTTGGTCCATGTTCCGCAAAGGTCGGTTTGGGCCCACTTTTCGAGGGACGATCCATGGTTTTTTCCAGTATCCGGGCGGTGGACGGGTCCGGCGCAAAACCTCCATCCTGTCTCTGTTGAAAGTCATGACCTGGTCGCCGCGCAAGGTTTATCGTAGACGTATTCCATGATAGGGCCCCAATCATGAGTAAAGACATGAGTGATCACATCAAAGCTGCCCGTCGGGTCTTGGATATTGAGACCAAAGCCCTCGAGACCCTGTCGGCCAATCTGTCCGATGATTTCTCAACCGTCGTCGAGACCTTGAAATCCCTGTCGGGACGCATTGTCCTGACCGGTGTGGGCAAAAGCGGCCATGTAGCCCGCAAGATCGCGGCAACGCTCTCATCCACTGGCAGTTCCGCCATCTATATTCATCCCACAGAAGCCAGCCATGGCGATATGGGCATGATCGGAGAAAGTGACGCCGTTATCGCGCTCTCCCGTTCCGGGGAGACCACAGAACTGGCCGATGTGATCGGCTATTGTCGGCGCTTCTCTATTCCGCTGATCGCCATGACGGCCCAAGCCGACAGCACGCTGGGGCGCGCCGCTAATCATATCCTGCTCTTGCCGGATGCCCCCGAAGCCTGTGCCGAGACCCGGGCACCGACGACCTCGACAACTTTGCAGATTGCCTTGGGCGACGCCCTCGCCGTAGCGCTTCTGGAGGCCAAAGGCTTTACGGCCAGTGATTTCAAAACCTACCATCCGGGCGGCGCTTTGGGCGCGTCTCTCGCGACCGTTGCCGATCTCATGCATAAGCGCGACGCCCTACCCCTGATTGATCAGGACGCCAGCATGGATGACGTGCTCGCAATTATGAGTGAGAAAGGTTTTGGCTGTGCCGGCATCACACAAGGAGGTAAGTTTGTGGGCATGATTACGGACGGCGACATCCGCCGCAATATGACCGCCCTGCCCGACGCCGCCCCCGAGCAGATCATGACCGCCAATCCGCGTACGGCCCGCTCTGATGAACTGGCCGCAGATGTGCTCCGCCGCATGACCGGCGGTGAGCATAAAATCATGCAAATGTTCGTGGTGGAGAATGACCGAGCGGTTGGGCTTGTTCACTTGCATGATTTCCTGCGGGCGGGATTGATGTAGAGTTTATACGTTGGATAACCCAATCTATTTCATAGCCTTTTTGCTCCCGTTTTTTGCCGGGCTTCTGATCCCTAGCTTCTTAAACAAACACAAATGGATTATCTTATGGACCTTTTTTTTGGCGATTTTCTGGCTAATTGGAGTTTCCGTCATTACATTAGACCGCGAAGTTGATCCCTCAGCAGGTGGCGGAGTAATTATTTATTTAAGTTCCGTTCTGTTCGTCGGCATACTGTCGTCCTTATGGCGTGCACATGTACTTAGTAAATCCTCCAATTAATCATTCATCCCCCGTTAGCCAAAACCTCCTAAACCTGTCACAATTCTTTAAACCTTATGGTTTAGAAACTAGCCGAAATTTTGAGGGAATCTCGCATGTCTAAAAAGCCCGCCGCCGGCATTAAGCCTAACACTCTGGAATTTGAAAATCGCGCTGTCGTCAAACCGACAGGGTTTCGCGAATATGACGCCCGCTGGTGGTTCGGTATTCCCGGCCATGAAAAAGATCCTGAGATCAATCTCTACGGCATTCAGGCCCTGGGCGAAGGCCTCGGCACGTTGATGTATGAGCGTGGCATTCAGCCGAAAATCGTCGTTGGTCATGATTTCCGACATTATTCTCTCTCTATTAAACAAGCGCTGATTGTCGGCCTGATGAATGCGGGTGTGGAAGTTCTGGATATCGGCATGGCACTTTCACCCATGGCTTATTTTGCGCAGTTTGCGCTGGACTGTCCGGGCGTGGCCATGGTCACGGCCTCTCACAATTCAAATGGCTGGACAGGTGTAAAAATGGGTATCGAAGCCCCTTTGACATTTGGCCCGGATGAAATGAGCCGCCTGAAGCAAATCGTGTTGAACGGTGAGTCTGTCGCCCGCGGCGGCGGCGGTTATCAGTTTGTGGACGGCGTGCGCGAGCTTTACATGAATG
>JAHDDC010000107.1 GCA_020629545.1 Hellea sp.
CCGTCTTGATCGTGATAAGTCACGGCGATCGGGCAGTCACCAACGCCAAATGTCAGGCAAATAGTCCCAAAATCAAATTGCTTGAAGAAACAAAATATCAAAGTCGCATGAAAGTCCGCAAGCTGTTGGACGATATTCTGCGTTTCAAACAAATCAGGTTGCCGCTCGGCATAGCCACGCACATGTTTTATCAAATCATTATGGGCATGTACCGCAGCTGGATAAAGTAACGTGCGTTTAGCCGTAACACTTATTTCGGTCATTTCCTCTTGCGACGGCATTTCATGTTTCGTTGCGAGCAAGCCGTCGAATCTGGTCAACGCGTTTTCTTCTTGGCCATCAGAAAGTGATTGAAAAAAATCAACAACGGCATGGCAGGCAATTTTTGAACCCTCTCGGGAATATTTTGCGCTACCGGCGCCATCTGAAACCGAGACAATCGACCATCCGTTTTCGTGAGTTGCATAAGCGTAATGATCGTCACGAAATGTTCCTTTGTGCTGGTGAGAGCGCCCGCGTTTTGAACACGCTACAAATTGTCGGCTTCCTAACGGTCCGGAGGCCATGTGATCGTCGTCTTTCCAAAAAGGTGCCTCTTTATCGCTAGCGATATTTTTCCAAAGAGATCTTGGATCAGGATTTACAACAAAATGTATTTTCTTGGAATAGTAGCTCGGTTTATTTGCCTCGTTATCTGATTTTAGTGAAAATCTGACAGTTAATTCAAAAGTCCCCGGCGTTGATGGCACACCATGTATCAGCTGTGAGTTGGCATTCCATTTCAGATCTACTCCTTCCATTCCTTCGATCCGGTCGATTTGTAAGTCCTCTATTTTCAGTAATTCCGTATCAAGCCCTGCAGAATAATCAGCCCCAACAGTTGCATTGGGAATATTCCACGCTTGTAATTCAATTTCCATAAGTCGACGCTTACGGTTCCAACCAGACATTAATTCTTCCTCATTTTGGATCAATTGGGCGATAATAAAACTTTGCTTGGGTTCAGCAATGTAGGATACCGCCCCTTCTTTCTGCGCCTCTGTTAATTCTATCCCTCTTTGCTCAAGTAAACTGAAGAATTTTTTCTCTATTTCTGAAGGATCAAGCACGAAAGACTAACCTTGTGACCGCTCGACAGATAATCCTCCACCACTTGCATTATAATGACCTATATTATTGCACCACGGGCATTGGGCCGATCCTGAATTATCCATGCAATGAAGTCCCCCGCATTGGCAAAGCGCAAAGGAATATGGGTTCGCGCAACAAGGGCAGCTGGGAGTCCCAGAAAGCATGTTTGTATTGACTTGCTGACCTGTGCCCAAACCATCGGACAAGTCAAAATACTCTTCAGTGATTGGGAACCCACCGACAAGATGATAGCCACCGGTGTTGATATTCATGCCTGCTAAATCAGAGATCCGATCTTGCCGCTTATATTTGATCAGATATGGCCGACCAACATTCATACATTTCCCGGTCAAAACAATATAATTATCGTCTACGGCCCGTTCCTCGGCCACCGCCTTTGCAAGATCGATAGGCGACATACCCTTATCTCTAATCGGCGCCAGTTCAAAATCTGTACCCTTATCTTCGATAGCGGTACTGCTCACTTTAATTGATGCGGTTACCCAATCAAAAAATGCCTTGAATGCGCCGGGTTGTGAGTCTTCAACACTGATAATATTCTCACTTAATTGCGATAACAGAGCTGTATCGGAGTTATTACCCAATGTCACAGCGACCAGATTAGACGATCTTTGCCATTTATGCTTCCAGCGCGTAATCGCAGAACTGGTATCGTCCGTTGGAACACCATCTGTCAGCAAAAAGATTATTGGCTTCCAATCACCTTTAGTGTCCTGCGTCGTTCGCACAATATTCGCATCCAGCTCATCAGATAAGTGTCTGAGGCCCGCTGTCAGTGAAGTTCCCGATCCTATCGGAAACTTTGGTGGATAGAAATTATTGATTTCCTGAAGCGGCATTATGGTTTTGGCTTTACCCGCGAAAACAACGATTGAAATATAAACGGTTTCCTGTGCTCGGGGGTCCGTCCTTAAATCTTGAATGATGGTTTCAAGGCCCTTCTCGACCTGTGCAATAGGTTCGCCAACCATAGACTCTGATACGTCGATCAAAAAGTAAATCGGTAATCGTCTCATCTTTTTTCCAATCTATGGATAATTGCGCGGTTTTAAATAATGATATTCACTTCATCTGGCGGTGGCGGTAATTGATCCTCATCCGAGTTATCTTCTGATCCGGGATTTGGCTCATCAGAGTCATGGCCTTGAGGTCCGAGATTCTGATCAATCGTCGACGAGACCCATTGGAAAAACTGTCCAAGCGTTACAGAGTCAGCGGTCTCCAGATGAAGCACCGTATCTGTTAATTGACGTAACTTGGATTCGTCAGCCAAATTTCCCGCAGCACAGCCGACAATATTGGCAAAGTGCAAAGCTTTTACTTTAGGTACGATTTCATCATAAACCGCAACGTCCGAAGGTTTACCGTCTGTGAAGAGGAAAAGAAGAGGACGAAAATCGCCCTTTTGCTCTGGTGTTGAAGTTTTCACGTCCTGGGTGACCTTGGAATATAACATCTCCAAAGCTTTCCCCGTAAATGTCGGACCGCTTCGCGGGCATATAATTTCCTCAAGCTGAACATCCGGCAACTCTGTCAAAGGAAACAATTCCTCTACCTGAAGGCCAAATGTGATAATACTCAGCGCCACAGACTCAATGGCTTGAGGATCCGAATTGAGTTCGTTTAACAAGCTGCGCAATGCACTATTAAGAGCAGCTATCGGCTCACCATACATTGACCCGGATACATCAAGCAGAAAGTAAACCGGCAACCGCCGCATCATCCGACTCCTTTATACAACGATATTGAGTTCAGAGGGCGGTGGCGGTAAATCATTTAGATCGACAGCCTCCTTACCGGTACTTTCGACAGAGGTCGAAGACACACCAATTGACGCTGTCACCCAAGCAAAGAACTGAGAAATGGATTGACTATCCATAACATCGATTTTGAGTACGTTCTCAGTAATTTTCTTTAAGACGTCCGTATCAGCGCCGCCTCCAGCGGCACAAGCTACCGTGCATGCGACCTTACGTTTTCTAAATTCGTTCAATCCCGCATCAAGATCATCGGTTGGCAAACCATCCGTGAAAAGGAAGACCATAGGCTTCCAGTCGCCTTTGGTTTCCGCCGTCGTTTTAGCAACATCCCGATCGATACAATCAGCAACGAGCCGGAGCGCCTCTCCCATTGCCGTTACACCCGTTGCCTGAATATCCGGCATTTGAAAGCTGCTGAGATCAGTCATAGGCACGGCCTGTCGCGCTGAGCTATCAAAAGTAATAACACTCAAGTGAGCGGTTTCAATTGCATGTGGGTCCTGACGCAGAGCACTGATCATAATCTGGACGCCATTTTTGACGGCCTCAATTGGCTCGCCCATCATGGATCCAGACGTATCCAGAACCAAAAATACAGGTAATTTTCTCAAGATATGATCCTATCTGCTAAACGAAAGAAATACTGCCACCAAAGCGACATCACTGCTTACAGGTAATGGCTCATGATAGTGTGCAATGTTTGCTTGATATCTCTATCACGGGTCGGCTCGCCAATAGCGCTAAACTTCCACTCGCCATTGCGCTTGTAAAGTTTACCCATAACCATGGCGACAAAGCCTTTGAACGCTGAGTCTGTCGCAATATCCAGACTGGCAACAACATTGTCCACACGGGTTGGCGTGCCTTCGTAAATCCGAATAGCCGCAAAAGGAACTGTCGCAAAGTCCTGTTGCTGAAAGCTATTGATAAAAAATACAACCTGGTCCGCCTCAGGACTGATGGCATTGAGATTGACTGAAATAATTTCATTATCCAATCCATCATCGCCATCAACATCACCAACAAGATCGTCACCGCTGTGGCGGATTGAGCCATCTCTGGACATGAGTTGATTAAAGAAAACAACATCAATCAACTCTTTATTGGCGTTGAAAACAGCACAACTCGCATCGAGATCAACGGCAACTTTCTTCGTTCCAAAAATACCTTTCTTTTCGATGACGCCCCAATTCGCCCCGATGCAAAAACTTGAAATCTGTGAACTGGCGCCAGACGCATCCTTTTTCTTCAGATCAATTTTTTGCCCTTTAGCTAAGTTAATGGCCATTTTATTCCCCTATTTGTTTAATGGATTGAACTTGGTGAACCAATGCAATGCTTGGCGGTGCGAGTTGGCTAGGTATATTGGTCGACAAAGTGCTGAAGACCGGTTTTCATGCCTGTTCCGACAGCTTCAAACTTCCATTCGTCGCCACGCTTGTAAATTCGGCCGAATTCTACGGCTGTTTCGATAGAGAAGTCCTCGTCCAGCTCAAATTTCATTAATTCGGTACCGGCCGATTCATCAACAATACGGATAAATGCGTTTCTGACTTGCCCAAAATTTTGGCTTCGCGCTTCTGCCTCATCAATTGTTACGACGACACAGAGCTCAGTAGCCCGCGGGTCAATTTTTGAAAGGTCAATAAAGATTTCCTCATCATCGCCGTCACCATCGCCTGTTCGGTTATCTCCGCCGTGAACCACAGCCTCTTCTGGGTCTTTCAGATTATTATAGAAAACGAAGTGGCTATCGGAGAGAATTTTCTTGTTCTCACCTAAGATAAAAATTGATGCGTCCAAATCAAAATCAACCCCTGTATGTGACTGATTTGCATCCCAGCCAAGACCGACTGTGAATTTGGCAGTGCTTATGCCCTGACGCTGACCTTTTTGCAGATTGATTGCCATCTGTTACCCCCTATCTTTTTTACTGAAAGCTAAAATTGTTTTTCCACATATACAACAAATTATTTCTCCACATCTACGAGCTTTTAAATAACATTCTGAAGGAAAAGAAAAGTAATTTTTGAAATTAGCTAGAATGATCCCGTCCATTGGTCGACAAATTATGAAGCAAAGTAAAGCTAACAATGGGGCTTTTGCGCTGTCGAAATCTTTGGGTATTTGTAAGATTTTGACGACGCTTTGCCATTTCAGTATTTAGGCGCACGGCCATGGTCACACCTTTATTGCGCTTGCCGGAAATATGGTTGTGATCGAACCGATTATTCTTCCCATACATCATGACCCAGAAATCTGGTTGTTGACGTTCAAACTGGTTGAAGTCATCGATGACGACTTCAGTTACCCGAGAATTATTGGCCAAATGATCTTTATTACGGCGGAAGCTGATCACTTCTTGCGTGGGCGTGAATCCATCTTTGAAAACCAGACCCGAAACCTCGAGATATTCGCCTGCAAGCCTTAAGTTGGATTCGCCGGAGATAATTACCTTACCCTTTTCCTCGGCGGTTAAACGGATGGGATTGTCTTCAGTGCCTTCACCCGTAAACAGGATTTCAAAGTCATTCCAGACACCATTGGCGAGCGTAATCGTATCGCCGGGCTGGGCATTCTTTACCGCATTCTCAAATGCGGCCTGATCATTCAGCTGAATTAGTCCGGGGTTCGAAGATTGCCCATTACCACTTACTTGAGCTGTTTTGTGAGCATATAGCGCGAGCGACTCTCAGAAGCCTTGCGTTTCACTTCCTGATACGCCTCTTCTTCCGAGGCCACCAAAAGCGCTTCGATCATACGTGTAAAGTGGGCTCGCATAGCCTGTCGTGCTGCGGATGAGTCTCGGTTTTTCAAAGCATCAAGAATGGCTTGGTGCTCCGCTTCACGATGAGAAGTATCGCGATCGCAAACCGTATTGTAGACTTTTTGCAATTGAGACGCCTCAGCTCGCATTTTCCACATACTGTCGATAACAAACATGATCGCATGATTATTGGTCGACCGCGCAATAGCTAAGTGAAAGGCCGCATCGGCATCTTCTGCACTCATATCACTGTCTTTTTTGCCCGACATGATCTCAATATAGCCCTCAAGCTCCTCAAGGGTTTCATC
>JAHDDC010000108.1 GCA_020629545.1 Hellea sp.
CACTGGCCAAGCCTGAAACAGGCGGCCTTACATCAACGGCGTTTAATGGAGGACAATATGTCTAAGCGTCGCAAAAAGGATAATCTAACAATGTTCCCGGAGGACTATGAGGATTATTTATCCGATTTCCAAGGCGATATGTATCAGGCACCCAAGGGTAAAAAACCCCGGGGAAAAGACAAACGTAAGGCCGGAAAGCACAAACAGGCTTACTGGGATTAAATTTGGCGCTCATCTGTCTTTGGTGTGTGCCGCGACCTGTTTCAACGGCCTTTGAAAAAATGATTTGGCATTCGGGCCTGTTCGAGGTCCGAAGCGAACCATTATTGGACATTTACAAAGCCAGTTTGGGATCAACCAAGAACCACAAAACGGCGAAGGCCCAGGCGCATTCAATCTTTGATGACCTACTATCGTGCGCCCAAGATAGAGACCTATTCGTTAAGGATATGGCCTATCATGCCCTTCCCTTTATAACTGATTCCTTCATCAAAGGAGCCCCGCATGTCTTCCTGACTCGCGATCCAGCCTCCACCATACCTTCGCTCTATAAAATGAGGCCGGATTATTCAGAGGATCAGCCGGGTTTCGAAGGTCAGTTGGGTTTATTTGGTCGCATTCAATCCGTCACCGGAAACTCACCATTGTTCCTCAATAGTGAGATTTTGTGCAGGGATCCCAAGACGGTTGTGAGCCAGTTTTTTGATTATGTTGATAAGCCTATGTCGTCAGACGTTCTGATCTGGCCCAAGGGCGACCTCGAGCTTTGGCAGGGGCGAGAGGACTGGCATATCCGAGCCGCCGACAGCCAGAGATTTAAACCTTTGCCAGAGCCACCGATGCTCCAGAACTATCCTGACAAAGTCAGGCGGTCGATAACGCACAACCAGTCCTTTTATAAGGCCCTGAAAACGAGTGCTGAAAACGAGTGCTGAAAACGAGTGCTGAAAACGAGTGCTGAAAACGAGCGCTGAAAACGAGCGCTGAGAAAGATCAGAAGCTGTGCATTTTCTGTATTGCCAAAATTGAGAACCCGAAATTGATGGTGCCAGGATAGAGAAAAATTGTCAGGCGTTGCGCTAATATTATAAACATATTACGGAAACGGTGGATGAAGTATTATGCATTTCTTTTTTTCTTAATTTGCACATCTCTGCTTTCAGCATGCGATAGTCAAAAATCTGAGCAAGACGCTGCGGAAGAAAACGTCGTCAATCCGCAATCTCCGTCATCTCAACAGCCCTTAGACCCCCTAGAAAGTGAGATGGGGTTCTGGGAACAGAAACAACGCATGGGGGCAAATTCGTTTAACAACAAACCCCCTTCTCAGGAATATTTCGATAGTTTTGCAAATTACGGAGGGGAATGGATAAGGCTCAGTTGGACTAAATGGCAGAGCGCAAGTGGAAAAGCATTCTTAATTGGCGACCCATCCAATTACACGGGTCTTGTTCAGGAAGATGTTACCGTCTTACAGGACGTTGTATCACGCGCTCGCACTAGCAATGTTAAACTTGTTTTCACTCCGCTTACCTTACCCGGATCTGTGTGGAGTCAACATAATAATGACGCGATTGATGACCGTCTGTATGGTGATAAAAACTATTGGGAACAATCAGCGTTATTTTGGCGAGATCTCGCAAGCATTTTCAAAAATGATTCCACCGTAATTGCCTATAACATAATTAATGAACCAACACCTGAACGCCCCTCGGGTTATGAAAGCGGGACCCAAGACGAGAATATCCAATGGTATGAGCAGCAGATCGGAACCCCCCGCGACCTTCCTGCATTTTACGAATATGTTGTGAGCTCAATTCGTAAAGCAGACCCTGAAACGCCTATCATGATTGATGGTGGGTTTTTCGGAAATCCAAATGGTTTTGATTATTTCAAGGGCCCCATTCAGGACGACAAAATTCTCTACGACTTTCATATGTATCAGCCTTGGGCCGCAACCAGCATGTGGAATATTAGAAATGGCTCAAAACTCATCTATCCCGGAAAGATGGAATATTGGGGAAGAACTGAAAATTGGGATGCTAAACGTGTTGCGGAAACCATAAGACAACCGCTTAAATGGGCCGCTAAACACGGGATTCCGCCTTCGCATGTTGTAATGGGAGAATTTGGTTGTCACCGTTACCTGACATGGTGCCCTGTCTATATGGAAGATGTCTTAAGGGCCGCTGATAAAAATAACATGCACTGGGCGTTTTACACATTTCGATCGGATAGTTGGGGCGGTATGGATTATGAGTTGGGCCAAAACGCCCCAAGCAAACAATCTCATGGCGTCACAGCGGAGGAGTTTTGGAAACTCTCAAACCGTAACCAACTCGATGAACTCCCGCGCTCAAATACAGACATTTTCCAACCCATAAGCTCGCGACTCAGTAAAAACCTGACCGGGCACAAAGCGGAGTGAAGCTAACGCCGTCTCAGGGCTAAAAGTTGCATCGGAGCAGAAAAACCTTATCCGCCTTACCACGGAAAAATTGGTTGCCAAAAAATTATATGTCGCGGGTATCGTTTTGCGTAGTCTTACTTTATGGCTTTACCGCTCAGGACAGAGGAAAAGCCATGACACGGGACTTACAAAAGCCGCAGCGTAAAAATTATGATATCGTCATTGTCGGCGGCGCGATTATGGGAGCCTCCACTGCATGGTTTTTATCCCAGAATAAAGACTTTAAGGGCTCGGTATTAGTGGTCGAGCGCGATCCAAGCTATGAGAACTCTTCGACCATGCATACAAATTCATGCATGCGGCAACAATTTTCAACTGAGTTGAATGTCCGCATATCGCAATTCGCAGCAAAGTTCGTCAAAAATATCAGAGACTTTATGGACGGAGATGAGCTCGTGCCAGAACTCTCCATTCAAAATTTCGGTTATATGTATTTTGCCGACACAGAAGAATTTGCCAATGTCTTGCGAGACAGTCAAAAAGTTCAACTCAACGCAGGCGCAGAAACGCAGCTTTTAAGCCCTGATCAAATAAAGCAGAAATATCCATTTTATAATGTCGATGATATTGTCCTTGGCTCCATCAACCTTATGGACGAAGGCTATTGGGATGGCACCGCCGTTTTTGATGCGTGGCGGCGTCAATCGCGCAAAGCTGGCGTGGAATATATTGCCAATGAAGTGGTCACCATGACCAAAAGTGCTGACGGCACAAAAGTCGAGAGCGTAACGCTTAAGTCCGGCGAAACCATTGCCTGTGGCAAAGTGCTCAACGCCTCTGGGCCGCGCGCCGCCCGGACAGCGCACATGGCAGGCATCGATGTGCCGGTCGAGCCGCGCAAACGCTATAGCTGGATATTCGCCGCAGAAGAACCTCTCCCCCAAGACCTGCCGCTCACGATTGACCCGTCGGGCGTCCATGTTCGCGAAAATGGCGGCGGGACATATCAATGCGGCGCGCATTCTGACATTGACCCTGCTGTCGATTATGATGATTTCACCATGGATTTTGATATTTGGGAAAACCATGTCTGGCCTGTTCTGGCGACACGTATTCCTCAATTTGAAGCCATTAAAGTTCAGAGCGAATGGGCGGGTCATTATGCCTATAACACCTTTGATCATAATGCGATTATGGGGCCACATGACGAGGTTGAAAATTTCTACTTCCTGAATGGGTTTTCAGGACATGGCCTGCAGCAATCCCCGGCTATGGGGCGCGGAACGGCCGAAATGCTGATTTACGGAAAATATAAGAGCCTCGACCTCTCGCCTTTCAACTTTAGCCGTATTCCAAACAACACTCCGATCATTGAAAAAGCCGTCATTTAGTACGCGGCCCATAAAAGGTGATATCGATATGAAACGCATAGTCTTAACCGGAGCCGCAGGACGCCTAGGATCTTATTTGCGCGAGCCACTGAGTAAATTAGCGGGCGAACTCGTCTCCTCTGACATCTCTGACGACATTGGCACGCTCTATCCTAATGAGCGCTACGTGAAAGCAGACCTAGCAGAAATGGATGACATCATGACCTTATTAAAAGGCGCGGATATGGTTGTACATTTCGGAGCTTATGTGGATGAAGGTCCGTTTGAAAAACTACTCGGCCCGAATTTCATAGGGGCTTATAATATCTGGGAAGCCGCCTATAAAAATGGCTTAAAACGCGTGGTCTATGCCAGCTCAATTCACGCTGTTGGCATGTATCCAAAAAACGAATTCATCGGCACAGATGTGCCGCATAGACCCGACACATTTTATGGCCTAGCCAAATGTTTCGCCGAAGATTTGGGGAGCCTATATTGGGATAAACGCGGACTGGAAAGTGTTCATATGCGCATTCTATCTTGTGCCCAGGTCACAAACCCGCGCGCTGTCGGCTCATGGCTCTCCTATGATGACCTCGTACAGCTTGTCGAAAAATCGGTGACCACGCCCGTGACAGGATTTAGCATTGTGTACGGCGTTTCCAATAATGACCGTGCGCCGGTTGATAATTCCAATGCGAGTCATTTGGGTTATCGCCCCAAAGACAATGCAGAACAATTTGCCAAAGAGATCTATGCGTCCAACCCTCCGCTTAACCCGCAGGATGTTGGCGATTATTGCCATGGCGGTCCATTTGCTTCGATAGAGTTAGGACATGGCGCTATCGCCGGCATGAACATTGTCGATGATACCAAAAAGCATAAGGTTTAATATGACAGCTTTATTTACGCCCCTGACAGTGAAGGATGTTACATTTCGAAATCGCATTGGCGTCGCGCCTATGTGCCAATATTCATCGATCGACGGTGTCGCCAATAATTGGCATATGGTGCATTTAGGGTCAAAGGCTGTCGGCGGTGCAGGGCTTATTATTGCCGAAGCGACGGGCGTTGCACCAGAAGGTCGGATCACACCTGCTTGTGCCGGTATTTGGAATGATCAGCAAGTCGAAGCGCTTATCCCGATAAATCGGTTCATTCACGAACATGGTAGCGTGGCCGGGATACAAATCGCACATTCCGGCCGAAAAGGATCGTCGGCGACGCCTTGGGACGGCGGGGCCCATTTAGAGAATGACGACGGTGGCTGGCCCGTTAAAGGCCCGGCAAACATCCCGTTTGATCCGGATGGAAAGCGCCTTTGGAAAACGCCGAAAGCAATGACGATTGAAGACATCAAAACCGTTCAGGGTCAATTCGTCGATGCCGCAAAACGCGCCATCGCGGCCGGCTATAAACTACTCGAAATACATGGTGCACATGGGTATTTGCTACATAGCTTCTTCACACCTCTGGATAATAACCGAACGGATGAATATGGCGGCAGCCTGCGAAACCGCGCCCGGATGATGCTTGAAATTGTCGAAGCTGTTTCCAGGGTGTGGCCTGAAAACCTACCGCTGGCTGTCCGCCTTTCAGCGCATGACTGGATCGATGGCGGATTGACAGAAGACGATAACGCACAATTGGCACTTTGGCTTAAGGAGCGGGGCGTCGACTTTGTCGATTGTTCAGGCGGTGGAGCAACGCCTGCGGCCCGTTCATCGGTCGGGACGAGGACAGCGGATCAGATCACCATAGCAGCGCATATTCGCAAAGCCGCTGACATTAAAACCATGGCGGTCGGTTGCATCACCGAAGCTGAGCAGGCGAACAGGATAATTGAGTCTGGAATGGCTGATATTGTGCTGTTAGCGCGAGAAATGCTCCGCGACCCGTTCTGGCCCATGCATGCCGCAAAAGAACTCGGAGTCGATCATAAATCTTTTATGCCAAAAGCAATTGGAACTTTCGTTTAAACGTCATTATTTTGTGGTAAATCAGACCATTGGACTAAGGTCTTTCTTGCCGCTCCGGGGATAACCATTGCACCGAAATAAAAACCCTTACGCCCTCACCACAGAAACCCGCATCATCACGAAGAGGGCTATTCATGGGAGGGTGGTATGGAAATTTGGTTGCGGGGGTAGGATTTGAACCTACGACCTTCAGGTTATGAGCCTGA
>JAHDDC010000109.1 GCA_020629545.1 Hellea sp.
GTTTCACCATGGAAACCAAACGCCAGCTGGATGTACTCGATCAGCACCTGGCCAAAAACGAATATTTCGCAGGCAATGAATATTCCATCGCCGATATGGCCATCTGGCCCTGGTATGGGGTTCTGGTCAAAGGCCTGCTCTATGAGGCCGGCGAGTTTCTGGATGTCGAATCCTACAAAAACGTCGTGCGCTGGAGCGAGCAGATTTTTGAGCGCCCGGCCGTCAAACGCGGCCGTATGGTCAATCGTGCCTGGGGCGATCCGGCCACGCAACTCTTAGAACGTCACGATGCTGAAGATTTCGAGACTAAGACAATGGATAAATTGAATCCTGAAGCGACTTAGATAATTACCCTTATTCGTCATCCCGGGCTTGACCCGGGATCTACAATAATGCCGAGCCTGCGTGCATGGATCCCGGCTCTGCGTCCTCAGGACTTGGCCGGGATGACGACCTTAAATCGTCCCATTAATCAGTTTCATAATCCCAGAAAAATCGAGATCGTCTTTTCCAGACGCCTCCATCAAAGAATAGAGTGCTTCCGCCTGAGTGCCCAGAGGTGTCGCGGCGCGGGCTGTTGTCGCTGCGTCCTGCGCCAGCCTTAAATCCTTTAGCATCATAGCGGCCGCAAAACCTGGCTGATAGTCATTATTGGACGGGGCGCTGGCCACAGGTCCGGGCGCCGGGCAATAGCTGGTCATGGACCAGTTTTGGCCGCTGGCCGTCGACGAAATATCGTAAAAAGTCTGGGCATCCAAACCCAGTTTCTCCGCCAGATTAAACGCCTCGCAGGTGCCGATCATATGAATACCGAGGAGCATATTATTGGCGATTTTCGCCACCTGCCCGTTACCGGCATCGCCCGCATGGAAAACGTTTTTACCCATGATATCCAGATAAGGCTTGGCCTGTTCAAAAGCCTCTTTCGTGCCGCCGCACATAAAGGTCAGTGTGCCCGCAGCTGCTCCGCCGACACCTCCGGAGACAGGCGCGTCGATCATGTGAAAACCCTTATGCTCAGCCGTTGAAATCACGGCCCGGGCCGTGGCCACATCAATGGTCGAACTGTCGATAAACAGCGCGCCTTGTTTGGCATGATCAAAGACACCGCCCTCATCGCCGTAAACCATCCGCACATGTTTACCGGCAGGCAGCATGGTGACGACAATGTCCGCTTCGGAAACGGCTTCACTCGTATCTTTGCAGCCCTTACACCCCACCTCCACAGCGCGGGCAACGGCGTCCTCCGAAATATCCAGAGCCCGCACATCATGTCCGGCCTTGGCGAGATTGCTCGCCATGCCGATCCCCATATTACCCAGGCCGATAAATGCGATGGTTGTCATGCTCTACTCCAGAAATTCCTGACGCGGCTTTGCGACCTTTTTAAAGACGCGATCTGTTTGCGCCTTGGTGACTTTCCCCACGCCTTCATGGGACCATTGTGGATTTCGGTCTTTGTCAATCAATTGGGCGCGAATGCCTTCATAGAAATCCTGTGTCTTGAGGAAGTTCAGAGACACGTCCAGTTCCATGGTCATGGCTTCACGAAAATCCATCTGAGCCCCTTCCCGTAAGGCACGGTGGGTAACGACTAAGGCAATAGGAGATTTCTTTAACAGATTGTCGAGTTGCTTCTGTGCCCATTCACTCTCGTCTTCTGCCAAAAGATCTATGATCACATCGACACTTTCGGCGGTGAAGGCACCAATTGATCCGCTCATAGGTTCTGCGGCTGGAGGCTTTTTAGCAAATTTCTTGATGACTTTTTCGACATTGGCCTCGGTGCCGTCGAGCTTGGCTTTTCCCAGAGCCTCCACCAAATCGTCATGTTTGTCAGACGGCACATAGGCGGTCGCAATGCCCAGCTCACACACATGGGCAGTCTTTATACGCGCCCCGGTCAGGCCCAGCCACATGCCGGTAGTCATTCCCAGGCGCGGCAGGAAATAAGTTCCGCCCACATCGGGGAAATAGCCGATACCCGTCTCCGGCATGGCGAAGAGCGTATTATCTCCCGCAATGCGGTGCCCCCCATGAACAGACAGGCCTACGCCTCCGCCCATAACAATGCCGTCTATCATGGTAATATATGGCTTGCGGTAGCGATGGATGAGCTCATTGAGGGCATATTCAATCCGCCAAAACTCTTCGGCGTCTTTGCCGTCTTTTTTGCCACTATCATGGAGCATGATGACATCGCCACCAGCGCAAAATGCTCGATCGCCGGCCCCTTTGACTAGGACCGCCGCGATATTTTCATCCTCTTCCCACTCCAGCATAACCTCGGTGATGGCTTTGCACATTTCCGTGGTCAGGGCGTTGAGCGCTTTGGGACGGTTTAGCGTGATAATGCCGAGTTTTCCCTCGACCTCAGTTTGAATTTGTTTGGTCATTTTTGTTCCAATTGTTTTTGTTTTGAATTGCGTAGCATTATTAAATCAGTCCTGAACCCAGGAGTCCTTTAGTTCTCGTCGTCGAAGTCCGTCAACTCCAGTAATTTATAACCACGGCGTTCAAGTTGCTGAATTAGACTTACTGTACATTGCTCTTCAGATTTTCCTTCGATCAGACAACGATTTTTGCAATAGTCGCTATACTTTCGCATCTTTGCTTCGTTTTCCGGGTCTATGGAAATATTATTGTCCGCCATTTTTTCAGTTACACATTTTCGCAGAGGCTCTGGAACGCCTGAGCGCGTCAAAACAATGGCCGTCTCAAGTTTCTCCATCATTTGATTTCTACTTTCGGCAGCTTTTTTCATCTGTCCCCAAAGGAATATCCCCGTGAACAACATAAAAAACAATGCGTAGAGTAAAAACAATCGACGGATCATTGTCTTAACATACTCCGCGAAATGATGACCCGCATGATCTCATTCGTGCCTTCGAGGATTTGGTGGACGCGCATATCACGAACAATCCGTTCAATCCCATATTCTGAGAGATAACCATAGCCGCCATGGAGTTGCAGTGCGTCATTGGCGATTTTAGATCCCGTATCCGTGGCAAACCGCTTGGCCATGGCACAGGCCGCGCCCGCATTTGGGAGTTTATTGTCGAGCATATTGGCAGCGCGGTAGATCATCATGCGCGAGGCTTCGAGCTCGGTCGCCATATCGGCCAGTTTGAACTGTGTGTTTTGGAAGGCGCTGATCTCTTTACCGAATTGCTTGCGCTCTCTCGTGTAGGCGACGGCGGCGTCCAAAGCCGCCTGCGCGCCGCCCAGCGAACAGCAACCAATATTGATCCGGCCACCGTCGAGACCTGCCATAGCGAATTTAAACCCGTCTCCTTCGGCGCCGACGCGGTTTTCCGCCGGAATTCGGCAGTCTTCCATAATGACCTGAGCGGTGGGCTGGGCGTTCCAGCCCATCTTCTTTTCAATGGCCCCAAATGAGAGACCCGGCGTGTCTTTTTCAATGACGAAAGTCGAGACTCCTCGAGCCCCGTCATCACTGGTGCGGGCCATGACCACATAAATATCTGACCAGCTCGCGCCCGAGATAAACGTCTTGGTACCGTTCAGTACATAGTCGTCCCCATCCCTTACGGCTTTGGTCGTCAGAGACGCCGCATCCGACCCGGCTCCGGGCTCGGTCAAACAATAGGAGGCAATATATTCAGCCGCCGTCAACTTGGGCACATATTTAGCGCGCAGCTCGTCTGATCCAAATCGGTCGATCATCCAGGTCGCCATATTATGAATAGTCATCATGGCCGTATGGGAGATATCTCCTCTCGCGAGCTGTTCAAACACCAGCGCACTATCCAGTCTCGACAGGGCCGTACCCCCATGCTCTTCTTGGGTGTAGATGCCCATAAAACCCAGTTCCGCAGCCTTTTCAAACACGCTGCGGTCGAGGAACTTTTCAAGGTCCCATTTTTCGGCATTGGGCGCCAGCTCCGCGTCGCCAAACGCACGCGCCATATCCTGTATCAGGGTCTGTTCTTCTGTGAGTTGGAAATCCATATTTAATATTCCTGTTCGATCACCAAACTGTGAGCCGTCTTTTCAAGAAGTCCAAAGCCATCGAGATAATCAAAATGAATATGGTATCCGTCGCCATTTTCATTTTCGAAGCACTCTTCGAGAGTTTCAGCAAGTCGAATCAATGCCTCCTTCCCTCCGGAGATAACAAGTACATCATTTAACAACTCAATACTCAGTTTTTGAGTTTCCCCTTTTGAGATCTTAAGGCAACTAATTTCTTTCTGGTAAAACTGTTTCGTAGAATTATTGGAAACATCGATCGACAAATCGTTCTCCATTGACCGTATTCTTACTCCTAGTTTATTCAATACTCTAAAGTCTGCTGAGAGAAATATTTCGGCAGACTTTATATCACCAGAATAACCAGCGGAAAATTCCATTAAAATGTCGGAATGATAAATGCGCTGTCTTCGGTTTCGCCTTCGGGCCAGCGCTGGGTGACAGTTTTGGTTTTGGTGTAGAACCGGACACCTTCCATGCCGTATTGGTTGATGTCGCCAAAGGCTGAGCGCTTCCAGCCCCCAAATGAGTGATAGGATACCGGCACTGGAATAGGCACATTGATACCAACCATACCGACCTCGACCCGGTCCGCGAATTCGCGGGCGGCACGGCCATTTTGCGTAAAGATAGCGACGCCGTTTCCGTATTGATGATCACTTGGCAGTTTGACCGCTTCTTCGAATGTGTCAGCGCGGACAATTTGCAGGACCGGCCCGAAGATCTCTTCGTGATAAGTAGTCATGCCGGGCTTGACGTGATCAAGCAGTGTCGGCCCGATGAAGAAGCCGTCTTCATAGCCCTGAAGTGAGAAACCGCGACCGTCGACCAGAACTTCGGCGCCCTCTTCCACGGCCATATCGATCATGCTCTCAACCCGTTTTTTATGAGCCGCTGTCACGACCGGGCCATAATCAGCATCTGGGTCGGTGGAAGTGCCGACGCGCAAGGCCTCAAGTTTTGGCATAAAGGCCTTGAGGAATTTTTCTGTCGTGCCTTCGCCAACAGGCACCACAACCGGCAGAGCCATACAGCGTTCTCCGGCAGAGCCGTAAGCGGCGCCTAGAATATCTTTGGCGGCCTGCTCCATATTGGCGTCAGGCATGATGATGCCGTGGTTTTTCGCCCCGCCCATACATTGGGCGCGCTTGCCGTATTTGGCGGCCTCAGCAAATACATAATGGGCGATATCAGAAGAGCCTACAAAGCTGATGGCTTTGACTTCCGGGTGTTGCAAGAGAGCGTCCACGGCCTCTTTATCGCCATTGACCACATTGAGGAGACCTTTTGGTCCGCCGGCTTCGACGAATAGCTCCGCCAGGCGCATGGGCACGGACGGGTCTTTCTCGGAGGGTTTGATGATACAGGCATTACCGGTGGCGATGGCCATGCCGAACATCCAGCACGGGATCATGGCCGGGAAATTAAAGGGCGTGATACCGGCGACTACACCCAAGGGCTTACGCATGGAATAGACGTCAATTTCGGGGCCAGCGCCGTAAGTATGCTCGCCTTTTTGGTTATGCGGGATACCGCAGGCAAATTCGATAACGTCAATGCCGCGCATGACATCACCGCGGCTATCGGCGACGACTTTGCCGTGCTCGAGCGAGAGCAGTTCGGCCAGCTCGTCCATATGTTTATGCAGGAGTTGCTTATATTGGAACATAACTCGAGCGCGTTTTTGCGGGTTCGTGTTCATCCAGATGCGCTGAGCGTCTTCGGCGCTATCCACAGCCGCGTCCACTTCGGCCGGCGTCGCCAGCGCGACTTGTGCCTGAACCTGACCTGTGTTGGGATTATAAATATCGGCAGTGCGGCCCGATTTGCCCGTCACGTTTGCGCCGTCAATAAAATGTCCGATCTGTCTCATGAATTTTCTCCTTGCCGAGCGGTATATAGTGCAAAAAGCAGGAAAAGAACCCCTATTT
>JAHDDC010000033.1:0-5376 GCA_020629545.1 Hellea sp.
TACCGAATATTCTGACGATTAGCCGGATAGTGTCGATCCCGGTATTAGTCGCGGGAATTCTGGTTACAGCATCAGGAACAGCTTCGTCCGTCATAGTCCCCGTCGCAACATTCGGTTTATTTATTCTGGCTTGTATTACTGATTTCCTTGACGGGTTTTGGGCCCGGAAATGGAATGTGACGTCAGACTTTGGACGAATGATCGATCCAATTGCTGATAAGCTTTTGGTTGCCGCAAGCTTGATCGGTATCGCAATTGCTTACAATGGCCTATGGTTTATCTTGGCGCCTGCCCTGGCGATCATAGGGCGAGATATCTTGGTATCAGGCGCTCGGGAGCACGCGGCTCTGAAATCCAGGGCGATGCCCCCGACCAACCTTGCCAAATGGAAAACCGCTTGCGAAATGCTGGCAATTGCTGTGTTCTTGTTCGTACTTACGCGCGCGGCCTTAACCAAAGGCGCGCTTCATAACACACCTACCGATATCTTATTCCGAATTGGAACGGCGTTTCTATGGGTCGCAGCAATTTTATCCGTGTATACGGGTAGCCTGTATTTAAGAGCGTCTCTTAAAGACTGATTTTTTCGCGCACCAGCTCATCATAATCACTCGCTAGCGCGTGGCAAATTTCACCTGGCGTGTAATTCATCCCTGCAATTTCTCTAACAGGTGTAACCTCGGCGGCCGTTCCCACCACGAAACACTCGGTGAAATGGGGTAATTCCGCAGGATAAATGTCGCGCTTGAAGACCTTGTACCTGCGCCGCGCCGCGAGCTTGAGAACTGTATCATGCGTTATGCCCTCAAGAAGAATATCATTTGTCGGCGTATGTAATTCACCATCTCGGACAAAAAAGATATGTGCGCCGGTGCATTCGGCGACCCGGCCCTTATAATCGAGCATGAGCGCGTCATCATATCCCTTGGCCTGAGCTGCATCTTTAGACAAGGTACAAATCATATACAGACCTGCACCTTTCGACTTGCACGGAATAGTATCGGGTGCAGGACGCTTCCAATCGGCCCAGCACAATCTAATTCCTTTCATCTTGTCATCGAAGTAATTTCCCCAATGCCATACGGCGACAGCGAGATGGATCTGATTGTTTTTTGACGCAACTCCCATCATATCGGAACCACGCCACGCCAAAGGACGCACATAAGCGTCCCCCAGACCGGATTTTGCCAATGTATCCTCGCAGGCTTTATTTATTTGAGCCACCGAATATGGGATCTCATATCCCATATGTTCCGCGGACTTAGACAATCTCCGAGAATGATCATCGAGACGGAAGATCTTTCCTTCATAGGCTCGGTCACCTTCGAACACGGCAGAACCGTAATGGAGAGAATGCGTTAAAATATGGACTTTGGAATCACGCCAATCCACAAATTCTCCGTCGATCCAAATATAACCGTCTCGGTCGTGATAGGGTTTCTCGATCATAATACGTCCATTTCATTCAGGCTTTTCAGCGATACTATTTCTTTTCCCGTATTTTTGACTATGATAATGGGAAGTCAACCATTCAAATAGCACAATTGGGACTAATTTTGAGTTTAGAATCCGACATTTTAGAGCGACACGAATTACATTTGCTTATTGTCGACGATGATGACCGTATCCGCGAGCTACTTCGGAAATATCTGACCCGACAGGGCTATCGTGTTTCCGTCGCCGCTAGCGCCGCTGATGCCAGAAAACTAATGAAAACTCTGACATATGATCTTGTGATTTTAGATGTCATGATGCCAGAAGAAACAGGGTTCGAATTTACCGCCGCGCTCCGTAAGTCCGGAAACATTCCGATTATATTACTCACCGCCAAAGGCGAGGCCCAATCCCGTATTGAAGGCTTGAAGCTAGGCGCAGATGACTATGTGTCAAAGCCTTTTGAACCAGAAGAATTAGTCCTGAGAATTGAAGCTATTTTTCGGCGATTAGGAACTCGCTCACCAAAAACCAAAGTTCTTTTTGGGCCGTGGGAATATGACTTGCAGCGCCTGACATTGCATAAAAACGGTGAACGGGTCCGTCTGACAACGGGCGAAGAAGCGCTCCTTACCCTTCTAGCAAAATGTGGCGGCGCGCCGGTCAGCCGATATGCTTTGTCAGAAAAGATAAAAGCGAAATCGGAACGTGCTGTTGACGTGCAAATGACTCGCCTTCGCAGAAAGATTGAAGATCGCCCCTCTGAACCTAAATATATATTAACCGTGCGCGGACATGGTTACCGGCTCCTGACCGATAACCCAACTTGATTTCTTTCAAACGATATCTACCGAAAACCCTTTTTGGTCGGGCGCTATTGATCATTATTTTGCCTGTCATGATCATGCAGATCGTTGTCGCCTATATATTTTTCAACGCGCATTGGGCTCGGGTTACGGCAAGTTTATCTGACGGTGTTGCTGCTGATGTCAGTTTATCAGTTGAGCTTTATGAACAATCCCCCGGGAGCGACCGAGCTGTGCGTCTTGACGCTATGACTCGTCCTCACATGGAGCTTTCCATGCAGCTTGCCGAAAATGAACCTCTGCCGATTGCTAACCGACGCGCGTTTTTTTCAGTTCTAGACAAAACACTTCAGCGGGCTCTTAGCCAAAGTCTCGAACATCCATTTTGGTTCGATACGACGCGCTATCCTAACCATATAGATATCCGTGTTTCTGTTTCTGAAGGCACTCTAAGATTTATCGCACCGCGTGAACGGGTCTTTGCTCCAACAGGATTTGTTTTTATTTTCTGGCTTGTGCTCGCCTCGGTTCTTTTGACCTTGATCAGTATATATTTCATTCGCAACCAAGCCAAACCTATCTCTAAACTGGCTGCGGCCGCCGACGCCTTTGGTAAGGGGCAGGATATCGCCGACTTCAAACCCTCTGGCGCTATGGAGGTTCGTCTTGCCGGACAATCGTTTTTGAAAATGCGGCAGCGGATCAGCCGCTTTATGGACCAAAGAACAACTATGCTTGCTGGCGTCAGTCACGATTTGCGTACCCCGCTGACGCGGCTCAACTTACACCTAGCCATGCTGGAGGATACCGAAGATAATCGGGCGGCCAGAGCTGACATCAAAGACATGGAAACGATGCTCAATGGATATTTGGACTTTGCACAAGGTCTTTCCAATGAAGACTCTGAATTGGTCGATTTAGCTGAGTATTTGACAAATATAATCAATAAGTCTTCGCATCCCCGGCCTGAACTCGTTTCGGATGAAAAAATCCGTGTTGCCGTTAAGCCCATGGCAATGACCAGAGCCATTTCAAATTTGATTTCCAATTCTCATAAGTATTCGGATGTTATAAGAATAACCATTCGCCAAGAATCTGGTCGTTATTTAATTATAGTGGAAGATAACGGTCCCGGAATTTCTACAGATAATTATGAGAACGTTTTTAAACCGTTCTTCAGAGTTGACAGTGCGCGCAATCAAAATGTCGAAGGAACGGGTCTTGGTCTTTCAATTACCCGTGATATTATTCGCTCTCATGGGGGGACCATATCCTTGGATCAAAGCGAACTTGGGGGCCTGAAAGCCACGATTTCATTGCCGAGTTAAAGGTAAAATTACTTTTTATTTTCAAAGGCAATTTCAAGAAGATTAATCTGATCAGCGACCGTATTGCCCAGCTGCGCATTAATCGACTCGTACAAACTACGATCAAGGCGGGCAATGCGCTCATAAAGCTGATCGGCGCGAGCAATTAAGTCTAACAATTTGGCCGGCGTTGAGATGGCGGACTCAGCTAGTTTCTTAAATGACAATTCTTGTTCCGGTTTGCTGTCTGCTACAATTCGATATTTTGCATCACGAGCTTCACCGATGGTCATCTCACGTTCTTTGATAGCACGCTGAACTAAAAGCCAACTGGCAACCTGCATCAGCTTCGTTGTCAAGCGCATACTATGAGAGGCATAAATCAGAGCATCACCACGCGATAATTTTTTACTATCTGTCCGCCCGGGTCCATCCAAATAGGCCGCTGTTTCCTCAACGAGATCCATGCCTTCGCGAAAGGTTTTGCTGAAAAGCTCGGAACGGGTAAATTCCAGAAGGCGTCCTTCAGCCTGGCGGGCTGCAGCGTCGATAGCGTCAATTTTTTTGTCTTGGGCATTCATAATATTACTCTTTTTGTTCTCTCTTATATTACAGCCCAAGCCCCGTGCCATTGCCATAATTGTTCAAGGAAGCTGCAAGCCCCAAGCCAAGGCTTACTTAATCCCCAAATAATTTATCCGCGGCGTCTCTTTCGCGTAATTTCTTCGTTATTTCGGCCTCAAGGCGAGAAATTTCTTCATTCAACAGAGTTATTCGCGTCTCAAGTTCATTGACGGACACAGCATATAAGTCCTCGCCGATAACAAAATCAACCTTTGGGGTAATCATTTATGCCTCCTGCGCCAAATAGGTTAAAGCTGTTCAAATTAGGCACAATCGCTAACTTTAGGCTACCCCCTTGTCAAATGCTTCAAAATGCTTATCTTGGATTAAGAATCCTTGGGATGTCCGGGGAAACTCAAAATCGACCCGGCTGAGCCGGGTTTTTTTAATGTCCAAATTTCGGAATGTCCGGGGAGGTACATATGACACAGATTTTAATGCCAAAAGCGACTGCAGTTTGGTTGATTGACAATACGGCGCTTACTTTCGATCAGATTTCTAAGTTTTGCCAACTCCACATCCTTGAAGTGGAAGGAATCGCGGACGGAGATGTTGCAGGCGGCATCCGAGGTGCTGACCCTATTGCTAATGGACAGCTCGATCGGGAAGAGATCGAACGAGGAGAAAAAGATTCTAAATATCTGCTGAAAGCCAATGTGTTCGAAAACGATTCTCTTTCTAATCGGAAAGGCCGTAAGAAAGGGCCAAGATATACACCTTTGTCTCGCCGTCAGGATCGTCCAGATGCAATTGCTTGGCTTGTTCGCAATCATCCAGAAATCCCCGATTCTCAGATTTCAAAGCTGATCGGAACAACCAAACCTACGATTACTGCAATCCGAGAGCGCACCCATTGGAAAATGAGTACGATTAACCCGACGGATCCTGTATCCTTGGGTCTTTGCTCGCAGATTGATTTGGATGAAATGGTCAAGAAGGCGGCAGCTAAGAAAGCAAAGCTTGACGCCAAAAATAAAGTTGACGAAAGTCCAACGTTAAAGTCGGTTGATGAAGAAGCTCCTGCCGAGGCGCCAAAACCAACAGAACATACTCTGGAAAGTCTGTTTAAACCGTCAGAGAACTAGGATCTGCGAAGGTCATAAACGTAACTTAAAGCTCTTCCTCGGAAACCGGCATCGTATAATTCAGCGCGAGCCGGCCTCCGTCAACATATATGATTTGACCCGTCACATAACTTGCGTCTT
>JAHDDC010000033.1:5386-32984 GCA_020629545.1 Hellea sp.
GGCAACGCTCGCGACTTCATCGGGTTGCCCGATACGGCCCAATGGGGTTCTCGCTAAAATCTTGGCTTTATCTTTGGGACTGTCATTTACGCTTTTCAGCATATCGGTCATTATGCTTCCCGGGCCAATTCCATTGACCCGGATTCCTAAGGGAGCGAGTTCTAGAGCCATGGATTTGGTCATCTGACGTAAACCACCTTTAGATGTGGTATAAGCTAGAAAATTTGGCAATGAAACTTCGTCATTGATCGAAGAAATGTTGATAATACTATATGGACGATCAGTTAAACGGGACCTGTCCTCCCGGTTTTCAATTTCTTCAAGCATATGCTCAATCACCGCTTTTGATACGAGAAATGCACCGCGCAAATTCACAGCCATAACCCGATCAAAATCGGAGTCACTTAAATCGGTAATTCCACCTTTCAATGCAATTCCGGCATTATTTATTAAAACATCAATTTGACCAAACAAACTCAAGGTCTCTGCAATCAAATTGTGAACCGAAAGCTTTTCGGAAACATCACAATCAAAATATTCGACAAATTCAGACTGTGATTCGAATTCAGCCAGAGCAGATTTCCCGGCTTCTTCATCTTGATCGGCAATGACAACACAATACCCATCGGCGAGAAATCTACGAACGCAAGCAAGGCCGATCCCTTTTGCTCCGCCCGTTACGATGGCAACCCGTTTTTCCAAAACCTACTCCCTAATTTTCATTAGGTCTAACGTAGTGTTCCAAAAAAATATATAGCTTTTAAATGCTTATCTAGGCAAGTTGAGCTGCGGATATACGGTCTTTCAGCTTCAGTTTTTGTTTCTTGAGTGTGGTAAGCAAAAGTGTATCGGGCCTTGCGCGTTTGAGTTCTCGTTTTATTTTTTCTTCCAGTTGCGCGTGTTTGTTTTGAAGTTCCTTCAAATGAGCCGTTACCTTCATTCTTACCTCCTGGATTTTAATAAAGTTCTCATATCACAAATTAACGTAAGAGTCACGACGAGTTGCTTCTCTCATTGCGATACGCTGAATTTTCCGTAAACTTAAATTTGGGGGATAAGGAGATTCGTGACAGACACGACTGACGATATCGACAAAGAAGTTGAAGCCGATCAAGCCGCGATGAAGGAGCTATTGGTCGGCCTCAAAGAAGAGCATCGGCGAATCGATGTTGAGATCAAAGCTCTTGAAGAAATGGGTGTTGTGGATGTGTTGAAAATCCGACGAATGAAGAAAATCAAACTTTCTATTAAAGATCAGATATCCTACTTGGAAAATCAGCTGACCCCAGACATCATCGCCTAATTAAGACGTTTGGGTCAGTCGTTTTTGGCGATACATATCTTTATCGGCCATGGACATGATACGCTCAGGGGTCATGCCGCTTACAACATCGCTGGCCCCCCACGAGACAGAAATATGAGTGGCCGAATTTGGCATTTTGACTTGAATTTGATTGATCTTTTGACTCAAATCCCCAGCTTTAAGACGCGCTGTTTCTACGTTTGTTTTAAACAACAAAACGCCAAACTCGTCTCCTCCCAACCGAGCAACAAGGTCACAGTCCCGAATATTGCTTTGGAGCACATGACCAACATCGATTAACAGATCATCACCAATCGCATGTCCATATCTATCATTGACGGCTTTAAACCCATTGAGATCAAAATAGAGCAAAGCCGTTTTTATTTCATATCTATGATACAAGGACTGGGCTTTTGTAAGCTCTCTTAAGAATGCTCTACGATTGTAAACCGGCAAAAGAACATCAGTATCAGCAGCGCGTTCAAGTTCTTTGACATGTTGACGGAGCCGGAGGATTTCTGCGAGCAATACTTCCTTTGACTCATTCTTAGCGTCTTCTATCCGGAGGCGCCCAGTATCAACTTTTTCATTTATTGCGGGCACACTATTCACGGTTCCCCCCCATTTTTTATCTTCTCAATACAGCATCTCCGTTAAGAAACATTTTCCAATTTAGGAAGAAAAGGGTTTGACCTTGCGCCGGTATCGCTTACATTCCGGCGCTTCCTGTTCGGTATATGAATTAAATTTGAGGGAGCTATGAGTTCACCAGCACCAATTGCAATTGTGATGGGGTCGACATCCGATTGGCCTACGATGGAACATGCTGCAAATATTTTGGACGAATTGGGAATTTCATATGAAGCCAAGGTGGTTTCGGCCCACAGAACTCCTGAACGATTATTTAATTTTGCCAAATCTGCCAAAGACGATGGTGTCAAAGTCATTATTGCAGGGGCCGGCGGCGCGGCCCACCTTCCCGGCATGGTGGCGTCTTTAACTACGTTACCGGTTTTAGGCGTGCCTGTAAAAAGTAAGGCTCTGTCAGGTTGGGATAGCCTCCTTTCAATTGCCCAAATGCCAGGCGGTGTTCCTGTTGGCACATTGGCGATTGGCAATTCTGGGGCCAAAAATGCCGCCCTACTCGCAGCTTCAATCCTAGCTTTAAGCGATAAAACTATCGATAAAAATCTAACGAATTGGCGCAAGACGCAGACTGAAAACGTAAGTCTTTCGCCTTCATAGAGCCTAGCTTATGACTCAAATACTCTCCCCCGGATCAAAGATCGGTATCGTTGGAGGCGGCCAGCTGGGCCGCATGCTCGCTTTAGCAGCCGCCCCTTTAGGATTTAAAATCCATATCTACACACCGGATCCGAATAGCCCTGCTGCTCAAGTCGTTTCCAATGTGACGATAGGTGAATATGATGACATAGAAGCCGTTGGTGCATTTGCAGCATCCGTTGATGTTGTCACCTATGAGTTTGAGAACATTCCAGCTCAATCGGCAATTGCGGCTGCTGTTTCTGCCCCCGTATACCCGCCGATCGAGGCTCTTGATACGGCACAAGATCGCTTGACAGAAAAAAACTATATCCATGAAACTGCGGGTGTCCCCGTTGCGCCCTTCCATCCTGTAAACAATGAATTTGATGCTAAACGGGCCCTTAAGATTCTTGATGGTAAATGTGTTATTAAAACGCGGCGTATGGGATATGATGGCAAGGGGCAGGTCATAGCCGCGACTGAGGCCGAAGCCATGGAGGGCTACAAGTCCTTAGGTTCCGTTCCTTGTATAGCAGAGAAATTTATACCATTTGACCGAGAAGTATCGGTCATTTGCGCCAGAAATACGAATGGCGATCTCGCAGCATATCCGCTAATCGAGAACGAGCACCGTAATCACATATTATACCGGAGTGTTTGTCCCGCAGAAAATGATTCAGGGCAGGCTCAAACTTTAGCCCTCAAAATATTAGATGCCCTTGATTATGTCGGCGTATTGGCTGTTGAATTTTTTCAGCTGGCGGATGGGTCATTTCTCGTCAACGAGATTGCTCCGCGTGTTCACAATTCTGGTCACTGGACCCAAGACGCAGGATGCACATCACAATTTGAAATGCATATTCGCGCAATAGCGGGTTGGCCACTGGGCGATCCCTACCCAAAATACAAAACCGAAATGATAAACCTTCTGGGCGGCGAGGCATCTCAATGGGTTGATCTGTCCAAAGATCCTGCCGTTAAGGTTCACCTCTACGGGAAATCTGACAGCAGACCAGGTCGGAAAATGGGGCATTACAACCGAATTTTACCTAACTGATCAGACTTAATATCGGCGTCTTCGCCTGCGATATCTAAGCCTGCCAAAAAGCTCACCCGGGGCAGGCCAATCTTTTGTTTGGTTCCTTACTGAAAACTTGGCTTTTTCAAATGACATAACATTTTCAATGCGGGCTTCGAGAAATGCTCGAGCCTTATTTTTGTCATCAGTGTCATCTGACAACCAAGCCATCACAGACGATCCAATAACGCCGGACAGAATTGCCCGCTTAGAGTAATAATTTCCGTCCGTACTCGTATCACCAATTGCTCGCCATATCATATCAGCACTAGACCATAATTGCCTTGGGCCTTGACCAATTGCATCAGGTAAAGACAATCGAGAAATCGCCCGCCTCGCCGCTTGTTCTTGTCCGCGCATCAAATTTAGTCTTATCCATACAGCTTCTGTAATTTTATCCCGAATACGCATATCCGCGATGCCCTTGACCATCAGAGCCTCTTGCGTCTTAAAATCACTTTGCGAGGCCCAGAACTCAATCAATTCTTTTGGACCGCCCGGAAAATACAATTCTTCCGAGCCTTGGGGTAGATCACATTCTTTGACAGCCAAGGTCAGCGCTTTGGAGGTCCAGCCTTCAAATGGAATATGCGGCATTGCCGCGTTCAATATCCTAACGCGAATAGCTTCTGATGGATTAACTTCTGGGTCCATATCTTTTTATAAGGCTTTTAGACCGCCGGGTCACCCGGAGATCTTGCGGCGAAAAATCACGCGTTTGATCCAACTTGTTACGCCTTTAACACCCGCTCCGGACATAACGCCATATTGGAATATCCTTCCTGCCAACCAGATCACAGCTATCGACAACAAGAATAGGAAAAATGCAGAAAGTGCCAATTCCCACCATGGGGGATCAAGCGGCAAACGTACAATTGCCGCAAATGGCGCGCTTAGCGGAAACCAAGCTGCAAAGGTCAGAAGCGGAGAATCCGGAGAGTTCAAACCTAAAGGCACAACAAGTATACAGGCCGTGAGTACGAGCATGATGGGCGTGGTCAGAGTTTGCGCGTCCTGCATCGACTCCGCTAAAGACCCCATTGCGATAAATAGCGCGCCGTAAAATAGATACCCTAATAGCAGGAAGATCGGAAAGAAAACGATAAGTTTTAGCGAAATGGCGTTCCTCAGACCTTCGGCGACCTCAGGTCCGGCAGCAAATGCGATAAATATTGCGCCGCCTATACCGATTAAAATATAGGGTAGCATGGCCGTTATTGTCAGCGCGGCAACGCCGAGTAATTTCCCCAGCATGATCTCCGAAAGACGTGTCGTTGAGAGCATCATCTCCAAAAGCTTGTTCAGTTTTTCCTCAAGCATCGATGTCAGCAGCATATACGCACCTGAAAAAATCGTTAGCCACAATATCGCACTCGCTATCGTTGCAACATAAAACGGGATTTTATCCGTTTCGGTTATAGCTTGGTCACCTTCTCCGCCTTCGCTGACTTTTGAGGGATCAAAGGGGTTAACTTCAGCTGCGCCAGATCTGGCTTCGGAAAGGCCTTTAGATGACAATCCACCGCCTGAAAGGTAAGCCTCTGTTGCTCGTTTCTTGAAAAAATCTGATGCGAGCCTTTTCACATAGTTACTGTTTACATTGGTCGACCAATAATCAACGATAGGACCAGCACTTCCTGAATGAATATGCAGAGCGCCATTTAACTGAGCTGTCTCCCCGTCAATAGTCAGAGTCTTGTCACCTTTTACATAGAGTTTAATCTCTTCCATATTGTCAGAAGGCGGATCAACAAAAATGACCTTGGACTGAACTCGGTCCATTCCCTCCTCAGCCATAGACGGAGGTAAATTATCTTCAATCAATGCTCTTGCTTTTTCCCATTTGGCGTTTTCCATGGCAATAATGCCTTCGCCGTATTTTCCTGTTTCATCAAGTATGGTTTCATACCGGACAGGCTCTACATTTAAGTTCATTGAGCTCGCTAAAAAACCAAGCCCGCCAAACAGAAACGGCATCAGAAATGACAGCCAGAAACCCCAAGTTTTAACATATCCTAAAAAATCGCGCCGCGCGATAAGATAGGTTCTTCGAAAATCAACCTTAGGCAACATTACAGTGCGTCCTCGTGCATTTTGGCAGCTTCGTCGCGGCCGACTAAAGCTACAAAAGCCTCGTGTAAAGATGGGTTTCTCGGCTCAAAGCGTGAAAGTTTAATCTTCGCGTTCACACATTTCTCTAAAATTGAATGACTATCTGCGTCAGGTTTTAGATAAACCGTCAGAGCTCCATCCTCCCGGTCTTCGATTGTCTCGGCAAAATTAGAAATAGTATCTTTTAATCCCGAGTTTTCCGATCCTATGATTAATCGTCTCGGGGCTTGACCAAGTGCGCTCTCTGTACTGCCATCAAAAACCTTACGTCCACCAGATATTAATATTATACGGTCGCAAAGACGCTCCGCATGTTCCATTACGTGGGTAGAGAAAATTATCGTCCGACCGCGCTCAGCAATTTCCCTAACCATGTTTTCAAGAACTTGCTGATTGACGGGGTCCAAGCCGGAAAATGGCTCATCCAAAATGTAAAACTCTGGATCATGAGCTATGGCAGCCAAGAGCTGAACTTTTTGAGCCATGCCTTTTGACATGTCTTTATTTTTTTTACGTTTGGCTTCCGCAAGACCGTATCGCTCTAACAACTTTTCAGCCAAGGGGAATGCATCTCTTGCTTTCATCCCGTTCAGGCGCGCCATGTGTGCGATAGATTCGCGAGCGGTCTGCTTTTTATAAAGCCCGCGTTCCTCCGGCAAAAAGGCAACTCGGCCAAAGGATTGCGGTCCTGGCTCGCTGCCAAACAAGCGGACCGTTCCGCTATCCGGCTTAATAAGGCCTAGTGCCATGCGAATAGTCGTCGTCTTACCTGCTCCATTTGGCCCAAGAAAACCAATGATCTCCCCAGGCTGCACGTCAAATGACACATCTGATACAGCGGTTTTTCCAGAAAATGATTTCGAAATGTTCTGAATAGAAAGTGGTGGTGTCGTCATGAAGCAATCTTAGTAAGCTATCGGATATGTGTCGCTAGCCGCGACTTATGTTCAGTTTGCATAAACTCTTTCAACTTTGCTACAAGAAATTTATGAAATTGAATGCCATTAAGGTCAAAAAGCTATTATCAACTTGAAAAAGGACGCTATGGATATCGCGCCAATTGCGATGAAACCATTGGCTGCACAGATTCCTCAATGCTACTGTTATCTCATAATTCCGGCCATGGCGATTTCACTCAAATATTGACCAAAACTCCGTTTATGTTTTCGCGAGCTATTGGCATATGAAATTACCTCATATTCAATTTTGTCATTGTCCTCAAAATAGAAACGACGACCAGGTTCATAGTCACCATGATTGGTTGGTTTGAACCCCATTTGAATAACCCGGCTCTCAATTTTTTTGAGATCATCAACGACGATTCCTAAATGATTTAGACCATTTATCGTATTATAACTCGGAGTATCCGCCCACTCAGGGCTTCCTTTACTATAAATGGCTAAATAGCTGTCTTTACTTCCAACATGATATGTTGTGCCGCCGCCGAGGCTCGGACCCGACCAGCGAATTTTCCAATCAAATAGCTTGCACAATTGCATTGCGGTTTCGTGCGCATCGCTGACCGTTAGATTTACGTGTTCAAGGATGGAATGGGTCATGGTTTTCTCCACAATTGTAAAAATGATGAAAACACGCTACGACCTCAACTTAACTTGAGGTCAAGAATTATTTTTAGGATATTTGAAAATGGGTTATTTAATCGGAAAAGTCGCCAAACGCACCGGCATTAGCGTTTCAGCTATACGGTTTTATGAAGACAAGGGACTGGTAAAATCAGAGCGAAATTCTGGCGGCCAGCGAATATTTAAAGCCTCAGATATCAGGCGAATTTCCTTTATTATAATTGCTCAGAAGTTAGGATTTTCGTTGGCAGAAATCGCAGAGCAATTGAACCATCTTCCGGAACATCGAACGCCCACAAAGAAAGACTGGGAAAAAATCAGTCGAAACTTTAGACAAGATATCGACGCAAGGATAATCGGGTTGACCCGATTACGAGATAAGCTTGATGGCTGTATCGGCTGTGGCTGCCTCTCACTAAAAGTCTGCGCTATATATAACAGTGAAGACGACGCCGGAAAAACTGGGCCTGGTCCTCGTTATTTATTGAACCCGTGAACTGTCCTTCAAAAACTCTGTGATGCGTTCACGTCCACCCGATATCCAAAGATCCACATGCGTTCCGCCAATTATGGTATATTCGGATTTTTCGCCCGCATAACTGTCATATAGTTTCTGACCCTGGCTATGCGGAATAACACGATCATTAGTCCCGTGCAGCCAAAGCATTGGAGCGTCAACATTTTTCAAATGCTGACCACTTTCCCACTTATCTTTTACCAGAGTTTTAAAACCAAATATGGGCATCCGCATTTTGACCATATCCACCATAGAGTTAAACGGAGCTTCCAGTACCAACTTTCCAATTGGGCGTGATGATGCAAGATGGGTCGCGACAGCCGCGCCCAAGGATGTTCCGTATACATGAATAGACTCGGCCGAAATGCCCTGATCTACAATAAAATCAAATTGAGCCTGAGCTGCAGAAATAATACTCGTTTGCGATGGCGACCCTGACGCATCTGGATATCCAGGGTACTCCGCGCCTAGAACGCCGAAGCCTTGCTCAATCAGATGGGCATAAATATACTGGCCATCAAAAACAGATGATCCATTGCCGTGAAAAAATATAACGACAGTCTCCGTTGCTTCCGGAGGATGCCACCAGGCCGCAATCGTATCCCCATGCGATGTATCGATTTCAACCGCATTCATCGAGATTAAACTGGTTGATTCAAGACCCTGATGCCCAGACGGCGGAAAATACATAAATTTTCGCTGCATCAAAACAATAGCGACCAGACCAGTCAAATATAAGAATAGAACCAGACCCAGAATACGAAGCAACCAACGCATATTTCTCACCCCACAAAAAAGGCGCTTAAAGCGCCTTTATAATCTCTTCGACCATTTTTTTTGCGTCTGACAATAACATCATGGTTTTATCATCATAAAATAAATCATTATCGATCCCAGCGTACCCCGGAGATAAAGACCTTTTCACAAACAAGATGGTTGCAGCCTTATCCACATCCAAAATCGGCATACCCGCAATTGGGCTTTGAGGGTCGGTCTTCGCCGCCGGATTCGTCACATCATTGGCGCCGATGACAAAAGCTACGTCTGCATTTGCAAATTCAGAATTGATGTCTTCGAGTTCAAACACTTCATCATACGGAACATTAGCTTCGGCCAGAAGAACATTCATGTGGCCGGGCATGCGCCCGGCAACCGGATGAATAGCGTAATCGACATCGACCCCCTCTTCTTTTAGTGCATCGGCCATCTCGCGCACAGCATGCTGGGCCTGAGCGACCGCTAGGCCATAACCAGGGACAATGATGACTTTGGAAGCATTTTTCATAATAAATGCGGCATCCTCGGCCGAGCCGCGTTTAACAGGGCGTTCTTCTCGCGCCCCCGACGCAGCCGCGCCAGCTTCGGCTCCAAAACCGCCCAGAATTACATTCAAAAATCCGCGGTTCATTCCCTTACACATAATATATGACAGAATGGCGCCGGATGAACCCACCAACGCCCCAACGATGATAAGAGCGAGGTTACCCAAAGTAAATCCAAGAGCCGCGGCAGCCCAGCCGGAATATGAGTTTAGCATAGACACCACGACAGGCATATCTGCGCCGCCAATCGGAATGATCAATGTAATACCCAGGACAAGAGTTAGCCCAATTATACCCCATAGAAGCATGGCATTATCGCCCCCGGACTTCATCAACATCCCAATCAAAACAGCAACGCCAAGCGCCAAAGCCAGATTCAGAAAATGCCGAGCCGGAAGCAGGATGGGGGCACCAGACATATTTCCATTAAGTTTTGCAAAGGCAATAACAGAACCCGTAAATGTAATGGCACCGATTGCAGCACCAAGAGCAAGTTCAAGAAGGCTATAACCTTTAATGCCCGTATCCGTCATAATTCCGAAAGCCTCAGGGCTATAGAATGCGGCTATCGCAACTAGCACTGCGGCAAGGCCAACCAATGAGTGAAAAGCCGCCACGAGCTGAGGCATATCGGTCATCGGAATTTTTCGGGCAATAAATGCTCCCAAAATTCCACCGACGGCCAAACCGCCTCCTATTAGAGCGAATGATTTTCCGTTAGCTCCAATCAAAAGAAGTGTTGTCGTGATCGCAATCAACATGCCGATCATACCAAACATATTGCCCCGGCGCGAAGTTACAGGAGATGATAACCCGCGTAGCGCCAAAATGAATAATACCGCGGAAACTGTATATAGGCCTGCGGCCAGATTTGCTGATAATGCCATGGTCGCCCCCTATTTCTGCTTCTTCTTGTACATGGCGAGCATTCTTTGTGTGACCAGAAAGCCGCCAAAAATGTTAACCGCACAGAGCGCAACCGCAACGACGCCAGTCCATGTCGAGACTTTCGATCCACTTGAAACGCCAGCGGCTACTGCAATCAAAGCGCCAACAATAATAACCGACGAAATCGCGTTGGTCACAGCCATTAAGGGCGTATGAAGCGCAGGTGTGACCGACCAAACCACGTAATATCCAACAAAAATCGCCAGAATAAAAATTGCAAATTGGAAAACAAATGGGCTGACGGCTGTGCCACCTGCCAAGATAAGTAAAGATAACATTGAGCGTCTCCTACTTCAGGCGTTCGTGAATAATTTCACCATCGCGAGTAAGCGCACAACCCTGAACGATTTCGTCGTCCCAGTTAGGCGCGTAACTGCCGTCCTCAGCCGTTACAAGTGGTAAAAAGTTTTTGAGATTGCGCGAAAACATATTCGATGCATCGGAGGCCATCCGGGACGGCCAATTCAAAAGACCGACAAGTTTCACACCATTCTTCGTCGTGATGATCTCACCCGGTTTAGATCCTTCAACATTGCCGCCGCGTTCAACCGCCATGTCAACGATCACTGAGCCCGGGCGCATTGAAGCTATCATGTTCTTGTCGATCAGTCTTGGCGCCGGCCGACCAGGAATTAACGCTGTTGTGACAACAATATCCTGCTTGGAAATATGTGTGGCAGTAAGCTCAGCTTGAAGCTTTTGATATTCCTCCGACATTTGTTTTGCGTATCCGCCAGCCGTCTCGGCCTCTTTAAACTCTTCGTTTTCGACCGCGATAAACTTAGCTCCAAGGGAAGCGACCTGTTCTTTAGCGGCAGGCCTGACATCTGTCGCTGTCGTAACAGCACCCAAACGGCGAGCCGTCGCAACAGCTTGAAGACCAGCTACACCTGCTCCCATAATAAAGACTTTTGCAGGCGCGACAGTTCCAGCCGCCGTCATCATCATTGGAAAAGCGCGGCCATATATAGAGCCGGCTTCTACAACCGCACGATAACCAGATAAGTTTGACTGACTTGACAGGACGTCCATACTTTGGGCGCGCGAAATCCGCGGAATATATTCTAGCGCATAAGCTGTTACGCCAGCCTTTGCACAAGCCTTAACGAAATCCATATTGTCAGTTGGGCTCAGAAGACCTGTTATCCCGGCACCTTTTTTAAGACTTGATATTAATTTCTTTCCACCGCCCGTAATCGAAAAAACGAGATCTGCATCTTTGGCAGCTGCGGAGTTGGAAGCAACTATGCTTGCGCCAGCCTCTTTATACATTGAATCGGGAAAATTCGCAGGTTCACCAGCGCCTTTAACAACATTCACCTTGTGACCAGAGTTCACATAGCCCTTCACCGTTTCCGGAGTAGCGGCCACACGAGCTTCAGTGTCGCTCGCGTCTTTTAATACAGCTATTTTCACCCATTTTCCTTTTATTTTTCGGGTTAGAGAATTGTCATGCGCTGTATATGTAAGTTTATAAGTTTAGATCACCAAGGAAAATATAAGACATCCGATGGCTGTCACGATTGAGAGCATAATAATTGATGCATACCATGCGCCTTTGAGTTTGAGAGCGATACCAATCACAATTCCCGTTATTAAAGTAAGCAACAGTGCGGGGGGCCATGATAAACCAACGCCGCCAACTGTGAATATCGCAAATAATAGAGCTAGTCCGATAAGCGAACCACCATAAATCGTGAGCCCCATAAATCCGTCAAAAGTTCCGCGCTGCGCTGAGACTTCCATTTCGCCTTTTTTATAATCGGAGTGACTTCCAGCCATGATTTATAATCCATTTATTCGTAGAGTTATCGATTTCCTAACACGCGCGAATTAGGCTCTCAAGGGAATAGCTGTCGCACCTATTATTTTTATTTGCGTCTTTAAGATCATTTTTACTCATTTGTCCCATATTGCGACGCTAACGACCGGGAATACCCGGCGAGAGGTCAGAACTGGCCCGAAAAAAGGTGAATTAAATGGGAAAAACGGTACTCATCGTTGACGATGATCCGACACAACGGCGGTTAATTCAGGCAGTTGTCGAAAAAAGCGGATTTTCAACTTTACAAGCTGATAGCGGTGATGCGGCTCTGTCCATGATCTTTGGCACAGAAGGTCAAAACATCCATGTCGTTTTGCTTGATTTAATCATGCCCGGAACAAACGGCATTGATACACTCAAGATGATTCAAGAGAAGCGGGCCGAACTTCCGGTTATCGTTTTAACAGGCAAAGGTAGCATCGATACCGTCGTAAATGCGATGCAATCCGGTGCCCGCGACTTTATTGTTAAACCAGCAGGCCCCGAGCGCATCATCGTCTCTATTCGAAACGCGCTTGAACTTAACACTCTGGTTGGCGAAGTTACCCGTCTAAAGAAAACATCAGACGGCAGTCTTACATTTTCAGATCTGGTCGGTAGCGCCTCTTCTATGCGCAGTGTCGTTGCCATGGGTGAACGCGGAGCACGCGCCAATATTCCAATTTTAATCACGGGAGAGTCCGGCGTTGGTAAAGAAGTCATTGCCAGAGCCATTCAAGGCGCCTCCGAAAGGTCAGATCGTCCATTTGTAACTGTGAACTGCGGAGCAATTCCCGAAAATTTGGTCGAAAGTATCTTGTTTGGCCATGAAAAAGGTTCCTTCACAGGCGCAAATGCGAAGCATTTAGGTAAATTTCAAGAAGCTCACTCCGGCACACTTTTCTTGGACGAAGTCGGTGAGTTACCTCTCGATATGCAGGTGAAATTATTGCGTGTCTTACAAGAAGGCGAAGTTGATCCTATTGGATCAAAACGCCCAGTTTCAGTCGATGTGAGAATAATCTCGGCAACCAACAGAAATCTGGCCGATAGTGTTAAAGCCGGAAGCTTTAGAGAAGATCTTTATTATCGCTTAAATGTCTTTCCGATTCAGGTTCCGTCCCTTCGCGATAGAAAAGAAGATATTCCAGCGCTTCTCGATCATTTTTTGAAGAAATTTAATGCTCAAGAGCGCATGAGTCTCAACGGCGCCACGCACGAAACACTTGATATGCTCAAAACATATGAATGGCCGGGCAATGTGAGGCAGCTCGAAAACGCAATATTTCGAGCTATGATTCTATCCGATGGCGTCACATTAAAACCGTCAGACTTCCCACAAATATCAGGTGAGCTTCCGAATTTTACATCAAAAGCAGATGAAAGTTTCTCGTCGCTTTTGTCTCATACGAGCACAGATGTCACAGACGAAAAAGTACGTTTCTTAGACCGTGACGGACATCTGCGTACGCTTGAAGAAATTGAACGTGATCTCATAGAGTTCGCGATTTCAAACTATGGCGGCCATATGTCCGAGATTGCAAGGCGTCTCGGCATAGGGCGATCAACACTTTACCGAAAAGTTAGGGAACACGGAGTGGATGTTGAGAACATCCGAAGTGCATAAAGAGGGCTTAATCATGAAAACACGTACAAAGTACATATTATTGGCGTCAGCCGCGCTCGCGAGCGTCACTGTACCTGTCGCTGCGAACCATAATGCAGTCAGTCTGCGCGGGGCATTCCCGATCGAATATGAATATGTGAACACAGCATATGTTCAGGCAGATCAACAGGCGACCCAAGGCTATTATATGCAACAGCCACAAGCGCAACAGATGCCAGTTCAATATGCTGAAAGCCATACCTACCAGGTGCAAAATCAGGCTCCGGTGCAGTCAAATGCCCAGCCTGTTTACTACCAGATGCCGGATGGCAGCTATACTTACGTTTCATCAGAAACAAATAGTCAAGGACTACGCGGTCTCGCGGGAACCCATGGCGTAACATATAGCCGACAAGCAGCCAATCAATTCCACGGCGATATCGGCAGACACATGAATGTCGGCAGCATGAGAATTCAGACCAATCCGTATCATACAGCTGATATGCTGGATTGGCAGGAAAATACGACGGGCAAGTCCCTCACCCTTTTGGTAAATCGAGCGACTGGAGTACTTCCAAAGAACTCGTTGACAATCGGCGCAGGCCTCAAAGGTGGTCTAATGTGGCAAAACACTGATACACCAGGTCAATTCCCGCTACTGTCAAGATTTCCGTTTTTCTCGCCAAATACGGACACACAATCCGGCGTATTTGCAATTAATAATGCGGCCCTTTCATTTACCGGTGCATTCGGTGACTGGACAACCGTTTATCTTCAGCCCGAATATTCGGAAACTGAGTATGGTGCAGATCAAGATGAGTTACAGCTTAGAAAAGCATTTGTCGTTTTGGGTAACCTTGAGAAAATGCCATTCTATGCCGCGTTTGGCCGCAAAACCATCGATTTTGGTAACTTTGATGGATATAATCCATTCACGCATACCGAAGCACAACACTATTTCTGGTCCGTTTCAGACCAGCCAGTCCTTGAGCTCGGATACTACAAAAACGGTTTAAAGATTACTGGTTCGGCTTTCTCAGCGGGTCGTCAGTTGCGCACCGCCTATGCAGGCGAAGAAAACAATCTTGGTAACTACGCGTTTAACATCGAAAAAGAATTCGATATCGGCAAAGGATACTTTACCGTTGGTGGTGGTTATCTCCATGATACGATTTATCGTAACAATTGGACAGCTCATACCTTCCGAGGAATCAATAATGGGACGCCTCCAGCAAACTTCATTCAGTATCGCAACAGCGCGGTTAATGCGTTCGCAGAATATAACAGTGAATTGCTTGATGTTATGGTCGAGTACACAACAACGCTGGAACCTTGGGCGGCCGCAATTCCGCAAACGCCTGATGGCACACCGCTTCCTCAGTATTTGAATGACCCAACTGGCTCAACAACAGATATCGATAACATCAACTTTGATCAAAACTTGGACGTTCTCGTCGCTCAGGCTCGTATCAAGCCAATGCTTCCGAACGGCAAAAGGATTGCGATCTCGGCTGTCGGTACATGGGGCAATATTGGTGATGACTTCGTTGGAACAAGTATTCTGGATCCATCAGGTCAAACCCGGACGAGTTGGAAGAAAAACCAACAGCACGTTTTAGGTGTTGAGTATCCTGTATCGCCTTATCTCGATATCGGTGCAGAATATGTCTACAATAAAGGCTTCATTCCGTTTGTTAACCCTCAAAACGTATCTAGCAATGGAACGGATGCCCACGCGATTAACATCGGACTTAAAGCAAGATTCTAATGCTTAACCAGCCTTAAATTTGTTTTGAACTTTCAATAACAAAAAGTTTACGAACATAGGCTTTACTAAACCTGTTCTCGCATAGAACCTCTAAACCCGCGGTCTTTCAGAGACCGCGGGTTTTATCGTTTTCGCTTAAGATTTAAGGTCCGGATCCATCTCTTCACATTCGGCGATAAGCTTTTTCACCGCATTGACAGAATTCATGAACATATCTCGCTCATCATTTTTGAGCCGGATATTCATGACTTTCTCTACGCCTTTGGCACCAATCATAGCCGGAGCTCCAACATACAGTCCCCGGACACCGGCGATTTGACCAGACAATCTCACCGCGCATGGTAAAATGCGCTTCTTGTCACGCAAATAGGACTTTGCCATTTCGATCGCACTCTCGGCTGGAGCGTAAAATGCTGAACCATTGCCGAGCAAACCGACGATTTCCCCCCCGCCCTTTCGGGTTCGCTCAACGATTGCATCGATACGTTCCTGAGTGGTCCATTTCATTTTCACAAGATCAGGAAGAGGAACCCCATTGACAGTGGAATAACGCGTCAGAGGCACCATAGTATCGCCATGACCACCAAGAACAGATGCATGGACGTCTTCTACAGATACCCCAAATTCTTCAGCTAGGAACCAACGAAAACGGGCGCTATCCAAAACGCCTGCCATACCTACAACTTTGCGCGGTTGCAGACCTGAAAATTTTTGAAGTGCCCAAACCATTGCGTCCAACGGGTTTGTGATACAAATCACGAAAGCTTTGGGCGCGTGCTCCTTAATGCCTTCGGCAACTTGCTTGATTACACCCAGATTTTTAGAGATCAGATCACCTCGATCCATTCCTGGCTTTCGTGGAAAACCCGCAGTGATAATGCAAACATCTGCACCCGCAATGTCCGCGTAATTATTCGTGCCTTTCAGATGACTATCCTTTCCGAAAACAGGACTCGCTTCACAAAGGTCCAACGCTTTGCCTTTTGCGGTTCCCTCAAAAATATCGAAAAGGACAACATCGCCTAATTCTTCTCTTGCCGCGATATGAGCCAGCGTTCCGCCGATCATTCCGGCGCCAATCAATGCGATTTTCGCGCGTGCCATAAACATTCTCCTAGGGTTGGTTCTAATATCTAGCGTGTCTTTACGCTTTCATCCTCTGAGTCGCAATGATTGGAATAGCGACTTTTAAGCCAGTTTCCCGTTCTTGACGTCAATTCTGCCATTTATGTGCTGTTCAGTTAACTATTGTTAACAATCTGTGTTTGAATTAATCTAACCGAGCAATTTTGGGGAGGAAATCATGAAAAAAATTGTTGCAGAAGTAATCGGGACCGCTGCGTTGGTCTTTTTTGGATGCGGTGCTGCCGTGATAGCGGGAGCCGAAATAGGGACCGCTGGTATCGCGGCGGCGTTTGGTTTGGCAATCGTAGCCATGGCCTACGGCATTGGAGCTATTTCCGGATGTCACATTAATCCGGCTGTATCATTCGGCGCCTTCATGGCGGGGCGTATGTCCGGCGGAGAAATGGTAAAATATTGGGTCGCTCAATTTATCGGAGCTACGCTTGGGGCCGGCATTTTATATGTCATGGCGTCAAATGGCGGTGATGGCGCTGGCGCAATGGGAACAAATGGCTGGGGCGCAGGATATGGGGGAGAATATAACACGACAGCAGCATTCGTATTCGAAGTTGTCGGAACGTTCTTATTCCTCGTCACTATTCTAGGCGTAACCCATAAAAAAGGTGGACACCCAGCCGTCGCTGGACTGGCTATCGGTCTAACGCTTTGGGTAATTCACCTGGTTGGCATTAAAATTACAGGGACATCAGTTAACCCAGCCCGTTCATTTGGTCCGGCATTATTCCACATGCCAGCTATGAGCAAAATCTGGTTGTTTATTGTAGCGCCGCTAATTGGTGCAGGTCTTGCAGGCCTTCTGTTCAGAACAGAAATGCTGGAAGACAATAGCTAACTAAAGAAAAATATATTGGAAACGCGGGCTCACGGGCTCGCGTTTTTTTTTGATCAATCGACCAAATCAATTAACTCAAAAAACTTTTCGGCCATCTGTCTATTGCCAACAGACCTGTGGAGCCTTGCAATCTGTTCATAATGGGGTGATATATCTGCCCCAGAATCGCGCGAAAGATCGAAAGCTCTTAACGCCTTTTGAGGCGCAAACGGGGCATATATCAAGGCGGCCTTCAATCGATAATTTCCCTGTCGCTCTAATATTCTACCTGACAATTTCATCAAATCATCAGCCGCGTCTAAAAATCGTCCTTCTACCAGAACGTATTTTAAACCATCGAGTGCGCGGTCGGAAGAATCCAGTAAACTAAAGATAACAGAACGCACTTGTTTGAATTCTGCCTGAGACTTGTTTTTCATAACCCGGGATAGCGCAGCGTTGAGTATGAGTTTCGACTTCTCGATATGCTGACGTGACAGACGTTCAAATTGCTCGGGTCTGTGTCTTAAATTTCGTAACATTGGAGTTCCCCACTTTGTGAGAAACTAACAATTCGCCGTTAAAATCTAATTGAGTTGTTTGGTTAACAATTTATCTCATCCACCGTGTCTAGATCCCTGAACCCCATTGGACGCTTCTGGCGTTGGCGGATCAGAAATGATTGGTATATCAATCCCGGCGGCGAGATTTCGCTCATCAAGGAGTTCCTGAACTAGCCCCGCATAAAAATCCATTCGGCGTCTCTCCCGAGCCCCATCTATACTGTCATCGAGCTCTAACAGAGGTTTCAAAGTCTTACCTTTGTGGACAAGCCTCATAAAGTCCCGCCAGACATCCGCAGGTAATAGACCACCAGTCACTTTTGCCATGGTCGAATTATCGTCATTTCCGAGCCAAACGCCGGCTGTGTAGTCTGATGTGAATCCAATAAACCAGGCATCCCTATGATCTTGTGATGTGCCTGTTTTCCCCGCCACTTCTCGCTTGCCAAGCTGGGCGCCGCGAGCTGTTCCGCTCATAACCGCGCCGCGAAGCATATCGGTCATTTGGTCAGCGTGGATCTTGGCGAACACACGTTCCGGAGTTCTCTTAGAATAACTATACAAATTCTCACCCGCTGAATTTTCTATGGCTTTGATAAAATATGGGTCGCGCTTTAAACCCGCATTTGCAAACACCATATACGCGCCTGTCAGTTCAACCAAATTGACCTCTGAAGACCCAAGAGCAACTGAGTAATGGGCCCGCAAAGGACTTTTAATGCCAAACCGTCTTCCAAGCGCTGTCACTTTGCTAGGGCCGATCTCCGCTCCCACTTGCGCGGCGACTGTATTGATAGAATGCTTTAGAGCTTCGCGTATCGTCATTGGCCCACGATAGCGTTTTGTATAGTTTTCCGGTGACCACCCAGCAATTGTTACACGTTGATCAACCCTGACTGTACCGGGCGTAAAGCCCTCCTCTAGCGCAGCGGCATAAACAAAAGCTTTGAAGGACGAACCAGGCTGTCTCTGAGCTTGAGCCGCACGATTAAATTTGCTTTGTTCGTAATTCCGTCCGCCAACCATTACTTTTATCTCACCGGTTGCGTTCTCGATTAAAACGATTGCGCCCTCCGAGACTTTCTTCGACTTACTATTCTTGGCAAGAACTTTTTCGAGAGTCTGTTGCGCGGCGGATTGGAGTTTTGGGTCGATTGTCGTCGTGACAATAAGGTCTTTGGTCTTGTGTCCGACGAGTTGACCCGAGCGTTCATCAGCATAATCAAAAAAATGTCCGATTGCATTTGGCTCGACAGCAACGCTGGCGCCTTCAAGCAAAACTGGAGGATTAGTTTCAGCTTCTGATAATTCAGTAATCGTAATCATATTGTTCGCATACATACGTTGCAAAACAAGTTTACCACGGTCCCAAGCACCCTCATAATTTCGGGTTGGATCATAGCGAGATGGCGCTTTGGGAAGCGCGGCGAGCATCGCGGCTTCTGATAGATTTACGTCTTTTGCTGACTTACCGAAATAACGTTGCGCGGCCGCTTCAACACCAAATGTCCGGTTTCCGAGACTAATTCTATTGAGGTAGAGCTCTAAAATTTCGGGTTTGGAAAGAACTTCCTCCATTTCATAAGCCAGCCACATTTCTTGAAACTTTCGGCGATAATTTTTATCAGGCGTTAGCAACATATTCTTGACTAATTGCTGGGTCAGGGTCGAACCTCCCTGCACGGTTCGACCAGATTTTGTGTTTTCAAAAAAAGCTCTCAAGATCGCCTTTCGATCAATGCCCGCATGATCGTAAAAGCGCTCGTCCTCGATAGCCAGAAATGCATTTGGCAATTCCTTGGGCAATTCATTTAGGCGCAAAGGTTTTCCAACATATGGGCCGCGATGTCCGATAACAGTGTTATCAGGGTCTTTGAGAGTCATATTGGGCTGTAAATTCATCTCCCACATCGTGTCCTTGGTCGGCAAAGCTGGAAGTCCATCAAAGAAATAGGATTTGGCTTTAACGTATCCAAAAGCCCCAAAAACAATCAGAGCAACCAAAATAGCGATAACAATTTTCCAGCGGCGCTGGATTCGGTTGTCATTCGCCGCGTCAATATCTGCACGAAATGTGTCCATAGAATTTAGCTAGCCCAGAATTATGCAATAGGCTAGAGTTGGTTTCATGAAGAAGTCCAAAAAAACTCCGTTTTGGAAGTCCAAAACTCTCTCGGCCCTAACCAAGGCCGAATGGGAAAGCTTGTGTGATGGCTGCGGGAAATGTTGCTGTATTCGCCTAGAAGATGAAGATACAGGCGCGATATATATCACAGACGTCGTGTGTAAGCTCTTTGATCCGCAAACCTGCCAATGCGGTGATTATCCAAATCGTTCTAAACTGGTTCCAGATTGCGTTACTCTAACACCCGTGAATGTGCATCAATTGCACTGGATGCCACAAACTTGCGCCTATCGATTGGTCGCCGAAGGAAAAGATTTACCGGATTATCATCATCTGGTGAGCGGCTCTCGTCAAACAATCCACGAAGTTGGCATGAGCGTTCAAAACGCAGTCGTCAGTGAACTCACCATTGAGGAGGACGATCATCCGCACCGAATAGTTATTTGGCCTGGTGAACCGGATATCGAAGGTCCGTAATGACGCCTGAATTCCTGGAACAGCGTTATTTGTCAATTCGCTATTGGATGAGAACCAGCCTGCTACCCGCAGCTCTATTATTATTACTCGTCCTGATATTTATTCGTGTTTGGTCCCACACGAATTATGATCGGAATCATGCAGCTGTTATTGCTGGATTTTTCACTGTATTTTTTATTCTCGTTCGCGCGGGGCATCTTTATATGATCAGAGCTATGCATATGGATCTCAAGGCGACATATGCGACGAAATATGCCCAAAAGCTTCGTAAGCTTCCTAAAAATATGCGGCGTCAAAATATCGGGTTTGCCCTGGCCCGAATTAAGTCGGAACTCATCCATCAAAAAGATTGAGAATTCTTGACTTAAACCAGAGCGGCGGGCAGGCTGCCTGTAAGTGGGGATCACAATGAACGAAATTCCAAATATCATCACGACTGACGGCGATGATGCTCCAAAGCAAACGCTGCATCAGGTCGAATTCAAGGGAGACGTTACTGAATATTTCGGTATTTGGATTGTAAATGCCCTGCTGGGGATATTGACCCTTGGAATTTTTTCAGCCTGGGCAAAAGTTCGGAATAAGAAATACTTTTACGGCAATACATTTATAGACGGACAGAATTTCGATTATCACGCAACAGGAATTCAAATTCTAATCGGCCGTCTTATTGTCGTTTCAATTCTGGCCATACTGTATTTTGCGTCGCAGGTTTCCCTTCAGCTTTACATCGGCCTGTATGCGGTATTTATCTGTTTTATTGGTTTCATCGTTTCCAGAGCGCTTCGGTTCAATGCACGAATGAGTAGCTACAGAAATGTAAGGTTTAATTTTTCAGGCGGAGCAGGCCGGGCATTTTTAAGCTATGTTCTTTTCCCCGCTCTGTCCTGGCTTACCCTAAACCTGACCAAGCCATTTGTGACACTATCTCAAAACAGATATACAACTAATCATCATTTTTACGGGGACCGTTCATTTGAGTTCGACGCCGATGTGGGTGAATATTATCCTTGGTTTCTCGCAACAATAGGCTTTGGATTTGTTGCCTTTATTGCGGTCTTCATGTTCATCGGTGCCATCATGATGATTGGCGGAGGCATTGTAGAAGCGATTGGCATAGATTTTAGTGAAGATATGGCGGCGGCTCTTATCATTATTCCACTTATGGTAGCTTATGTGCTGGCGATATTATCGTTTTTTGGTGTTGGCATGATCTACAAAGCCGCAGTCCGAAACATTATATTCAACAATGCCGTTCTTGATGGTCGACATGAATTCATTTCAACCGTCAAAGCACCGCGTTATGTGTTCATTGTGGTGACTAATACTCTGGCCGCGCTATTGACTCTGGGGCTTTTGGTGCCGTGGGGGCGGGTCAGACTCGCGCGATATATGGCGTCCTGTACCGAAGTTCTAGCTGGCGGCGATCTCGGCGGATACTCCAGTAAAGTTATAGAAAGTCATGGCGTGACAGCCGCTGAATATGCTGACATTGAAGGCTTTGACATCGATCTGGGGATTTAGATGCAGATCAAGATCAAAGGACAAATCTTCGAGTCTCAATCGGGACAAAACACGCCTTGTCAAATCATTGTGAATGAATCTGATGTCTATGTTGAAGATATCGACGGGCAAAGGCATTTATGTGCCCGACAGGAGATGAAGATAGACCCGCCTTTAGGGTCCGTCCGTCGTAAAATTAGGTTTCCAGACGGACGCATTTTTGAGTCTGATGACTTGGAAAAAGTCGACAATCTCAACAATTCCAAATTCTGGAAAACATTGTCCAAAACCGAAAAAACAGGCTGGCATCTCATTCCCATAGCGATCGTCACGCCGTTTATGGCCTTTGGACTTTATCGACTGGTTATACCGCTTTTAATAGCGCTTGGAATGGCGCTGACGCCAGATGAGGCTTTGTACTCGATTGACAAAAATTCACTTCGTTCGATTGACGCATTAGCTCTAGATGAGAGCGAAATTAGCCATGACAGACGCGTAGAAATTCAAAAACTCTTCGATCAACTTCTGGAAGCCCGGAACACGAAGCTTACGGAATACAAGCCAGACCGAGAATTTCGCTACACCCTTAACTTCAGAAAAGCCGAAACGATTGGCCCTAATGCCTTTGCCCTGCCCGGCGGAACGATCGTTGTCACAGATGAACTTGTTTTTCAGTTTCCTGACGACGATGTTTTAGCGGCGATTTTGGCGCATGAGATTGGCCATGTCGAGCATCAGCATTCTTTAAAACAGCTCTATCGCGCGCTCGGCGCAGCTTCCATGATTTCCATGATTGCAGGCGATGCGGGCCCGCTGCTGGAGGATGCAATACTGGAAGGCTCTGCGCTCTTATCATTGTCATTTTCACGCAAGCATGAAATGGAGTCAGATAACTATTCCTATGAGCTATTGAAAGCCGCCGATCTGCCGGCCCATGGTCTAATCGATTTCTTTACCAAGCTCGAAGGCCTCGCTATTTCGGAAAAAGCCAAAACCAACGACAAAAACGATAAAAAAGAAGGTGCCCCAGAAGAGAGTGAAGCGGACCAGGAGACAATGACTGAGAAAGCCAGTAAATCCGATTCTGGTTCAGATCCCGCCAACTGGTTTTCGACCCACCCCGTCAGCCAGCACCGTATCCGTAACATTAAGGCCAAATTGGAAGCTGATGGCATTCCCTACAGCTCTGCAAAGGGAAACGCCCCCGCCACATCAAACGCATCCGACGACGAGAAAGACGGAAATTAGTCGATTTCGGGCTTCTCTTGTTTGACATTTTACAGGGCTGTGATACGCCACCTCTGATGTTGAATTCCTCAATGATATCAAAGGCCATACGAATTCCGGTTCGAATTATCGGCCCGGCATGTTCCTAGTCTAATTAGCGAAACCATGCCGGGAATAGCGCCCTTCATTCAACATAAATTTCCGAGACAAAAATGACAGAAACGAAACGCGATTATCGCGATACCTTATTTCTACCAAAGACCGACTTTCCGATGCGGGCAGGCCTACCAAAGAAAGAGCCTGAATGGCTGGAATACTGGAATAAAATCAACCTTTTTGAGCGCCTGCGCGAACAGTCAGCCGATAAACCCCATTGGATTCTTCACGACGGCCCGCCTTATGCCAATGGCCATATTCATATGGGTACGGCGATGAACAAGGTTCTAAAGGACATCATTTCACGGTCCCATCAGATGCTAGGGTTCAACTCCCATTACGTTCCGGGCTGGGATTGTCACGGCCTTCCGATTGAGTGGAAGGTCGAAGAAGAGTTTCGCGCGAAAGGGCGCTCGAAAGAAGACGTTCCGCCAAATGAGTTTCGCAAACGCTGCCGAGAATATGCCGCCGAATGGCTTGATATTCAGCGTGAAGAATTTAAACGCCTGGGTGTCATAGGGGAATGGGACAACCCTTACAAAACCATGAAATTTCAAAGCGAAGCCGATATTTGTGCAGAGCTTTTAAAGATCGCCAAGACTGGACAACTCTATCGTGGATCAAAACCTGTCATGTGGTCACCCGTGGAACAGACCGCCCTTGCCGAAGCCGAAATCGAATATCACGAACGCAAAGCGACGCAGATCTATGTGAAATTTCCGGTTCGCGGCACAGAAAGCCATATCGTGATCTGGACAACAACGCCTTGGACGATCCCGGCTAATCGCGCTGTCTGTTACTCGGCCAATATAAAATATGGTCTATATCAGATTTCGGAAATGGAAGAGACAGAATTTGAGCCCTGGTCAAAACCTGGCGATCGCCTGATTGTGGCTGATGATCTTTGGGAACAAGTTGCCAAGGCAAGCTTGATCAAATCAGCAGATCGTCTCGATAGTGTTCCAGCCTCCGCGCTTGAAGACATGGTCCTCGATCACCCTCTAAAAGATATGGATGGAAATGAAGGCAAATATAGCTTCCCTGTTCCCATGCTCTCTGGTGACCACGTCACCGCAGAAGCCGGTACTGGATTTGTGCATACAGCCCCGTCCCACGGTGAGGACGATTTTAATGTCTGGATGGCAAACACAGCAAAGGTAGAGGCTCTGGGAGGCGACTCGGCTGTACCTATGACCATGGACGATGCGGGTTGTTACACAGATGTCATGCCTAGCCGTTTTGTTGGGCTGGATGTAATCCGGACGACTGGCGGGGCCAAAAAACGCGGTCAAGACGGAAAGGCTAATGGCGAAGCGATCAAAGCATTGATCGAATGCGGCATGCTTTTAGGACGCGGATTCCTTAAGTTACGTGATGCTCACAGCTGGCGTTCTAAAGCGCCTGTAGTACGCCGCGCGACGCCGCAATGGTTTATATCTATGTCCAAAGCGGGGCTTCGCGAGAAAGCCCTCAACGCGATTGAAAATACGGGCTTCTATCCACCGCGTGGACAAAACCGACTAAAAACGATGGTAGCAGACCGGCCAGACTGGCTGATCTCGCGCCAACGGAATTGGGGCGTTCCAATCACCTTAATCGTTCACGAGGACGGACGCCTCCATACAGAACGCGACGATGCAGATGAAATCAATGCGAGGATACTCGCCGCAGTTGCCAAATCAGGTGTGGATGGATGGTTTGATACGCCTCTTTCAGATCTTATGGGTGGGGACACAACAGGCTGGGAAAAGGTCAATGACATTCTCGACGTCTGGTTCGATTCAGGTTGTACCCATGCATTTTGCTTGAAAACCCGTGACGAACTTCCCAATCGGGCCAATCTTTATCTGGAAGGAACCGACCAGCATCGCGGTTGGTTCCAATCCTCTTTGCTTGAAAGCTGTGCTGTCTATGGGGAAGCGCCATATGACAATGTTCTGACCCATGGATTTGTCGTCGATGAAAAGGGATATAAAATGTCCAAGTCCCTTGGAAATACAATGAGTCCGCTTGATCTGACCAAACAATATGGCGCGGAGATCATTCGTCTATGGACAGCGTCATCAGATTTCACAGAAGATCTCAAAATCGGTAAAGAAATCATCCAGACAAATGTCGATGCGTATCGCAAGCTCCGAAATACGCTACGTTATATGATTGGCGCGCTTGACGGCTACAGCTCTGATGAGGCTGTAGATTATGCTGACATGCCATCACTTGAGCGCTGGACACTCCACCGACTGACTGAACTCGACGCCATTGTCAGAGATGCGTATAAAGTATTTGATCTCAAAAAGGTATTCTCAGTCCTATTTAATTTCTGCACAGTCGATCTCTCGGCTTTCTATTTTGATATTCGAAAAGACGCACTCTATTGCGATCCATTGGATAGCACGCGCCGCCGCGCGTGCAGAACCGTCATGGACGCGATTTTTATGCGTCTGACAACATGGCTTGCGCCTATTCTCGCATTTACGGCAGAAGAAGTTTGGCAAGCCCGTTTTCCAAGCGATACCCGTTCTGTGCATATGGAAGTCTTTCCAGAGTCACCGGAAATGTGGAAAGACGAAAAACTTTCTGTACAAATGGCAAAATTGCGGGAATTCCGAACCTCGATCTATGAAGCGATTGAACCGCTGCGAAAAGAAGGAACTATTCGTTCTAGCTTGGAAGCGAGAGTTGTGGCGCCATCCGATGATAGTCTGACAAAGGCTCTTGCCGCATTGTCCATCACGCGCAAGGAAATTTATGATGATCCTGCCAGTCCAAATGATACTTTGGCTGACATGCTAATCATCAGCGATATCGACCTGTCATCTAAGGCAGATAATATCAATGTGACGGCTTTAACCGGCGATACGAACTACCGAAAGTGCGAACGATCGTGGAAATATTTTAAACCAGTCGGTGACGAAGACATAACGGCTCGCGACGCAGCCGCAGTCGCAGCGTTAGGTTAACTTATGAAACTTTACCGCTCATTTTGGGTATATGCTCTGGCAATTCCTGCCATTGTCATCGTGTTTGATCAGCTCAGTAAAAAATGGGCGACCGGCATTTTTGGGCTGCCATTTAACATCTGCGAGACTAACCCTTATATCGGACAAGAAGGTTACTTTAAGGCCTTCAGTCCGATAATTGATTGGGCGATGACCTGTAATCTCGGGGTCAGTTTCGGTATGTTGTCTGGAGATTCACAAGCGAAAAGATGGGGACTGACTATTTTCGCGACAGCCATGGTCATCGCCATGCTGGTTGTTCTGGCAAAAACAGCGGAAACATTCACCCGCATTGGCCTAGGATTTATCATAGGCGGCGCAATCGGAAACGGTATTGATCGTTTTATGCACGGCGCCGTTACAGACTTTATCAGTGCGTATGAATTGTTCCCGTTCTTTCCTTGGGTGTTTAATATCGCGGATAGCGCTATCACCATCGGTGTTATGTTTATCGCAATGGATATTTTTCTGGATTGGCGTAAAGAACGCGCTGCTAAATAAAAAACAAATTCATGATATTAAACATTTGGTCACTTGGCGAAGACGAAGAGTTTCGTTAAGAACATGGCAAATTATGGAGTCGAATATGGATATTCGTAAAGTTTTGGGACTTTCTGCCGTTATCGGACTGGGATTATTCGCTACTGGTTGTGCGTCTGCCACTAAGGCCCTTGGCCTTAAGCAAACTGCGCCAAACGAATTCAATATTCTGACGAAGGCGCCGCTAGTTGTGCCTCCAGAGTATAATCTACGTCCTCCGCGCATTGGTGAGTCTTCTGCCGAGAATAACTATACACAAAAAGCCGCTCGAGAAGCTCTAATCGGAAACATTGACGATGCGGAACCGTCAAAGGGGGAGCAATATCTTCTGGTCAAAGCTGGAGCCCTAAAAGCAAACCCGGAAATACGTGTCGAAATTGATGGCCAAAACAGCGTTGAACGTAAAACTGACAGCCTGGCCAATCGGATTCTAAACTGGGAAGATGGACGGGCCGTTTCAGGTGCTGGCGTTCCCCTGGATCCAGAAGCTGAGGCAAAACGTTTGAAAGCCATTGAGTTAGCGACAGGCGGCGGACAGGTTGAAATCACCCGCAGACCCGGAAGTGCAAAACTGCCAGGTCTCTAAATCGCCTTTGGCGCAACCCGTTTTCCAAAGCTGACAGACCTTCTTTCGCTGATATCGATGTGATCGTTGTCCGCTATAAGGACTGGCTGAGGAAGATTCTTCTCTATAGGAAGCGTCAATTCGAAAAAGAAGGTTGATCCCACTCCCGTTTCCGAAAC
>JAHDDC010000110.1 GCA_020629545.1 Hellea sp.
GAGGCGCTTCATGTCACGGAGGGCGGAAATATATCGCAGGAATATGCGCGCGCCCATGTCAGACGGCTTGAAGCCCTGCGGCGAAAAAATCTCGTCACCTTAAATCGGGACAGGATGTGGAGAATACCGAGTGATTATTTGGCGCGCGCGGAGAGCCATGAAGCGGAGAAAGCCCAACGCATGCCCGCGGCAATATCACGGCGCAGCACACTTACCATGGACCAGATGGAAAATGCGCGGGGTGTGACATGGTTGGATCACGCGCTGTCCGGTGAAGACGTGCGGGAGTTTGGGAACACGTCTGTTCAGGCTTCTCTATTAAAGCGCAGAGCTTTCTTGAAGAATTTGGGTTTTGAGTTTTTGAAAGATGGGCGATTGCCAAGCCAAGCTTTGGATAGCTTGAGGGAAATGGATTTAAGAGACGCAGCTGGCGAGATTTCGAGGGCAACGCAAAAATCTTATTCGAAGTTGGGGCAAAGCCGTGACGTTGAGGGCCTCTATCGCGAGGCCATTGAACGGCCCAGCGGAAAGTTTGCGGTCATTGAGCGGGCTAGAGATTTTACGCTCGTGCCTTGGCGACCGATTATGGAACGGCGTTTGGGGCGGAATATTTCAGGACGGGTTTCAGCTGGCGGCATTAGCTGGGATGTCACAAAGCAGAGAGGTCTTTCGAGATAAACATTTATTCTGCGTCTGAGGCAAAGCGGATATTGGTTTTGTAGATTTAGGTGGAAGTTATGAAAGCCGAATACCTATTAAAATAACACCGATGACTATAACCTCTGCGACAAGTTCTCGGTAGATTATCTCTGGAACAGCTGCGTCGGAAAGAAAAATTCTTATCAGCCTAACCGTTGCTATTCCCGAGAATAAAAATAGCGCGACCCACAGCCTCGACTTTACCGTGACACCGAGCCTTCCACCGATGAGCATAAGAAACCCTAGACCAACTTCAGCACCCCCAAAGTGCACGGATGGACATGACGCTGTGCACTGAGTTTATGCTTAGTCCGTAGCGTTCCATAATTTGTGGCAAAATGAGAGTCGTCAGGCCTAACCCGAGTAATAGCAGCTCCATCATCCACGCAATATTTCTGGCTGTGGGTGATATGTTGTTATCTGCCATTAGAAAAATCTTGGTATCTGTTTTCTGTAATCTCGATAAGCATCGCCATATTGTTGTTCGAGCCACGGCTCCTCGACAATGGGTGCGGCCAGATACATAAGTGCCCATAAAAATAAGAGCGCCGTCACAATCACAGAATTCACGACGAATGCCCATCCGATTAAACCGAGCCAAGTGGCAACATAGATTGGGTTGCGGCTTTTGCTAAACCACCCTTTAGTTTTTAACCCGAGCCTCTCGCCGAAGGCATTCCGCCACCCCATTTGATAGGTGATACGAAAGGCGAGACCAAAGCCTACAATTAGGAGAACCCCGCCGAATATCCATCTTATGACATCAAATGAGTTTGACGGAATTTCAATAGCAATCAACGTGACTGCAATTAGCGGATACAAGTAGAATCGAAAAAGCCAGACAAAAACCTTGTGTTGCCAAGATGAATTGTTCGGGGGAGGGAAAAACTGAAAATCGTCGCGAGTGGCTGAAGCAATAGACAGTAGAAAAATAACCACAATCGCAAGTGCCGACAGACCAGATAAAACCCAGATTACAATTTTGGGGACTTCTGTCATTCGCTACAACCACCGCCTGACACGGGCTTTGTACTCTTCGTATTCCTTTCCGAATTTGACCGACATGACTTTTTCTTCGGGAAGGATTTGAAATATCGTCATAGTGATGAGAAAAAGCAAAATCCCCAGAATTGATGCCGCGTTTCCGAGCCAAGTGACGAACGCCGTCAAACACAACAATAGTCCCAAATACATTGGATTTCGGGTGTATTTATAGAAGCCATTTGTGACCAGATTTCTCGCCTTACCCGGCTCCATCGGATTGACGGTCGTGTTGGATTTAGCAAATAAACCGACAGCAGCAATCAGTAAGGTAATTCCCACAAATGCTAGAACGAATGCGAATAGTTTTAAGAACTGAATGCGGATAACGAAGTCCGGCGTGAGATTTGAAACTCCATATGCAATGCCCGCTGATACAAGAAACTGAAGGAGGGGCGGATATTTCAGTTCCATCTTGGATGCCTTGTGTTGGACACGGCATTAATTGCAATAACTACCCATGGGTCTTGAATGAGGACAGGTGACGATCTGTCAATCAGGTTGTTTTGACAATATCTAGACACATAAATCTCCGATTAGTCTCGATTTTTTCTACCCTACAGTCTACAGCGACTATAGAGGCAAGAGTTTTTTTGGGTGTGATATGAATCAGATGACAATTGGGCGCTTATCCAAAGCGGCAGGCGTGAAAGTGACGACAATACGGTATTATGAATCCATTGATTTGATGGGCGAGCCTGAACGCAGTGCGAGCGGACAACGGCTCTATGATGAACAAGCCGTACAGCGATTGTCCTTCATCCGGCACGCCCGTGATTTGGGGTTTCCGATCGACTCCATTCGAGAACTAATCAACTTGCAGGCCCATCCTGGTGATGATTGTTCGCAAGTGGACATAATTGCGCGACGTCAGTTGGCGGATGTGCGCCAGAAACTCTCCCAACTCGAGGCACTGGAAGCCGAATTAAAACGAATGGTGTCTGCTTGCGCGGGCGGCAGCATAGCAACCTGCAAAGTCCTCGAAACTCTAGGCGATCACGCGCATTGTCTTGACGCGCATGATGCAGGCTCGATCTACACCAAAATAGGGGCAAAGCTCTAAGCAATCTCGATTTGAAGAAAGTGCTTGCCCCTACAGCCACTGTAGGGTTTATAAAACCCACATGATCAAATTTGATTCATTTCGCGTTGGCCTCACACTGGCCGCCTTTGCGCTTTTAGTAAGCTGCGCCAGCGTCGCTGATCCTGCGACTGATACACCACAGCCGTTGGGGGCTTGGGCCAGCGGGACGGACAGCGACGCCTGTGAAACCGCTCCAATCACTTATTTTTCATCGGATGGGGTCGTGCTTGTCCTCCTCAGCGCGAAGGGGCCGGTCCATGCGATTGGCAGTTGGGACCGCAACGGCGACGTGCTGGCCATGACCCATAATGATTTTCCGCTCGATCCCAGCGGGCAATCAAAACCCGCTGTTGAACTCAGTATTATGACATTGAACGCCGATAGATTTGTCACCCGAAATGCCAAGGGCGATATTCGGGAACGCATTAAATGTAACGACATTGCCATCAAGACGGGTCATGACACTGAGCCGCACTAAATAAATGAATAGATTTAATGATTTTGACAATGAAATAGGATAGTCTTTCAGCGAATGAAAATTTTAACCGTCATATGCACCGCCAGGTTTTGGCTTGCGCTCATGTTAAGCGTGACCTTTGGTATGGGTGCCACGGCGGCCGATATTCATCCTGTGGACGCTGAAGAGATTGCCTGTATCACCGCAGACGCTGAAGCGCATGTTAATACTGAAATCAGTGATGCAGAAACTGGCAATACGGAACAGCGACCAGAACACAAGCATCATAACCATAGCTGCGGACCATGCCACTTGCATATGGTGGGTATGAATGGCCTGACTTTCACCTACGCTTTATCAGCTTCATCTGGGCTTCGCCCCGGCGCAGACAAGCTCGTTCCGCGTGCTGGCCCTTGCGGTCTTTATCGTCCTCCGCGTGCCTAACCTGAGCTTCTGAGCCTGCGCCTTTGCGCGTGGGTTTGATGTCAATTCAGGTTATCACAAGGAACAATATCCCATGCCAAAATTCAGAAAGGGCGCGCTCTGCGTCCTGATCGCGGCTGCCTTTGCAGGCACAGCGGTCGCGGCCCCGTGCAATGGGCCAACAGGTAGCGCGCCGGCTATCGTGCCGGATGCGCCGCTTACACTCACCATGGCACTAACGCAAATCCGCCGTGCTTCCCCGGAGGTTCGCCGTGCTGCGCTTGAAACGCGAGCCAGTCACGCTGATGCCGATCAGGTAGGACGTCGTATGAATCCATCTATCGGGCTGGAAGTTGAAAACTTCTCAGGCTCTGGCGCTCTAACCGGTTTTAGTCAGAGTGAAACTACGCTTACTATTGAGCAAACCTTCCAGCTTGGCGGAAAACGGGAAAAGCGTGAGAGTGCTGCAAGAGCGCGTGCCGCGTTAGCCGGTGCTGAATGTCACGTCATATTAAGGGAGGCTGAGTTGGAAGCTGCTTACCTTTTCTATGAAATAGGGGCAGCACAGGAATTTGCGGAACTTGCGAAAGAAGCTTGGCGAATTGCGGATCAATTCGTTGAGACAGTAGCTAAGCGCGTTCATGCCGGCGCCGCAGCTCCGCCGGAATTAGAAAGAGCGCGTTCGGATGCCGCCATATTGAAATCTGCACATATCAACGCGCAGGCAGATGTTGAGATAAAGAAGACCGAACTTGCATCAATGTGGGGAAGCGCTTCACCACAATTTTCATACATTATCCTACCTGCCGATAGCCCTGAGATCATTGCTGGCAGTGATATAATGTCTCATCCCGATATACGAGCGGCGAGCGCAAATGAAGATATGCGCCGCGCAGAACAGGACGCGGCTCAGTCTATTGGCATACCGGATGTAACCTTCAGTGCGGGCTTTAGGCGATTTGAAGAGACGGGGGATACGGGATTTCTTCTGGGCATAAGTGTCCCGCTACCTCTATTTGACCGTAATCAGGATACGGTTCGCGCTTCCGGCTTTAGAACTGATAAAGCCCGTATAAATACTGCCGCAACACAGGCCCGGATTCAGGCACGTCATCGCGCTGCGGCGATCCGAATGGACGCTGCCAAAAGACGTCTGGCATTGCTGGAAGGCGAAGCGCTGCCTGCTGCACGCTCCGCTTACGAAAAGTCAGTGAAAGGTTATGTGGCCGGAAGGTTTGATCTGACGACCACTCTTAATGCCCGCAAGGAACTTTTGAACACGAGGATAGCGGTTATTGAAGCGCGCCGTGATCTGAACATCGCGACATCCGAGTTTAGGAGCTTGAGTGGCACCCCCCCATTTGCAGGAGAATTCTAATGCAACATAAATTCATAATTATTTCGATTTTACTTATTTTAGCTTTGGTTTCATCGGGATGTGAGGACGCCAGTCAAAATGGACAGGCCTCTAAAAGCAGCTCCATAGCCTCAACGGATGCTCAGCTTGGAGGCGAGAGCGAACATGGCGACGACCATGATGAAGGCGAAGGCAAATCTGTTGAAATGTCTCCTAAGGCTGCTGATGAATTAGGAATTGTCGTTTCAGAGATACAGCGAGCGCAAATTGCGCGGTCGCTGGATCTTCCTGCCGAAATCCGTTTTGACGCTGATCGTATTGCCAATGTTTCCCCGAATATAGGCGGTATAATTGCTACTCTTTACGCTAGCGAAGCAGACGAAGTCAGTCGTGGTGATACGCTGGCGCTTATCAAGAGCCGTGAGCTGGCTGCATTGAAAGCAGATTGGCAAACTGCGGAAACGCGAAAAAAGCTCGCCCTTAAGACTCTAACGCGTGAAGAACAATTATTTGCCGACGGAATTACAGCAGAATCTGATTTGCAGTCCGCACAAGCCGAATATGAAGCGGCTAAAGCCGAAAGCGCTGCGGCGGAAAACGAATTGCATGCCGCCGGTATTTCTCATGCGTCTCTGGAACGCATTCCGAGTGCTCC
>JAHDDC010000111.1 GCA_020629545.1 Hellea sp.
AGCAGGGATGATCCTTGTAGGGGATTACCCCGCTTGAACTAGCATACGTGGGAGTAAAGTTATGCAAAAGTTGGTAAACCGTTATATTAATGACGAATCTGGTGCGACAGCTATTGAATATGGTCTGATTGCAGCTCTTATTGGTGTCGCCATCATCGTTGGTGCCACTCAGCTTGGTACTCAGTTGAACACTAAGTTTAACGAAATCGCTACTAAAGTCGACTCCGCATCTTAATTCGGTTTCGAAAAGATTTAGTTTGTAAGCCGCCTTTAAGGCGGCTTTTTTGTGTTTGAGTCCGGATTCGGAAACTCCCTATTAACTCTAATCAGCTATAGCTTTGGGTTAATAAGTCTGGAGGAATTATGGGGCTCGCATTCGCAATTTTAATCGTATTTTCGATTGGAATGTTCACGGCCGCATTTCAGGATGCGCGTACGATGACGATCCCCAATTGGGTAAGCCTTATGATCTTAGCCAGCTTCTTTTTAATTGTCCCGTTTGTTTGGCAGGGATGGGGAATTTTCGGTGAACATTTATTGGTTGGAGTTACGGTGTTTCTTGTCAGCTTTGCAATGTTTGCAGTTGGTGGCTTGGGCGGTGGCGACGCAAAATTAATGGCTGCGACAGCGTTTTGGTGGCAATGGCCCGACCTTCTATTATATGTTGTTTATACCACATTGGCCGGGGGAATCATTGCCCTGTTTATTTTGTTCGGTCGAAAATATGTGCCTGCAAGGGTCTTGACCTCACCGTGGGTCTATAAGCTGATAAAAGACGAAAAAAACATGCCTTATGGTCTCGCATTGGCCTTTGGCGCACTCGCGACGCTCCCGCAAAGTCAAATATTTCTAGCTGCACTTGGAATATCTTGATTTGTTAACACTTTCTTTGCCCCCGATTCTTAAAAATTAACCATGCTTTATTGAATCGTGGAGTAGGTTGAACACCAAACTCTTCCTTGTGAGGGAACATGAACGTAAAACGACTGGGACTGGCGGCTGGATTGGGAATAGCGGCATTTGTTATTTTCACCCAGGTGAAGAAATTGGGAACACCGGCACCTGTACAAACGGTCGTCGAAGCCCCAGCGCCTGTGGTCGAAAAAGTCCAATATGATAATGTGCTTGTCGCAACCGCTGAAATTCCATTTGGAACGCGTATCAACGAAACGCATTTTAGTTGGAAACAATGGCCTTCTGAGGCTGTTACGCCTGAGTTCATAACGCAAGAAAACTCACCGCAGGCTATAGAAGAATTTACAGGCGGTGTCGCGAAATCGATCATCTATCAAAATGAACCTGTTTCTGAACGTAAGATCGTCAAACCAGGGTCTCAGGGACTGATGGCGTCGTTGTTAAACCCCGGGATGAGAGCTGTAACGACACGTATCTCGGTTGATACAGCAGCTGGTGGATTTATTCAGCCTGGAGATCACGTCGATATCATTCTGACTTCCGCCGCTACCACAACGACACCTGGTATCGGTGGACGAGGAAATACCTTTGTCTCAACCACAATTTTTGAAAATGTAAGAGTGTTGGCTATTGACCAAACAATTTCCACAAGCGCGGAATCTGGAGCTGCGATAATGGGATCGACAGCAACATTTGAAATGACACAGGATGATTCAGAGTTGCTTCAACAAGCGGTTGCTCAAGGAGATTTATCTCTGACTCTACGACCTATGGTTGGCAGCTATTCTTCACGCGGGAAAAGTCACGCAAAAATTGCCAGAAACAGTGATTCCCAAACGTCTCTTACAGTCTATCGTAACGGGCAACCTCAGCAAGTCGCCATCAGAGAGTAATGAAATGAACTTAAAGTCATTGAATAAAATTGCGGCTGTTACGGCTTTAGGGATTTCGTCATTTGGCCTGGTCCTTTTACCTGCTGAAGCGGGTACGCGTTCATACGGACAAATTCAGAATATGGCCGGATCCTCTCCGGTTTCGATAACTTCGCCAGGACAAAGCCTGAATTCAAAATCTATTGATATCGCTTTTGGCAAGTCTACAGTCGTCGAACTTCCTACGAGTATGATGGATGTCATAGTTTCCAATCCAGACGTGGTAGAAGCCATTGTTCATACCTCTAATCGGGTTGTCCTTATTGGCAAACAATCTGGGCAAACAAATGCTTATTTTTACGGGCATAACGGACAGGAAATTCTCAATCTTGAAATCCGGGTGGACCGGGATATGGCAGGGCTTAAGTCCTTGATTTCAAAACATATTCCAGAAGCCGAAATAGAAACACAAGGTGTTAACGGGAACATTCTTATAACGGGATCTGTACCAAGCGCATCAGCCGCGGCGCAGGTCGAAGCCATTGCAGGCATGTGGCTTGATGAAGATGCCAATAGCGCCGCGGAAGGTGAGATTCTCAATCTGGTTTCCATTAGAGGAAAAGACCAGGTTTTGTTGAAAGTTCGCATTGTCGAAATGCAGCGAAGCGTGACCAAACAACTTGGTATCAATTTAAATGCGATTGGACGCCTTGGGGACTCAACCGTTTCATTGCTGAGCAATGCAAGTTTGCAAACTGGGGCCGGTTTTTCAGGCGGGTTAACCCATAACAATACGACAGGTGGTGCATTACAGACATTGACGGCTGGATTGCAAGCGCTTGAACGCGTTGGCCTGATTAGAACCTTGGCTGAACCAACTTTAACTGCAATTTCCGGTGAAACCGCTAATTTCTTATCAGGCGGCGAATTTCCACTTTTGACAAATGTTTTTGTCGACGAAAATGGAAATTTGCAGCGTGAATTTGAATTTAAGCCTTACGGGGTATCTCTTGGATTTACGCCAAATGTTCTTAGCGAGGGCCGTATCTCGCTCAACATTTCCACTGAAGTTTCTGAGCCAACTACAGAAGGTGCGTTTGAAACGGGTGGGGTGACTTCAGATATTTTAGGCCTGCGCGTGCGCAGAGCTAACACCGTTGTTGAACTTCCGGCTGGGGGTAGTTTGGTTATTGCCGGCCTTATCCGTGAAGAAAGCCGGCAATCCGTCGACGGGACACCTGGTCTTAAAGATATACCCGGTTTAGGCGCGGCTTTTCGAAATAGAGATGCGCTCACAACACAAACCGAATTGGTTGTTATTGTGACACCTTATCTGGTTGACCCCACTCACCCAGACAAGCTTCAAACGCCCTTGGATGGGTTTGTCCCGCCAAATGACAAAGACGCGTTGTTGATGGGGCGCTTAAACAAAATATACGGCAAAAAGGCGGAGGGAATATCTGACCAATATTTGGATGGGCCTTTTGGACATGTGGTTGATTAGGATGAAGGGTATGACGGACAAAAATACAATTCTTAGCGGGCATTTTCTTAAGTTCACCGCGGCGAGTATCGCCCTAATCGCAGTTTCAGCGTGCTCGGTACCGATGAAGTCCTATCCGCCAATGCACAATAACTATCCGATTCAAATCGCTGAGTCAGTCGAGCGGTTGGAACTTTACGCGAGACCGGACGGATTATCCTTGTCGGCGAGAGACGAAGCAGCTGTGTATGACTTCATACGCAATTATTCGCAATTTGGTGATGGGCCGATTTATATGAATGTGCCCAGTAATCCCAATTTAAAAATGGGCATAAGCCAAACTCAGGGATTGATCGCAGAATCTCTTTCAAGTGTCGGGCTGTCTACGGCTCAGATGAAAACAGGGCAATATCAGTCGGCTCAGGCCATGGCACCCGTCATAATTTCCTATCACCGGTTAAAAGCTTTGCCGCAGGATTGTTCAAATCTGGGCAACCTTGCTTACGCTTACAACAATCAAGGATATGAGGGTTTTGGATGTGCTTATAATGCCAATCTGGCGGCCATGATACAGGATCCTCGGCAACTACTGGAGCCACATCCAATGGCACCGCCAGAAGTTAAAAGGCGTACGGCGATTTACGATAAATACCTGAACGGCGAGAACCCGGCCTCAGAGCAACCGAATCGTCAGGAAATTTCGGCGGGAAGTAATTAATCGATAGAATATCGGAAGAAAAAGATGACGCAGCAACCGACGCCATATCCTCCAGTTTCCCCGCAACCCGCGGGCCAAGCTGTTGCGCCTCAACCTGGGCTGGCCGCACCACCTATGCCGGCGCCGCCAATGCCCGTACCCGGACAAATGCCACAAGGCCAAATGGCGCCGCCCGTCGCCCCGGTTCCGGCTCCAGGACAAATACCGGCCCCTGCGCCAATTGGCGGAATAGCTGCTCCAGCAGGAGCTATGCCGCCGCCACAACCCGCTGCTAACCCGCACGCCATGCCGCCAGTGGGATATGGTCAGGTCGCGCCACCCTACCAGCAACCCGTTGTTGAACCTGTAACAGATGGTGGCGAGAAAGCGCTGCCAAAGATATCAATTCAGGCGTTTTGTGACCGATCAGAAACGGCCGGCGTTGTCCACGAAATGACACGTGATTGGCGTATGAAACGGGCCAATTTGAAGATTTTCATGGGTGGATTGCCCGCCGCGATTGAATATTATCACAAAGAATCCACGCCAAACCTCATTCTCGTCGAATCAGGTATGCGCGGTACAGAATTATTCGCACAGTTAGAGCAACTTGCTTCTGTATGTGATGAAAACACAAAAGTTGTGATCATCGGCGCGGCCAATGACATTAAACTTTATCGCCAGCTGATTGAGCGCGGTGTCAGCGAATATATTGTTCCGCCATTCCATCCGTTAACGCTTATTCGTTCAATGTCTGAGCTTTACAATGACCCCGACAAACCATTTACGGGTCGGGTTGCTGCGTTTTTTGGCGCCAAAGGTGGAGTCGGGTCCTCAACTCTGGCGCATAATATTGCCTGGTGTTTGTCTGAAACATTACGTCAGGAAACAGCCTTGGTCGATTTGGATGCCTCATGGGGGACGACAGGTCTGGACTTTGCCTATGACGCCACACAAGGCCTGGAAGAAGCCCTCGCTGAACCTGATCGCTTGGATGAAACACTTCTCGACCGGATTATGCTGCGCCACACGGATAAGCTGTCCATCCTGCCGACATCGGGATCTTTGGCGAACCGACCCAATATGGATTCTCATGCTTATGAGACGGTCGTCAATGGAGTTCGTGCTATCAGCCCACTGACCATTTTGGATATGCCGCATTATTGGACCGACTGGACAACCAGCGTTCTGACTGGCGTGGATGATATCGTTATTACAACGGCACCTGATCTGGCCAATCTCAGAAATACGAAAAATCTGATCGACTACCTTAAGGCTGAACGCCCCAATGATGTTCCGCCGATCTTGGTTTTAAACAAAATTGGTCGGTCTAAAAATAATGAGATAAGCGTCAAAGACTTTGGTGCGGCCGTTGGCATCGATCCGGCACTCGTCATCGGATACGACCCTGATACATTTATTGAGGCCGCCAATGACGGGAAAATGCTGACTGACGTCAAAAATGCTGAAAAGACAATAGAAGGCCTGATTTATATTGCAAACCGTTTGAAATCCGGTTCGTTTAACGCCGGTATGCCTATGGGCGGGCGCTCTAAAGGCCTTTCACTACTCGGGAAAAAATCGTCGGGCGATGCAGGACCGGCTGGTGAGAAAAAATCTCTTTTTTCTAAATTGAAGAAAAGAAAGTAATCTGAATGTT
>JAHDDC010000112.1 GCA_020629545.1 Hellea sp.
GGATCTGGTGAATTTTTGGCAGCTATAGCCCCTCTTTTGCAACTGATCTTCTATGGCGGGATCGCTTTAATCGTTGCACTCATCATTTATGCACTTGCCAGATCGCTCTATGAAACCCGTTTCGAACGTCAACCAAAAGCAGAAAAAGAGGAAGAAGCTCCTCCTCCTCTCTACAAACCGGATGAAGAGCAAGCGCGCATTCTGCTAGATGAAGTTGATGCGTTAGCAGCACAAGGTCGTTTCAAAGAGGCGGTCCATGAGTTACTGTTTAGATCAATACAAGACATTGACATCCATCGGCCAAATACCATCCGTCGGTCGCTCACATCGCGAGAGATTGCCACGCTTGAAATCCTGACACCAACGACGCGTGAGGCTTTCGCAGCCATTGGGAGCGTCGTCGAAACATCTTATTTTGGCGGCAATGAAATAGGCCGAGAAGAATTTGAAACTTGTCGGGCTGCATATGCGCAATTTGCTCAAAAATCGTCCTGGAAACAGGCGGCATAAATGGCAAATTCACCGCGAATTAAAAACACGCTCGAGGGCCGAAAGAAGACAGGCGGTATCGGTGCGTTAATGACGCCAAAGACAATTATAGCCTTAGTCTTAATTGGAATTTTTTCCTTTGGCGCACTGGTCACGTTATCAGGTTATGCTGGAGATCTCAGGCAAAAAAATAATGGACAAGCTCACGCTCTGTCCAGGTCTGCAACAGGATATGCCGGTCTCGTCAAACTGCTCGCTGAAATGGACTATGACGTCAGGATGTCGCGCACTGAGACCGTGAGCTATGAAGATAGATCTGCATTACGCATTTTCACATTTACCCGCCCCTTCCAAGCGGACAAAATGGACGATTTATCGCTAAATTCACCAACACTTATTATTATGCCGAAATGGTTCACTTACCCGTACGCCAAGAAACAAGGTTGGGTCCAAAAACGATGGAGTGGATCGGAAACCTTCACCATGAGTGGTCATGAGCGCGATTTGAAGGAGCTGGCAGGCGACGTGACTTTTAGTCAATTCGGTTCTGACGATAAATCAATAACATATCAAGCGACTAAGCTGGTGGGAAAACAAAGAACACAAGACGGTTTGAAAATTGAAAACATCCAAACCATAAGCGGGTCGGATTTGCTCAATATTTATGAGGTAGAGAATGGAACGTTTCTCGTCAAAATAATCGGGACTGATATCTATATCCTATCTGACCCAGACTTTATGAATACAATGGGCATATCCAGCCGGACCCGCGCTCAGCTCGCCGTTGAAATTTTAGATACCGTTATTGAAGATTCCGGTGCTGACCCTATGCGCGTAGATTTTGATCTGACCATTCATGGTTTCGGTGGGCAGTCAAACATCATCAAAGTCTTAACGCAGCCCCCCTTTCTTGCGGCAACCTTATGCCTTTTAGCTGCCGGAGCGCTGATTGCATGGCAAGCCTTTAGTCGCTTTGGGGACCCGCTAAGGGTTGAGCGGGATTACGCGCTAGGTAAATTTACGTTGGCAGATAATGCCGCGAGATTTATTCGCATTGCGGGCCGCGAACCCAACATGGCAAAAGACTATACGGCGCTCATTCGAAAACAAGTTGTTCGCGGACTAAATTTAGAAAGTCGTCGCCCTCAGGAAATCGACAAAATCCTCGAGCACCGTGAAAAGGCGCTTCAGTTGCAGGAACGCTATGTCGATTTGGAGGCCCGCGCAGCACAGCCCGGTGGGCTCGCAACATTAATGCAATTAGCAAAAGACCTGAATAATTGGAAGAAAACTATGATATTAGGGGAAAAACAATGAGCCTCGCAAATATAAAGCCCATGGCGGATGCGATCCGAGCAGAGGTCGGAAAAGCAATTATCGGACAAACAGATACGATTGACCTCATGTTGGTCGCTCTATTTTCCGGAGGCCACATTTTACTGGAAGGTGTACCAGGTACCGCCAAGACGTTTTTGGCACAAGTCTTTTCCCATGTCATGAAAATGGAGTTTGGGCGCGTCCAGTTCACACCAGATCTCATGCCGGGAGACCTTTTGGGTACAAATTTATTCTCCTTCCAGACGAATGAATTTAATCTCATTAAGGGACCAATCTTCTGCGACCTGTTACTCGCCGATGAAATCAATCGAACCCCTCCCAAAACGCAAGCCGCTCTTTTGGAGGCTATGCAGGAAAGACAAGTTACAATTGACGGCGATGCTTTCCCACTTGGTCGTCAATTTATGGTAATTGCGACACAAAACCCAATCGAACAACAAGGGACCTATCCTTTGCCAGAAGCTCAGCTTGACCGGTTTCTTTTTAAACACATTCTTGACTACCCAAGTCGCGAAGAAGAAATAGAGATAGTACGTCGACATGGATCTCGATCTGGCTCGCCAAAACCAGCGGATCTCGGCATCAAGGCCGTCGTGGGGCAAAAGGCTTTGGAACAAGCCGTTGCTGCTGTGTCGACAGTTCGATTGACTGATGAAGTCACCAATTATGTCGTTGACCTTGTTCGCGGTACGAGAAACAACCCTTTGTTTGAAACAGGTGCCTCACCAAGAGCGGCAGCCATGATTTCAACGGCCGCACGGGCGCATGCCGCCCTGCAATCTCGCGACTTTGTCATACCGGACGACGTCAAAGCCATCGCTCTGCCAGCTTTACGTCACCGCGCTATTTTATCGCCCGCGGCTGAAATTGAAGGTCGAACAGCTGATGAATTGATCAAGCAAGTGATAGAACAGACAGAAGCCCCCAGATAATGATCTATCCCACACCAAGGGCTGCAATATTGATGGCCGCCGGCCTACCGGTGACCCTTATATTTGCTGTGTTCTTTCCCTCTCTTTGGACATTGGGAGCGGCGTGGATAGCTGGACTTGTGGGATTGTTACTGCTTGACGTTTTATTATCAACCTCGCGCCGAAATATGGATTTTGAGATCGATGCTCCCGGTAGCTTTTACATCGGAGAAACCGAACAAGTCTGGTTTAAATATGATTATGGCAGTGGACCAGCGCCTCGTGCGCCGGAATGTCGTTTGAGTGTGAATGATAGGTTTTCTGTCAAACCTCATCACTTTTACGGGGAAGCCGCAAATGGGGTTCTATTGGCCTCTTTTGACCTTAAAACTGAGCGTCGCGGCGATGGTGAGATAGAACGCTTGTGGACAAGGTGGCAAGGTCCGCTGGGCCTTGTTTGGCGCCAAGCCAGGGAGGAGCTTGAATTGCAAATTCCAGTGGTCCCCAATACGCGTTTGGTCAAAGATAAAGCGATCGAGATTTTCTCAAGAGACTCTACTTTTGGTCAAAAGATCCAAAGAGAGCGTGGTGAAGGGACCGAGTTTGAAGCCCTGACCGAATTCGTTCCCGGGATGGATAAAAGGGCTATTGATTGGAAACACTCCGCTCGCCACCGCGTATTACTTGCCAAGGAATTTCGAACAGAGCGCAACCACAATATCGTCTTCGCATTGGATAGCGGCCATTTAATGTGTGAACCCATACGCGGTATGACTAAATTAGACTGGTCGTTAAATGCTTCCCTAATGATGGCATATGTTAGCCTTAAAATCGGGGACCGTATCGGTTATTTCGCTTTTGATCAGAAGCCGTATTTCTACAGTCAGCCTATCGCTGGAGCAAATAGCTTCCCGCATTTGCAGCGCCTGACAAGCTCTATCGACTATTCACACAACGAAACGAATTATACTTTAGGATTATCCCAACTCGCTCAAAGTTTGAAACGTAGAACACTTATTGTCGTATTTACAGACTTTGTTGATACGACGAGTGCGGAGTTAATGATTGAGAATATGGGACGATTATTGCGTCGTCATATTGTCATATTCGTGGCGTTTCGAGACGAAGCTCTCGAAAAGTTATTGCAGGTAACGCCGCTCGAGACAGACGATATTTCCCGGGCCGTTATTGCAGAAAATCTTATGAGAGAGCGCGATCTTGTTATTGCGAGATTGCAACGTATGGGGGTTCATATCGTTGACGTTGAGGCCAGCAATATAAGTAACGCCGTCCTGAACAAATATCTCGAACTTAAAAGGCGGGAGGCCATTTAATGACGGGACAACTGACGTTGAAAAGCCATCGTTTTCGTTCTGAACGTGAACAGATCTGGAAAGAACTTGAAATAATTCTGAAAGCTATTGAAGGCCGAGGAATCAACTCATTGACAGATGAGCAAATCGTAGCCCTTCCAAGATTGTATCGTTCAACCTTATCGTCTTTGTCTGTTGCTAGGGCCACGTCCTTAGATCAAAGCGTGATAATATACCTCGAGAGCCTTTGTGCCCGAGCGTATTATATACTCTATGGCTCTCAAGTCAGTCTGTGGAAGCGTATTGGAACCTTTTTCCAGCGAGATTGGCCTTTAGCAGCCCAAACTCTTTGGAAAGAAACGGTCATTTCTGCAGCCTTCACATTATTGGCAGCAGTGTTGGCTTATGTGCTCGTAACCAATAACCCGGACTGGTTTTATACGTTTATGCCAGAAAGCCTGGCAGCAGGCCGGACCCCCTCAGCATCTGCAGAATCTTTGAAAGAAACCTTATATCATGACGGGGATTCATCGGGGCTCGGTTTATTTGCGTCTTATTTATTCAGTCACAATTCGAAAGTTGCCATGTTTGCTTTTGCCCTCGGTTTCGCATTTTGCATACCGACCGTGATATTGCTGATGTATAACGGTTTTGTGCTCGGTAGTTTTATCGCTATTTTCACGGATAAAGATCTGGGGTTTGAAGTGGGAGGTTGGCTGATCATACACGGCGCAACGGAAATTTTCGCCATTATTCTCGCTGGCGCAGCGGGCATGCATATCGGAAAAGCAGTCGCCTTCCCTGGTGAGTTAAGCCGAACAGAGTCTGCGTCGAGAGCTGGTGGGACGGCTTCACTATTGATGGCTGGCGTTATTATTATGTTGTTTTTTGCCGGGTTACTGGAGGGATTTGGTCGCCAGCTCGTTACAAATGACTTTGCCCGTTACGGCGTAGGGTTTGTGACATTAGCGATTTGGCTTGCTTATTTTTATGCGCCCCGCAGCTCCGGAGATGCCAACTGATGTCAGGTGTCATTTCACAAAGAACTGCCAGTCAACGACAGCTAATTACACCAGAGGGCATTGACCTACAGGTGCAGCTTTCAGACATTGGTGCACGGATAGGCGCTTATTTCATTGATCAGCTGATTATCAATTTCGGACTGATAGCCGCCTTTTTTGTGATCATATGGGGGGGCGCCGCAACTGGGCCCGATATTGTTATCACGATATTCATTCTGTTGAATTTTTTCGTCCGAAATTTCTATTTCATGTTTTTTGAAATGGGACTTAAAGCCGCGACGCCGGGCAAACGAATTTCAAAAATCAGAGTGGCGTCACGCACAAAAGCCCGATTGACTGCCAACGCAGTCTTCGCCCGTAATGCTTTACGGGAAATAGAGATTAACCTGCCGCTTTCATTTATTTTCATGAGCGGGGACTCAGTGGGCGGGTGGATAGCATTATTAGGATTAATTTGGAGTGGGATTTTTCTGTTCTTCCCACTTTTCAACAAAGATCGGTTGCGAGCTGGCGACCTTATCGCCGGAACTTGGGTGGTTCGAGC
>JAHDDC010000113.1 GCA_020629545.1 Hellea sp.
CTGATCATAAGCTCATGTTGCATCATTAGACCTTGCATAGGGGGCTCCCGCGTTAAAATTTTTTTATTCACAAAACAGGTTTTCGAACGGGGGTCAAGCTTGTCAGGCGAATACAACTGGTTTACGGGCTTAAATCATGAGTTTACCCAGTTTCACAGATGTGACTAAAGCCGCGAAACGATTAAAGGGACGCACTTATCCGACGCCTCTATTACGGAGTACCGTGATTGACGATCTTTCGCAAAAGACGGTCTGGTTTAAGCCGGAATGCAATCAAAAGGTCGGCGCCTTCAAATATCGCGGCGCCTATAATCGCTTATCCACTATGACCCAGGAAGAACGTCAAAAAGGCGTCGTTGCCTTTTCATCCGGTAATCACGCGCAAGGGGTTTCACGCTCCGCAAAAGAACTCGGCATTTCGGCGGTGATTGTTATGCCATCGGATGCCCCTAAAATCAAAATGCAGGGCGTTATCAATGATGGGGCCAAGATCGTCTTATATGACCGTCAGACCGAAAGCCGCGAAGAAATCTCGAAGGATATCTCGGAGCGAGAGGGACGAATAATTGTCCCGTCCTATGATGACCTTCATATCATAGCAGGCCAGGGCACAACCGGCCTGGAGATCGCCGAGGAAGCCAAGGCAAAGGGCTTTCAGTTTGACGCCCTGATCACACCTATGGGCGGGGGTGGGCTATGCGCGGGCATTTCGCTGGCGATGAATGAGCTATCCCCGAAAACCCAAATATATGGGGCAGAGCCTGAATTTTATAATGATCATCAACAATCTATTCGGGCTGGTCGTCGCATCGGCCTCGATGCCACGCCCGATACTTTGTGTGATGCGGTCATGACTCCTATTCCGGGGGCGATGCCTTTTGCGATTAACCAACATTCGGTCTCAGATGTGTTTGCGGTCTCGGACCGGGATTGCCTCATGGCCATGGCCATTGCGAAAAAGGAACTTGGCATTCAGGTCGAGCCGGGCGGCGCGGTCGGATTGGCGTCTGTGCTGACCGGGAAGTTTGCCCCCCTGACGGATATTCAGTCCATTTGCGTGGTCTTATCCGGCGGCAATGTCGATCCGGCCATAGCGGACCGCGCTGACCAAATGCTCGACTAAAAAGCGCCAACTGAAATATCCCGGTAGATCCGGTTCTCGGCGACATCACCGTTCAGGCGGGCGCGGTATACCTGCATATTTTCCATAACCCGTTGAATATAGTTACGGGTCTCAGAAAACGGAATGCTTTCAAGCCAGTCAATGGGGTCGATTTCGCCCGTGCGCGGGTCGCCATAGGCTTTTATCCATTGGCGCGAACGATGCGCGCCTGCATTATAACCTGCGGCCGCCAATATATAAGATCCATCAAATTCCTTGAGCAGGTCATGCAGGTGAAGCGCGCCAAGATTGGCACTGTAATCAATATCTGTGGTCAGGCGAGACCGACTATAGGGAATGCGATGCTTGCGGGCGGTGGCCCGGGCTGTGCCATTGATCATTTGCATTAGGCCATAGGCCCGCGCGTGGCTTACGGCGGAATTGTTGAATTCACTTTCCTGGCGCGCAATGGCCAGGACAAAAGCTTTGTCAAAGCTGGAGGGAAGATTTGTTATGGCATCCGGGGTCGGGTAGCCGGAATCTGTCAGCATGTTTTGAAACCGCGAAGCCTGTTTGGCGGCACGGACCGACGGTTTCATATAGCCATAATATTTCGACATTTGAGATAAGAGCGACAATTCTTCGAGACTTTGGAAATTATCATCCAGGTGAAATGAAAACTGCGTATAGTATTTTTCTTCACCCGCTTCGGCGAGCAGGCGCATGGCCCGGACACGGCGATCAGCTTCGAAGGCTGCTTGCAAGGCTTGGCCTTTATTTTCACTCGGCAGTGCAACCAGATTACCATTGCCGAGACGCTCACCCGCCAGGAACCCGTAATATGTGTTTGAGAACCGGGCGGCCTCGGAATAAAAGCCAGAGGCCAATGAGCTTTGTTTGGCATCATGGGCGCGACCGAGCCAGTAATTGGCCCGACTGACAGAAACCGGAAATGTGACACCGTTTCTAAGTCGGTCAAAGTGGGTTATGGCCTGGTCCGGCTGGCGGAGTTTGGTCAGGGCCAACCATCCCGCCAGGAATTCCGCTTCGGCAAACACTGATCCGGAAGTCGCGCCGTGATGAAGAGCCAGTCTATAGGCGTCGGAATAGCGTTTTTCCTGTATCGCCCAATAGGCCATGATTTTCTTCTCTCGCCACAAAGCGGATTTGCCTTTGTCAGAAACCGGTGCAGAGCTGACCTCGAGCAAAACGGGTAGGGCGTAGTCTTTGGTTCTTTTCTTGCGGCGCCATTTGGCCCGTTCATATAAAAGGCCTGGGTCATTTTTCATGGATTGTGGAACGCGATTGATCGCGGCATCCATACCATTGGCATTGCGGGCAACGCGAATACGAGAATCAATTAAGGCTTTATGCCCGGCATCCATAAAGGGGAGAAGGGCCTGGGCTTTGGTGTAATGATACCGGCCCTCCCAGACCAGATGATCCGCGCGGGCATAATGATCTTCGGCGGATAATCGGTTTTTGTAACGGCCAAATAATTCTTTTTGTCGATCTCGTGTCAATTTAGATTCGCGCCAGGCTTTTTTGAGCCACTCATCGCCTGCCGCTTGATTGCCACTGCTATAGTAGGCGCGGGCCAGAGCTGCTCGACCTTCACCGGATACAGGGTCATTGCCAAGGAACCAGGAAATGGTTTTTTGAGCGGGTTGAGGCTGATCAAATAACAGAGCCTCGCCCTTAGCGCGTATTCTGGTCATGCGCGGCCAATCACCGAGGTTTTGACTGGCGTAAGTCAGGGTCGATAGGCTGGCTTGGGGATGATCAACGGCTTCCAGCCAGTACAGGATATCTTTGGCCGTTGGGTCCGTGATTTTGTTTTTGATGGCCCGGACGTCTTGCCAGCTATTGCGCCCCGCGGCCCGAAGAGCCGAGCGGAAATATCGGGCGTCTTGATCATTGAGGAAATTTGACAGATTTGGGGCAGGCGGCTTCAGTCGAGGGACGGGAATCTCAGAATGGGCGAATTTCGGCCCGAAAAACAACGCAATCGCAAGCCACAGCCAAAAGTGTAATACAGGACGCAAAAACGAGTTTAGATTAGAAACCATGTAAAACCGACAATCCCTGTCTTGCAAACCGTATTAGAAGAGCGCTATGACGCGCAGCAAATCGCTTGTTGCTAACATGCGAAAAACACGAAGAAAGCGCAATATGATAAACGGTGCAATTACAGCTTTAGTTACCCCGTTCAAAGCCGATCATGTGGATGAAACGGCTTTTCAGGCATTTGTTGAGTGGCAAATCGCTGAAGGCATTCACGGGCTCGTACCCTGCGGCACCACGGGTGAGTCGGCCACATTGACCGATGAAGAGCATCGTCGCGTGATTGCGCTGACAGTTGAGGCGGCTGCCGGACGTGTTCCCGTGATCGCCGGGGCGGGCTCCAATGAAACCCGTGTGTCGATCAAATATGCCCGGCACGCCAAGGAAGTCGGCGCAGATGCTATCCTCGTAGTGACCCCATATTACAATAAACCCAATCAAGACGGCATTTACGCCCACTTCAAGGCGATCAATGACGCGGTTGATATCCCGATTATTGTTTACAATATTCCGGGGCGATCGGTTGTCGACATAACCAATGAGACCATGGGGAAGTTGTCTAAACTGTCCAATGTGCTGGGCTGCAAAGACGCGACGGGGGATATTACCCGTGTGACTGAACTTATGGATCTCTGCGGCGCTGATTTCATTCAGTTATCCGGTGATGATCCATCGACGCTTGGCTATCGGGCGCATGGGGGGCATGGAGCAATTTCTGTTGGGTCCAATATAGCGCCCAAGGAATATGCGGAATTCCATAATGCCTGTGCCGAAGGCAATTTTGTCAAGGCGCGTGCGCTTCATGAGAAGCTCGACCGTCTGCACAAGGATCTGTTTTTAGACCCAAGTCCGGCGCCAACGAAATATGCATTGAGCCTGATGGGCAAGATGGATCTGGATGTACGTCTGCCGATCACGCCCTGTCGCGGCAATACCAAAGAAGCTGTTTTGGCCGCCATGGCCCGTGCAGGTGTGAGCTGGTAGTGGCCAAGAAGAAGCCGGACTCTCAGAACAAATTGATCGCAGAGAACCGGCGTGCCCGTTACGACTATGCTATCGAGGAGACCTTCGAGGCGGGACTTCAGCTTTTGGGCACGGAAGTCAAAGCCTTGAGAGAAGGGCGGGCCAATATCGCCGAGAGCTATGCCTCTGTTGAAGGTGATGAGGTCTATTTGATCAATGCTAATATCCCGATATATGCACCAGCTAGTCAGTTCAATCACGAGCCAAAACGGCACCGGAAATTGCTTTTAAAACGCAAGGAAATCAGTCGTTTGCTTGGGGAAACTCAGCGCAAAGGGCGGACGATTGTTCCGCTTAAGCTCTACTTTAATCATCGTGGCTTGATTAAACTATTGATCGGCATAGGCGTGGGTAAACGCGATATCGACAAGCGGGAAACGCAGAAAAAGCGCGATTGGCAGAAGCAAAAAGCCCGTCTGATGCGCGAAAAAGGCTAATAATTTAGCCTAGCTGAGAGCGGATATCGGCGAATACGTTAAAAAACATGTCCTCGGTCAGACGCTTAGTATTCGTATTGTACCGCGAACAGTGATAGCTTGAGTAAAGCGTTATACCTCGTTGTAATTTATAGGTTTTATGGTGCCCAAATGGGTAATCTTTCAGGCGAAGGCCCAGGGCTCTGACCGTGTTGTCATGGGAAATTTTGCCTAAGGTCAATATGGCTTCAAGGCGGTCATAGCTGTTGATTTGCTCTGTTAGAAAAGGCCGGCAAGCCGTACATTCTGCGCCGACGGGTTTATTTTGCGGGGGTAAACATCGCACCGCATTCGTAATGACCGTGTCCTTGAGTTTGAGCCCGTCATCTGGACGGGCATCATAGTGGCCGATTGTAAAATCGTATTTTGTCAAAGCGGCATATAACAGATCGCCAGCCCAATCGCCTGTAAATGGACGGCCTGTGCGATTGGCCCCGTGCATGCCCGGCGCAAGGCCGACAATTAAAAAACGCGGATTATCCGCGCCAAAACTTGGAACGGGGGCATTGTGATAATCTGGCAGGGTTTCGCGCAGCTCGAGCAAAAATGATCGCAATCTCGGGCAGAGATTGCAATCGCGGTCTGGTTCTTGAAATGACATATCGGAAGTTTAGTTTGATTCCCGACCAATTTCACGTTCAAGATCAATAATTTCATAGATGTGATCGGCTTGACGCCGGAGTTCATCGGCGAGCATGGGGGGTGTTGATTTCAAAGAAGAGAGAACGCTGACCCGAACGCCTTTTTGCTGTACCGCTCTGACCGCGGCTCGAAAGTCGCCGTCACCACTGACAAGGATGATGTGGTCAAAATGCGGAGCCATTTCCAGCATATCAACGACGATTTCGGTGTCCATATTGCCTTTGACCCGCCGACGACCGTCCCGGTCCGTATATTCACGGGCGC
>JAHDDC010000114.1 GCA_020629545.1 Hellea sp.
TATTATGACAAACACATCTCCCTTATTCAAACCCTTCAGCTGTAAAAACATGACCCTGCCAAATAGGATTGTCATGGCCCCCATGACGCGAGAGCAGTCCCCCAATGGTATTCCGGGGGATGATGTGGCGGATTACTATGCCCGCCGGGCCGCAGCAGATGTAGGCTTGATCATAACGGAAGGGACGACAGTTGATCGTGACGGGGCCTCAAGCGATCCCAATATTCCCAACTTCCATACCGAAGCCGCGCTCGCAGGTTGGAAGAATGTTGTCGAAAAGGTCCACGCCGAAAACGGAAAGATCGCACCGCAGCTCTGGCATATGGGAATGATGCGCAAACCCGGCACAGGTCCCAATCCTAATGCGCCCAGCGATAGCCCTTCCGGTTTGACGCATACGGGAAAACAAGTGCTTCCGGAGCCCTCAGAGGAAGATGTCGCCGACATGATTTCAGCATACGCCAAAGCCGCGGGCGAAGCCGCCAAGCTCGGATTTGACTGCGTTGAAATCCACGGCGCTCATGGGTATTTGATTGATCAGTTTTTCTGGGACGGCATGAACCAGCGCTCAGATAAATATGGCGGCTCACTCGAAAACCGGGCACGTTTTGGTGCCGATATCATCCGTGAAATCCGAAAAGAAATTGGACCTGACATGCCCATTATTTTGCGATGGTCCCAATGGAAGCAGCAGGATTATAAGGTAAAACTGGCGGATACGCCTGAAAAACTGGAAAGCTTTCTGGCCGTATTTGTCGATGCGGGCGTTGATATTTTACATTGTTCAATGCGCCGTTTTTGGACTCCGGAATTTGAAGGGTCTGATCTCAACCTGGCCGGTTGGGCGAAAAAACTAACGGGCCTACCCACCATAGCGGTCGGTTCTGTGGGGCTTTCTGTCGATTTTATTTCCACGCTGGTCAAACAAGAGCAATCCGCCACACAGTCCCTCGATGAACTTGAGGATCGAATGGATAAAGGCGAATTTGATCTCGTCGCTGTCGGACGCGCCCTCCTTCAGGATCCATTATGGGCCCAGAAAGTCAAACAGGGCCGGATGGATGAATTAATGGATTACGATCCAGCTGCGCGATCCGTCTATTATTAGTCGTTAGTCAAAACCACGCGATAGCGTGCCTTCCCAGACTTCAACCGATCAATCGCAGAATTGATATCGGACATTTTGAAATATTCGACTTGCGGTGCAATGTCATGCCGGGCGCAAAATTCCAACATTGTTGCAATAGTTGCGGGCGGCCCCGTGTCAGATCCCGCCACAGATTTCTGCCCTGAAACCAATGAAAATGACGGCACCGGCATGGGATCTGTTATGATCCCAACTTGCACCAGCTTGCCCTGCGGCGCGAGTGTCGACATATAATTAAACCACGGCAAATTCACATTCACCGTTGAAATAATCATATTGAAACGACCTTTGAGTTTCCCGACAGCGTCGTTGTCTCGAGAATTCACAACATGGTGGGCGCCCAGCTTTTTCAATTCCTCGACCTTATCCATGGAGCTGGTAAACGCTGTGACTTCGCAGCCCCAGGCTTTTGCGAATTTCAAAGCTAGGTGACCAAGTCCGCCAATCCCTATAACAGCCACCCGGTGAGTGGGCAGTAGCCCAAAGTCAAGCATGGGGTTGAAAACCGTAATACCGCCGCAGAACAGCGGACCGGCAGACTTCGGATCAAGACCCTCGGGTAAAGGAATAGCCCATATAGACTGAACCCGTACCTTGTCTGCAAAGCCGCCATATCGCCCAACGATGGTTGGACGTGCTGATCGACAATGATGCTGGCTTCCTCCCATACAGCTCGAACAAGACTGACAACTTTGCGACAACCACCCCACACCAACGGTCTGACCTATTTCCAGATGCGAGACATTCGCGCCAACGGCGCTAATAGTGCCGATAATTTCGTGGCCGCCAACCATAGGATAGCGCGAAAACCCCCACTCATTGTCAATCATCGACACATCGGAATGACAAAGACCACAGGCAGAAACATTGATTTCTACTTGATCAGGCGCGAGCTCTCCCAGATCAATGGGCATTCTCTCGAGTTTTGCACCGGATTCTTGGGCCGCATATGCAGAAATCTTGGTCATTTTATTCTCCCTCACGCGATTTATCTGTTACTATGTCATGAGCTTGACTTAATTACCATGTAGACCACCGCCATGAAAAAGAAACTGTTTTCCACTATAATCCCCGTAATGCTTATTGCAGGATGCACATCCCAATCGACATCCACGCAAGCCCCGACCCCCGCAGCCGCTGTGTCTTCGAAATCTTCTTCGATTGCTATGCCAAGTGCGGCGCTGGATTTCAGCAATCCGATTACCCGAATTGGGTTTGGGAGTTGCCTGAAAGAGAAAGACAGCATGTCAATCTGGAATGACGTGAGTGCCCAGAATCCAGAGCTTTTCGTCCTATTAGGTGATAATGTGTATGGTGATCTCTACAAGGACGACCCGCGATTTAATAACCCGGAGATGCCTTACATGCGGGCCAGTTACCGTAAGCTCAAAGACAGTCAGACATTTGCCGAATTCCGACAAAAGACACCTATGATGTTTACCTGGGACGATCATGATTATGGTGTCAATGATGGTGGCGCAGAATATCCGTTTAAGGAAAAGGCAGAGGAACTATTTCTAGAGGCCTGGGATATTCCTGCAGGTGATGTACGCCGCTCACGCCCGGGCATTTATACGTCTGAATCGATCGGCCCAGATGGGCAGAAACTCCAGATGATTTTACTAGATACGCGGTATTTTAGAGGTCCTTTGAAGAAAACAGACGAGAGAAATGCGCCGCTTAAAGAACGATATGTGCCAAGTGATGTTGCCAGCTCAACCATTTTAGGTGCCGAGCAATGGCAATGGTTAGAAGAAGAACTTCAAAAGCCTGCCGATCTGCGCATTCTTGTGTCCTCCATTCAAGTCATAGCCGAAGGTCATGGCTGGGAAGCCTGGCGCACCCTGCCCCTCGAACGGCAAAAATTATACGACCTTTTAAAATCAACCGATGCCCGCAACACCATCATCATCTCAGGTGATCGACACTCGGGCGCTTTTTATGAGCGCAGTGACGTGACAGGTTTTCGTCTTTTGGAAATGACAACATCTTCGTTAAACGCGCCTGCCAGTATATGGCGCGCCCGATCCGGTGAGACGCGCATTGAACCCGGCCCGCATCGGGATGGCGATCCTCAATTTGAAGCGAATTTCGGCATGATGGATATTGATTGGGAAGCCCGTCAAGCAAAGCTGAAGCTCGTCAGCCCAGGCAATGAAACGAAATCAAAAACCTTTAACTTTTAGAGCGATCCGACGATTTCATATCCATTATCTTCGAGTATTGATTTTAACGCCGCAATATGCTCAGGCCCGGTTTCGCAGCATCCGCCAATAATTCGAAGACCTGCTTCGACACACCGCAAGCCCCACTCAGCATAGGTTTCTGGGCCCAGATCCTTACGAGCCGATAGCGAATCTACGGTCCCGCCAGCGTTAAGAGCTGCAATCGATGTGAATCCATTGGCGTAAGCGCCTGTCGGTACAGACAATTCCGCCAGAACTGGCAAGGCGGCTTCAATCGTTTCCGGCATGGAGCAATTCACCATGACCGCATCCGCTCCGACCTCGATGACTCTTTGAGCTGCCTGTTTCAGCGGTTCACCGGAACGCAGAAGACTTGGATTTTCATCATCCAGCGTGAAAGCCGTCCAGCATGGGAATTCAGTTTCCTTGGCCGCTTTTGTCGCGGCAACACCCTCTCGAATATTAGATGCCGTCTCAACCATGAAATGTTCAACACCGTCTTTTTGCAAGGCGACCAACTCCCTGAAACTGTTCAAACAATCATCCTCACAGGGTGACATGCCAGGCTTATAACTTGCCACCAAGGGTGGCAGGCACCCTGCTATTCGAACGTCTTCGAAACCGCATTCAGCTTTGGCCCCATGGGCTACCTTTATAGCCGCATCATGAATGGGTTTTAGCAGGTCTACACTGGCGTCTCGCCCTAATCTTTGACGGGTCGCCGTGTAATTATTCAAAGTGATGAGCCTCGCGCCCGCACGGATAAAGTCCGCATGGACAGTCTGAACAAGATCAGGATCATCCAGCATCACATGGGTCGACCACAAGGGTGAGGCTTCCGCATCGGACCGTTTAAATATTTCCTGCCCGACACCTCCGTCGAGCAAAACAACACGCCTAGTCATTGAGGATTGCATCAATCCGGCGCTGTGCAATCGGGTGATAACCGGGACGCGCGGCTTTATATACTTTTTGCGCAAAATCCTCACGCCCAAAATTCTTCAACGCCCCATAAAGGCGGTAAATGAATTTGCCACGACCAACGGTCATCAAAAACTTTTCAAGTTCTGGAATAGCCGGCGCATACGCATGTCGGATGGATTGCATATACCAGGCAAAGGCCGTTTCCGCATTGGATGTACCCGTCAAATTAAACGCAGCGTCCAGTTCTGCCATTTGATCCTGGCTGATTTGATCCGGGAGTGAACTCAAAAAGTGCAGCCATTCATGAGTTGACCAAGCGGAACTGTCGATATCTGATGCCTTCAAACGGCCTTCATACCAATCATCCCGTATCTTATCGACCTTCGTAAAGGCATCAGACTTGGGATCACGAGCCGTATCCGGAATACCGGGGCCGTAAACCCAGCCGTTTATCTCCGCATCATTGACAGCATCTGGAAACTTATTTCTTAGATTATCATTCAAGTAATTGAGGAAATCCTCTGTCGTCACACTTTTAAAGGCGTAGGTATTGAAATAGTCCTTCAAAAACGGATCAAAATGTTCCCGGCCAAATCGGTCTTCCAGGAAGAAGAGGAAATTGGCGCCCTTGATATAGGAAACCAGCGTAAACGCATCATCGGGATGTGACATGTCTTCTGGCATTTTTAAATGGGTAAAGTCCGGGCGCTTGGCCTCACTCACCGCTCTTTTTAGACCGTCCATATCGAGCTTTTGTTCCATCACAGCACGGCCCTCTCCGTAAAGAGACTCCATCACACGATTTTCTACATAGGACGTGAAGCCTTCATTCAGCCAAGCATCTCTCCATGTCGCATTGGTCACAAGATTGCCGGACCAGCTATGGGCGAGCTCATGGGCAACAACATTAGTCAGGCTTTTATCACCCGCCACTAGAGTCGGCGTCAGGAAGGACAAGCGCGGGTTTTCCATACCGCCAAATGGAAAGCTGGGCGGCAGAACGATCAGGTCATAACGACCCCATAAATACGGACCATATAGATCGGCATTAGCCACTTCCATTTGTGGTGTTTCAGAGAATTCCTCTACTGAGGCATCCAAAATATACTCTTCCGCATAGACCCCAATGTGATCATTGATCGGTTTAAAATCGATATCACCCACCGCAAAAGCCAAGAGATAGGCCGGGATCGGCTGGGGCATGTTAAACTCATACTCCCCGTCTCGAGGCGTATAGGGATCCTGGTCTGCACTCATTA
>JAHDDC010000115.1 GCA_020629545.1 Hellea sp.
ACTCCCACGTATGCTAGTTCAAGCGGGGTAATCCCCTACAAGGATCATCCCTGCTACGGTGCAAACTATGGAAAACCTGTTACGATCAGTTTAAGTAACATGGTAAAAATTTTATTTATTTTGATTTTTTTAAACCCACCGCGAGACAGTTACAGTCAACGATTTGTAAAGGGTTGATCCGTTACAACTGATTCTATTGTACGCACGAAAGGTAAATCTATGCGCCAATGGAAAAAAGGATTGATGACATTCTCGGTCATAGCTGCGATCTCATCCATTTCATATGCCAATGACTATAGTGTCAGTTTGAATAAAACTGAACTTGTCCATTTACCTGAACCAGCCGCAGCCATTGTCGTCGGAAATCCAAATATCGCAGATGTATCGGTTCATTCGAGTGATACATTATTTGTCCTAGGCAGAGGTTACGGGGCTACAAATATAATCGTATTAAATTCTATGGGTCAAACAATCATGAACGCGAATGTTCACGTGGGCGCACAACCGGTTGCGGGCCAGGTACGCGTGTATAATGGTTCCCAGGATCAAAGACGGACTTTTAGTTGCTTTCCCAATTGCCAACCCTCGCCGATATTAGGAGATGGCACTCAATTTATAGGAAACTTTACGCCTGAAACAGCGCCTATCCAAAATCCGTTTGCTTCTGGACCAGTCGCGGGAGTTCTCCCACCATCCGCGAATCCACTGGCCTCAGTCTCAACAGAAGACGAGTTTTCTGAGTAAGATTCACGATCCGTTAAGCCTGTTTATAGAGCCTATTTAAATCATTTTTACGTATTTAATCCCACTGGACTTGTTGGGGATTGAATATGAGTATTGGAGTCAGACAGCTGACCAGGCGTTTTTTGGCGCGCTACAAATCTGATAAACGCGGTGCCACGGCCATTGAATTTGCTTTGCTGGCAGTCCCCTTTATCGCTCTATTGTTTTCAATTGTCGAATTGGCAATCGTGTTCTTTATCGGGTCCACGCTTAATCACGCCATGACCGAGGCGGCTCGCGAAGTACGAACCGGTGAGTTTCAACAAAATTGCGGCGGCGAAGCTGAATTTAAGACACTCGTGTGCGGGCATATGGGGTCGCTCGGAAACTGTCAGGCCAATCTGAGGTTTGACGTGCAAACGTCAGCATCTGGAGAGTTCGAACCAGGACTGCTTACGCCAACTCCTGTTGCCCCGGACCCGTCTGACCCGAGTGAACCAAATATATCTCCAAACACTTATACCAATTCCGGGCCCCGCGACGTCGTAATTGTTCGCGCGCAGTATTACCACCCGTTAAGCGTGCCAGGAACATTTACACGTTTGGCCAATCAACCGGGTAACAACAGAGTGATCACAGCCGTCACAGCCTTTCGCAATGAGCCCTTCCCAGGCGGTTGTTAAGATTAAGAGACAATCATGGTAATTCGAAAAATAAATACTTACATTGGTCGCGCTAAAAAAATTGTTGAGGCCTTCAAGTCGGATAACGACGGCGTCGCAGCTATTGAATTTGCTTTCATTGCTCCAATCATGATCGCGTTTTACTTTGGCATGTCGGAAATTGCCATGGCTATCACCGCCGATCGGCAGATTTCCCACACCGCCAGTGTCGTCGGAGATTTGACCACTCAGGTTTCTGGCGTCAATCAGGCAGAGATGGAAAGCATTATGACGGCCGCGCTCACTGTTATTGGTGCCAGCGCCGATACACGCGGCGATGTCACGATTGAGCTCAACAGCTATCAAATGGCAACGGATGGATCCGGAACAATTGATCGGATCGGATATGCACGAATGGGCCCGGCTATTTCAGCTGGTGGGCCGGCAACATTTGATCCGAATACTATTAGCGATATGATTTCAGAAACATCAGGCGCTGTGGTTGCGAGGGTCAATTATAAATATGTACCCGTGACTCTTAAATTCGTTGATACCATGACCTTGTCAGAAACCTTTGTCCTTAAACCTCGGAAATCGATTTCGGTAGCCTTTGACGAAGGTGGGAAAACAACCTTTACCTGTACGGCAAAAACTGACCTGTCCGTAACATGCGCGTCGTCAGCATAGGTAGTTCTCTTTGATCATATATTGCTCGGTCTCGGTAATACCGAGCGCCTCACCTATATAGCGATCCATATTTCCAATAGTGTCGAGTGAATTTTGCAAATAGCTCGGCTCAACGCCAAACATTGGCCTAAGCATATCCGCCTGGAACTGACGTTCATAGCGTTCGCCCATAGCTTTCGCCGCGGGCTCCAAGAAGCTCTCTATGTCAACAGCTTCCATGGTCATCATATAGTCGTCCATTATGATCTTTTCATCAACGCCGAGACAGCTTAAAATTATTGCCGCCAATGTACCCGTCCGGTCCTTACCCGCTGCACAATGAATGACAAGCGGACCGCCTTCATTTGCCATATATTTCAATGTCTTAGAAAATATTTGGCGAAACTGAGGATCATCGGGACGCGCTGCATATGATCCTTGCATATATTGGCGGGCATCTTCGCCTGAATGCAGGTTTTGTTTCACAAACATTTCATGCGGCGCTATTTGACCATCTTGCCCTGAAGGAGCCTCAAAATCTAAAAATTCTGTCTGATGTTTCACTGGCCATTTATTTGGCTGCCGATCTCGTTCAGATGGATATCTCAGATCCACTCTTAACCCGATATCAAGACCAGCAAGTCGCGTTAAATCTGCGTCTTCTGCCCGATGAAAATTGGCCGAACGAAATAGCTTTCCAACTCGAATATTTGTTCCAAATTCAGACGGATAATTTCCGAAATCCCGAAAATTCAAAATAGAGTGAAAATCATATATCCGATCATTTTTTAACATGTTCGGATGATATCGATTTTAAGTGACAATGGAAGGTTCAGTTTTACGAGATTGCAGGTCTTCGAAGCGCGTCCAGACGCCCTCTTCACCATGCCATTTTCCTTCTGTGGCACCTTTTGAATATTCGGTTGCGCGGGCTTCAAAAAAGTTAGCGTGTTCAACACCGTTCAGGATTTCCGTCAGCCAGGGCAAAGGATGGTGTTTGATCCCGTAAACTTTTGGAAGATCCAGTTGTCCCAGACGCCAGTCAGCAATGTAGCGAATATATTGTTTAATATCTTCACTGGTCATGCCTTCTACCGGACCCATTTCAAAGGCCAGATCAATAAACTTATCTTCAAGACTGACAACGGTTTTACAACAATCGATAATGTCATCGGCCACCGCCTTGGTCACACAGCCGGTTTCTTTGGCAAAGGTGTGATAAAGCTTGATCATGCCTTCACAATGCAGGCTCTCATCGCGGATTGACCAGGTCACAATCTGGCCCATGCCCTTCATTTTATTGAGGCGCGGGAAATTCATCAGCATCGCAAAGGACGCAAATAGCTGCAGCCCCTCGGTAAAGGCCCCGAACATGGCTACTGTTCGGGCAATATCAGCCGGTGTGTCGACGCCGAATTCCTGCATATAATTGTGCTTATCCGCCATGGCCTCGTAATCCATAAAGGCTGAAAACTCTGTATCCGGCATACCAATGGTTTCCAGAAGCAGCGCATAGGCCGCAATATGGATCGTTTCCATATTGGAAAAGGCTGACAGCATCATTTTGACTTCTGTCGGTTTAAATACCCGCGCATAGCGCTCCATGTAATTATCATTCACCTCAACATCGGACTGGGTGAAAAAACGGAAAATCTGGGTCAGCAAATTGCGTTCATTGTCAGACAGGTTAGTCGCCCAGTCTTTGCAATCTTCACCCAGAGGTACTTCCTCAGGCATCCAGTGGACTTGCTGTTGTTTTTTCCAGAAATCATAGGCCCAGGGATAACGAAATGGCTTATAGCTATGGGAAGGAATGAGCAGCCCCGACTGCCCCAGCTCAAAATTATCCAAATTTCCCATTTTTTGCGACTCCTGCTGATTCCCCGGTTGATGTCTATATATGGACATCAATGCGTTACGAAATTCTATATGTAGTGTTTCGAAATGGCCTGCAAGACAAATTCAAATCGACTTTCACTTTTCTATGGATAAGTGAGTGTCAATGTTGGGTCAGAATCAGAAAAAAGTAGTTTTATCGACGCCAGGTAAAGGAAAGCGCCGCTGCATCTTCACTATATGATCCGCTTTCCGAATCAAGATCATTGCCAAAGGTCGTCACTTCACGCCGGAAATAGCCCAAAGACACATCAGCATCGCCTATGCGATAACCAACACCGGCCTGCGCGTCACCCACAATGATTTTATCCTGTAGATAAAATTCGCCGTTTGTCATCCGTCCAGTACTGTTCGGGGAATAGGAAACGGCTTCCGCGTCCGCGCCAGCGAACATATACCAGGTATTGTTTTTAAAATCCGAAGCGTCCTTAAGGTCATCGCCTATACGGACAAGCGCACCAACCAGTGCACTGGAACTATCATCATCAAAGCGCACAGAAGCCCGCGGTGACAATTCAATGTCCAGACCCTTATCGATCCGGGCGGCAAAGGATGTGTTATATTTGACGTCTAATGTTTCGCTCGGCGTCAGACAGCTCAATTCGCCCGCCAGACAGGCCGTATTGGCAAAATCCAGATTAAAGAGACGGGACCCTGCGCTGTAATCCGGCAGGTCGATAATCGCGCCTTTAACCGCAGGGCTTAGGCCAACGAAATCAAATTCCACGTCATCCATGAGATCCAATGTGCTGGCTTCCATATTCAGTGAAAAACCTTCACTGGTCAGGTCCGGAATATTGTCAGTGGTTTCAACGTCGACAGTCTGGGCCATAGCTAATGAGCCCGCAAAAACAATCGAAAAAACGCCGCCCAGCACCGATCTGGCCGCCCACTTAGCGGTCAAAAGCCCAGTCACAGGCCGGATATGTCGAACAAAACAAATCATTTCAATATCTGCAACATACCCACAATACCCGATAAATCTGTGATTTACATCATAATATATCGGATATTATGCAAATATTATGTCATTCCCGTCATTTATATGAAGAAATTCTTAATACAACCTATATGAGGAAATTTTTTGAACTCCATCCAGAATTTTCGGTCATCATATCATTGATCACGACACAGTTTCCACCAACCGGTCAATAAGTTCTGAATAGATGCAATTATTCGCTAAGCGCAGTGTCATCGTACATTTGAGACATTCACAAGCCAGTATTACGAAGAATATGGAGTTTAACTTTAAATGATGATGTTTAAAAAATAGCACGAATATCTTAGGCAACAGACCAATTGTCAGCCCAGATACTCAACGCCAATAGACAAAAACTCCGCTCCGAGGCGCAGATTTCAATTTTAATAATTGGAATCGGTTTTATTCATTCAGCTTACCGAATTATCAAATTAGTTTGTGCCAACAAAAAACCCCGCAAAATGCGGGGCTTATTGATTTTGAAGACGTCTATTCTTAGAATTTCCCGACCAGGTTAAGGAACCAACCGAGGTCGTCCTCATTTTCATT
>JAHDDC010000116.1 GCA_020629545.1 Hellea sp.
AGATCGGTGAAACCCCTACCGTTGCATTAATTGATGGTAATAAAGCACCACCGCTCCCATGTCCGGCCCAAACTTTGATCAAAGGTGATTCTCGCTGCCTCTCAATTGCAGCCGCGTCCATCGTGGCCAAAGTCACCCGTGACCGCCTCATGGCCGAAGCCGATCAGCGCTATCCCGGCTATGATTTCGCCACCCATAAAGGCTATGGCACCCAAGGCCATCGCACCGCGATCCAAGAGCTCGGCCCCTGCCCGATACACCGGCGCAGCTTCAATCCTATTAAGATGATGGTGGGTTGAATGATATTGGTCTATTCGCTACGTTGAATTTATGACTGGTACAGAAAAAATCATATCCATGATTAATAGCCTGCCTGAAAATCAAAGGGCGGCTTTCGAAGCCGATGTCGGAACCCTGTTACAGAAATATCTGGATGCAGACGATTATCATCTCCCTACAGAGCAAGAAAAAGTTGATCTCGCACGATTTCAAGAAACCTCGCCTGAATATGTCTCTCAAGACAAGATCAATTCCATTTGGGGCAAAGACCTCCCCGGATGACAAAGATCATTTATCGTGAGTCAGCCTTTCAGGATCTCGCTGACATTCACAACTATTACGCCGCAATCTCTGAACAGATAAATGACCGGGTCTTTGCCGATATATATTCGGCTATTGAAACCCTCGAACTATTTCCTTTTGCAGGGCGCGAACTTCCCGATGGCCGTCGGCGTCTTGTAAGCATCAAGTATCGATTTGTGATTTCACATAAAAGCTATGATGATACAGTTGAAATTGTTGGTGTTTACCGACGTCAAAACAGATAGCTCAGTTCTATTGTCCGGGCAATTTCAACCACATCAAGATGATGGTGGGTTAGTCACAGGGAATACTGATCGTCCGCAGATGGTTGGACATCTTTTCTATATGGATGACCTCAGAATTAGTCATGGTCTTGAATGCCGGAAACGCTTCAAGCAGAATTTTGCCACCGGAACTATCAATATTAATATAATAAGACTGGTTCATCTGATCATAAGAATACATATTCATTGCGATAACAAGTTTTCGTAACGCTTCCCGGTCGCAATCAGTTTCAGCTTTCGTATTGAGACGCTCCAGATATCCGGCTGGATGTAGAATGGACTCATTCGAGCTTTTTAATTCGTTTGTGGAATATAAATCGGGTGGAAGATCAAAAGCGGGACTATGAGTCGGCGTACTCTCGGCCGAGCAAGCGGTTAAAGATAAAACGGTTAAGCTGGCCCACAAGGATTTCATAGTCGCGGTCTAACATCACCGGCGAATATTTCAAATGACGACTTCGTAAGAATGGGGCGGGTTGATTTACCTGAGCCCTATCAATTCAAAACCGATCCTCATTTTTTCAAGATTTTGCATCCGGTCTTCCTTGAGCCATCCTATATGTCGATAAACGACCTCACCATCTTTCAGAAAATAGAATGTCGGCGTTCCCCAATAATTGATCTGCGGCCACTCTGTTTCCGACCAGACATATTGAAGTTTAACAGGCGCCGGACCAGCGTTGTATTCAATGACCGCAGGGATGGATAAAATATCCCAACTCCCCATCAGACCCAGGCTATGCTCTTGGAACAAACGGTTCAAGGTTTCGTCTTCGGATATATGCTCCATCGCAAACCTCGAGAAGAAGCAGCCGGTGCTGCCGACCATGATCACACCTGTTTTTTGGGAAACATCTAACGGCTTACGGATCAATCGATCAGATGCAGCTTCAATGACAGATATATCACCGTGTTTGAATGGCTTGGAGTTTTGAATAACGGGGACCAAATGAAAATCCACCTTAGGAAATCTGGCTCTCAAACTCCGTGCCTCATCAAAACGTCTTTGCGCGACATATAATCTGTGCCGGGTCTTTAGGGCAGCAGCATCCATCAATTTGCGGCGTTCCATTTCTTTATATACTGTATCCAATCGAGTCATACCATCCGCATTCCTTGTCTTGAGCAGGAAATTAGTCAGGCTCGATTTTATTTTTAAAAGGTCCTCATCATCAATTTCAGCAAAGGCCAGAAAATTTCCTTTCGGAAAATGAGAATTCAAGACATTCGCATAATCTTCTGTTGGAAGGCCGCGATAATTATCATCGAATGTATTTTCGTAAATAGCATTAACGTCTTCCTCAAACGAAGTACTGTCAGGTCGGAAGGTCTTAGCCTGACAACCCATCACAAATATCGCAGAAAGAAAGAAAGCCCACATATACTTCATAGTTCAAGCATCCAAACTGAGCGCCAGCACCCGGCTGACATAGGAAATGTTTTCACCGGATTCGTCTGCCCATTGATTAAAGGCGGCCTGTACGGCCTTTTTCGCTGTTTTGGAGGTGGCTGGTTTGTCGATGACGCCCGCATGGATGAGCGCGGCAGTGACGTCTTTGGACAAGATAAACGCGGGTACGCCGGAGAATCGCAAAGCATAGCTGGTCGTGTTGTGGCCCAGATGTGAGCCCTGCTTTTGCAGATAATCCAGAAGTCCGACATAATCCGTGCTCGGCCAACCGCGAATAAACGCATCGGCTGACCCTTTCTGCTCCGCCATATCCAAAATCATTTGGGCATTTTTAGAGACGGTTTTGATTTTGACGGGATTACGGACAATATCTGTATTGGTCGTCAGCTTCTCCAAATCATCCAGATCAATACGGGCGCAGCGCTTAGGATCAAATTTCCAAAAGGCCTTTTCAAACCCGTCCCATTTAGCTTCAATCACTTTCCAGCTAAAGCCGGCTTGAAAACAGCGCTTGGTAAACTCCGCCAGCCAGCGGTCATCGCTCATGCTCTCCATATGATTAGAATAAGTGTCGAGGCCTTCTTTGACCTTGGCGATAACGGCTTCCTCGCCGCCATGTCGTCCAGCCGCGCGATGCATTATGGTTGAGAATTTTTCCATAGAGATAGTTTAGACAGAGAGCCTATGTTTCAGCAATAAAATAAATCCTCATCCTGAGGTGCGCAGCGTAGCGAAGCCTCGAAGGGTCTTCGCTGGACCATCCTTCGAGACGCGACGATGTCGCTCCTCAGGATGAGGTCTGATTGGTTTTATATCCGTTTGATCCGGCCACCATCTACTGGAATGCTTGTGCCTGTAATATAAGACGCCCGTTCGGAGGCGAGAAACGCTGCCAATGCCGCAAACTCTTCCGGTTGGCCAATCCGGCCCGCCGGGATGGGCGCGGCATAGCTGGCGAACGCGTCGGCATAGCTGATGCCTTTCTCCTCGGCCATTTGGGCGACCAGGCTTTTGAGGCGGCCTGTTTCCGTAATGCCCGGCATGAGGCAATTGAAGGTAATGCCTTTCGCGGCAAATTCATTGGAGAGAGATTTCATCAAACCGGAAATTCCGGGGCGCATGACATTGGACAGGATCAGATGGGGGATAGGTTCAATCTGGGTGACGGATGTCACGACCATAACACGCCCCCATTGTTGATCCGTCATGCCGGGCAGCACCCCTTTGACCAGACGCACAACGCTCTCGATCAAATCATTCGCCGCCTGCGTATATTGCTCAGGCGCGATGGTCTCAAATGTCCCTGAGGGCGGCCCGCCCGTCGACATACAGAGTACATCCACCCCGCCCATATGAGCATCGGCCATAGTCAAAACATGATCGATACCGTCGGGCGTGTTCAAGTCTGCCACGGTTCCATTAACTTTGCCAAAACTGGACAAGATCTCAACAGCCGCGTTCAAGACCTCTTCGCTCCTTGAACAGATCACAACCTCAGCCCCTTCCTGAAGATATTCTTTGGCAACCGCAAAGCCGAGTCCGCTGGAAGCCCCCGTTACCAATGCGCGTTTGCCTTTTAGTCCGAGATCCATCTTATTCTCCCAAAATTTCCCTAACCAAAGCCAGAGCCTCATCACTGGTCCAGTCCGCTTCGCCGGAAATGCGCGCGATCTCATCCCCGTTGGGATTATAGATAATAGTGATGGGCAGTCCTCTGGCGTTGAGCTTTGGCGCCAGGTTCATACCCGGATCGCGCCACTTGGTCAGGGCATCGAGATTATTGCGTTCAAAAAACGTATCAATAGCCGCATCATCTTGATCCATGCTGATGGTCAAAACGGTAAAATTCTCGCTGTTCTTTTGCTCCGCCAGCGCGTTCAGTGACGGCATTTCAATGACACAGGGCGCGCACCAGGTGGCCCAGACATTCATCAAAACATATTGGCCTTTGAAGTCCGTAAGCTGCATTCTGTTTCCGGCTCCGTCCACAAACCGGGTGATTGGTTGAACGGGCGGGGCTTCAAGCGACTGAAGTTTGCGGAAACTTCCCTTTTTAAAATCGTCAATCTCAAGCTTTTTTTCAGAAAGCCGGATTATGTCGTCATCTTTAGAGGACTGACAGGATTGCACCACGACGGCAAATACGGCAATGACGCCGATAACGAGCATCAGTTTAATAGCATTGGCGATAGACAGGAATTTCATAATGGCCTCAAATAGCACGAAGGATAAAGCCGCTAAACAGAAAATGTGGGGCGGGCGCTTTTCCGCCGCACCGGGTGAGCTGATGCAGGCCATAAATGTTTCTATCGGGTTCGATCAGCGTCTGGCGCAGCAGGATATTCGCGGCTCTCTGGCCCATGCGGCCATGCTCGCGGCGCAAGGCATAATATCCACACAAGATCTGGAAGATATTCAGCGGGGTCTCGGAGAGATCAAAGCCGAGATCGAAGCGGACACATTTCCGTTCACGGATGAGCTTGAGGACATTCACCTCAATATTGAAGGACGCCTGAAAGAAAAAATTGGTGAAGCCGCCGGACGCCTGCACACGGGCCGGTCCCGTAACGATCAGGTCGCCACAGATTTCCGGTTATGGGTAAGGGACTATCTGGATAATTTTGACCTGCAACTGACGGAGCTGATGACGGCTCTATTGGATAAAGCCTCTGATAATACCGACACAATCATGCCGGGCTTTACGCACCTCCAAAATGCGCAGCCCGTGACCTTTGGTCATCATATGTTGGCCTATCTGGAGATGTTTGCCCGCGACCGCTCAAGACTACGCGACGCCCGTGCCCGTATGAATGAAAGCCCGCTAGGCGCTGCGGCTCTTGCCGGAACGCCCTATCCGATTGATCGGGATATGACGAGCAAGGCTCTCGAATTCGACAGACCTATGGCCAATTCACTCGACGCCGTCTCGGCCCGGGATTTTGCTCTCGAAGCGCTCTCTGCTTGTGCCATTTGCGCCACGCATCTTTCGCGCCTCTCCGAAGAGATTGTCATCTGGACATCCGCACAGTTCCAATTTGTGAAACTCTCTGATGCCTTCACGACCGGCAGTTCCATCATGCCG
>JAHDDC010000034.1:0-27051 GCA_020629545.1 Hellea sp.
AGGCAGCGGTTTTTGGTATCGCCATCCCTGGTTCGAATCCAGGTACCCCAGCCACATTTTACGGCGCAAATATGCTACTATCCGAATTTCTTATCCCGCCCATATTTCCTAACTTTACACAAAAAAAAACGGTTTTGTAACAGTCTAACGATTGATTAAACATTGTTTAACGTGTAAGCGTCGCTTCAACTATGAAAAAAAGCATGCCTGTCATGCATAATAACTGGAGGACGTGAGTGGTAAATTTCCGCACCGCCAATTTATATGTCGCCAAGACAATCTGTATCGGGGCGCTTTTGCTCGGAACAGCCATGGGGGCAAATGCACAGGCTTCGGACGCTGAAGCCAAATACTCAGCCCTGTTACAAGAGATTCAAAATCTTAAATTAAGTATCGCTCATAAAGAAGCGACCGTAGCTTCACAGCAAGAGCGCATCAATTCACTGACTAAACAGCTCGGTGAAGTCGACAAAGTCAAAGCGGCCGTCGGACCTATGGTCGATAAAATGTACGCGGCTATTGATACTGAAATCCAAAAAGACATCCCGTTCAATGCGGTCGAAAGATTCGAACGTCTCGGAGATTTCCGTGACAAAAAAGACGACAAAGAAGTAACGCCGATGGAAAAGATGCGTCGGGCTCTGAATATTTATGAGGCCGAAGTTCTTTATGGTCAGACATTCGCGTCTTACCCAGGAAGCCATCCGATCCAGGACATGCAGGGTAAACGCTATGAGGCTTGCATGAATGACAAAGACTCAGCTGAATGCGCTTTAACAAAAGACCTCAAGAAGAAGGTTGAGGCTGGCGCGACAATTCCAGAGTTGAAGAGAGATCTGGAAGATGGGGATTATCTACGGTATGGTCGTCTAGCGCTTGTTTACGCGCAGGCTGGTGGGTCGCAGGTTTTAAAATTCGACGCAGCATCTAAAACTTGGGAAGAAGTTACAGGTGGTCAGGCTCTTGATTTTCTTCAGGCCATCAAAATGGCCAAAGGGGAAGCCGCGATTAACGTCCTTAAAGTGCCGGTATTGATCGCTGAATAATTCGGGCGAAAGCCCACATAGATTTTGCAAGCCGTATGGGTTGCAAATAAGGCGGAACAACCGCCACCCATACGTGCCGCATTTGCGGGGCAAAAATATTAGGAACCTAAATTGGAAGGAAACCATGTATAACTTTTCAAAAGCCAAGCTAGTTATGCTTTTGGGAGTGGCTTCCCTGGCATATACGCCAGCCCACGCTCAACTGGATAGTGCCATGCAGGCGGCGAAGTCTTCGTCCGCATCAAGTGCGGCCTCACAAAGACAAGTCGAGCAACTCGATGATGAAGCGGATCAGATGGTTCGTGAATATCGAGCGACTTTACAGCAAAAAGACAATATCGCGTTATTTGTTGATCAGCAGGACATTTATCTGCAGTCACAAATTTCCGAGATCGCGTCCCTCAATCGGCAGCTAGATACGGTTGAGCAGATCAAGCAGGGCATGGTTCCAATGATGTTGACCATGACGGCAAAGATAGAAGACTCTATCCGTTCGGATGTCCCGTTTAATCTCGAAGAGCGTCTGGCGCGTGTCGACCGTGTAAAAGAAGTTCTCGCGAACCCGAATATTTCTCCGGTGGAGCAATATCGCCAGGTTCTGAATATTTTTAAAGTCGAAGTCAGCTATGGTCAGGGCATGGATTCTTATGAAGGTCCGCACCCAAAACAAGCTGGTAATGTTGTAAACTTCATTCGCTTCGGACGTGTCGCACTTGTGTATGTGACAAAAGACGAAAGCGAAATTGGTCGTTACAATATGGAGACTAAAGACTGGGATATTCTCAGTGGCGACAAGGCGATTGAAATGCGCCAAGCCATCCGTATCGCAAATTCAGAGGCCGCGCCAACAATGGTGACTGTGCCGGTAATAATTGGCCAGTAATTGGGGTTATACAATGAGTAAATTTATGAAATTTATGGGAAAAAGTTCCGCAGTCATGATCGCGGCAACAATGATGTTCTCTGCAGCGCCAGCGAGTGCTCAGATCAACTCTATCAACGATGTTTTGGTGAAAATTCGGTCTGACGCGGCGAAAGTTCAGGCCGAGAACGCGCAGAGAGAGCAGACATTCCGTCAACGCCGTAATCAGCAGTCTTCTTTACTGCAGCAAGCGCGTAGTGAACTCGCGACACTTGAAGGAAAGGCGCGTTCAGTTCAGTCAAAATTTGACGGAAACAAAGGACGGATTAGCAATCTTGAAGGTCAACTTGCTCAGAAGCAGGGGGATTTCCGGGAAGTATTCGGTCTGGCACGTTCGAAAGCCGGAGAATTCAAAGCTATACTAGATAGTTCCCTGATTTCTGCAGAGGATCCTGGTCGAACACAGGTTCTGGGCCGTATTTCCGAGTCAAAAGCTCTTCCGAGTACTGATGATCTGAACCAAATTTGGATGACGATGCTGGAAGAAATTCAGTCTCAGCGTGAAGTTGCAACATTTAATGCGCCCGTTGCGAATGTTGATGATGGCGCCGAGCAGTCTGTGACTCGCGTAGGTCCATTTGCGGCCTTTACGACAGATGGCGGCGAGTATCTCAAGTATACACCGTCCCCGACTGGTGAGGGTATTACATTGCAGCTTCTGCCAAAGCAGCCTGGTGATAAAAGCATTGTTAATGCAGCCAAAGATGTCTTGGGTGCGAGCGCCGGACAGGTCGTCTATGCGCCGATGGATCCGACAAGAGGGTCATTGCTTAACTCGTTCGAGCGTGTACCGACTGCGAAAGAGCGTTTCGGGACATTCTGGAAATTCGATGGTGGCCATGGTAAATTCTGGGGTGCGACCATCCAGTGGGTTGGCGCAATCGGTGTTCTCTTCGGACTGTTTAATATCTTACGTCTGTTAATGATCTCTGCCGGTGTGCGGGGCCAGAAGCGCAAAGCGCAAGCGTCAAAGTCTAACCCGCTTGGCCGCGTTATGATGGCGTATGAAGGGTCAAAAGGCCACGATGCCGAGGCAGTTGAGCTGGCGATGGACGAAGCGATCCTCAAAGAGTCACCAAAGTTAGAATTTGGTCTCAGCTTCCTGAAGCTTGGCGCTGGTATCGCACCGCTTCTCGGTCTTTTGGGTACAGTTACAGGTATGATCGGTACCTTCCAGGCGATGATGATTTACGGTGCAGGTGATCCGAAGCTGATGGCCGGTGGTATTTCCGAAGCGCTGGTTACAACCATGCTGGGTCTTGTTGTGGCTATTCCACTTCTAATCTTGCACAGCTTCTGTTCGTCTTTGGCACGGGGTGTTCAAAGTACACTGGAAGAGCAGTCAGCCGGCATCGTTGCCCGTCACGTAGAAAGCGGTCGTAGCGTATAGCTACGGCCCCTCACTGAGGGGAAGTTAAATGGAATATCTTAATCCAGTTTTTGCCTTGAACAGCATCCAACAGTTTCTAACAACTGGCGGAAGCGTTCTGGTCGGGATTATGGTGCTCGCATTCTTCTTAAGTAGTTTTATCCTGGAGCGCTTAGCGTATTTTACACTCGCTCACCGTCCATTGGTAAAACGTCTTAAGAATGAGTGGGATAACCGCGAAGACAAAACGTCGTGGCGTGGCCGCGCTATCCGAGACGAAATGATTTCGGAAGTCAAAAATCGTGCTGATCAAAATATTTCGATCATCAAAACTCTAGTGGCAGCAGCGCCATTACTAGGTCTTTTGGGTACCGTCACAGGTATGATTCAAGTGTTTGATGTTATGGCTCTTTCGGGTGCGTCTAGTGCTCGTGACATGGCTGGAGGCGTATTCAAAGCGACCATCCCAACCATGGCAGGTATGACGGTTGCCATCTTCGGATTGTTGTTATCAACATATCTTGAGCGTAAATCTCGCCGGGAAGCCGCGAAGTTTGCAGATCTTTTGAGGTTATAATTATGAGACGATTACGCAAAAGATTTGGTGAGGATGACTCAGCTGTAGATATGACACCGATGCTCGACATCGTGTTTATCATGCTAATTTTCTTTATCGTGACAGCTACGTTTTTGGATGAACGTGCGATTGATCTCACTCAACCGCCGCCTCCGCCAGATGATCAGCAGAACAATTCACCGTCAAAGCCCGGTATCACGGTTTATGTAAATGAGCAGAATTTCTGCGCCGTGGATAGCCGCTCTACAGATTGCGGAGACGTGCCGGTAGCTGTTGAAGGGCTTTTATCAGATAAACCTGGTGCTGCCATCATTCTTCGGATCCATGAAGCCGCTAAACACGAAATTTTGGTAAATCTGAAAGATGTATTCGACGAAAAGAATATGTCGCCAAGAATTGAAATCATTCGGTCTTGATCACCTGCTGTAACAGGCAATTGATTTAGTTTAAAAAATGTGATAGGATAACAATATGTCGAGACGTAGCCGCGTTAGAATGAATGATGAGGACACTGAGCTGAATATGACGCCCATGTTGGATGTTGTATTTATCTTGTTGATCTTCTTCATCGTGACATCAGTTTTCGTTAAAACGCCCGGGATTGACCCAAGCAAGCCTGATGCGCAAACGGACAAAGAGTGGAATCCGACGATTATGATCGCCATTAATGACCTTGACGAGATTTGGATTGATAAGCGTCCCTATGACGTGACTGAAATCCGGCCTGTGATTCAAGGCATGAAGGATGAAAACTCGCAGGCGCAGGCCATTATTATTGGTGACAAAGATGCGCAGGTAGGGACCGTTATGCGGGTCCAAGAGATGATGCAAGAGATGGATATTACCACTCGCGTGTCGACGAATTAGGAGCCAGTTATGGGAAATATTATCAGATGGGTACTCTTACTGCCGCTTGCAGCAGTAGCCACTTTTTACATTTTTACGCTCATGACAGCTTTGATCTCAGGAAAATTTGAGGCTGGGGAAAAGTTTGAAACTCCGAGTTTTGAAATCAACCCGATTGCCGACGACATCCAGGTCGTAAAGCGTCAGACCACGGTGCAGAAGGTTAAGCGTGTTGTAACGCCTCCGCCTCCACCTCAAATCGAACGTCAGCAAGCTGCGAAACCAGCTGAAGCAATTGCCTCAATCGAAGGAGCGATCCCTGAGTTTACGGCCCCGAAAATTGATCGTAAGAGCTTCAAAATTCAAGTAAGTGACCGTGACGCGCAACCACTTGTGCGAATTCCCCCGGTTATGCCGACTAATGCGGAGAAATCAGGACACTGCAAAGTGCGGTTCGACGTAAGTCCCGAGGGCGCGCCGTTTAATGTTCAAACGACATATTGCACACAACGACTATTCGAACGGGCTACGATTAAATCCGTTCAAAAATGGAAGTATAATCCCAAGATTGTTGATGGCCGAGCGACCGCACGTTCCGGAGTTGAGTCGAAAATCTCGTTCAAGCTAGTTGATGAACGCGGTAGACCGATCCCTGAGTAAAGCCAGATCATAAAATTTAATTGGAGACTTGTGAGATGACAGGTTCGACTATGAAAACAACACTGAAAAACTGGCTCGTCATGGGTGCGGCCGCGGTTCTGGCGGCAGGTACATTATCAGTGGCCACATCGTTTGATGCACAAGCTCAAGCTGCTGAAGGTCGTCAATTTGGCTCAAAAGCCGGTGAACCTGTTCTTGAGGCGCAAAACTTGATGACGTCGAATAGCTTTAGCGCAGCAGCAGCTAAGCTAAACCAGGTTTTGACACTACCAGAGCTCAATCCGTATGAAAGGTCAACGATCTATCAAATGCTGGGTGCGTGCTATTACGAGATGAACCAATATGGCCCGGCGATTTCCAATTTTGAAAATGCTATCAATGCCGGTGGCTTGCTTCCAAACGAAGTTGATAATCTTCGCGTAAATATTGCTCAGCTCCTGATTGGTAATGGTCAGTATGCGCAGGGCGCTCAAATGCTGGAGAATTGGATGAATCGTGGCGGCCAGCAAAAGCCGCAACATGTTGAAATGTTGATGCAAGCCTGGGTTCAGTCCGAAAATTATAGCCGTGCTTTGCCGTGGGCAGAGAAATGGTTCAGGGCCGCAAGCCCGAAAGAGCGTAAGCATTTCGATCTTCTGAATTTCCTATACAATAATTTGGGTCAACCGGGTCGTCAGGCGGACATCGTTAAAGAGATGATTGCGCGCTGGCCAAATGATAAGCAGTTATGGGATAATTGGGCTTCTTTGCTGGCCAATGGCGGCCGCGAGGAAGAAGCGTTCGAAGTCAATAAAATGCTTTATTTAGGCGGTGTATTATCGTCAGAAAGCGATTTGCTGAAAGTCGTTCAGTATTATAGTTTTTATGATATGCCGTTCCAGGCCGCTCAGATCCTAGAAAAAGAGATGAATGCGGGGAGAATTTCACGAAGCTCTGACCGTATGGTTCAACTCTCTGATCTATTTCGACAGGCCAGAGAATATAAACGGGCTATTCCTGTTCTGGATCAGGCGGCTAAATCGTCTGGCAATTCTAAATTATACGCCGATCTTGGTGAGGCGCTCTATAATGAGGGCGAGTGCGGACGTGCGGAAACCGCATTTAAAGAAGCCATTAATCGGGGATTTAATGCCGGAAAATCATGGATGCTGATTGCAACCTGTCGATACGAGGATGCGCAAAAGGAACCACGGCCGGTATGTAAAGAAACTACGCGTGAACAACGTGAGAACTCTTCCAAAGCCAAAAAGAACCAGCTCGCCATCGATGCGTTCAATCGCGTACCTGGGTCCTCTAAGCAAGGTCGCGATGCTCAAAAATGGATCTCCTTTATTAAGTCCGAAGGCCAAGCGCTTGAAGACCGTTGTCAATTCGAAAAAGACCTGAAAGTGGAGCTTTGTAATATCAAAATCAAGGCGGCTTACGACAATGAGGTCTTTACAGGTAAGTGGGAAATTGATGATCAGGCTTGCCTGGCTTACAAGCCAGCTTACGATAAGAAGTTCAGAAAGAAAAAGGACGAGTAGGTCCATTCACATTTCAAAAAATTAGCCCGGTTTTGGCCGGGTTTTTTTGAGCGCAGCGCCTGTTATGTAATATTATTGCTTTTTCTTAATTATTATGATATATTATAACTATAGTCATAATCAGGGAGGAAGTTATGAATTTAGCCACAAGAATTTTAGGATCCAGTGTTGGGGGCGGTGCAATCGCCGTAGCTATGACGCTTGGAATGGTTGCGCTAATCCGCACAGAATTTGAAGCGCAAGATCGCTATGAGATTGATATCGGCGATATCAATCCGATTTCAGACGATATTCAGCCGCCCGACCGGGTTGAAATCAAACTAGACCCCTACAAAGAAGTCGAGGTCCCCCCAGCACCTGAGCCGCTGTCTACGACAGAAGTAGACCTCCCGATTGGGCCGATAGCAGACCAAGATGATATGATACCTGACATGAACATCCCGAAACCTGACCTTATTTTTTCTATCGGTCGTGTCATTGATCAGGACGTAAAATGTTCCATTTGTGTCAAGCCAGAAATGCCTAGCCGAGCTTCGAAATCGGGCCATTGCATTCTCAGTCTCAGCGTATCAAGAGACGGGAATCCATATAATATCGGGATAAAATCCTGCTCAGAAGACCTGTTCGCCAGAAACTCTATTAAAGCGGCAGCTCGGTTTAAATACCAACCGAAAATACAGGATGGTCAGCCAATCGATATGCACGGAGTAACCACAAAAATAACCTATAAGCTCGCCGACGAAAACGGCCGATTAATTCCGGAGTAGGGTATGAGGTATTTACTATTTACCAGCATTTTGTCGCTCGGGTTTATAATGTTGCCGGGTCATAGTTTAGCGCAGTCCGACAGTACCACGCGGCAGTTTTCGACCCAAGTGGGGCAATCGGTCAGTGAGGCAATCGAAAATATAAAGCAAAATCAATTCGAGACCGCGCTGACCAAGCTTTCCCAAACACTCGCGTTTGGCGAAATATCGCCTTATGAGACGGCTACGATTTATCAAATCATGGGAAGCGCTTATTACGAATTGCAGCGAGTAGATGAGGCGATCGCCTATTTCAAAAACGCTGTAAAGGCCAATGGACTTCTGCCGTCAGAGAACCAAGCGCTAAATTTACAAATAGCTAGGATCCAAATCGTGAATGAGGATTATCGCGAGGGGGCGCTCGGGCTGGAAACCTGGGAACGATCTGGCGGTCAATTGTCATATGAAAACTTGGAACTATTGACCCAAGCTTGGGTCAATGCGGGCGAATTTGAAAGGGCTCTTCCATGGGCGATTAAGTGGTATGATGGCGCAACGCCAAAGGCCCGTAAACACTATGACCTTATGAACTTGATCTATTATCAAACAGGTCAAAAAGACCGGCAGATCAAGATTGTGAAAGATATGATTGATCAATGGCCTGAAGATAAGGCTCTATGGGAAAACCTTGTTTCTCTCTATGCGGCGACGGATCAAGAGTACAATGCATTTATCGTTAATCAGCTCATGTATCGGGCCGGGTTTCTGACTAAAGAGTCTGATGTTCTTAAAATGGTTCAATATTACGGCTATAATGAAATTCCATATGACGGGGCGCGAATATTGGAAATTGAAATGGGGAATAGCCGAGTTAAACGAAGCGCCGACAACTTGAAGATCCTTTCCAACTTGTGGCTACAAGCACGCGAATATGACAAGGCCATTCCAGTTCTCCGCAGAATTGCAAATATCAAACCGGATAAACTCAGCTATGCGCAGCTTGCGGAAAGTTTGATCAACCGCGGAGATTGTGCGGGCGCGGAGACGGCTTTCAAATCCGCCATGGAACTTGGTTATAAACCCGGTAAACCCTGGATGTTGGTGGCAAGCTGTCTTTATGAAGAATCCCAAAAACTTCCTAAGCCGGAGTGCGAGATGGATAGTGCGGAACGTCAAAAATCAAGGCGTTACCATATGCAAAATGCAGCGATGTCGGCCTTTAAACGGGTCAACGAGCCGCGCCGACTGAAAGCAGACGCTGACAAATGGGCCAGCTTTATTCGCGCAGAGCAGGACCAATTCACTAAACAATGCGATGCCATCACCGACATTGAAAAAACCCGTTGTATTTTGGACATCGATCAAGCGGAAAAATCGCGGGTCTTTAATGGCGGCGAGAGAGTTTTAAGCGATGCCAGCTGTATCAAATATCTAGCTGACTACGAAGCGGCATATGGCGCAAAAGCTGTTATGGATTAGCGGCTCCCGCGCCCCAAAACACTCGATGCGAATGCGTATTCCATGGCGGTCTCTTTGAGGCTGTCATATCGTCCGGATTCGCCTTGATGTCCGGCTTCCATATTGATTTTGAGTAGGACCGGGGCGGAACCGATCTGATGGTCGCGAAGTTTGGAGGCCCATTTTGCCGGTTCCCAATAAGTGACGCGCGGGTCGGTTAGTCCGCCCGTAATCAAGAGCGGAGGATAGTCTGCCTCTTTGACCTGATCATACGGGGAATATTCTGCAATTCTGTCATATGCGTCTTCATCTTTAAGGGGGTTACCCCATTCGGGCCATTCTGGCGGCGTTAGCGGCAAGCTATCATCGCTCATAGTATTGAGAACGTCGACAAAGGGCACAGCGGCAATCATTCCGCCCCAAAGCTTTGGATCGTCATTCAACGCCGCGCCAACCAGCATGCCTCCAGCTGAACCACCATGGGAAACTATGTTGCCGCGAGTAGTGTATCCAAGCTCGCATAACGCTCTAGCAGTGTCGACAAAATCGTTAAAAGTATTGACCTTTTTTTCGAGCTTTCCGTCCAAATACCATTGATAGCCTTTGGCCATGCCGCCACGGACGTGACTAATCGCAAAGATAATGCCACGGTCAACAATAGAAAATCGGGATGTCCGAAATCCCGCAGGTATTGTTATCCCATAAGACCCATATCCATATAGCAGGCAGGGCGCGGGCTTGGTTCGGTCGAGGTCAGAACGATATAGGAGTGTTACCGGGATAGTCTCGCCGTCCCGGGCTTTAATCATCAAACGTTCGGTTTTATAATCTTTTGGGTTGTGCCCGCTGGGTACTTTTTGTGTTTTTCGCAGTTTCTTTGTACGACTATTCATATCGTAATCGAATACTTGCGCCGGAGTTGTCGGTGAAGAATACACAAAACGCATGAATTGGCTTGTATAGGGTTGATCCCCTTGGAGCCCTAGTCCGAAGGCTTCCTCATCCATGGCTATACTGTGCCGAATTCCATTTTCCATCTTAACGATTTCAATTCGTGGCAGGGCATTTTCACGGACGAGATAAACCAGATGGTCTTTATAAGCTTCCATCCCAAGTATGAGAGTTCCAGGGTTGTGATCGATATAGTTTTCCCAAGACCCTGAACCATCAGACACCTTGCGACGTTGAATCTGAAAATCGACAGCGTCATCAGCATTGGTCAAAATGTAAAAATAACCACCTTGCTCATGCAAGCTGTATTGCCGCCCGTTTTGTCGTTCCGAAAAACATTGGGGTTTGCCGCCGGGCTTCTCAGCGGGGATAAGCCAAATTTCACTGGTAGTATGGTTGTGGGCGCTGATTTCAATGAAGGCTCTGGAGTCGGATTCTGTGACAGAAACAAAAAACCCGGGATCAGCTTCCTGATAGACAAGCTCTGCCTTTTTATCTGAGTCGATATCGCGCCGGAATACGGCATAGGGTCTTTGGTTTTCGTCTCTCTCAACCCAGAAAACTGTCTTGTTGTCAGCCGCCCAGACGACACCGCCGGCACTGGTAGTCACGCCAGTTGTTCGGGTTAGACCTGTTGCCAGGTTTTTCACAAATATTTCGTAATTCTCAGCACCTTTGGGGTCGAGCGTATAAGCGAGCCTTTTGTGGTCTCGGCTGACTTCGATTGTGCCAAGGTTGAAAAAACCGGGATAATCTTTTGCAAGAGCGTCAGCATCCAGAATGACTTCTTCTTCACCCACCGTATCAATATCGTTATTGCTGATAGGTTTACGGGCATAAATTCCGTGTTGATCGCCTTTGCGGTATCGGTGGTAATAAGCAAAATCTCCGTCAGGTGCTGGGACATCACTTTCTTCCGGTTCAAGTCGGCCTTTCATCTCCTCAAATATGGCGTCCTTCAGTCCGTCGATGGGAGCAAGCACTTCTTTTGTATAGGCATTTTCGGTTTCTAGATGTTTGCGGATATCCTCATTTAGGAGCGCTGGGTCCCGCATAACCGCCTGCCAATTATCATCTTTCATCCAGGCATAATTATCCATGCGCTTTCGGCCTAATTGCTGGATAGAATTGGGGCGTTTCTTCGCTCTCGGTGCCGTTGCCTTGATGTTAAGTGCTCTTGTCATGATATGTCCGTATATTTGTGCACTTTTAATAGCGTTAATCCTCTTAACCGCAAGATAACCACCAGAAATTCTCTTGTTCCCGCCGTTGATGGCAGGCCCCATTTGGTCACGCTTGGTTAACCCTATCATCATATGTTTTTGAAGAATTTTTGAGTCGAGGACAGTCATGCAGGCGCAACCAGCCTTAGAATTGACGGAAACAACGCAAGCCAAACCAGCTGACGCGATCGGTATACGTCGTCAACTGGCTAAGCGATTAGCCGACGTTATTTGCATCCCTGAAAGCCAGTTAGCGCCTCAGGAACGCCATATGGCCGGGGACGTTCTTGTTGAGCTATTGCGCGAGGCCGATATCGAGCTTCGTGAACGGGTCGCAAAACGACTGGTCATGCTGAATGAAGCGCCGCGGACAATCTTGGTGATCCTAGCCAAAGATGATTTACAGGTCGCGCGTCACATTCTGGAGAAAAGCAATAGCTTGACGGACTCGGACCTCATACAAATCGCGCGTAAAGTCCCCAAAGATCATCGGAAAGTTATCGCGCAACGCCGTAAAATCTCCGATGCCGTTGTCGATGTATTGGTGGAATTTCTTGAAGAAGAGGTTGTGGAAACTGTTCTGCAGAATAAGGGGGCAAACTTTTCTGAGACAGCGTTACAGCGCATTTTGCGTATGAGCCGAAATCATCACCGCTATGTTGACCTTTTACAGACACGTGTGGAGTTGCGACCATCGCATGGTTTGACAATGTTTTGGTGGGCAAAGCCGGAAGCCCGTAAAAAGATTCTTAAAAGGTTCTCGATCGCAAGGTCCGTTTTGCAAGACTCTTGCGCGGATCTTTATCCCAAAGCTGCAGCGAGTGGTTGGTCTGATCCGGCTGTTCGGAAAGCCCTTCAATTTATCGAACGTCGGCAACGCAATCGGGCAGCAATGGATCGAAGCCAATTTGAAGGCCTTGAAGCTGCGCTCGAAGCGGCAGAGGTCAATGGCCTGACCCGGGAAATTACACAAGAGATTTCATATATGGCGGGCATAAAACCTGCCACTGGCGCGCAAATTCTTACGGATCCTTCAGGCGAGGCGATCGCAATCTTATGCAAGGCTCCGGGGCTCAAGCGCGACTATGTCAACAAAATTTGGAAGGCATTGAAGCGCCCAATGGTCGACGAAAGTGGTAATACTGACCCACAATTAGCACGCGTAATTTCTACTTATGATGAGATATCAACTGACAAGGCCCAAACGGTCCTACGCTATTGGAACTGGTCTCTGACGTCATCGCTAAACGCGGATGTTCTCCGCCATATTAAAGACGGTGTGATTCCCCGCGAAGAGGATTATGGCGCCGCTGCTATTACGGCAGCTCTTGTCTTTGGATATAAGCCAGAACCTACAATTAGCTAGACTGATATTTTCACAGTTTTTCGGGGTTTTAAGCCAGATTCGGTTCGAATCTCCTTGGCCTGTTAGATCTTCATCGCTAAACATTCCCCTTTAAGGTAAACAATAATTGCCGTGAATGGAGGGAAGATGTTGCGCTTTGGTCTTGTGCTTGCAATTGCGCTGGCGCTGTATTGGTTAACGCTTTCCGGATATCTGGATAACGGTTTAATCCTGACTCTTGGCGGAATATCCATCGCGCTCGTTTTGGGTATGTGCGCGCGCATGGGAATATTAGATGAAGAAACCGTTCCTTATTTGCATTTGCTTAAAACCCTTAGTTATTTTTCATGGCTTTTCAAAGAGATTGTAAAGGCCAACTTTCAGGTGGTCAAAGCAGTTCTGAGCCCTGATCTCGAAGTGTCCCCGACCATGGTAAAGATACCGTCCACCCCGGAAACAGAGATTGGAAAAACTATGTTTGGGAATTCCATTACTCTGACGCCTGGGACGGTCACGGTTGAAATGTCGGAGGATGAAATACTGGTTCATGCTCTATTGTCCGAAATGAGTGATCCAGCAGGTTTTTCCGAAATGGCAAGCCGGTCCGCATGGTCAATCGGCGAAATCGAAACCACGCGATTGGAGGATTCTTAAATGGAACACTTCATGGCCTATTTTAACCTAGGGGCAGCGTTCTTACTTCTGATCAGCATGGCAATGATGCTGGGACGATTGTTGCTCGGACCGACCTTGTATGACCGTCTTTTAGCGGTCAATTCTTTTGGCACCAAAACAGTTTTGTTTCTATGTATGTTTTGTTTTGTAATCGGTCGTCCCGACGGCGTTGATATTGCGCTTTTATATGCTTTGATGAATTTTATTGCGACTATCGCAGTCCTCAAATTCTTCCGTTATCGCGCGCTGGATGTGTCATTGGAAAAATCTCATATCACGCGCAGAGATGGAGGCGCTGAATGATAGACCTTATCCTAGCTGCTGCGGCTGAGCCTTCGGCTGCGCAAGGATTATCCATGCCTATTTGGCCAATCATCAGAAATGGATTGTCGATTGTTTGTCTTTTGTCAGGCTTATTCTTTGTGCTTGGCGGAACACTGGGTGTTTTACGATTGCCGGATTTCTTCACCCGGCTCCATGCCGCTGGCATGACAGATACTCTTGGCGCCGAATTGATTTTGACAGGTCTAATTATTCAAGCCGGGTTTAGCCAAATGAGTCTCAAGCTTCTACTCGTTGGGTTTTTCTTGTTTATCACAGGTCCAACGGCGACTCACGCCGTAGCCAATGCGGCATACCAAGCCGGCCTCAAACCTTTGCTCGGAAAGTATAAAGCCCCTGCGCCATCCGAGATCGGGGAGGAACACTAATGCCGTCAACCATACTTCTGGATATTGGATTTATGGCCATGTTGGTCGTTGTTGCATTTGCGATTGTTCGGCTACGGTCACTCTTTGCTATTGTTATGCTGCAGGGCGTTTACAGTCTCGTTTCTGCGGCTTGGTTCGTCTCGTTGGATGCTGTGGACGTGGCCTTTACCGAAGCAGCGGTCGGTGCGGGTGTTTCGACTGTTTTGATGCTCGCGGCTATGTTACTCGCGGACAGAGATTCTAAACCCGTGCCGATGAGCCGCCAGATCGGGCCGTTATTGATCGTCATTTTAGCTGGGCTTGCAATGTTTTATGCGCTTGGTGATATGCCGATATACGGCGATCCAAACTCACCTGCGAATAGCTATGTGGGGATGGATTATATCGAAAGAACCGCAGACGAGATCCATATTCCTAATGTGGTGACTGCGGTTTTGGCTTCATATAGGGGGTATGATACGTTCGGTGAAGTTGTAGTTGTGTTCTGTGCTGGCCTTGGTGTTCTTCTATTGTTGGGTCTAAACGGCAATGCAGGAAAATGGCGGGCCCAGCCAAATGGCGTCCGCATTTCAAAAGCTTCAGCGCCGGCCGCGCGCCGCCGCCCATTACCTGCAGATGCACCCAAGGCGAAGAAAACGGGAGGTAAAAAATGACCCCGCATGTCATATTGCGCATCGTTTCAAAGTTTTTAATTCCATTGATCGCGCTTTTTGCTTTTTATGTCCAATTTCATGGAGACTTCGGCCCCGGAGGCGGGTTCCAGGCTGGGGTTATATTAGCTGCCTCTGTAATATTATACGCGCTTATTTTTGGCTTAGAAGAAGCCAAGAAAGCTATCCCGCCATCTTGGGTTCGGATTGGAATGGCAATAGGTGTTCTGGTTTATGGCGGAACAGGTGTGCTCACTTGGATACTTGGGGGTGAGTTTCTGAATTACAGTGTACTGACGCCTGAACATCCGTCTCATGGACAGCATTATGGTATTTTGGCTGTTGAGCTGGGAGTATTGCTCGCGGTTGCCAGTGTGATGGTTGCTATTTTCTATGCATTTGGGTCACGACAACCCGATCTCTCGGACGAGGACTGGTAGAATGCTCTCGACGATTTTCAATAATTTCCACTATTCGGTCGTAATCATCCTGATGATGACGGGTCTATATGTCGTGTTCTCTTCTCGAAACCTGATCAAAAAGCTGGTTGGTTTGTCTGTGTTCCAGACGTCAGTGTTTTTACTGTATATTACGATTGCTAAAGTCGCGGGTGGCCAGCCTCCAATTTTGGTCGATGATCATGGCTCAGGCGGAGGCGGTGGTGAAGATCACCATGCCGCGGCTGCGGCCAATTTGATGGCAGGCGGGCCTGATACCTCAGCCGGTGCGGTAAGTCATCAGATGTCAGACGTTCTATATTCAAATCCATTGCCACATGTTCTGATTCTCACAGCGATTGTTGTGGGTGTAGCGACCCTGGCAATTGGCCTCGCGCTCGTTGTTCGCATTCGTGAAGTGTATGGCTCTATCGAAGAAGATGTGATCAACGATATTGACTATCGCTATAACCTTGAAGGGACGGCCGACTGATGGATATTTTATCACTCTATCCGGCCTGGTTGATCGAACACGGGGCGGCTCTACTTGTTATTTTGCCCTTATTGCTTGGCGCTATTTCTTCGGTGTTACCTCGAGAACGTATTGCCTGGTTTGTGACCTTGTTCGTCTCATTAGTGCTGACAATTACAGCTTTTGGATTGTTGCTGACAATTTTCGGCGGCGAAACTCAACTTTATAAACTTGGTGGATGGGACCCGCCGCACGGAATCTCCTTCGTCATTGACGGACTGAATACGCCGGTGATTTTTTTGATTTCTTCTATGGCACTGCTGTGTTGTTTCTATGGATTGCCCAGTGTTGCGGCCGAGGTTGAACCTAAGAAACGCGCACCATTTTATGCGGCCTTTTTGGTTGGGGTGGCTGGACTTTTGGGTATGGTGGTTACGGGCGATGCGTTTAACGTCTTCGTTTTTCTCGAAGTTTCCTCCATCTCGACATATGTATTGGTTGCGATGGGGGCAAGCCGGGACAGACGAGCCCTCGCGGCAGCTTATAATTACCTGATATTAGGATCCATCGGCGCGACCTTTTTCGTGATCGGACTTGGTTTTCTCTATATGGAAACCGGGACGCTTAACATGGCCGATATCGGGAATATTTTACGCGATCTGGACGGGGGAAGCCGGGTTTCTATGGTTGCCTTTGGCTTTATCACGGTCGGGCTTGGTCTTAAACTTGCGATGTTCCCGCTACATATGTGGCTTCCCGGCGCTTATGCGCACGCTCCGAGCTTCGTGACGATTTTCCTCGCTTCTACGGCAACCAAAGCTGCGCTTTATTTGATGCTTCGTTTTACCTTCACGATTTTCGATCCGTCATTTGACTATGTCCTCGCTGTCGTCACTTATATCCTGACAGGTCTTGGTGTCGCCGCCATGTTATTTGCATCTTTGCAGGCGATATTCCAGACGGATGCACGTCGTACTCTGGCGTTCTCTTCTATTGCTCAGGTCGGTTACATGTTGCTGGGAATTGGAATCGCGACCGCAGCCGGCCTTTCTGCGGCGTATCTGCACTTGCTCAATCATGCTGTGATAAAAGGCGCACTGTTCATCTGCCTCGGTGCGTTTTGGTATCGATATGGCATTACCCGGATTGAGGATTTTGCTGGTCTTGGCAAAATGATGCCTTGGACAATGGGGGCGTTCACACTTGCCGGTCTGTCGCTAATCGGAGTTCCTGCGACAGCTGGTTTTGTGTCCAAACTTAATCTCGTTGAAGCCGCCATGGCCAAAGAATGGTATTGGGCGGCAACCGTTATTGTTGTGACCTCGGTCCTCGCAATTTTCTACATTGGACGTATGTTGCTTGCGGCCTATTTCCAATCACCGCCCGAGATCGATGGGGAAATTGTCGCCAAAAACGAAGCCCCTCTAATGATGTTGATCCCGATGTGGTTCTTGGTTTTGTTGTCTATCGCCATTGGTATCAATGCTGATCTGGTATCGCAGGCCGCGCGCGGCGCAGCTGCAGTGTTATTGGGGGGAGGGGCCTAAGATGACCTATTCTTCTGAACTAGCCCTCGCGCTTTTACTGATCATTCCGTTAATCGCGGCCATACTCATTCCGCTTGTTCGTAAATCCCAAAATTTGCGTGAGGCTGTCACACTGATCGCCGCGTTTGCGCTTCTCGGAAACGTTATTTATTTAGTGCAATTAGTCGCTGGAGGTGCTCGGCCGGAACTTCATCTCGGAACATTTGCGGGAAAGTTTGATATCAAATTTGTTTTAGAGCCGTTGGGTGCTGTTTTTGCTGCCATCGCGAGCTCGCTTTGGATACTCAATACGCTTTTTGCTATTGGTTATATGCGCGGCAATAAAGAGAAGAACCAGACTCGGTTTTACGCTTTTGTGGCAATCGCGATTGCTGGGGCCATGGGTATTGCGGCCTCCGGCAATTTGATAACACTCTTTGTTTTCTATGAGGCTTTGACGCTTTCAACGTTCCCTCTCGTCACCCATAAAGGTGATGAAAAGGCTAAACGCGGTGGAACCATTTATGCGTTAATCTTGATGGGTACATCCCTTGGTTTATTGCTGCCAGCCATAATTGCCGTTCAAGTTATCGCAGGCACGACAGACTTTATGGTTGGCGGTGTATTCCCCGCAGGAACCAGCACACTTGCCGTATCCGTGTTACTGTTTCTGTTTGCGTTCGGGATTGGCAAAGCTGCCTTGATGCCTGTCCATCCCTGGCTGCCTAACGCCATGGTGGCGCCAACGCCTGTGTCCGCACTTCTGCACGCCGTGGCCGTGGTAAAAGCTGGCGTTTTCTCAATCCTAAAGGTTGTAACCTACACGTTTGGTCCGGCACTTGCCGCCGGGTCTTCTATGAGTACGATCTTGTCTTGGGTCGCGGCGATTTCGATTGTACTAGCCTCCATCATTGCGATGCGGCAAGACAACCTTAAAAAGCGCCTTGCCTATTCAACGGTATCACAGCTGTCTTATATTACATTAGGCGCAATGCTCGCGACCGGGTTTGCACTTGTTGGCGGCGCACTTCAGATTATTATGCATGCCTGGGGCAAGATTACGCTCTTTATGTGTGCAGGCGCTATCTACACAGTCGCGCACCGCACAGAAATTTCCAAACTGAATGGGCTAGGACGAACCATGCCATTTGTGTTTGGGGCATTTCTAGTTGGATCATTGTCGATTATCGGCGTACCGCCGATGGGCGGATCCTGGCCTAAATTCTTTTTGATGTATGGTGCGCTTGATAGTGGCAAGGCGATTATTCTTGCTGCACTAATCGTATCGTCAGTACTCAATGTGATTTATCTTGTACCTATCGCGATCCGCGGATTTATGCGACCGCCCGATAATCCTGAGGACGATGAGCATATCGCGGAAGTTCGCAAAAAGCACCGCTGGGTCATTATTCCCCCAGTGCTGACAGCGACAGGAGCCCTGATCCTGTTCTTCTTTGCAGGCAATATGACTGATTTCATCAAACCCATGTTACCGGGCGGAGTAATGTAATGGCTAAAACACCTTCTACAGATGTGAAAACTATTCATCCCGACGATGATTATATTCACCCTTTTGCTAAAAAACTGCTTTGGCTTGCAGATGATAAAGTTGTCAAAGGCTTCATATGGCTCCCTATACTTGGCCTAGCGATAACCATACCGCTGGCCCTGCTTTATCCTTTCGATGATGGCCACAAAGCGCCTTGGGATTTTTTTGCATCCTGGGGGATAATTGGATTTGCCGCTTATTCATTTGTGGTCTTATCAGCTGAACCATTGTTCCGACTGCTCGCGCGTCGTGAAAACTATTATGGTGAGGAAGTTGAGCCTGAAGTCATCGTCGGACCAAAAGTAGAGGTGCATCATCATGATTGATATCCTCCTTTCCAATCCCGGCTTTGTTATTATTTTTGCCGGCATTCTTTGCGCGCTTATTCCCGTTAGCGAAGTTCGAAAGTTCTTAGTTGCCGCCGCACCTATCGCCGCTGGCTATATGATCTTTACAGCTTTCAAAGATGCTGATGCCGCGCGAACAGCGATTAGTGTCGGTGGTCAAGAGTTGATCTTAATGCGCATCGACAGGCTGGCCATGTTATGGGGCTATGTATTTTGTTTGGCGGGGGTTCTAAACGCTATTTATGGCCTCCACGAAAAATGCAAAATTACTGACAGCTCCGCTTTGATCTATATGGGGGCTGCCGTATCAGGCGTATTTGCAGGCGATTTCCTGACCTTGTTTATTTTCTGGGAGTTGGCTGCGATCTCATCAGTCATGCTGGTCTGGAAAGGCGGAGAGAACGCATTTCCAGCAGGGGTCCGCTATCTGGCTATTCATGTTTTATCCGGCGTTCTGCTTCTTGGCGGAGCCGTTATGTTCGGCCGTGCCAATGGCGGGGACTTTACGATAACGGATGTTGGGCTTCAGAGTCCTGGCGGTCTTCTTTTAATGCTCGCCATGGGGATTAAATGCGGTTTTCCGTTTCTGCACAATTGGATTCAGGATGCTTATCCCAAAGCCTCCATCACCGGAACCGTCATTCTTTCGGCATTTACAACCAAGTTGGCGTTATACGCGCTTGCTCGCTGTTTCGCGGGTGAAGATATTCTTATCTATATCGGCGCGATCATGACTTGTTTTCCGGTTTTCTTTGCGGTCATTGAAAATGATCTGCGCCGGGTTTTATCCTACTCGCTCAATAACCAGCTTGGCTTTATGGTCTGCGGAATTGGTTTGGGAACAGAGTTAGCCATGAATGGCGTTGCGGCTCACTTGGCAGCGGATGTCATTTTTAAAGGTCTGTTGTTTATGTCGATGGGCGCGGTAATTCTCCGAACAGGAACTGCCAAAGCATCTGAGCTTGGCGGACTCTTTCGATCCATGCCGTTTACAACCATATTCTGTCTGATTGGCGCGGGCTCAATTGCGGCGTTCCCGCTGCTTTCGGCTTTTGTCACCAAGTCCATGATTATTACGGCAGCTCTTTATGAGCATGAATGGATTGTTTTGGCTATGCTGCTCTTTGCATCTGCTGGTGTGATGGAACACTCTGGCATCAAAGTGCCATACTTTACTTTCTTCTCACACGATAGTGGTAAGCGCGTTGAAGAAGCGCCGACAAATATGCTCGTTGCAATGAGCCTAGCGTCACTTCTATGTATTTTCTTTGCTTTCCCGTGGGGCGGCTATCAGTTCCTTTACAGCCTTCTACCGAACCCGGAAGTTCATTACGAACCGTATACAGGGAATCATGTTGTGACGCAGCTTCAGCTATTATTTGCTGCAATGCTGGCCTTTGCATTCCTTAAGAAAATCAAAGTCTATCCCGATGAACGCCGCGCTGAAATTCTCGATTTTGACTGGAGTTATCGTAGACTTGGTAAAGGCATAGTCACTTGGATCGATGCGATGTGGACGCGTCTATCGGCCAATACAGCTATTCTTCGCAAAAATCTGATCGAGCGATCGGGGCGTCGCCTCTATCAAATGTTCAGCCCAGCAGGAACATTTAGCGAAGCTGCGCCAAGCGGACTGGCAGCTCTACTGACGGGCGGAATGCTTGTGGTGATGTTTGTCGTCATTTATTTGGCGAGGTTATGAGCGAAATTGACCGAACAGATATTTTATACATCGCTGCGGATATTGTAACCGCCTATGTTGGTCGCAATGAGATTGCGGCCAAAGATATTCCTGAACTGATGCAAACAGTATTTAATTCGGTACAATTATTGGCGACGCCTCAGGATAAAATCAGAGAACCTTTGGTTCCAGCGATCCCAGTCGAAAACTCCGTCACCGACGAATTTATATATTCGCTTGAGGATGGACAGCCATATAAATCGCTGAAACGCCATTTGCGCTCCCGTTATAATATGACTCCAGAGGCTTATCGCGAGCGTTGGCAGTTACCACCGGACTATCCAATGGTTGCACCTGCTTATGCCAGAAAACGTTCTACACTCGCGAAAAAATCTGGTTTGGGCAAAAGTGGAAGCTAATCGAGTCCAATTTATAGCATTGAATCGGTTCCGTAATAAAAAAATGAGTTAATGCTGAATTAACCATATGTTTAACAATTCTTAACACTTGCAGACATCTCGCAAATCATCCCATCTCAAATCATCTAAGGGGATCCGAGCGAGGGAAAAATGCTAGCGGGGAACGCATTAAGACATCAGATGGTGCTGCCAGAACAGCAATCAATCTACGATTATTGGCGATCACAATGCCGAGGAGGACGTCTGCCGTCTCGAGGCGACATCGATCCGTCTGAAATTTGCGCGCACCTGCCTATGGTGTCTTTAATAGAAGTTCAAAAGCAAGGTGATGCCGCGCGCTTTCAGTGCCGTCTAGCAGGAACAGGCTTCTGGGATTTATATGACCAGGAAATACAGGGTTGTTTTGTTGACGAACTACCATTGGTTGCCGATCGAAAAGCTTATTGGGCTCGGGTCTTAAATCAGGTTGCAACGCAACGTCGACCGACCGCGGGTGTTACCAAAACCGGTACGCCGCTTGGTGGCCATCTCGCGCAGTTCTGGATCCGATTACCGCTTTCAAGCAATGGACGAGATGTCGACCTCATTCTCGGCTATGATCATCTTGTAAAAATGTCTGATGTGCCCGTTCAAAGCAGGTCTACTGAGCCGATGCGAGTATCGGCCTAATTCCGCGCAGGACTAATTATTGACGTGAGGCAGCTTCGGCTTTGATCCGCGAGACCATCGCCCGTAGACCGTTAGAACGTTGCGGCGACAAATGTTCGGCAAGACCGAGTTGCTCCAAAACGGGCTCAGCATCCAGCGCTAAAATATCTAGTGGGGCGCGGCCTGAAAAAATTTCCAGAACAATGGCCACAAGACCTTTCACGATGTGGGCATCGCTATCACCCTGAAATGACAAAATATGGGTCTTTTCGTTATAGTTCGAAACCAGCCAGACCTGACTAGCACAGCCTTTGACTTTGGTCGCATCTGTTTTAAATGCTGAATCAAGGTCCGGTAATTGTTTTCCAAGATCGATAACATGCATGTATCTTTCTTCCCATTGATCAAGAAATTCAAAGTCTTCGATTAGGTCCTGAATGTTTGCGGGTAGTTCCATATCATTCCTCACTACCGCTCTCACATAGAGAGCGAAGGCCAGCCCTTCAAGAGCCTATAAATAATTTCGCTTATGGCGCGAAATGACTGGCATTGCCGCTTAAAAACCATTCAGATGTGCGTTAACTACGTTTTCAATAAAGGAATCCGTAAATGACGGAAACAAGCGGACATAAAGGCATTTGGACAGCTAGTGTTATCTGGCTGATCTGTATCGTCGCTGCTTTATTTGCAGCCATGCTGCGGAATAGCGATATTCTAGGCTTGTTGCCACTTGCCGGTCTCGCAGCAATTCCTGCCATTACCAGCCTGGTTTTGACGCCGGTTCTTCGCCGAGAATGGGCTCAAATGCTTGTGATATTCTCGTGGATAGCCTTGGCGGTATTGGCATGCCTTGGTCTCAAACTCGTTCCGATGGCAATATTATTTTTGTGCGCACCTGCAATCGCCGCATTATTTGAAAGAGAAAAGGTTATCGAAGCGATGGTTTTTGCAGCCATCGCAGCAGCGGGTCTTTTCTATTACACACGATATCTGGGCGGCGGTATAAATTTGGCCGGAGCATCCAGTGAACAGGCTAGTTGGGGAATAAATACAGCGATCGGATCAACAATTGGTCTTTTGATCGCAACTTTATATGCTGTTTCTGCCTCTAAAACTTCGAGTCCGGGATCTATTACCGACGACGTTTTAGACGCCGTGCCGGGCGGGATCATGCGGATAAATTCCGACAATACGGTAGCGATGGCCAGTGAGGTCGCCGCCGCTCAGTTGGGTTTTTCTGGTGATGAGGAAATATTACGCGTCGAGGATGTTTTCCCCCAGTCCGAACCCCGAGATGAGCTTTTGCATATCATCGGAAAAGCGCGTGATACGAACCGAAAAGTATCTCGAAAATTTCGTTTACGTCAGCCGTCTGGCGGCTTTCGGACAGCCGAGATTACCGCTGGTCCTCTGAAGAAGGGCCAAGTCCTTTTGCATATCTACGATAGTACAGTCCATGAGATGAGATTGAAGAATATTCATCAGGCATATTCTGCTGCTCAAAAAGACGCTGATGGGAAATCCTTGTTTTTTGCCGGCGTCAGCCATGAACTTCGGACACCCCTGAACGCGATTATTGGATTTTCAGACATGATGCGTTCCCGCTTGTTTGGACCGCTACCCAATAAATATGCAGAATATGCAGACCTGATCCATGATAGCGGGCAGCATATGCTCGATTTGATCGGGGATGTGTTGGATATGTCAAAGGTCGAAGCTGGACAATACGAGCTGACCTATCAAAATTTCGACGCTGCTGATGTTATTCGAAGTTCGGCCAAAATGCTGAGACCAGCCGCTGACAGTGCCAAGATCCAGATGGACGTTGAGGTTTTAACTGAGCAGGGTGAGCTTCTTGTTGCTGCAGACCGCAAAGCTCTGCGTCAGATGATTTTAAACCTGTTGTCCAATGCAATTAAATTTACACCAAAAGGTGGCCGAGTGTTGTTGCGCGGTGATATCGAAGACGGGAATTTGGTCCTGGGCGTTGTGGATAATGGCGCCGGAATGACGGCGGAGGAGTTGGAAGCCATTGGGACACCATATGTTCAAACCGAAAGCGGAAAGTTAAGTGAAGCGCGAGGTAGCGGGCTTGGCTTGACTTTGGTAAAGTCTTTGGCCGAACTTCACGACGGCAAATTCGCTTTGACGAGCCGTAAAGGCATTGGAACAACAGCCGAAATTATTATCCCCGTTCAAAGAGTGTTGCGTTAAGCGCTGTCGGGAGTTTTTTAAATGGTCAAAGTCAGTTTCGACCGGCCCGGGGTTTAGCGAGAGCTAGCAATATCAATAATAGGGTGATTAGCGCTGCGAACAATATCATATTCGCTTTCCCGTCTGCTTGTGCTGTTCCGTTGAACGGGCCCTTTTGTGTGTTGTTCATTACGCCGCTTGCCCAATTTGAACTTCCGTCATAGGCGGCTAAAATATTTGACTTAAATGACTCACTCCAGCTGTTAATTGACGGCTCTGCGATTTTACCAGGGCCGTTCTTGAGAGATGCGCCCGGAACATATTGACGCAATCGCACGGGTTTAAACCCATTATCAATTTTGGGTGCTGGTTTAAGACGCAGATTTGGGCTCGGCTTTGGTGATGGCATAGGGGGGAACCGCTCTGCAACCGGGGAGCTTTTGACCGGCATATCCAATACAACTGTCTGATCAAGCTCGGGTTGTCGTTTAGGTCTTGGGGTTAGAAGTTCTGCTGTTTTCGCGACGATATCATTCCATGATTCTCCAAGGTTGGTGAGATAGCTACCAAGACGGTTTCTATTGCCAGCAGCTCGTCGTCCTGCAGGCGGAATATATTGCGGCAGTTCGACAGATGGAAGTTCGGCGGAAATGCCCGGCGTAATATCTTTTGGCGATGACACCTTGGGGGCAGGAAATTTAGGCAGGTAGACCTCAGGCGCTGACACGTTAGCAGCGTCCATTCCTAATTCCGTCTTGGTTTCCCGCATGGGCAGTTTTGGCATTGAGAATTTAGGCCATTTAATTGCTGGAAGCTGGTATTCAGGCCAATTGATCTCTGGCCATGAAATTGCGGACAAATCTAAGGACGGCAAGTCGATGAACGTTTCCGGGATCTGTGTGATTTCTGGCTTCAACGGAGCGATGTTTTCCAATTTAAATGCGGTTTTTGTCATTTCGACTGAATTTCGATCCCAGCGAGCCATACTGCCTTGAAGACTGTTCCAGTTATCGGCTTTGACAAGATAATCCATAGCGCGCGTAAAACTATGCCCTCGAGAGTTGGTCAAAAAACCTTCAACGCGTCCCGCGTCTTCGTAAAGCGCTGCGATGCCTCCGGTTACTGTTCTACCTTCGCGAACGGACATTAGCGAAATTGATGCCGGTTCAAGACTAGCCGTTTTAACGATTTTGCGAGGGGAAACCCGCCCGCTTTTTGCAGCATTCAACCCTCGGGGCGCAGAGCTATTGATGAGACTACCAACATGCAGAACATGTTTATTTGAGTTAGCAATCGTGCTTCCTTTGGCAACAAAGTCAGCATCGATCCAGCCTGTTCCGTAAGAATTACCAAGCTGAGCAATGGCACGGAGAGCTGCGGCACGTTCTGATTTATTTGCGGTCGCGAGAACTACGGTGGTATCTATGCCGTCTTTTTCAGAAAAGGGAAATCCCGAGGCCGCAAAGCGAGTTAAGTCGCCGGTAAATCCATTGGCTTCGGTTTTGATATTGATAAATGAGCGCGCCTCGATCGCGAAGCCTGGCATATAAGTCTCAGTTCCGCAGCGCTCGATGGCGTCTTTTGGTGCTAATTCGGGTTTAATGGCCAATACATTATTCGTTCCGCGTAAAATACCCCGTGGCAAGTCAAGTTTAACGGCGTTACGGCTATGAGCCAGCGCAATTGTCCCGAGTGTTTTTCCGTTGAGTTCAACACTGACGCTAGAGTCTTTGGTAACGTTAGGCCCTTTCTGGAAGTAAAGTTTGGCACTGCCATGGGCTGCGAGGGGATTGTCGACGTCAAATGAAACGGTTTGGGTACTGTTACCCCAGCCACGGTCAAAGATCATATTGCCGAGTTCAAAAATCGGCGTTTTACCCTTGATCGCTTGATTGCGAACAAATTGCGGGGTCTGCCAGGAATACTCACCGCTATGGGCGAAAGATCGACGTGATGGCGGTAATTGATTGGCCGCAAAGGACTTTACAAGATCCATCACCTGCTTCTCGTTATCACCTGTTAAAACCATGCGGAGCGGCGCATTGCGCGTAATGCCGATAACTGGACCTTCAGCCTTGGCAATCTTAGATCCCTTAAGAATAGGAGCAATCTGGCTTCGGGTGCCAACAAAAATTTCCATATCACTCGCACCGGTAGTCAGGCTATACCGAGGCAAGGTCGGCATGTTCAGCGCTATTCCCTGGGCTGCTAAGGCTTCGAGTTTCAGGCTCTTTTTTCCGTTCGCTTTTATGGCTACCGTTTTTGGCGTCGTCAGTGGAGAATGCAGGATCTTTTTTACATCCCGCAAATGATAAGGCCTTGACGGGGTTGAAGCTTTTACAACAATGAGACTGTCTTCAAGATCGATTGACCAAGCCCCATCGACTTTTTCTACGCACCCATCAGGAGAGGCGAAACTCACTCGAATGGTGTTCCGGTAGGAATTTACTTTAGATTTATCCAGTGTCAGACGGGCCTCGAAGCTGTGCCCACGCGGATGGATCATTACGGGTTCTGCGGTGTTGAACTGTACATAAATAGGCGCGTCATCATTCGGGCGGTCGTCGGCGTGGACGTTCAAAAACAGTTCAATATTGTCAATCCAGTCACTCGTGGGTAATTCAAAGGCAAAATCAAAGCCGGGATTACGCCAATCCAGACGGGGTGTATCCAACGCAGATAATTTACTCAAATTTACCTTATAAACTTCGGTTTTTCTGAGATTGCCATCAAAGCTTGAGGTGCTGGCTTGAGCTGAAACACTAGTTACCAAAGAAGCTGTAATGATCGCAAAAGCTATCATAATGGGTTTTAAAACCCTCAAGGTTTGATTAACCATGATATGGCTGATTTGGGACAGTGCGGAGTATAATAGGCTTAACATGCCGTTAAATCAGCAAGTAAGGTGCCACTCGGTCGTCATTGAGGAATATTTCGTGGGATTCATCCCTCACGAGAAGAAAGGACAAATTACTCGCGTGTTTGGATCGTTAAAAACATCATTCTGGGCGCCGGCTCTTATTCGCCGAGCCGAGGTCGACGGAGCTTATGCCTCTGTCTTGCATCGAGGCGATC
>JAHDDC010000034.1:27061-30698 GCA_020629545.1 Hellea sp.
TTATTCGCCGAGCCGAGGGGAGCTAATTGTCTTGCATCGCGGCGATCCGGATGCCGGCGCGGCGCTAATTGTGGTACGTACCCTTGACGGAGAAGCTGTCCTCTATCGGTCTATGCGCGATATGTCTGGGAAACGCATTTGGTTACCCAAAGGGCCAGCACCGGAAAAAGATCTTGATCAGGATATTCGCAAGCGGCTGGCAAATGATCCGGATTTATGGGTGATCGAAATTGAAGACCGCCAAGGACGCCACTTCCTAACGGATAAAGTCGAAGGGGAAAACTGAGACAAGCTAAGCCCTGTCGGCCTGCATCACGAGCTTCTTATAGTCTTTAAGATCGCCGTCATAACGTTTGGCACGGCCTTTATTGACCAGCCATAATTGATCAGCTGTGGCTTCGGCCAGATAGACATCATGGGTAATCAAGAGCACAGCTCCCGGAAAATCATTGAGCGCATAGATTAGCGCTTCGCGGCTATCAATATCGAGGTGAGAGGTTGGCTCATCGAGTATCAAGACGTGGGGTTTGTCGATTGACATCAGACCAAGGAGTAAGCGAACTTTTTCGCCGCCGGAGAGTTTCTCGACCAAGGTCTCAACTTTCTCATAAGAAAATCCCATTTGCGCGGCCTTACCCCTGGCTTTACTTTGGGGCGTGCCTTTTGGCAGCTTTTGAGAAACATGATCGAGAACGGTTTCCCCAGCGGTCAGCTCATCCAGTTGGTCTTGAGAAAAATAACCGATCTTGAGGGTCGGGGAGCATTTGCGCTGCCCCGACATGAGAGGGAGTCTTTCCGCAATGGATTTCACCAATGTGGTTTTGCCTTCGCCATTCGCGCCGACAATAGCGATTCGATCATCAGGATCCAGGCGTAATGAGACGGCGGAAAGAATTCTGGCATCCTCACCATAACCCAGGTCAGCGTCTTCAAGCTCCAGCATGGGCGGCGCAAGCTTGCCGTTGGGAGCAGGGAAGTTAAATGGAGTTGTACGTTCGGCAATCGGAATAGCTATATCCTGCATTTTTTCCAGCATCTTAACCCGGGACTGTGCCTGACGTGCCTTGGAGGCCTTGGCTTTGAACCTATCCACAAAGGCCTGTAAATGGGCGCGCTCAGCATCCTGTTTGGCCTTTTGGGCGGTTAACTGCGCTGTCTTGGCTGCCTGTAATTTCATCCAGTCGTCATATCCGCCCGGCGTCACTGTTAATTGCTGATGTTCCAAGGCGAGCGTATGAGTGACTGATCGGTTGAGCATTTCGCGGTCATGACTGACCATGATGACTGTATGGGGATATTTACGAATATAGCCTTCCAGCCAAGCCGCACCTTCAAGATCCAGATAATTGGTCGGTTCGTCGAGTAGTAATACGTCTGGTTCCGACACTAGGACGCCGGCAATCGCTGCGCGCATGCGCCAGCCGCCGGAAAACTCTTTGGTCGCGCGATGGAAGTCTTCCGGTTTAAATCCCAGGCCCGATAACACAATGGCTGCGCGGGTATCTGCGTTCCAAGCATCCATATCCGTTAGTCGTTCATAAATCTCACCAATCCGATTTGTGTCCGTGGCAGTTTCCGCTTCTTGCATTAAGGCATGGCGTTCCAGATCCGCTGCCAAAACGACTTCCATGATCGTGTCGTCATTGGCTTCGACCTCTTGAGCGACCCATCCCATGCGCGCGCGTTTGTTCAGTTTGATTGATGCATTCGGCGAGGCGTTTTCAACTTCTTCGCGGATCAGGCGTAGGAGGGTGGATTTTCCAGTTCCGTTACGACCAATCAGCCCCACCTTCCAGCCAACTGCGATTTGGGCGCTGGCGCTTCGGAATAGCGGCCGTCCCTGTACTGCATAATCGAGGTCAGTGATCGTTAACATGGGGCGCTCTCTAGTGACCGCATCGGGAAAGGCAAGACAAAATTGCCGCTTGTCCTTAATTGGGTTCAGCCTTATGTCTGCATCCAGTTACAAAACAGTCCCGGTTTCATATTCATGTCAAAAGCAGCCAAAGAGGCGACCCGTCGCCGCGTCTTCGCGATTATTTCTCACCCGGATGCGGGTAAGACGACCTTGACTGAGAATATGCTGTATTCTGCTGGGGCTATTCATCTGGCAGGGCAGGTGGCGGCTCGGGGGCAGGCACGCCGAACGCAATCTGACTGGATGAAGATTGAACAAGAGCGGGGCATCTCAGTCAGTTCCTCTGTGATGACCTTCGAACATAAAAATCTGATATTTAATCTTCTGGATACGCCGGGACATGAGGACTTTTCCGAAGATACCTACCGGACGTTAACCGCGGCAGACAGTGCTGTCATGGTGCTTGATGTCGCCAAAGGTATCGAGCCACAAACGCTGAAACTGTTCGAGGTCTGCCGCCTGCGTGACATTCCTATCGTGACTTTTGTCAATAAGCTCGACCGGGAGGGTCAAGAGCCTTTTGATTTGTTGGGCGAGATAGAAGACAAGCTGGCTTTGGATGTCAGGCCCATGCAGTGGCCAGCCGCCTCCGGTCGCCGATTTCGAGGCGTCGCCGATTTGCGCAGGAATGAGTTTTTAAAATATATCCGTCCGGATGAGGGCGGCGATGCGGGTCACGGTGCTGAACGGATCCCCTTAGATGGGAACTCAATTCAAGAACATTTCAATGACGATAAACTCTTTGAGGAATTTCGGGAAGAAGTCGAGCTTGCCAAAGAATATGGTGAGTTCAGTGAACAATCCTTCCGCGAAGGTCATATGACGCCGGTTTATTTTGGATCGGCGCTGCGCCGTTTTGGTGTTCGGGAACTAATCGACGCGCTGGCTGATTTCGCGCCAGGGCCGCAAATTGAAAAGGCCGAGAAAATGGGTAAGCCTGTTGAGCTTGAGCCTGCCAGTAAAGAAGTTGCCGGGTTTGTCTTTAAGGTTCAAGCCAATATGGATCTCAACCATCGCGATCGAGTTGCCTTTTTGCGCCTTTGTTCTGGCGAGTTTAAGCGTGGCATGAAGCTAAAGACTTTTGAAGGGAAAACCATATCTGTTCACAATCCGATTCTTTTCTTCGCGCAGGACCGGGAACTTGCGGATAACGCGTTTGCTGGTGATGTCATCGGGATCCCTAATCACGGAGCTTTGCGGGTCGGAGATAGCCTCTCGGAAAGTGGAAAGGTCAGGTTTGCTGGAATTCCAAATTTTGCGCCGGAAATCCTTCGCAAGGCACGGACCAAAGATCCGCTAAAAGCCAAGCACCTTAAAAAGGCATTGGAAAGTCTGGCCGAGGAAGGCGTCACTCAATTATTTAAACCGCAAATGGGCAGCGATATTATCGTCGGTGCCGTCGGCTCACTTCAAATTGACGTGATGGCAGAGCGGATCAAAACCGAATATGGCCTGGAGGTCATTTTCGAAGCTCCGCCATATCAAACTGCGCGCTGGCTTTCCTGCGAAGATAAAGACAAGATTGAGGCGTTCTCCGCCAAAAACCGCAATACGATGGCCGAAGATATAGATGGTGATCCGGTTTATCTCGCCAAATCGTCGTGGGATGTGGGTTATGCGCAAGAGAAAAATCCGGATATCCGATTTTTAAAAGCTAAAGAGCGGCGGTAATTACGTCACCTGTCGTAATTTTAACTTTATAAAACGACAGTTGTCGTA
>JAHDDC010000117.1 GCA_020629545.1 Hellea sp.
GATCACCATCTCGACGGCGGCGACCTATTGCCAGTGGCAGGATCACCGGATCACCCTACTGGATACGCCGGGCCATGTTGACTTCACTATCGAAGTGGAGCGGGCCTTGCGCGTGCTCGACAGTGCTGTGGCTGTGTTCTCGGCCGTGGCCGGGGTAGAGCCGCAATCGGTGAATGTCTGGAAACAGGCGGACCGCTACAGCGTCCCGCGCATCTGTTTTATCAACAAAATGGATACGCCCGGGGCGAGCTATGAGCGGGTAGCTGAGGCTATTGCCGAGACGCTGGGCATGCCGGTCCTGCGCCTGCAACTGCCCATTGGCGAAGAGAAATCTTTTGCCGGTGTTGTCGACCTGCTGTATCTGAAAGCCTGGAGTTACGCGGATGGTCAGCTAATGGCCGGGCCCGTCCCGGACGATCTGATTGATGCAGCGCTTGAGGCCCGCTTTGCCTTGGTTGAAGCTTTGGCGGAGCTGGATGATGACTGTCTCGCCCTCTGGATGGAGGATGCGGATATCTCAGCAGATCAGCTGCGCGGCTTTATCCGTAAGGCCATGCTGGCCTGTCGGGCCACGCCCGTTCTGTGCGGCTCCGCGTTCAAAAATATGGGCGTAGAGCCTTTGCTGGACGCGATCGTCGACTTTGGCGCGTCGCCTGTGGACCGCGGTGCGGTCGCGGGTACAGTGCCAGGCTCGGATGAGCGGCTCGAACGACAGCCCGATCCGGATGCTCCGCTCTGTGCGCTGGTGTCCAAGATCAATGTGACCCAGTTTGGCGCTATGGCCACGGTCCGGATTTATGCCGGGTCTTTGGCCAAAGGTCAGACGGTGATGATCGCAGACACAGGCGAGCGGCTTTGTGTGGGCCGGATCTTGCGGCTTCATGCGGATCAGTCCGAGGCCATAGACGCCGCTCACGCCGGTGACGTGGTCTGTCTGCCGGGCTTGAAATCCCTGCGGGCGGCCCAAACCCTCTGTGCGCCGGAGGCGCCCATAGAGCTGTCCGGCTTTGAGGTCCCCGATCCAGTGATCTCGGCGGTGATCGAACCGATCGCCAAAGAGGAGATGGACGGGCTCGGTCTGGCCCTCTCTGATCTGGCCCGCGAAGACCCGTCTTTGCGTCTGACAAGAGACGAAGAGACGGCCCAGCGGGTGATCTCAGGCATGGGCGAGCTGCACCTGTCGATTGTACAGGAAAAGCTCGAAAGCCGCTGGTCGATTAAGACCCGCCTGGGACGGCCGCGTGTGGCTTACCGGGAGCAGCTTGGCCGGACCGTCACTGGTGAGCATCTGCTCAAGAAGCAAACCAGTGGCAAAGGCCAATATGCCAAGCTCAAACTGGAGCTGGGTCCATCGGAAACCGGTGAGCCGGGCCTGGAGTTTGAGAGCCGGATTACGGGCGGCGCCATACCGGGCGAATTTATCCCTTCGGTAGAGAAGGGGCTTCGCGCGGCCATGGCGGTCGGGCCTCTGGACGGTCATCCTCTTATCGGGATGAAGGCCGTTCTGCTCGACGGCGCCACACACAGTGTGGACAGTAATGCCCAGGCTTTTGAGCGGGCGGCCCGAGAGGCTTTCCGAGCTCTGGCACCGACGGCCGCACCGGTCCTGCTGGAGCCGCTCATGTTGGTCACCATTGAATGTCCGGCCGAACATATTGGCGGCGTTCTTGGGGATCTGGGTGCGCGTCGCGGTCGGGTCCTGGAGAGTGAAGCCGGGTCAGAGCTGCACCGCATCTCGGCCCATGTGCCACTGCAAGAGATGTTCGGCTATGTCAGTCGACTGCGCTCTCTAAGCAGCGGCACGGCCAGCATGTCCATGATTTTTGATCGCTATCAGCCGGTCAGCAGCTAGATATTGAGACGGGGGCTTCGGCCCCCGTCTTATAAAGATCATTCTTCTCTCAACAGCGACATTATAAAGAAACCCGGCTCGCCGGGGGTAAGGCTATTCGGGAGCCGGGTTTCAAGGGTTCAGAGTCCATGCGCTATGTCAGAAAACGCTCAAACCCTGAGTTTATGGCTGGAACGGAGATGAAGGGTTAGTCATCATCCTCCCAATCGCCATAATAGTCGGCATCAGGGTAGTGATGGTCTTGGTTCCAGTCTTCTTCGTCCGATGACCAGTCTGAATTTTCTTTAACGCTCTGGTCCCATTGGTCTTGCCATTGGCCGTCCCAGTTTCCGTCCCAATCTTCTTCATCCTCGTCCTGATCGTCAAATTCGAATGAAATGTCTTTCTTCAGAAATTCTGTTTCAGAATTAGAGAACTGGCCCGGGCGCTCAAATGGCACAGCCGGTCTTGGGTTTTCACGCATGGTATCCTCCATGAATAGCGCGAGGGTCAAAAATGACCGTTAAAACCATAATCCCGAAGCCGGGCTTTGGCGGCTTCGACGGTTTTCTTTGAGAACTTGCTTTGAAAGCGGACCATGACCGCTTCGATGGTCAGGTCGGCCAGATCCATTTCGATGAGCCGTTGAGTGATCTCTTTAAATCGCCGGCGCGAGGTCAAATCCTCCAGTAAAGCTTTGGGACCATCGGAATTCAAAAGCAGCTGATATTTCGTCATATTCACTTTATAGCATCGTCGATGATTCAGCCGGATACGGTAGACAGAGAGACAGCGAAGCGCGGCATTGCTGAGTGTGTCTTCCGGTGTTTTTTCAGCCAATAGCGCCAGCCGTCGGAAAGCCGCATTGCGGACCTCAAGCGCACCGCGACGATCGGCGTTATAAATCCATTGCCGAAGGCGCGCCGGTTCGGAGCAACGCTCAATGGCGTTGAGAATGGTTATATTGCGAGCATGGATGGCGGGAATATCCATATCCGCATAGAGATGAGGCGCATATTCAGCGCTGTGCAGGTGGGTCATCCTGACCTCCATTGTCATTGTTTGTTTTAAACCTATGCCGGGTGAGGCTTAGACCTTCGATGCCTGTACCGAACCATCGGGGTCTCTTTTTACGCACACCGACACGCTCTTCGCCGCGACGGACGAAACCGCATCTAAAAAGCTGCATAATGTTCAAAGGTCTCCGAAAGCCGCCGCCCTTTGAGCTCCTCCGTTAGCTTCGGTAACGCATATTGCGCCTTATCCCGGAGGCATTGGACTCGGGTTTCAAGTCGGGATTATGAAGTGGTTTTTGGGTTTGGCAATATAGAAAATGCACGGGTTTTAATTTTTTTTCAGCTTTCATTTTCAAAGCTTGATAGAAAGACTGACTGCGGGCGATCGACCGTCGGAGCTTGCTTTTGGCCTTATCAAAAGCCGTGGAGACAGACCGCCGTACACACCAAAGACAAACTAGAATTGGCACCATCTTTTTTACTCGGCAATCTTATCCTGCCATATCGTTTCATAAAGATCAAAACGCCGATCTCGCAGATTACGCACGGTGCCCTCCGCACGCGCCCAACTGAGATCGGTAAGGTCGAGGTCGGCGATGGCGACCGTTTCCACATTTTCTGTACATTCGGCGGCAATTCCATCTCGGGCAAATGGAAAGTCACAGGGTGTCAGAATGCAGCTCATCGCATAATTCACATCCATGTTCTCTACGCCGGGCAAATTGCCAACATTGCCGGACATGACCACATAGCACTGGTTTTCAATAGCCCGGGCTTGCGAACAATAACGTACTCTAAGATAGCCTTGGCGATTATCGGTGCAAAAGGGTACAAACAAAATACGGGCACCTTCGTCGGCCATTCGGCGGGCGAGCTCTGGAAACTCGCTATCATAACAAATGAGAACGCCTATGGGGCCGCAATCGGTTGTGATCGTGCTTATTTCGTCTCCGCCTTTGATGCTCCAGTAATGGCGCTCGTTGGGTGTTGGGTGGATCTTCTCCTGAGCGTGAACTGCGCCATCGCGTAAAAAAACATAGGCAATGTTCTGAATATCGCCATCTTCAGCTCGGGTCGGGTGTGACCCACCTATAATATTGATATTGTAACTAATGGCGAGCTGGCGCATGGCCTTAATAAAGCGGGGCGTATATTCCGTCAGCTTTTCAATGGATTGAGCAGGGGTAAGGCGGGTCGCTTCGAGCGCTAGCAAAGGCAGAGTAAAAAGCTCCGGGAAAACGGCGAAGTCCGACTTATAAGCAGACACGCTATCAACAAAATATTCTATCTTATCCATGAAGTCCTGAAAGCTAGCCACTTTTCGCATTTGCAATTGAACGGTTGCCACACGCACGACATCTTTCTGGCTTGAGGTAGTCTCAGAGCTTTTCATCTCAGTCGAGATATAAGGATTGCGCCAGATCATCTGTGCGGCAAACCCACCAGACGCCTGATCTGACGGCAGGTAGTTTTTCAAAATGGCCTGCGCGGTAAATCCCTGCCGGAATTGGAAGTTTAAGACTGGATCATTAATTTTCTTAGACCTCACAGCCTCAATATAATCCATCGGGTCAGGGTAAGTTTTTTTACGGCGTTTCCAACCCGGGAGGCGACCCCCGAAAACAATTCCCTTTAGGCCATGATCTTCAACCAAAGCTTTTCTGGCATTGTAAAGACGTTCGCCGATACGTAACCGTCGCCGCGACGGATCAACACATACTTCCATACCATAAAGCCAGTCGCCTTTGGGGTTATGGGTGGACCCGTAACCCCCGCCAGTGATTTCCGACCAACTGTGCGGGGTGAGGGCTTTTGCCTCTCTTAGAATAATGCTCGCCGCATACCCGACAATGTCGCCTTCATATTCGACGACAAACTGCCCGCTCGGAAAATTAGAAATCTGTCCTTTCAAGGTTCGGGCTTTGTAGGTTTCCATATCTGGATAGGCTCGGTCGACCAAAGCGACGATGCCAGGGACGTCATCAGATTGAGCTGTACGAATAATGAGTTGAGCGCCCGCGCGGGTTTTGGCCATGATGTCATCCGAAAAAATTGGGCAAAAAAAAGACAAGCGCCCAGAAACCTTGGGGCGTGCCTAAACCAAGGTTGGAATTTGTTGTGATTCGCAAAAGCGCCGTGGGCGCTTTCAGGCTTTAATCGTAATAGGCCGATTTATGATTGCCTGCTTTACGTTTATCGCGGCCCCGAGGCTTTTTGCCTTTAGGGGCCTGATACATGTCGCCGCCATAGCCGTAAGCCATGTCGTCATCATAATCATCAGAGATGAATTGCTTGGTTTTTTTGTGACGCTTGGACATAGTTTTCTCCATCAAACGCCGGTTAAGCGAAATCGCCTGTTTCAGGTTTCGCCAGTGAATAGTTTAGTATTTTATAGGCCAGTTTGGAAGCCAGAAAATCAGGGGCGTGAAAGCCTTCGATCGGGGCCAGCT
>JAHDDC010000118.1 GCA_020629545.1 Hellea sp.
TGAATCAGAAACAAAGAGATGACGCTAGGAGTTTTTCAACAGTATTGCCCAATTTGAGCCTCTGGACCGGACGCGATAAACGCCCAAAGAAGGACTATTGGGATTTCCGTTAATACCGAATCGAAATTTCCGGGTATTCCAGTTATTCTGATGAAAATTTAGTTGGGCCCCTAAGCTTCAAGTCATTTGGAGAATAAAAAGCCAGGTCTACTGTCCCGCCAATTGGGATGCCTGTTTCATAGATTTCAGACAACATCATTGCAGTTTTCTGGTCATATTCGTGGGTTAGATACTTAATACAAGTCTCCATGTTTTCAGGTTCGCCATAAACGGCAGGAGCCTTCAAAATTGACACATCAGATTGGTAGAGAACTGGTTTGATTCTAGCAAATTCCGCTATGGGTTTGACCCTGGGCCAAGGCTCATGCCCTAAGTCGAATTTATTGCCATTTGGCCCGACGATTGTGTATTCAAAATGCGCTTTTGTTTTTTTTCCACCCGTTATCCGGCAGGATCTTTCAATTTGAGTGATGTCCGAAACTTCAAAGGAAACCTCTGTTGTTGACAGATATGGGTTCTTTACAAATTTTCCATCAGCCTGCCATTCGTACCAGTAAAGATCAAACCGGAAGAAGATAACAAAAATGGCGACAAAAAAAGCAGCGAGACCAAAAATTTTTTTATTTGGCCGACTAAATATCTTTGTGAGTATGTCTTCTACGTCCCCATTTTGAGCATTTAAGTCTATCTCTTTGCGATAGTGCAAATGGAGGATATCTTCACAAATGTCCTCAGGTGTTCGCTCGCCTGGAATGAGTTGGCCCCATCCTAGTTCATAAACAAGAAACCTCTTAAACAACGGATTTCTTTTTGCAACAATGATGTAAATGACGGTCGCAATCATGAGGCCGGCCGGTACCGCTAAAACGCCTGCAAAAGAAAAATCTATACGAGCAAAAACGTAGTCAGAGTTTTCAGGAATTCGTTCTAATATCTTGTGACGGAATATTTTATAGAATAGCCAATATAGTCCCACCGATACTGCTGTAGATGCAATAAATAGGAGCGTGCTATTTCCAAATATCCTGTATTGCTCCGGATATTTCGTCTCTAGTACATCATCCCAAATAACTCGCGCTTTACTTTCAATTTTGGAATATTGTTCGGCCGAAAGTTCCCGGCCATATCCGGGTGTTTTTATTTTGTTGTAGGCAATTCGCATCCAATCCAATACAAAATAACTGATCACCATAAACACCAGACATAAAATCGGTTTTAGAAAAAAGATCAGGATTTCCATTTGTCACCCCACGCTCAGTTTGTTCAAACATAAGACTTTGGGCTTTATTTTTCGTGAATAAGTTGTGTTTGGTACTTCGTCCGTACTTGCCGTGAAACGAAGTAAGTTGAACGTCTTAAAATCGCCCCGTCATTGCCTCATGTTCAAATCTCTAACGCTTCGGAAATTTGCAATGCATCCTCCAATTCAATGCCAAGATAACGAATTGTGCTTTCGATCTTTGCATGGCCGAGCAAGAGTTGAACAGCTCTAAGGTTTCCAGTGTTTCGGTAGAGTTGAGCAACCTTTGTGCGGCGAAGCGAGTGGGTTCCATAGTCTGAAACCTTTAGACCAATCTGTTCCACCCATTTGTCGACAATACGATGATATTGTCGTGTTGAAAGATGGTTACTGCAGGTATTGCGACTGGGGAAGAGGAAATCCGTTTTTGACAGATTTGCTTTCTGAACATGGGCAACCAGCGAAGTTGCGGTCAACTTTGTAATTTCAAATTGGACGGGCCGAGAAGTCTTTTTCTGGATGACCATTGCTCGCTCGCGAACCGAACCCGCTGAGAATACATCCGATACTTTGATCCTTACGAGATCACAGCCACGAAGCTTACTGTCGATTGCCAAGTTCAGAAGCGCCAAATTGCGAACCTCTCCCAACATCTCCAAACGGGCTCGGATTGCCCAAACTTCTCTTGGGCGTAAAGGACGCTTCTGCCCTCGTGGTGCACCTGGAATAAGATTTTGTTCTTCTGTGGTAATTGTTTCGACTGTCGACATGATTTTCTCCAAAACCATGTTTGTTGCGAAAGGCGGGCCAGTTTCAAACGGTCAGCTAAAAATGTCTAGTGACGCCCAAAGAAGGACGCAGACCGAAGAGGTGTTGTTGATCGATGAAGGATGACCATATAGATTGACGATTTCCGCCCTTCCCAACTTGCCTCCGCTCTGACAAAATGGGGCATGGGGAAATCGGTTTTTATCTACGCTATTGCATTTGCTTTTTCGGTCTTGGCGCTGAGTGCCTGCGGCAATCCTGAACCGGCCGTGCGCGAAGCAGAGATAAGCGAAATAGGCGAACAGGAGTTTCCGGTGCCGCAATATATTCTGGAGAATGAAATTATTGTCCATATGGGTCAGCGCGACGCGCTGATGGAAATATTGGAAGCGGGGACGCGGAATATGCCGGGCAACTATGCCTACCGGATTGAAGCCGACCCGGACAATCCCGACCGCATTCTGATCACGGAAATTTGGGACAGCTCTGATTCTCATCAAAATTCATTATCATTGCCCGCGGTTCAAGAGACCATCGCCAAAGGGCGGCCCTTGATCAAATCGATGAACAATCTGTCTGTCGGTCAAAAATTGGCGCGGCCACGATAACGCCTATGGACCCGAGATGTCCGGATAGAGCGGGGCGGCCTCGCCCGGCGGGCAATCGGAAAACCAGCGCAATTCATGCTGCTGCGGGATGCGGGTGATCAGCTCGCCGGTTTGCGGCGAATACCAGACCGCATCAAAAGAACCGTCGGGTTTAAGTTGAGCCCGCCACATCACTGCCTTTGACGTGCCACCAAAACGGGCGCGCCGGGGGTGATCCTCTTCCGGCTCGCCGAGCACGGCGTGATTGATCAGAAAATCATCCAGCTGCACTTCGACCTGCGTGCCGTTGCGCACAGCGACCCAGACAGGCTCAGCAATATGTTCGATCGTCTGGGACGGATCGGCGGCGCGGCGGGCACCCCAGGCGATCCGGAGCTGGCAGCCCCGTCGCACCGCATTGACAATATTTTCCGGGCTGCCGCTTTGCACCTCGCCGGCGCTGTTATGGTGCAGCATGAGGTGCCAGAGCGCGGGTGGTGACGGCTGGCAGCCCGCCAATAATATTACCGTAAGAAGAATGAAAAAGCCCTTACCCATCGCCGCACATTAAGCCTGATAAGCCCGGGCCGCCAGTTAAAGAGCTGTCATAAACTGAGCGTCTTAAAGTCGCCTCCTACCAGCCTCCAAATACGGCGGCGGGATGCGCCCAAAAACGGCCGTTCGTATCACATCGGAAATCCTCGAATGAGACCCTTAGAATCAGGCAAAATACTGGAAAGGTTAACTATCTAGGCGCGTAAGGATTTTTTACACGTTTCAGTCTATATTCAGTGGCATGGAATTGTCGAATGAACTCATAAGTAAGCTAATAGAATTCAGAGCTTCGGAACGCAGCGAACAAGCGTTTGTAAATTTGATTGAGGTCGCGACAACAAATATTAGATCACGTATTGCTGAATTACGTGACTCACCTGTAGATATTTTGCGAAAATTGGCTTCGGACTATAATGAAAATGTTCGAAAAAAGGTGGCCCGCAATCAACGAACACCACTGGACGTATTAGATGTTTTGGCAGAAGATTCAGACCTTACGGTGAGAACAGGTGTCGCTGAGAACAAGTCCACGGCAGCAGCCACATTGGATAAACTCCACGCCACATCAGACGAAAAATTATGTCGATTGATTGCTAGAAACACAAACGCTTCGCCGAAATTGCTTGATCTCCTTTCCGACGATAAAAACAAAAGTGTGCGATGCAACGTTGCAAGAAACTCAAACACAACGGAGTCGACTCTTGAACGGCTAGAAAGCGATCCATCCGCTGACGTGCGAATGATTGTGTTTTGGCGAAACCTCAAGGCCAAAGATATTGTTGATAAGCTTGAAGCGTTTTCTGACGACCCTAGTCCAGATATTCGACACCAAGTTGCGAAGCACGTTTCGGCTACAAAACCGATACTAGAAAAGCTATCATTGGATTGTGATGAATGGGTTAGACTAAGGGTGGCGGAAAATCCAAGCACTCCAGAATATGTCTTAGAAAGGTTATCACACGATCCAAGCAATCATGTTAGACATTCAATTGCTCAACAAACGACCAAAAACATAAATAGATTGGTACGGATGTCTGAAGACCACGACGATCATGTTCGCCGGGCTGTGGCCGCCAATCAGAACGCACCATTTAAAATTTTAGAATTGTTGTCAAAGGACCAGAGTAAATGGGTCCACCAAAGTTTAGCCGACAATCCCACAATGACCATACAAACGTTAGAGACCTTTTTTGGAGATAAACCTAAGGACAATTGGGTGCGCAGGGTCTTGGAAAACAAGCGTTTCAATGAAGTTCGTCCTTTGGCTGAAAATCCTTTGAGTTCGCCAAAACTGTTAGACGAACTATCTCAATATCCCGATGACACCATTAAATGTGCCGTGGCAAAAAATCCATCTACCGGGCTAGACACTCTATATCGCATGGCAAAAACTAAAAATGCCATTCAGGGAATTGAAATTATTGAAAGGCCCGAAATTCCTGAAGAGTTATTTGACATACTTTTAGATAATTTGGCTGTCAGAAATCACGTTGCACGAAATACCAAATCTGTCGAGATTATGGAAAGAATTTATAGGCAAAATCCACAGGAAGAGACATTGAAGTGGTTGGCTTTCAACTCAAATGCGTCAGGAAATCTGTTGGAACTCTTATCAAATGATACTCGCCCATCAGTAAGGAAATCCTTGGCTCAAAATAAGAGCACGCCTGATGATGTTTTAAAGGTTCTGTCGAAAGACACTGTTGAAGATATAAGAATCAATGTGGCTATTCATCCAAACGCCTCGCAATCGACACTTGATGATTTGGTTAATGATCAGTCCTACAATGTCAGAGTTAAATTGATTTCCAACGAAGCCCTATCAATTGAGCTACTTGAAAAACTTGCTCATGACAAAGATGCGCGTGTGCGCAGAACGGTTGTGGCCGAAATTTTGAAACAGCCAAAAGCCTACGCAGACGTTCCGCAAGCGTCCTAAAATCGCCTCATCTAAGCCACCGGATGGGCGGCAGTTGTCGCTCAAAAGGACCTGGCT
>JAHDDC010000119.1 GCA_020629545.1 Hellea sp.
TTATTGAGTTTACGGATGGCATGATATTCTCCTGAAAAAGAAAACACTCATGCAATTCCTATGCATATTCTGTGATATTCTAATGTCCTGTGTGGATGGCTCCCACTTTGCAAGGATTAATTTGAGTGGCTTTGACCTAAGTTAGATACGGTCCTGTGTCCGGCCTGTTTATGTGGCGTTGCCACTGGCCCTGATGGTTTCCGCAAGCAAGGTTCCATTCCGCTTATTGGACTTTTATGTCCGGGACATTAGACGGTTTTTCCTCGCTTCCGGGCTAACCGGATCGCCATCACTCTCATCGTCCTTGTAAACTGATTGCATTACTCCTTTGCTTTAGTCGTTTTGCTACGAAGCCGCATGCGGCTTATAAGGTTCGTTCTTCGTCAACACAGCCCAGATGATACGAGCCGTTTTATTTGCCATGGCCACTGTCGCAAGCCGTGTTGGTTTGCGTTGCAATATCGCGATAGTCCACGGATCAACACGATCAGGGTGAGCACGGGCGGTTCTGACCCGTGATGACATGCCAACGACCAATAGCTGCCTTAGATACCGATCTCCCATCCGGGATATTTTGCCAAGCCGTTCTTTGCCGCCGCTGGATTTGTTCAGAGGCGTCAAACCAATCCAGGCGGCCAGATCGCGCCCGCTTTTGAACTGATGTGCACTCCCGATGGTTGCAACAATGGCAGACGCATTGATTGGTCCGATACCGGGTATGGTTTGGAGGAGTTTGATGCGATGATCTGTTCGGGCAACCTTTACAATAGCTTGGCTCATTTGTCGGATACGTACATCCAATGTCAACAGTTGTTGACAAAGAGACTGAATGATATCTCGGGCAATCTCAGGAAGGCTCATTTCTATATCTGTATTCTTATCCCGAGCAAAGCGGCGGATATAGTCCAGCCCCCTACGGATGGTTACACCGAATTCGCCAACCAGACCGCGTATGGTGTTGGACAATTGCGTCCGTTGCCTGACTAAAACTTCACGTGCTCGATGCTGACTAAGTAAAGCTTGTTGTTCTTTTGATTTAATATCAACAAATCGCATGGTCGGGCGGGTCACAGCTTCGCAAATAGCTTCGGCATCTGCCGCATCTGATTTACCCCGTTTGACATAAGGCTTTACATAGGCTGGCGGCATGAGTTTCACTTCATGTCCGAGAGCGCGCAGCTCACGCCCCCAATAATGGGCGCTGCTACACGCTTCCATGCCAATGAGGCACGGCTTAAGCTTGGCGAAAAATGGTAACATCTGGGCACGACGCAAAGGTTTGTTGAAGGCGATCGTCCCGTCAGAGCAGACCCCGTGGACTTGAAAAATATTCTTGGCCAGATCAAGGCCGATCGTGGTAATATGCATTTGGATGGCTCCTATGAGTTAGCAGGTCTTTGATAACAACTGCATTATGGCGCATTGTGACGCCGAGGACAGGAGCCATCCACACCATCCGGTTAGCCCCCTCAATACGCATCCGGCAAATAATACGCGATGTCAGGTTACAGAATTTTCCTGTTGTTTCGCGAGCGACCGTTTTTGGGCGTAGCCCGCCTCTGGTGTGAAAGGCTGCTTTGGGGCGATTTTAAGACGCTCAGCTTGGTCAGCATTTTTGTGTTTGAGGCATTCGGCTTCTGCTGCCTCCCACAAAAAAGTAAAATGTATAGCCAATAGTCGAGGAGATTATTGGCGTGAACATGTTCGTACTTCAATTTTGGCTATAATCGGTATTAATACGAAAACACCTGATCAAAAATCGTATCCCACATTGAGATCGGGTTAGGGTACGCTAATTTAAACTAAATATGCTTGCGCCCTGTGACAAGGGGGCCTCCCGATCAGCTTGGCTCCCTTGTCATACTTTTTGCTCAACCGGCATAAATATTCTGAGCCCGTTTTGGAGGCGAGTTTCAGACGCTTCAATTGGTCAATTGGTGATAAAGCAGTCATCGGGGGAACTTGGGTCAACGCTGCGTAGATTAGGTTTTCTTCCATTTCGATTTGCCTTTTGAGATCTGCTTTTCCATCTCGTCATCGTCTAAATCAAACTGATTATCCAGATTGCCACGGTCTTCCCATCCGTCAGAATCATCCCAGCTCTCATCTAGGTCCGGTTCAAAATCGACAGAATAAGTATCTTCATAATGATAATCTACGTCATAGAATAATTTATGATCGCGTCTTGATTTCTTCCTCTTTGGCCCTTTACCCGCGTTTGGCTTTTTTGCCATGACAGGTCTCCTTGTATCAGTTTTTTAGATCTTGTATTTGGACATGCGTCCCTTAAATCCGTAGAGTTTAAGTAGTTCCCGTGCCGTATCGACCTCGTCCTGTTCGAATTGACTTGCGTAGGCCAGTATGGCCGCTTCGATCGTCAGGTCTGCCAACTCCATATCCACTAGAGACTGCGAAATCTTTTGATAGCGCTGACGTCCAAGCAAATCTCTAAGTAAGGCTACACCGCCGCTGTCTCGCAGTAATTCTTTGAACTTTTTCATTTTGACATTGCAGCACCGGCTAGACGTCAAGCGAGTCTGGTAAACAGCCAGGATTCGATAACCTATATTGTTCATATTGCTTGCGCCCGCCCTATGGGCAATTTCCGACAATTGGCGATAAGCGGCGTTACGAACCTCAAAAGCTTGGCGTTTATTCGCGTTATATATCCATTGTCGCAGCTTCGCGGGGTCATTGCAGGTGCTAATTAAAGTCAAAATTCTATCATAACCGGGAACGGATAAAGGTCGGTATAAATAGGAGCGATGATCAAACTGCGGCGAGTCATCCAGCGATTTGCCCATGTTTCTCTCCTGATTTAAGATTCGCCAATGTGGGGGTCAGTACGTGGTCCGGATCGAATTCCGTGTAATCACATAGCAATTCTTGGCCGATTTCTATATCGATGGTCGCATATCCGACAATAATGTCATTAAACCGAGTATTGGGGTGATCCGAGTGGTTCATGAAACGCCCATTGTCGGCTTCTAAAACGAGAACGAGTGGATCCTCGTGATAGGGATATGCGTAGCGGAGAAGAAACTCTCGCATATGCGCCGGGTAGTTTTTCAGATGATCCGGTTGAACCAATCGGTCAAAATCAGTGTCGAGCTTCCAGATCAACTCGCCCGCGTTTATCGGCTCCGCCGCAAACACCCCGACACCTTCAATGTCGCTGGTCGCGACAAAGGTACGTTTGAGTAACATAATTTTTGGGTCTCCGAAAGCTGGCGTCTTTGAACTCCCCCGTTAGTATCGGCGGTCGCACCTTATCCCGAGGGCATCGACGTCAGGTCTCTGTGCATATTTATGACCAGAAAAGAAGATTTTGCAATATAGAAAATTTTGGGTTTTGCATGACTTTGCACAAACGAAAGGGTGGGTAAGAGGTGCTCCATAGGGTAGGTAAATTGGATTCGGACCGTTCACCAATAATAAACCCATTGTGCTGTTCAAAATATCGTCCATTCGGTCCTTCGGAACAGACTGGTCCTAGTGGCCTGCCTCCGATAAAGTGACCCGATTTTTGAGTTAGTATTTGGCTCCAATTGAAGGAACTCGAGAAAGAGAACCAGAGATTGCGCAAGGCGGTATCTGATCTGACCCTGGACAAGATGATCCTGGCAGAGGCTGCAAAGGGAAACTTCTAAGCCCTGAGCGTCGCCGGGCCTGTGTGAGACATGTGGTGAAAGAACATGGCGTCTCGGAGCGCCATGCATGCCGGACACTAGGACAGCACAGGTCCACGCAACGAAAACCCCGGAAGGGCCGCCCGGATGAGGCGGCTCTCACACAAGCTATTATCAAACTGGCTGAACAGTATGGTCGTTATGGCTATCGCCGGATCACGGCCCTGCTGAGACGGGATGGCTGGCATGTGAATGAGAAGCGGGTTTATCGTATCTGGCGACGTGAGGGGCTGAAAGTCCCCCAGAAACAACCCAAGCGCGGTCGTTTATGGCTGAATGACGGATCCTGCATCCGGCTCAGGCCGCAATATAGGGGTCTGTTGCAGCTGAGGGCGAAATGACACCCTAAGGGTCAACTACAGACAGAATTCGTGTGGCGTTAAACTCATTTAAGATTTCTAAGAGTGTCAAATTTTCCCTTTCGGAAACCCTCCGCTCGCTGGAATTCCCCGATTGCGGATATCCCGAGAGGCCGTTATGGAGGCGAGTTTAGGACGCTTATTTTTGTCGGCATTGGCGCAAGAGCAGTCCCAAGAAAGAACTCAATCTAATTACAGTTTAAGCGGTTTTTACTCCTGTTTAGGGATCAACCTTAAATTTTGCACCCTCACCGCTAAGTGCGTTGTTTAATGCTGTTATTTCGTCGCCTGTTAGCCAAAAAAATATGTAAATACTGTTTCCCTCGGCATAATAACGTTTTTTGGTTTTTGTATGAGGAAATCGCTTCGCAATATCAGCGCAGGTCTGATCGAAGCCAAGCTTGTCGTTGCTATTAGCAGTTTCAAAATTTTCGTATCTTAGATCATAAAATCCGTGCAAAATGTCACTAACTTCTATTTCGGCTTTGCCGTTCTCCAAAACTCTTTCAGACACCACGCGTTTAATATCCGGCGGAAGTTTTATCGATGCCAATTCAAAGGCCTGAAATACGCGGTCAATCAAGGCATAGCTTTCGGCAGTTAATTCCGTCGCAATAGGCGGTAGATCATCGGTTTTGGTTTCCATTCTAAATTCGGAATCGGAAAATTGAGTGCGGGCTTCGCTCAAAGCTTTCAATAACTGAAAACAACCAAACAAAGCGGCAGCCAACAGGCCCAACGCAAAACCCGGATTTCCTTGCGAATATGCTTCTCTGGCAAACCAAATTAAGAACAATGAAAGCCCGCCCCAAATTACGACGGTCGCGAAAGACAAAATATCGAGAAATTTCTTAAACATGGTGGGAAACATTTGAAAATTTTCGGCGATTTATCACGTCATAACCGAGAAGACTAGATTAATCAAAATAGCTAAATTCCGCTTTCAGAGAATTTCCTGAAATTAACGAGCGGCCGTTTTTGGGCGGTTTAAGCCTCACGCGTTTCGTCCGCTAAGGGGATAAATTCAGCATTTCAAGTTTTAAGCAACGTGTGCAACTAACTTTGCATAACTTGCCATCCTTTGAAATAATCTGAAATAATTCCAACTC
>JAHDDC010000120.1 GCA_020629545.1 Hellea sp.
GCACTTCTTCGGGCAATCGAAAGGCCGGAATATTGGTGCGCATCAAACCGCCCGGTTTGTCGAACTTTTCAAATATGGTGCATTCATAGCCCATAGGCGCCAGATCATTGGCCACGGTAAAACTGGCCGGCCCCGCCCCAATCAGCGCGATTTTCTTGCCGTTTGTTTGCTCGGGCTTTTTGGGCAGGCGGTCGGTGATATCGTCCCGGTGATCAGCGGCCACGCGTTTTAAGCGGCAAATGGCGACAGGCTCTTCCTCGACGCGTCCGCGGCGGCAGGCGGGCTCACAGGGGCGGTCACAGACGCGCCCTAACAGGCCCACTGACAATCAACGACTTTGTGAAAATAATCCGGATTGGACGTATCGGTAGGCTTCATAGAACTCGGTTCTCCCGACACAAATCGTTAACGGGGGATTCGGATCGATTCAAGCCAAAATGGATGGGGTTGGGGGTAAATTTTTGCGGGGGATATTGTTTTCAGTCTGCTCTTGAACTCTGCATCTTTTAGATTAGCCTACTCCGGTGTTTGAAAAATATAGAGACCAATGCAAGCGAATAGCCAATAAAATTAAAATGGCCAAAACCCGTGATCCGAAGTTCAAGGCTTTTGGGTCATCGACACATCGTTATTTGATTGGGAAACCTCTTTCAAACCGAAAAATCAATAGCTTCGAGAGAACCTATAAGGTCTCTCTTCCTAACGATTACAAAGCTTTTCTTTCTTTGGTCTCCAATGGCGGAAAAACGCCCCACATAACACGAAATTATATGGTGCATGGTTGCGGCGCCGGTCCTTATTACGGTTTATTTCCGCTCGGAAAATATCTCATGTTATGGGACGATATTGTTTTAGAAAGACCAGTTAGAGTCTCGCAATTTAACGACAGTGAAACTTGGGATAAGTTGATTTCACCTATTTCTTCGCCAGACATTTCTGACGATGATTATGAAGCCATAGGATCTTGCGTTTTTTCAGGACTTTTACCCATAGGACATATGGGATGCTCAGGTTGGCAATGCTTAGCCCTAAACGGTCCGAATAAAGGTCGCGTTGTTTATGTGGATGAAGAATTGAATGGCCCTCCCCAATTCTCAAGACACCCTGATTTTTTGAGCTGGTATGAAGCTTGGCTTGATGGGGTTATATCAGGCCCAGATTACGACAATAATTTTGACGGAACTGTCTACTTACGGAAACTTTCTGATGAGGCGTCGTAATGTATTTTTCCTTGCTAAACTATTGATTTTAATGTATATTTATCCTGAAAAAATCAATTTGACGAGGTCCCAAATGAAACCACCGATGATAGCTTGGAAGAAGAAAATTGCCAGTTTTTTTGCAAAGCAAAAAAACGAAAGCACTGCATCAACAACCCGACTTCTGCAATTACCGAAACTTACTAATTTCAAAAAACAAAGCTGCAGAAGTCGGGTTGTTGATGCATAGGTAAATTCGCAGGCTCAATTATACTGATTCGGTTGATTTTCGTCAAATCACTTTTTCTTTCATCCACGGTCTAAATCTAAGCCCACAACCCCATCACTTTTCCAACACCCCTTCAAAAGACGGCCATCTCGGCGCGGCATATCCCGCCAGCACAACAGGTGCGGCCATAATGCCGAGATTTTTGATGAAGTTCTGCAGCTCCGACTCCACCGCCCAGAAGGGATGGATGAGCACATTGACCAAAAGCGTATAGACCACAAAGCCGTAAGCGGCGAGCCGGACATAGCGCCCGGTCATGAGCGCGAGCCCGCCGATAATACTGGCCAAGCCTGCAAACCAGAGGAGCCGCTGCGCCATGGGAATGTTCTGTGCCTCCATGAGGGCGAGCTGCTCGGCGGGGGCGAAGAGCTTGGCGAGGCCCGGCACAAAGAAATAAAGCCCCAGTAAAAACCGCCCGATAATGATACTGATGGATGACATTTGGAGTCCCTCTCTTGGCTTGCCCGTTTGATGTGATCTCATCTCGGCACAGTCAAGGCGCAATCATTCAATACAATATAATCGCTCACCCCACACTAAATACGGGGTCCAAGCTATGGGTGACAGTATGTGGTTTTTAGAAGGAGGCTTGGATACCAACCGCTAATTCAAATGAAAGCAATGAAGCTGTTAATATGAATTCTAAGTGTCTCATTTGCCAAAGGATAGACAATATGCCATCACCTTACAACGCTTGACCTCAGAGTGTCGACATGCCCCCAAACCCGTGAGTTAAACTGATCGGAATTGACCTGATCTCGCTTGTTTGACATGGAGTTGACCATGACCCGGTCTTCTATACTCACTTTTATCTTTGTCGCGATCATCGCGTTCTGGATGCTGGCGGGCGCATTGGGCCATTTTTTCAAACCGGAGTTTTTCTATCCCATGGTGCCGGATTTCTTACCCAAATGGGAGGTCGTCATTCTCTCCGGCATCCCCGAACTTTTGATCGGCCTGGGCGTGTTATGGCCCCGAACGCGGGCGCTGGCCGGTCTTGGGTTTACGCTCTTATGCCTGGCCTTTCTGCCCTTGCATATCTGGGATCTGTTCCGAGATAATCCAGCCATCACCCCCTACCCCGTTGCTGTCTTTCGGGTGTTTTTACAATTCGTCTTGATGTGGATCGGCTGGCAACTTTGGCGGCAGAGACGCGAGGGACGATCCACCTAAATGCGTTGTAAGATTTCGACAGATCAGCAGACAAACAAATAAGCGACTAACGGTCAATTTTCCGGGCAGGAATTGGGGATGTCTTTGCCGGCCATCACGGCCCGAGCAAAGGCCATGGCGCTGTCCGTAGATTGCAAAAGCCCTTGATTGTGATTGGCGCCTTCATAGGTGTGAATGGACACTGTCGAGCCCGCTTCGCAGGCATCGGTGATGAAAGCCTGTTGCATGCCGTAAGGTGTGATTTTGTCGCTAGTGCCTGTCCCCGTAAAGACCGGCACGTCCAGATCCAGTTTCGGAAACTGCATGCGTTTGGTCGCGGCCAAGAGCTTAAATGTGGTAGAACCGGAAAAGGTCTTATTCGCGGACAAGCCCGCTTTTGTGGTCTCTCCAATAAAATCAAACACACAGGCCTCACCTATTTTGGAGACAATCGGCCAGGCCTCTTGGCTGATAACGTCATCTAACTTAAAGCCCGGATCAATTTGTTCGGTCAAAGCCAGCATATAGAGCGAGAGCACGAGGCTCGCATCCACCGCATCAGGGTCAGAATTTTTGCGAAGTCCCATCACAACCTGCCGTGAAAAATACGGAATGCCCGTGGCCATAATGCCGGCCAGCTCCACATCCGGGGCGTAAGTCTGGGCCAGCCCAGCCGAGGCGATCACCCCCGATGCGCCTTGGGATTGCCCGGCCATGACGACTTTCTGGCTTAAGGGAAAGCCGCCCGACTGTAAGGCCCGAACCAGATCAAGATTATTGTGAGCCATGGTGCGCGAGTCCATATAAGGGTGGGTGCCCGGCGTACCGAGGCCCTGATAATCCGACGCGGCAATGGCAAAGCCCGCGTCCAGCCAGGGATTAAGATAGGTCCGGTCCCGCTCACTCCGGCCATTATAAGACGGCGCACAAACATCACCGATACCCACAGTACCATGGGACCAGATGAGCAGCGGCCAGCCACCTTCGGGCGCTGTGCCTTCGGGGATATAAAGCGCGCCGGATACCGCGTTAATATCCCTGGCCTGCAAGCCTTCCGTGGAGCTATAAAAGAGGCGAATATTGCGGGCAGCCTTGGCCAGAGTCTGCCCCTCGGACAAGGTCTCCTGGCGGAGCAATACACCGGGCGCCTCCGGTAACTCACCGGGCACATAGAACTCGGACAGGACCACATCTCCTCTGACGGAGGCTGGATCGCCAGACCCGGATCCGCAAGCCGAAACCATCAGGCTCGCGGCCAGAAAACCCGCAATTATACCGCTTCGCTTATTGAGAATTTTGCTCATTGTGATTGTCCCCATCCCGTTATCGTCAACAGGTTTGATGTAACGCCTTTAATTAATACGACCTCAAATTAATAAGATCTGGGCAATCCAATACAATATTGGGCGATATAGTTCAGTACCATTTCATTGGCGATGGGTGCGATGCGGATAGCGCGGGTTGTGCGCCAGATGGCCATCATGCCCGTGGTCTCATCCAGACCGGAGCCGCCGTGGAACTGAATACAGGCATCGGCCATGTCATTGGCGGCGTCTGAAGCCAGCAGTTTCGACATATTGGCATAGAGGCCGGCGTCCTGTCCGGCGTCGAACATTTTGGCGCCTGTATAGGTCATGAGCCGGGCCGCTTCGGTTTCGGCCTTATGCCGCGCCATCGGGTGCTGCACAGCCTGATAAGAGCCAATGGGTGCGCCTTTGAACAGCTTGCGCTCATTCACATATTCTGCCGTTTGGCGCAGGGCCAGATCTGAAAAGCCCACACCCAGAGCCGCAATGATCAAACGCTCTGCATTCAGGCCAGAAAACATATATTTACCGCCCTCGCCTTCGCGTCCGACCAGGGCATCACCCGGCATGGAAACATCATCAAAATAGACGGCATATTGGGATTCATTGCCCGACGTGGCCACATCCAGTTCCTGAAAAGAAATGCCTTCGCTTTTCATATCCAGAATGAAAACAGAGAGCGCGCCGGACTCCGCCTCGGTCTTGGAAATCAGGAAACCATAATCCGCATGGGCCGCATTGGTGACCCAAACCTTCTGTCCGTTCAGAACCCAGCCATTGCCCTGATTGACGGCTTTGGTTTTGATGTTGAACGTATTCGTGCCCGCATCCGGTTCGGTGGCCAAAATACAGAAGCTTTTCTCACCGCTCATGGACGGCATGACATATTTCTCAACCTGTTCTGGCGTCCCGTAATCCAAGACAGGTGCGCGGCAAAATCCCGTCAGAACCTGTCCCATCGAGGTAAGCCCGTGTTGCGCCAGCAGATCCGTGACCAGGACCTGCGCCGTCAGACCGCCGCCCATACCGCCGTGATCTTCGGCCACGCCGAGCCCCATAAGGCCTGACTCAGAGATGGCTT
>JAHDDC010000035.1 GCA_020629545.1 Hellea sp.
TTCTCTTGGTTCGCGGTTTTATAAAGGTCGCGCCGCTGAATTCAAGTGGGTTTATGATTAGATTTATGGCTGAACAGTTCAATTGGGTTGAAGGTCGGACAGGGTAACGTTGACCGTTGCGCCAAAATGACTTCCCATAGCTTTGCCAGAAACTTTGACATTGTTCTCGCTGACATAAGGTAGCCCGTTGGGCGCTGGCGAGCAGCGTTGCTCAAAGTTCATTTCCTTCATCTTGGCGACAATTTTCACCGTGGTTGGTTTTGAGAGCCATATTTTTGATTGTGTCAGTAAAAGGCTGGGTTTGGAAAAGGTCAACTCGGCCAACATACGCTTGCGTATTTTCTTCGGCATGTCTCGCTCGCCGTCGTCGTCATCATCCATAAAATAGGCGATGGCATCCGGGGTCAGCGATACCACGGCCTCTCTCGCATCCTCGCGAAGAACTGTAACAGCGTCAGACGCCATCATTTCGAGCATTTCCTGATCTCCGACGCACCAAAAATCTTCGGCGTGTTGCGCCTGTGAATATTCAAAATTGGCTTCCTCAAGCTCTTTTCGCATATCTTTGGGGTAATCATCCCAGCTTCCATCAATAATGGTTACGCGCTCCCCAGGCGTAGCGGCAGGATTGAGACGATACTGTCCGGTAAATTGTTCGGAATCATCTTTCCCTTCCTGACTATCGACGGCAATCGTCACGAGATAGGAATATGGAACGGTTTCCGGCACCGCTGCCGCAGACTGTGCTTTGGCTTTAACCAGGCTTTTGAAATCTGACGCGCTGGCAATACCGGGTATAGACATCATCAATGCGCTGATCAGATATAGAGTTGATAGACTTTTCATTCGTGTAGTTTATTTGGACGAAGCTATAGACGCAAATTAACAAAACATCAGAAAGCGATGACCCTAGCGCATGACGAGCTGGATAAACTCGCATAGCAGTGGGCGTGTCTTACGCGGATCGATAATGTCCTCGACCATAAACTTTTCTGCCGTTCTGAAAGGCGAGGACACATTGGCCAGTCGCGCTTTGATCTTTGCCAGCTCCTTCGCTGGATCTTCGGCGGCTTCAAGTTCAGAGCGGTAGGCAACCTCGACACCGCCATCAATCGGCAACGATCCCCAATCTCCGGATGGCCAGGCAAAGCGGTATTGAAAGCGTGTATGGTTGGACATGGCGGCGCCAGCGATCCCGTAAGCCTTGCGGATAATTACGGTCGCCCAAGGCACGTCGGTTTCGTAAACCGTCCGCAGGGCTTCGACGCCCCTTCTTATCGTAGCTGCTTTCTCGGCCTCTAATCCGATCATAAAGCCCGGATTATCCACCAGATGAATTATGGGCATTTTGAATTTATCAGCTAGTTCTGCAAACCGTTTGGCTTTCTCGGCCGAACGCGCTGTCCATGATCCGCCAAGGAACATAGGGTCACTGGCCAAAACTGCGACTGGCCAACCATCCAGGCGGGCAAAGGCTGTAATCACCGAACGCCCCCAATGACGGCCCATCTCAAATACGCTGCCTTTGTCAAAAACGGGCTCAATAATGCGGCGCATATTATAGACTTTTTTGGTGTCTTTGGGGACTATTGACAACAGAGTTTCGTCATCGCGGTCGATGGGGTCAGCCGAGCTTGTACGCACAAGATCAGCGCCTGCATAATCCGGCAGAAATGATAAAAAGGCCCGAGCCATCGCCATAGCTTCAGCCTCATCTGCAGCCTCGTCATCAATGACGCCGTTGCGGGTATGAATCTCTGATCCGCCCAGGCTTTCCTTGTCATGATCTTCGCCCAAAGCCGCAACGACAGCGGGACCGGCCGAGAAAAGTTGTGACAAGCCTTTGACCATCACCGAATAATCGCTAGCGACGATCCGCGCTGCACCCAGCCCAGCCGTCGGGCCCAATGCCAATGCCACAACAGGTACTTTTTTCTGGTTCTCGACAACATGTTCCCATGACGGCACATAGGGAACATAGGTAGCGCCGAAATCTTCGAGCATTTTTACAGACCCCCCGCCGCCCGTCCCGTCAATCATTCGGATAATGGGCAGACGTAGTTCATGGGCCATTTGCTCGGCCATTTGGAACTTTCGGATAATCGACGCATCGGCAGCCCCGCCCCGGACTGTAAAATCATCGGCGGTTGCAACAACTGGGCGATTTTGGATATTGCCGCGACCAAAAATAAAATTGCTGGCCGAGCTTTTAATCAAATTTCCATCAGCGTCATATTGGCCCTTACCGGCCAATTGTCCGATCTCTCGAAAACTATTGGGATCAAGCAAGAGATCAAGTCGTTCCCGGGCATTCAGCTTGCCTCGGTCTTTTTGTCGTTTGACCTTGTCCGCCCCGCCCATTTCAAGGGCCATTTCGCGTCGACGACGCAGCTCATCCAATGAAGATTTCCAGCTCATAAATCAGTGTGGAAAGTCACCGCACATAAATCAAGTGAAATTCTAATTCGCCGGATCGTCCTCGGCGCGTATCCAGGTCTGACCCTGACAAATGGGACCGATACAACCTTTGACTTTCAGACTGCCATCACTTTGCAGTTCCAGCTTTGACTTATAAGTTTTGCCCCCGCGAGCATCATAGATATAGCCAGATTTCCATTTATTTTTTTTACGCTCAAACCCCCAGAAAATTGCTGAGCCCAGAAGCGGTCGTCCCCGCAGCTCCGGATCAGGGTTATTAAAGTCTTTGTTCTCGCCGCCCATGGCAGGGTCGAACCAGACCATAGTTCCGCAAGGCGTGCCATCGCCGCAATCCGCGACCAAAACTTTGGCTTGATTTCCCTGGGTATACCAGGTTCCGGCGATATCGATGTCATTGGCCGCATCATTTGCTAGGCTGGGAGCTGAAATCAACATGGCCGCACTTGTAACGATTGAAATTTTAATGAATGTTCGCATGGAATTTGGATAACCTCAAATTCGCCGCCCGAAAAGTAAATAGATCAGCAGAATAGATTAAATTCCCTCCATGCCCAAAACCGTTCAACACATGGCTTACGAAACCATCGCCAATGATGGGAATCCAAACATTTTTGTTTTTGGCGATCATGCCTCCAAACACATCCCCGCCTCACTTGATAATCTTGGTTTGTCCGGCGAAGATCTGACCCGACACATTGCCTGGGATATCGGAACTGCAACTGTGGTGAGAGCTTTGTGCAAAGCATTTGGATGTGCAGGACAGATCGCGGGAGTCTCGCGCCTGGTCATAGACCTGAACCGGGAGCTTGATATGAAAAGTCTGATCCCAGAAACGAGCGACGGTTCGGTCATATCCGGCAATCAAAATTTGAGCACTAAGGAACGCCAACGGCGTATTGATGAGTATTATCATCCCTATCATACAGCCATGAGTAAGGCGCTGGATCAAATGGGGTTTGGCCTTGCGATTTCTATCCATAGTTTCACGCCGCAATTAGCCGGAGAAGCGCCAAGGCCGCTTGAGATCGGGCTGCTGGTTAAGGACGACACACAAAGTGCTAATCGATTTAAAGCATCACTAGAACAGCTAAAACCGGAATGGCGTATCGGGATAAATGAGCCCTATTCAGCCTTTGATTTAAACCATACTGTCGATGCCAATATCGGGAGCCGGTGCCTTCCTCATGTCTCTATAGAAATCAATCAGGATTTGATTGGTGATAGTCGTGGCGCAGAAAAAGTTGGCGCGGTACTGGCACAAGCGCTAAAACCAATTATATTAGCCCTTGGACTCAATCCTTACGGAGAGCTGACATGCTAGCTGAAAATCCTATTCATTTCGTCAATGGCCATAACATGTTTGCCGAATATCCGGCGAGCTATCAACAGGCCATGTTTGGTATGGGGTGCTTTTGGGGCGTTGAGCGCATATTCTGGAAACTGGACGGAGTCTACGTAACCAGCGTTGGCTATGCGGGCGGGCATGTAGAAGGACCAGACTACAAACAGGTCTGTACCGGCACCACTAACCATGCCGAAGTTGTCCACGTCGTTTTTGACCCATCCAAAATAACTTATGATGAACTTTTAAAAGTGTTTTTCGAAAATCATGATCCGACACAAGGTAATCGCCAGGGCAATGATGTCGGCACGCAATATCGCAGCGCGATTTATACCTATGATGACGCCCAACTTACTGCCGCCCAGAATGCGAAGACCCGCTATGAGCCGCTATACGTCAAAGATGGGTTCGGACCGATAACCACAGAGATCGCACAGGTCCCGCATTACTACCCTGCCGAAGATTACCATCAGCAATATCTCGCGAAAAATCCACAAGGTTATTGCGGCATTGGCGGGACCGGCGTCGTCTGCCCCATTCCCGTAAGAGCTTAGCAAGAAGTCAAGACATGAAAACGATTACGACAACCATTATTGACGCCCCAAGGGAGATCGTTTTTCTTTGGCTGGACGATGCCGAACGGTTGAAACAATGGATACCGACATTGGTCGAAGATGAACCTTTAACAGAGACAGCTGACAAAGTCGGATCAACGTTCAAGCAGGTCTATCTCGAGCGCGGCAAGACAATGGAATTAATCGGCACGGTTACCGCTTATACCGAGAACGAACATATGCGGGCCGATATCTCCGGTAAAATGTTTGATCTTGATATTGATTATGTTCTCAAGGCATTGTCGGAAACACAGACTGAACTCACACAAAGCACATCGATCTCTTTTAAAGGCGGTATGAAGTTCATCGCGCCTGTCTTTGGTCTATTGGCAAAATTCAGTTCAAAAGACCCACAAGGTGAAGCTCACGCAAGATTAAAAGAGATGGCGGAACGGGATTACCAAGCGTCGATCTAAGCGCTTGTTCAAAGAGCGTGCCTCGCTGAGCAATGCTCAACTATGCCATCCACCGCAATGACATACAGGTTAGGCCCGCATCGATCTTGGCAATTTCTGATGTCGGAAGGCTCAGGGTTTTAAATGCATGGTCGCGCAAGAGCCTGTTAGTGCCCGGATACTCCTCGCCTATCAAAACGACATCATTAACCCGCAGAACATTGGCGCCGCCCATCTCGTCAGCCGGAACTACTAGGACATCAAATCCCTCAAACACATCTACGCCCGATAGTTGGGGCGTGGTTAGGATATGATTGGGTCCGAGCGCAGACGCATGGGTTTTAAAATGCAATACGCCCGGCGGGGTTTTCGCCAAAACGCTGTCATATCCTAATGATTCCAGGCAACGTGCCAGAGATTTAGCACCAACGAGATCGGTCCGCCCGGAAAGTCCAATCACGACCTTATCAGGTAAAGCCAATATATCCCCGCCATCGACACATCCGACTTCGATTTTCAATATGGTGTTAAAATGTCGTTTCAAGTCTTTGACAAGTTCCGCTGCCTCTCCGCGGCGTGTCTCGGCTCCGGGCCTAAGGATAATTGCGCCTTCTGGAAACACGAGAGCGGGGTCTTCGACAAAAATTGAATCCGGATAATCAGGCCTTGCCGGCAGGATAGTCACATCCAGACCCGCTGTTTCAAGCGCCGCAATATAGGCTTCATGTTCGGCCTGAATACCGGCAAAATCTGGCCCGTCATGATCCCCATCTCGCAGGCCGTTAATCACGCTCGGGGCGGGCATGCGAACAATGGCTTTATTAAACGTGAAAGGATTAAACCTAGCCATTCCCATAGGTCCGGGATTTGCGGCGATAGGCCGGTTTTTCCCATTCTTCGATTGCAGCCAGATCGGGGCCGCCAGGGCGCACAGGGCGCTCGGGATAGCCGCCTAAGCTTGTTGTGCGATCATAGAGCGTGAGCGCGGCGGCGAGGCTGACATTAATACAAAACTTGGTTGGGATTTTAACAATATGGTTGCAGCGCGCCTGCATGGCCTCGGATAGTGACCCCTGCTCTGGCCCGAGCACATAGGCGCAATTGATCGGATGCCGAAAGCTTGGCAGATCAATCGCGTCATCCGTTAGCTCGACGCCCACAAGCTGACAGTTTTTCGGCAAGATAAAATCATCCGGATGATCCCATTCATAAAATGGAAGATGGGTGTCCGAGCGCGAAGTATCGGTTCGTTTCACCTCGGTCGATTTGTGAAAAGCGTTTATGGTGAAGGCAAAGCTCGCGCCAAACGCGTGTCCCGTGCGCAGCATGGCTCCAAGATTATATGCCTTGGAAATACCTTCTACGCCAATGCCAAAATAACCGCGCATATTAACTCCCTGTATGCGACGCATAATCATGCGGGCGCATCGTCCGAAAAATGGCATAGGCTGCAACCAAGGCGCTGCCAATAATGATAATCAGGAAAGGCGATTTAGGCGGAAGGTTTTGACCCAACATAATGATAATCAAAACATTGATCACATTCACAGCCAAATTGAGCAAAACCGCACCAGCCGACATGAGCTGCGCCCGAATTGCGGGATCAGCCCGCCTTTGCGCCATCGCCTGAAGCGGCACAACGAACAGACCGCCAAAAAATGAGGCCAGAACCAGATCAGCTAAAAACCGCAAGGACGAGCTCTGCGCGAAAAACACATTCAGGCCTTTGAGTTCATCCAATGACGGCGCAACCGATTGGGTCGTCCCGAACAAATAGATATCCAGCGTAAATAGCAAAACACCGGTAATCCCAAGCGCCGATAATCCAATGGATTCCTTTCCCCATTTACCGGATTTACTCAGCGCAGAACAGGATAACGACCCGATTAGAATGCCAAGGGTCGCGGCAACTAATGTAACGATCAAGACGCTTAGATCATAACCCATGACGGTTTTAAGATAGGCCGGCAGGATAATAATCAAAACATTGGACAGACCGTAATACCAGGCGATCCCCAACATAGGCCGCAGTACATGGGGGGATTTCAAGGCTTTAAACAATACCGAGAACGTTGCCGTCACCGGTTCATAATTCACCTTCATATCAGGATTAGGCGCAGGCGCTACGGGTTGATACCTTGAAGCCAGCCACCCAAGGACAGCAAAAACGAGCATCGCGACGGCGATGATTTTGGGCCCGGATTCCATACCGGACATAAATAATCCGACAATCATGCCGACCAATACAAATACGAATACAAACCCGCTGACCAAAGCATTACCGGTTATCAATTCCTTGTCGGAAAGCCATTGCGGCAGCACGGCGTTTTTGGTCGGCGAGATAAAGGCGGATTGTGCGCCCATCAAAAACAGAGCCAGCGCCAGGATCCAGACATTCATCATCCAGAATCCGATGGCCGCAAGGATCATAATGCCAACTTCTGCGGTTTTAATGGTTTTGAATATTTTGGCGCGGTCATATTTATCCGCGATTTGCCCTGCGATGGCGCAGAATAACAGAAACGGAAATGTAAAGATAAAGGTGAAAAACGGAACCAGGCCGCTGCCGTCCATTCCGGGGGCCATGTCGCCTGTAAAAGGGAGTTTCTGCACGACACGAATAACGTCATCAATAGCTGACTGTGCCAGCGTAAACGACAAGAGACCGATCAGCGCGTTTTTCAGCGCATTATCATTAAATGTGGTGGTCTGTATGAGCGTAAAAAGCGGCCAGAAACGCCGCTCTTTCATCAACTGAAATCCGTTGGAACTCACGATGTTTCTCCGGATTTGATCGCTGCCTTAGCCTCGGCTTCGCGCTTGAGACGTTTTTCCAGTGCAACATGATTTTCTTTAAACTTGCCGATATTATCCGGGTTAAGCGCGCCAAGATTATCCATATCCAGAAGTTCGATTGAACGTGTCTCTATTCGCTCTTGCAAGATTTCCATAAACGCATCCTTTTCAAGGCCCGGCATAATCGGTTCCATAAACTCCATAGTGGCAGTCCCTTGATGCTTTTTCCAGTCATTTTGGTTCCAGCGTTGTCCCAGATTTGAGGCGACCGGAACAACTGGACAGCCAAAGTCCTTATAGAGATGCCAAACCCCTTTGCGATATCGGTGATGCGTTCCGATCTCTGAAAGATGTCCTTCCGGGAAGATCAAGATACGGCGGCCCTGCTCCCGCACGATCTGTGAGGTCTGGGCAAATTTTTCGCGCACTTTTTCGCCGCCGCAACTATCGATCACGACCGCGTTCATTTTGGCCAATATGCGCTTGAGGAATAAAAACTTCTCGAGATGATCGCCGGTTACAAACGACAAATCATCAAATTGCGAGAATAACACAAACCCGTCGCCATAGCTTTGATGTTTAGATGCGATAATTATTGGCCCGTCATGGCTGACATGTTCATGCCCGGCGACATTGACCTTAATCCCGGCAATGCTGCGCATACCCCAGACCATGAGTTTGGTGTAGCGCCGCAGAGATCCCATCATCAGCGCTCTTCCAGGCACAAGTGAAAAGATTACGGCCACAATCGCGTATAAAAATGTCGTAATGCCAAAGAATATATTGAAAACAAAACTTCTCATTTTACGCCCCTATTTCACATCAAGCACAGCTAGCACGCGGCGAGTAAACAAATCCGTACGCGCCGCCAAAGGCCCGGTGACATATCCAAAGACTTTGGCTTGCGCCGCTTGCAGCACAACACCGAGCGACATGGCGGCCAAGATGTAAGGATCGACCGGCTCGATCTCGCCTTTATCCATGGCGGCGCGGAGCAATTTGGCCGATGCGCCCATAGGGCTGTCATCCATATGCTCGGCCAGACGCTGAAAGTGGTGGAGATGCAGGATATGATATTGGAACAAATCCCAATCATCATCGGCAATGCGGCAATAATGGCGGACGATAAACTGAATTTTGGCTTCCAGATTATCATGGGCCTCATCCGCAGTTTCGATCATCTCGGTCAGGCGGTCATGAATAGCCTTCATCATCGAACGCGCGAGCTCTTCCTTGCCCGAGAAATGCCGGTAAATTGCACCCTCGGAAATGCCGGCAGCTTTCGCAATTTGCTTGGTCGAGACTCCGTCTACGCCGTGCTCCGCAAAGAGATGCAAGGCGGCCCGCTCAATCTTGGCCTTGGTCGTCCCGTCCTTAGCCGATACCCCGCGAAGCTTTCTCGCTGGGTCCCGCGAGGCGTTAGAAGTCGCTTGGCCATCGCTCGCCAAGTTCTCATTCGTCCGGTCCTCGTCCCGGACCGTCTGCGTGGCCTCTTTATTCATCTTCATGGCGCGTTTCATACTCACTCCAAATTCGCTAGTGAGCGTTTACTTACACATATTTTCCACCAATGCAAGTGATTACTCACAATCATGGTTAATGAAGGGATTTATATACCAAACTAGACAAAACAACCTTGTTGTAACGCGAGCACCTACCGAAAAGGCCCTATCCTCAAGACAAGCTTATCAAAACCTCGGCTAGTGAGGAAACATCTTAGATTTTTGGTATTTTAATGAATTAATGTTGTCCTGGCATGATGAAAATCGTGAGCGCCATAGGACACACTCTTACTCATCTGACCAAGGCTTTTTGTCTCTCATTTATAATCGTGTCGGCTGTTATCGCTGCGGAAGGGTTGCAGCATATTGTTGAATGGTATCTTGGAATGTATGAATCCGCGGAGATGTTTGGAGCACATCAGTCCAATCCAACTAGACTTGGCTTTGGTATTCTCAAAGCGATATCCGTCATCGCAGCATGCTATTTTATTCCCAAAAACCTGACGCAAAAATACGGCCCGCCACCTCGGCATGGTTCATTTCACAAAGACTTAATTCGTAAACTGTGGGATCCTAGGACCGAAATGTCAGGCATGATAGCCATGGTGATTTTGGCTGCACCGATTATCATTACCCATTTCAAATTATCTGAATTAGCAATGGGACATCCACTTGCCACCATCATTTTGATCCTTGATAGTGTCTTGATCGGAATTCTGGCCCTTGTCATGGGTACTGCAATATGGGCCGGAGACAAAACGGGATATGATGAGACTATGTCCATTCAGCGAAAACCATGAATTTGGTGCAAGTTCCAAACAATCGGTCTTTCTTATGGCAAAGGCATTTCATGGCAAGACGGATTAGTCTTGCGAATATCTATCAAATATTCGCGCGGGGATACGCCACCAGCCCAGAACTTGCTCGAGATGACTTTTAATCGATAAGGCAAATCTGGTCTTTTGACCGGAAACGTAACCTGTGAAGGATTTAACCCCGATATAAAACCATAAGCTTTATCTACTTCTTGATGCGAACGACTGACTCGCCGATTTCTTCACCAATCGCTTCAAATGCTTGTTTAAGTTTTTGAGCGTCACTACTGTCGAAAGCGTTTGAGGGGTCCGATGCACAATCCTCAAGAAGCTCTTCACCTCTTGGCGGTGCGGCAAAGGCAATCGTATAAATTGTTATGTCTTGGTCTTTGGCCTGTTGGCAAATAGCCTTGGTCGAATCGTCCGATAATGGATCATTATTATCCCCATCGGTTAAAAATAAGAGATAACCTTTCCATTTGGGATCTGACGCCATTGACCGGCTTACCATCAATTGATCAAATGCAAATTGCACTGACGGTGTTGAGTCTGTTCCGCCAGCAGCCACGAATAAAGGATCCGTCGTCATGGTATTTTCAATGTGAGCATATCCCGACATAATTGGCTGCGATATTATCAAATCAGTATTATACGTCGAAAATCCGCTCGATAATTGTTGCAGCAGCAATGTTGGGTTTTCTGTGCTATCAAATAAGGCCGCGAAAAGTTCACGGGTTGCCTCTTGTAAAGCGTCAATTTTGATTGTCCCGTCAGTTGTTGTCCAAGACATGGATCCTGACGTGTCGAGAGCCAAAGCGATTGACATGGGCGGTATATATTCAATCGCATAACTCACGGTCGACTGTGATCCGATATTATAATTGTCCTTCCCAAGAAAGCTTAAAAACAACGGCTGATAGGCAAGGTTGGCATCGACGGTGACTTCGCCCGCATTATCATCGAAATGAATGCCGGGTTGCCCATTCAGCTTTAGCTGGGTGTTAAGGGCTAGGTTTTCATCAAACACAGCCATGGCTGCCTTGCGGCGATCTGCGGAATTACTTTTAGCCTGTGTTGCGGCAGCGATAGCGGCAGCGTCAACAATTCCATTTATTTCTGCCTGCTGCCTGACCATATTTGTGTAGTCGACGCCGACGCCAACACACGTCAATAATGCCATCGCGCTAACCGCCAGGATAATACTAAAATTACCCTTTGTGTCTTTAAGTAATCGGTAAACCATATCCGAAAATCCCAACCATATTTTATTTTTCAAAGATTGCTTACTTTGAAATGGTAAGGATTCCCCTACTATAACGGTAATATATTAATAAGGTTTTTTAAAAAACACCGTGGCTATGACGATGATCCAAATCGTGACAAGGCTATGAAAGGCGTGCCACGCCATCTCTGGACCTAGAAAAGGAGAGCGGCGCACGAAAATGACGGCGAAGAGCATTAAGCTGGCGCCAAGGGTCCATTTGATTTTGCGGGACTTTGAGCCCTCCACACTGATAAATGTTCCGGCAATCACAAGGAGTGACCAGAGCAAAAACAGCGGAACAGAGAGGCCCGGTTTGATATAGGCGATAACCAGACAGACGAACGCCAGGAAAAGAACTAAAAGCCGTTTTTGTTTTTCCCGCACAAATTCAGATGCTATCAATGACATTCCTGCCAAGCCGCCGATCTGCCCGGCCATTTTGTGAACATCGGCAAGCTCAGATATTTTCCCAAAGCCGAAACGATAAACGCCGATGGCAGCCGCAAGGCCGAATAAGGCAATCCCCATGGCCGCCAAATATTTCTGTCGCTGAACCAGACGCAACCCAAAGAACAACGCGGAAATGACGATAAGAGCTTCCGTGACAAAATAGTGATGCATGTCGTCTTTGTCCCAGTTCTATTCAGCAGGTTCGCCCGAAAGCGAGTTGTAATATTCGCGCTTTATGTCTGTACTGGTCTTGCGGGAGCCGTCATGGCTCCAGCCCGGCGGCGCGAAAATATAAAGAAGACGATCTTTTACCGTACGGCCGCGGCCAAACACATCTTTGACAATGCCCCAATATTCATGGATGAAAATCTTGAATGGATTAAAGGTCTCAAAGTCCTTGACCAGCCCATAGTCGGGATATTTGTCTTCGGCTTCAGGTACAAAAGTCCCGAATATCTTGTCCCAAATGATTAATGTGCCGGCGTAATTCGAATCCAGATATTGTGGATTTTTACCGTGATGCACCCGGTGGTGCGAGGGTGTATTAAAAACAGCTTCGAACCAGCGCGGCAGTTTGTGCACGCTCTCTGTGTGGAGGAAGAACTGATAAACCGCGTTAAGGGCTCCCACAAAAATTACCATAAACGGATTAAATCCAATGATCACCAACGGCACCTTTAAAAGGGTAGTCCCGGTAAAATGCTTGGTCCAGCCCTGCCGAAGCGCAACTGCCAATGATATACGCTGGCTTGAGTGATGAATAATATGCATAGCCCACGGCCAGCGGCAACGATGGGCGATCCGATGATGCAGATAATAGCGCAAATCATCGAGCACAAAACAGAGCACAAGAACCCACAGCGTCATAGGCAGGGTAAATATCTGAAACTTCTGCGCCCATAGCAATAGCCCGAGCGTAATAAAGGCTGCCGCGCCGTTGGTAACAACACTGAACAGGCCCATGAAAATCGAAACTCCGTCATCCAGCGCATGGATCGTCCCCCGGGCGCGAAAAAACTTCACCGCTATCATCTCGAGAAAGATCGATCCAAAAAAGACCGGCAGCGCCATTAAGGTCACTTTGGTCATAATAAGGTCTTCAATATTCATAGATCCTCCCACCCAAGATTTTAGCGCGGCAAATAATGAATACAATTGAATTAAATTGCGTTATTTGTTAGACATAGGAAATAATGATTGACCTTAAACTTTTGCAGCATTTTGAGGCCGTCTATCGATTGGAGAGCTTTTCCAAGGCGGCGGACTCCCTGAATTTGACCCATTCCGCGGTAACCAAAAGCATTCAGAACCTTGAGCAGCGATGGCAGGTCAATTTGTTTCACCGCACGACCCGGACGGTCGCGCCCACCGAAGCCGCTAAACGCTTATATCCCATGGCGATAGACCTCATGGAATTTGCGGAAACCACGCGGCGGGAAACCGTTCAGGGCGAACATATCCTCAACATTGTCTGCGGCCCCGGCATTTTGGAAGGCCTACTCCATCCCGCCTTGCTAGAGTTTCGCAAAGCCTATCCAGAAACCCGCATCAATGCCGAGAGCAAAGCGCCCCTCGACGCTATTAATGACATCCTGCAAAGACGTTCCCATTTGTTGCTTTATCACACGGCATCGCTCGCCGGACTGCCGCAGCTCAAGCGTCTACGCATGCAAGAGCTTTACACCGAACCTTATTACCTGATGTGCCGACCCGATCATCCCGTTCTTACGGATAACAAAAGCCTCGCTGAGATATTGCAATATGACTCCGCGATCGCCGGTTTTGACCAGCATTTTGCTGCCAATCTTGCTCCGGAGCACAGGCGGGTTTTCGCCGAGCATAATTATCCTAAGTACCGAATATTATCTCAAAGCGCCTGTATCGATCTTGCCGCGACATCGGACATTGTCACAACCCTCCCGGCTAGAATAGCTCAACCATTGATAAAAGCTGGCCGACTAGACGGTTTTGCACTTCCCGGTGACTTTAGTTTTTCCGTTAGCGCGGGAACATTATTAGATAGCGCCCCGGAGCCGACCGTGTCACACTTCATCGATATGCTAAAATTAGGATAGAAAGCGGATGATGGACCAAACCCAAACAAAACCCCTTGGATTTTGGACCTGCTGGTCGCTGACTGTCGGTATCATGATCGGCTCGGGGATTTTTCTCTTGCCGTCATCACTTGCCCCTTTTGGAATGATGAGCTTTGCCGGATGGCTGTTCACGGCAGGCGGTTCGGTTTTATTAGCCCTAGTCATTGCCCGACTTTCAGCCCGCACGAGCCGTTCCGGCGGAGTCTATATATATGCCCAAGACGCATTTGGGGATTTGACTGGCTTTCTGATCGCCTGGGGCTATTGGGCCGCTTATTGGATCGCAGCACCGGCTATTGCAATTGCATTTGTGGGATATTTAATGGTGTTTTTTCCGGACATGCAAACCAGTCAGGTTCAGCAAGCACTGTCAGCGCTTGCGCTGATCTGGATATTGACGGCGATTAATATGCGCAGCCTGAAAAGCGCAGGCGCAGCGCAAATTGTTATGACTTTTCTCAAGATCATTCCCCTAGTTTTAATCATCGGGCTGGGCGTTGTAGCCGGGGATAATGCCAATCTGCCAGAAGCAAATCCGCAGGATAAAAACTGGGTTGCCGGTTTGGCAACAACCGCTTTGCTGACAATGTGGGCATTTTCCGGAATGGAGGCTGGGACTGTTCCCGCTGGGAATGTCAAAGACTCTCAGCACACTATACCCCGCGCGATTGTCCTGGGGACGTTAACCGTCGCCTTTATTTATATCGCCTCGACTTTTGCTGTTATGCGCCTGGTTCCGACGGATATTCTCGCGGGTTCGACGTCACCTTTTTCCGAAGCCGCCCAAGATCTGGGTAGCTGGGGGCCCTATCTAATCGCCATTGGCGCGTTGATCGCGACGGCGGGGTCGCTCAACGGAATTATCTTCGTAACGGGGCAAATGCCCATGGCCCTCGCTCTTGAAGGCATGGCGCCCAAAATATTTCTCGCGAACGGTTCAACAGCTGCGCCAGTATTATCACTGATTATGGGATCTGTTCTGGCGTCTATTTTATTATTTATGAATTACACAAAAGGCCTGATCGAAGCCTTCACTTTTCTGGCGATGATGAGCACATTGGCTGTGCTGGTACCGCTCTTGGTTAGCGCGGCTGCCGAACTGCGTCATAGCTGGAGCCATGCCCGATTTTGGGCCATCATAGCTCTGCTTGCCGCACTCTATTCCATTTTTGCGATATTAGGGTCAGGTTTGACGGTAATAGCCTGGGGCCTCGTCTTACTGCTAGCCGGTATTCCGTTTTACTTTTGGCTTAATCAAAGCAAATATTAAATCTTCTCGCTGACCCGAATGGCAATATGACAGCCGGCTTTTATGACCCGCGATAACAAACCATAAGCCGGTGCCTCTTTGGCGCCTTCTTCGATGGCGATATCCCGGTGATGCAGCTCATCTTCGCGAAACTCTATGAATGTTTCGCGAAGCGCGGCATGTTCAGGCTGGCCTTCGAGTTCATCGATCTGATCGGCATAGTGCCTCTCGATTACTGTCTCAACGGCTTCGGTACAGGCATGGGCTGCCTTTTCTCCCATCAACGCTGTTACGACTCCAAGCCCGTATCCTGCCACATTCCAGAGCGGCCCCATCGCGGTTGGACGGACTTGATGTGTATTGAGCAAGTCATCAAACGCATCGAGATGCTGCTGTTCCTCGGCTTGCATTTCGGCGAGCTTTTTGGCTATTTCTCGAGTCCGCGCATTTTTACCAAAAACAGCCTGCTGCCCTTTATAGATTGCGACTGCACCATATTCGCCAGCATGATCAACGCGTAGCATTTCTCGAAGGCGCGGGGACAGTTGTGAGTTAATTGCACCGGTTTGTCCCGGCAAAGGTGGTCTACTCATATGATTTTTTCCTGAGACTTAGCCCGCTGATAAAAGCACCGATAAGTGAAGCAAGAGCGTTCCAACCCGCCATAGACAGGCCAAGGAAATGCCAAGGTGCATCACTACAGGCCGGCATTTTTTCTTTGCTGGCCTCTTCCCAGAATTTCGTCGGATCTAAAACTTCGAGATCTCCGCCGGTTGGAGCCGAACATGTTTTTGGCCCCTCCCACCATTTAAATTCAACACCGACATGCCAAAAGGCAAGTCCAAAACTGACGAGAAATGCAATCATTAGAAGTGCCGCAAAAAGCCGAGGATATTTCCGGCCCAGCAAGTTCAAAACTAGGGCAAGGGCCGCCAACACCAATACGGAATGATGGGCGTAGCGCTGCCAGTAACACATCTGGCAGGGCGGATACCCCAGCACATATTGGAAAAAATAGGCGCCGCCCAAAAGCCCGCCCGATAAGAGCAGCGCAAAAACAGGTAATTGCGGAGCGGTAATTATTCTCATAATCATCATATAATCACGTCTGAACCCAGCTGTCATGCGGCGGATTGCGGCATGACTATTTTTTAATCGCACAAATCCTTTTGGTCCGACTAAAACCGATGGCGAAATATAAATTCGCCCGACACGGGTATTTCCAAAACAATCACGTTTCAGATAACGTTAATAAATTATAACATATAAGAACTTAAGCGCTTGGAATATGGGTGGTTTCACCCTAGACGTTTGAGGGAACGTACCATTAGCAATATGGAACAAATGAGCTTGGACTTGCCTGAAATCAAACCTCACATCGGGGTAAGGCTTCGGATGGCCCGTGAGGCCATCCCAATGAGCCATGCCTGCATTGCAAGAGAACTCAATATTCAACCCGAATATGTGGCCGCCATTGAAGCCCTTGATAGAGATTCATTACCCTCCATCGGATATGTTTTGGGCTATGTGCGCGGATTTGCGGGGATCGTTGGTCTTGACCCACAAGAATCGGTCAATGACTTCAAAGTTGATAGCGAAGTTCCCGAAAACCTGGGGATGCGTAATCAACCGCATTTCGTACCCAAACGGCAGATCCGAATGCCTCGGGGGTTTATTGCCGCAACAACAGTCTTGTCTTGTGCCGCAGTTTTATCGTTCTGGTATGCCTCAAAAACCGATGCGCAGTCTGCTGCACTTTCGGCTATCAGCTCAATCACGGTTCCTGAAAGCACGGCCAATGTCGAGGTCGCCGCGATCGATCCGGAGCGGATGTTGATAAAAGCCACAGCACCGTCTTGGATCGAGATCAAGGATAAAGACGGGAAGACGCTGATTTCACGCATTATGATCAGCGGTGAAAGCTGGGAAGCCCATCAGGATGTGGGCGTTACGGTTTCAGCTCGTGACAGTGGAGCGTTTGAGCTTTATCTCGGTGAGGATTTGATGGGTAGTTTGGGGGCCAAAGGCGTACCGATGACAGACATACCCATGCCGGCCATACCGCCAGATTTCATGTCTGATTTTGCGCGTGAGCTGGCTGGTCTTCCCGCAAAAGACGCGAATATGACAGAAGCGGCGAATGTCAATCCGCAGACCCAACAATAATTCTGAGACATAATGCGTCTTTAATCTGCCTTAATTCTATGGCATGGGCGAGCTATGGCAGACTCCATTGATCAAATCCGGCCTTGGCGCACAATAGAACGCCGGAAATCCCGACAAATTATGGTCGGAAAAGTCCCGGTTGGCGGCGACGCTCCCATTGCAGTTCAGACCATGACGAATACGGTCACGCACGACATTGCCGCAACGATTGCCCAGGTTCGTGAAATGGAAGAGGCGGGGGCCGATATTGTTCGAATTTCATGCCCTGACCCAGAAAGTAGCCTGGCCCTCAAAGATATTGTCAAAGAGATAGACGTCCCGATCGTAGCTGATATTCATTTTCACTATAAGCGCGGGATTGAGGCAGCTGAAAACGGAGCGGCCTGTCTGCGGATTAACCCCGGAAACATTGGAGGGCAGCACCGGGTCAAAGAAGTCGTAGCTGCTGCACGAGACCATGGCTGTTCCATCCGAATTGGCGTCAATGGCGGATCCCTTGAAAAAGAACTCCTAGAAAAATATGGCGAACCCTGCCCTGATGCCATGGTCGAAAGCGCCTTGATGCATGCTCGCATGCTCGAAGACGAGAATTTTCAAGATTATAAAATCAGCGTCAAAGCGTCCGATGTATTTCTTACCGTCGCTGCCTATCACCAACTCGCAGAGGCGACAGATGCACCACTGCATTTAGGTATTACAGAGGCTGGCGGTGCGCGCATCGGTACCGTGAAGTCCTCCATCGGCATGGGGAATTTATTATGGGCCGGAATCGGTGACACGATAAGAGTGTCGCTATCCGCCGATCCGGTCGAAGAAGTCAAAGTCGGCTTTGACATGCTTAAATCTCTGGGACTACGCACGCGCGGGGTGAATATAATTTCTTGTCCATCCTGCGCCCGGCAAGGCTTTGATGTGATCAAAACCGTCCAGATCCTCGAGGAAAAGCTCGCCCATATTTCCGAACCTATATCACTCTCCATCATTGGATGTGTGGTGAACGGTCCAGGTGAAGCTGCGTTTACCGATATTGGATTTACAGGCGGATCAGCGGGATATGGTATGATGTATGCCGCAGGGGTTAAAACCGGCAAAACCGATAACGACGAGATGATCGAAGATATTATCGCAAAAGTAGAAGCCAAGGCTAAGGCCCTACAAAACGCCCGATTAACCTAACCATTTATTAACTATACCGTTCAGCAAAAATTCAGCGTCAACGCGTTAGAACCATGGTGTTATTCTTTGAAAGGGAAACCTCATGCCTAAGAAACATATCGTAAAATTACTGGTCGGCACTGCAATTATGCTGACGGCTGGAACAGCCTATGCCGGACCGCCTGATGGAAAAGGCAAGAACAAGAATAAAAAAGATAGCTGGTCACAATCGAGTAAGCCAGGCAAGCACCGCTCTGAACGTGCCCACGACCGCGCGGAAGAGGCTCGCGAACGAGCTGAGGAAGCTCAAGAGCGCGCAAATGAAGCCCGTGAAGAAGCACGGGAGCGTGCTCGCGAGGCCCGAGAAAACGCAAATGAAGAGGCCCGCGAACGGGCCGAGGAAGCCCGGGAACGGGCAGAAGATGCTCAGGAACGGGCACGCGAAGCTCGTGAGAAAGCCGCTGAACGCGCTGAAAATGCGCGTGAAGAAGCCAGAGAACGCGCGGAAGAGGCTCAGGAACGTGCTCGGGAAGCCCGAGAAGATGCTCAGAAAAAGGCACGAGAAGCCCGCGAAAATGCCAATGAACGGTCTATTGAGGCCCTCGAGCGGGCTCAGGAACGCGCCCGTCAGGCTGAAAACCGGGCTAAGGAAGCTAAAGCCAAGGCCAATGACCGGGCGATTGAGGCTAGAGAACGCGCGGAAGAAGCCCGTGCAAATGCCGCGGAACGTCGCGAAAATGCCATGCGGAATAAGGATAAAGATCGGGACCGAATGGATCGGGATCGCCGTCAAAACGATCGTGCTGATCGAGAGCGCAGAGGCAAAGATAAAGAAGCCCGCGGTAAGGATAGTGACCGCCCAACTGGATTTACCGATGACATGCGCGACGGCAAGAACATGAATGACGCGAAAGGCAAGGGTAAGAAAAAAGGCTGGTTTGCGCGGTGGTGGGACAATCGCAAAAACTAAGGCCTCACGCGACTAACCCAAACAAAAAGCAGGCTCAGGCCTGCTTTTTCATTTCATCTTATGGCTTAGGGCTTTCGCGGCCTGCTATGATGCGGACGGCGTCTCGGCAGCTGAACAGTTGCCCCGCCATAATAGCGGTTACCGATAAATCCGTTAGAACCGAAAAACGCCGGATTTCCATAATACACACGGCGTCGAGGTCGACGGGTTTGCGAACGTTCTAGATGGTTCACAGCTTGTCCCAAATTATCGATTTGGCGGGTTTGCGCCGCGATCTGAGCGTTCAGACGCGCAATTTCCGCTGCATGAGCTGCCTGCGCTTCTCGTTGCAAGCGTAACTGTTCGACTTGAATAGCTGCGTGAGTCAGCGGTGATCCATGTTGCCCGCGAAATACATGTACCCCGCTCTCATCAAAGTGACTATACCCTGACTGATTTCCGGCCTGGGCTGGCGCCGCCGCCATAGCCGCGATAGCTAAAATTCCAAGAAGTCTTTTATACATAATAATCTCCTCGGCTCAGATTGTAATACTTTTTTAACCGGTTGAGGAGTCAGTGCACCTGTAAAGGGAAAGGTTTTTACAGTCCCCCTAAAAACAACCCCCCCTGCGATAAGCAGGAGGGGAAGTCGTATCACAAATCCAGATTAGCCAATTGGGGGAACTATGTCCGGATCGGTGACGCGCCCCGTCAAATTCAGTTTCACTAAGTTATTTAAGCTGCCCCGTAATTGACCGGTAAGCTATCTTTATCATATTCTTTTCGTCAATGAAACTGGCAAGATCACTATAATCCGATAATATTCCGGATTGGAGTATAGTATCGAGGCTTTCGCCTTTATCGATACGAGCCTGCACCCGTTTTTGTATATCAACTAATATATCGCGAGTTTTGCGTAAATCCGCACGGGAACTGAGCGGACCGTGACCCGGAATAATTTTCGTGTTTGGGCCAGACGTTTTTAGACCCGTATCTAGCGCACCAATCATACCTTTAACCGAACCGCCAGCATCAACATCAATATAGGGGAACATGCCATTGAAAAAATTATCCCCCATATGGAGAACGTCAGCTTCGCGGAAATAGACTATTGCGTCTCCGTCCGTATGAGCATTGGGCGTGTGCATAACATCGACAGTCTGACCGTTGAAATGAAATGTCATAGTTTTGGAAAAGGTTACAGTTGGCCAGGCTTCCGGCGCTGTCGCTTTAACGGTTCGGCCCCAAAGCTTGTTCTCATTATCTGTGCTCATTCTCGCCCTAACATTATCATGAGCCACAATCGTGGCACCGGCGGCTTTCATTTCTGCATTTCCGCCTGAATGATCACCGTGATAATGTGTGTTCACAACAAACCGGATCGGGCCGCCCGACAAGGCATTAATGTTCTCCAAAATAGTTGGAACAAAACGGGCAAACTGATCATCAATAACAAATGCCCCGTCATCACCCGTAGACAAACCTATATTCCCGCCCTGCCCGGCCAACATATATACGCCTGACCCGAGATCGGTTTGTTTCAGAACATAATTCGGTTTTGAGTCGTCCGCTTTTTGTGCCGTTTGCGCTGCCGCAGCTACAGCCTGAACAGCAGGTTTCTCTGCGGTGTTAGCATCAGCTTCTTTAACGTCAGGCGCAGAACAGGCAGACATAAAGGCCAAAACTGAAATTGAGATAAAAGATTTATACAGCATATTTGTCTCCGCTAAGACGCTTTGGAATATTTGGACCCAGGTGGCAAAACCCTGTCGGGCACTTTGTGATGGTCCATCCAAGCCCTGATATTGATCAGAACCTTCTCGCCCATCTCTCGACGTGATTCATGAGTAGCTGATCCGATATGCGGCGCAAGGATCACATTTTGCAGTCCCATCAAACCAGAATGTATTTTAGGTTCATTTTCATAGACATCAAGGCCGGCTCCGCCAATCTTTCCATCTGCCAGTGCGGCAGCCAGCGCAGCTTCATCAATAACATCGCCTCGAGAAGTGTTTACAATATAACTGCTTGGCGACATTTTTGAGAGGCGTTCTGCATTCATGAGATGATATGTCGACGGTGTTTTTGGACAATTGATCGAAACGATATCGACCTCGGACAGCATAGCATCCAGATCCTCCCAATATGTGGCAGAAAGCGCGTCTTCTATGGGTGTCGGAACAGGGCGACGATTGTGGTAATGAACAGAAAGACCAAAAGCAGAAGCGCGCCGCGCTACAGCCTGACCAATGCGTCCCATTCCGACGATGCCCAGCTTTTTCCCTCGCACGCGATGACCCAAGAGACTTGTTGGTTTCCAGCCCATAAACCCGCCGGCCCGGGTAAGGCGATCACCTTCGACCAAACGGCGCGGAACGGCCAAAATAAGTGCCATTGTAAAATCGGCAGTATCTTCCGTCAGGACACCCGGTGTATTCGTAACGACAACGCCTCGAGCATGGGCCGCAGCTACATCAATATGATCTGTTCCGGCGCCAAAGTTTGCAATCAATCGCAGATTGGGTCCGGCTGCATCGATAATATCTTTATCAATGATGTCCGTTACTGTTGGAACAAGAACATCACAATCAGCTACAGCCTCTATCAACTCCGCTTTGGTCATCGCGATATCAGTCAAATTTAGGCGGCTATCAAACAAATCGCTCAAGCGACCTTCAATATCGTCCGGTAGCTTTCGAGTGACGACAACAAGAGGATTATCAGATTTTTTCATTTAACAACCAAACACTTTTGAGCCGGCCCTTATACGTAAACTCTTAAAAATTACGACCCGCTTCTCTCTTATTAACATATTCCGCCAATTTTTTTACCATGTTTTATCGTTTTGTTGAGCATATATCTCAAAGCATTCAGGGATAAATTGAAATGGCGCACAAATTACTAAGCCTTTTACTTCTATCGTTAGCGATTTTCTTAGGCGATATGGCAAATGCACAGGAGCGGCGCGTCGTTGTTGAGGACATTCCGTCATTTGAAAACATTTACCGTGTATCAGCGGAGAAAACCCACTCCGGTTTACCAGTGCCTCGCTTCGTCTCTCTGAAATTTGGACGGGTCAATGGAAGGCAGGGCCCCAGCCTTAAGCATCCAGTTTTATGGCAATATCGCCGTAAAGGCTTGCCGCTCGTTGTTGTGGCGGAAATGGATATTTGGCGTAAAGTCAAAGATATTCATGGGGATGAGAGCTGGGTTCGCAGCAGCTCGCTGTCTGGAACGACGATGGCAATTACAATTTCTGAGACAACCTTGCGATCACGTCCAAAGGATACAGCTCGGATTTCTGCGGTCGCAAATGGCAATGCCCTTTTGGAAGTTGGGAAATGCAATGAGAACAATTGGTGCAAAGTTACATCTAGCCAAGGCCTAAAAGGCTGGACCCAACGCGATAATCTTTGGGGTGCGGGCCCCATTTAGAGCTGCCAAGAAAACCTTCAAAGCCCTTGAGTTTATAGCTTAAACGGATAGTTTGCGCGTTCAAATTATTCATAAGGCAATCTATTATGCTCAAAATTCAGTCTTCCTATGATTATGACGACCTGATCGTTAGCGGCGAGGAAAGCCTGTTTGGCCCCGGCAACGCCAAATTACCTCTCCCTCCAATGCTGATGCTCGATCGTATCTTGCATATTTCGGATGAAGGCGGAGCTTATGATAAAGGTCATATTATTGCGGAATTGGATGTCAAAGAAGACCTCTGGTTTTTCGATTGCCATTTCCGGGGCGATCCGGTCATGCCGGGCTGTCTTGGGCTTGATGCCATGTGGCAACTAGTCGGGTTTTTCCTCGGCTGGAGTGGATCTCCGGGCCGAGGACGCGCCCTCGGCGTCGGTGAGCTCAAATTTACGGGTCAAGTCACGCAGGACATTAAACTGGTTCGATATGAAATTGATATAAAACGCATCATTCGACGTTCGCTAGCGCTCGGAATCGCTGACGCTGTGCTCAAGGCGGATGGCGAGATCATTTACAAAGCCAAAGATTTGCGTGTCGGTCTTTTTCAAACGGATGCTAGCAAAGCTGAAGCTGCTAAGGGAGAGAGCTAATGCGCCGCGTTGTCGTTACCGGGATCGGGATAATATCCTGCATTGGCAATAATCAGGACGAAGTTGCTGATAGTCTTAAGGCCGGCCGGTCCGGCATTACGGCCGATGAACGCCAAACAGAGTTAGGCTTTCGCTCCTGTATTTCTGGTCGCCCAACTCTCAATCCTAAGGAACACGTTCATAAGCGTTCATTCCGTTTTATGGGTGAAGCCGCAGGTTGGGCCTGTGTGTCCATGCAGCAAGCCATAGAAGATGCTGGTCTGGAAGATGATATCATTTCCAATCCACGAACGGGCATTATTGCGGGTTCAGGTGGACCGTCAGCCATAGAAATCGTCCGGGCCGCCGACATTGTCAGGGAAAAAGGCAGTCCCAAACGCATTGGGCCTTTTGCAGTTCCCAAAGCCATGTCTTCGACCATATCTGCAACCCTCGCCACTCATTTTAAGATCAAAGGCGTCAACTATTCCATCACATCGGCTTGTACCACATCATTGCATTGTATCGCTGCCTCAGCAGAGCAGATTCAATGGGGCAAGCAGGACGTAATGTTTGCCGGCGGCGGCGAAGAACTCGAATGGCCTTTGACGTCTCTATTTGATGCGATGGGTGCCATGAGCAGCAAATATAATGACACGCCGGCAACAGCCAGCCGCGCCTTTGACGTTAATCGCGACGGCTTCGTGATCGCAGGCGGCGCAGGCATGGTCGTCCTGGAAGAATATGAACACGCCAAAAAACGCGGCGCAAAAATCTACGCAGAAATCACAGGTTATGGCGCGACTTCAGATGGTTATGACATGGTCGCCCCATCTGGTGAAGGCGCCGAGCGCGCTATGCAAACAGCTCTCGCTGAAGCCGCCGGAAACGGTGTATCCAAAATTGACTATATCAACCCTCACGCCACATCGACACCCGTCGGTGATGTTGCGGAAACCGGCGCAATCCACCGCGTCTTTGGGGATGACTGCCCGATGATTTCCGCGACCAAATCCATGACGGGCCATTCGCTCGGCGGAGCCGGCGCGCAGGAATTTATCTATTCGCTGATTATGATGGATAGAGGATTTGTCGCCCCGTCAATCAACGTGTTTGACCTCGACCCCGAGCTGCCGCCTGTCAACATTGTCACGGAAACCCGCGAGGCCGAGCTGAAAAACATGATGTCCAACAGCTTTGGCTTTGGCGGCACCAACGGCAGCGTGATTTTCAGTAAGGTTTAGCGCGAAAACAATATGTTTGAAGGCTGAACATTCGCATTGACCTCATTAAGTTTTATGATTTCGGCAATGAGGGTAAGGACAGATCCACTATCATCATTGCGATGGCACAAGGAATTAATATGGTTTTGTCTCTCTGGTGGCCCAGAAAGATATGTCTTTCCTTGGTGCTTAACGACAGCCGCATGTTTATTTAAACATCTATCATGAAGTTTCCGCAATTTCGACATATCAGAAACTTTGAAAAACGTATCATCAGCAGAACCAAATATTGAACTCCAATAGTCAATTTTTTCGTCACAAGGCCTGCTAGAATTTTTGCAGGCCTGAATAGCCGTAGATTGTGTGTTGGCATCGAATGATTTTCGATAAGGCCTCAAAGAACTACCAACTCGGAAAATCATATTATCAATTGAATTGAGACTTAGGGAATAAATACCGCTATCGTAACCTTCAGAGACGTTACCTTGTTTGTTACTCTCAGGATTTTCAGCTACGAAGATCAGAGACGACCGCGATTCTTCTTTAGCGTCGAGGCTGGACTTGATCGAGCAATCAAACTTTTCCATTGATTTAAAGTCGGATTTAGAATTCGGTGAGAATTTGGTCGTTGTTAGAACTGGCTGCTTTCCTCGGATACAAACGAACACTCGCCCATTTTCTAAAGTAATTTTTGATCCTATTGTTGGATTACGACGTTGAAGTGGCGTTGGTTTTATTGTTCTTTTATGCTCATGTGCGGCTTTTAACGTGTAGTAGCCTTTGGGTTTAGTAACCTTTTTATGAGAAGACTTCGCTTCAGATGGGTCAGCCGTAAACACTCCATTATCAATTTTCATCGAATGGGTAGTTGTGACTTCATCAAATGGGTAATTGATTGATCCGTTCTCATTTTCGGCATGCTTGCAGTTGTCTGAATCTATGCAATAGTAAACACTGTCGCCATCTTTAAATACGGTGAATGCACTCTTACCCGTCAGACTTTTCGAAATTTTGCTTCTTTCAGACGCAGTGAACTTTAACTGCGTTTTTCGGTTTACCATCACGTTGTCGACTATTTTTGGGCTCCAATCATTGTAATAGCTTAGAAAAGTATTGAAACTCACAGGCGTATGATAAATCGCCTTTTTATCATCACCTTGCGTCGCTTTCGGAGATACAGTTAAGCTTAAGCTACTGTTATTCACAGATGAACTAGATGGTGTCAGAGATGACCAAGGATTAAATAAACTCGCCGCGTCCCCCTCTGGCTCGACATAGTTTCCAAGTTTGATCGGCCCAATGGAAAGCCCGTCGGTTCGACTAGAACTTGGTGTTACGCCTAAATCGCTCATAGACGTGTAAAACCTCGGCTGTCTATCACGTGCCCGAAGAATATTTATCAAAATTTGTCCATTAAGCTCTTGATTGTAAGCTTCATTAATCTCGTGAGCACGATCCGCCAGACTATGATCATATCGCACATGTTTAGTCGGATTTGCCGCGCAACCGACCAAAACGGTTCCTGACAATAAAACGCTTAAAAATTTCAACCCCGATTTCATTTCTCTCTCCTTAACTTCAGCGCAAAATAACAGCTTGGCTTTACGGAAAGTGTGTCATGGGTCACAAATCGGAACTTGACCTTCAAAATGGCAACGTGATTTTCAGTAAGGTTTAAACGCCGACAAAAAATGACTTGGCATTTTTTGTGCAGCGCAGCCGGAATGTTTATTCTAGTTTGGATTTTGAGTGTGCTGGTCGGGCTGATTGGGTGTTCCTATTTGATCAGTCTGCCACTTGGTTTTCTTAGCTTCTATGGTTTGTATAGCACGGAAAGCTTCGACATCACCAAAATGGAATATTCGGTTATCGGATTTTTTCCCGGTTCCTGCCTGTTACTCATTTTCATTGGAAAACTGATCGGGACCTGAAAACAGGCGGCAGGGCAAGTCCGCTCTTTAACAGTTACTCCCGGCATAGCTTCATACCATCGGTCTATGTGCTTGTCTTTGTATTTTTCAGCCGATTGCAAGCGACCAATCACAACTATGTCAGACCGATTATGAAATTAAGCCGTGCAAGGTGCAAAACTTTCCGGCATATAAACATCAATCAAACAAAGGATCTATCATGATTGGATACACAACGATTGGCGTTACAGATTTGGAAGCTGCCAAAAAATTCTACACTGAATTATTCGCTGAACAGGGCGCAAAAGTGCAAGTCGATGTCGGACGCCTGGCGATGATCGGGAAGTCCATGTCAGAACCAATGGTTGCTGTTTGCGTACCCTATAACGAACAAGACCCAAACCCCGGTAATGGCAATATGATTGCGTTTCCGGCCGGTTCCAAAGAAGGCGCAGCCGCGCTTTACAACCGGGCCATAGAGCTCGGCGCGACATGCGACGGTGAACCCGGACAACGTGTTCCAGATATGTTTTACGGCGCTTATGTAAAAGACCCGGACGGCAATAAGCTTTGTTTTTTCGACTTTAGCTAAGTCGTCTCAACGACAAATCTCAAGCTCTGATCATATTGTACGCCGACAGCGCAGCTTCGCGCGCCGCTTTATGATCTACAATGGGACGGGGGTAATTCCCCCCCAGAGTAACACCGGCTTCTTGTAAGACCAAAGCAGGGGCATCCCATGGACGGTGGATAAATTTCTTGGGTAGCCGGGCAAGCTCGGGTACCCATTTTCGGACATAGTCACCGTCGCTATCAAATTTTTCACCCTGTCCGAAGGGATTGAAAATTCTAAAATACGGGGCTGCGTCGGCTCCGCTCCCGGCGACCCATTGCCAACTCGCCGTATTATTGGCCGGATCAGCATCAAACAGCGTATCCCAGAACCAGCGCTCTCCTTCGCGCCAGTCTATCATTAAATGCTTGATCAGAAAGCTCGCCGTCACCATGCGGACCCGATTATGCATGTAACCGGTTTGCCATAGCTCACGCATACCGGCATCAACAAAGGGATAGCCGGTTTGTCCATTTTGCCAAGCATGAAGAAAAACTTCGTTTTTGGACCAGGGAAATCCATCGAAGTCCGGTTTAAAGTTTTGCGTTCTAAGGTCTGGATTATGATAAAGAAGATTGTAAGAAAACTCACGCCAGCCGACCTCTGACAAAAACTTCGCGCCATCAACATCGCGCATCTTGGTGGCATGCCAGATCTGTCTAGGGGATATTTCTCCAAACGCCAGATGCGGCGAAAGACGCGATGTGCCTTTGGGTTTATCCGCTCTATCTCGATCAGCTTTGTAAGAATTGACCGGGCCACTCAGAAAGTCTGAAAGGGCAGCTATGGCGCCGTCCTCACCCACGCGCCACCCGGGCATCATTTTAGACCCCCAATCTGGACGGGTCGGCAGAAGAGATAATTCATCCAATGTCAGCCGCTCGGCAGACCCTTCAAACACTGTGAGCTTTGGCTTTGGCAAAGGTTCAGGCAATTGAATATTGGCTAAAACAGCTCTCCAATAAGGCGAGAAAACCTTGTAATAGGCATTGCTCGTTTTGGTTTTAATCTCCCAGGGTTCGCTCATTAGGTTTCCGTTGAAACTTCGGGCGTCGATACCGTTTGCGGAAAGATTTTCCTTCAGCGCCGCATCTATTTCTCGGTCACGGCCATAACGCCGATTCCAGTAAACCCCTGTGGCTCCAATCGCCTTGACCATAGCGGGAATGATCTCAGAAGCCTTACCCCGTCTCAGCACCAGGTCTCCCAAGTCAGTCGTCAGAGATTTAAGACTGTGATGGAGCCAAAGCCGCGACGCTGAGCCTTCGGTACGCTCCAAATTTGTTTCGTCGATATAAAGCGGTAAGATCGGCGCGCCTGTCTGCACAGCATGAAATAATGCTGGATTATCTGTTAAGCGAAGATCGCGGCGGAACCAGACGATGATAGGATGTTTCAACATATAATGTCTACGCGAATAGCTTGAAATAAGATCAAATCAATGTTCAATTTTATGAGCTTGAAAAAATCGGTTTCTCTCCCCATGTGGACTTCATGATCAGGCCCATCATCCAAACAACTAAAGGCGTTCCGGCCACAGACGGTGCCGGCGTAAAATTAACTCGTATCATCGCCTCGCCAGAGCTTGATATGGTTGATCCGCTCTTGCTACTCGACAAATTTGAGAGCAATAGCCCCGACGAATATATCGCAGGGTTCCCGACCCATCCACATCGTGGTTTTGAAACTGTGACCTATATGCTCGAAGGCCGTATGCGCCACAAAGATAGCGTTGGAAATGAAGGCGTTATCGCGGCAGGTGGTGTTCAATGGATGAAAGCGGCGAATGGTATATTACATTCCGAAATGCCTGAACAGGAAGCGGGTCTCCTGAAAGGCTTTCAGCTCTGGATAAACTTACCTGCCGCCCATAAACGCGACGCTCCGGGCTATCAGGAATTTTCCGCCGATGACATGCCGATTGAAAGACTAGAGGGCGGCGGATCTATTCGTGTAATTACGGGAACTTCTAATAACGGCACCACAGGTCCCGTAATCAATCCTCTCACCGAACCCCTTTATCTGGATGTGAGTCTAATGGCGGCCGAGAACTTTGAACAATCCATTCCGGAAAGCCATAACGCTGTTATTTATATGATCGAAGGTGGGGTTGTGATTAAAGATACTGGTTTGGAGACTGACACGCTGGGCGTATTTGGTCCCGGCGACACCGCGTCTATCTGCGCAGGCCCACAAGGCGCGCGTTTTCTTTTGATGGCCGGCAAACGTCTTGAAGAACCTGTCGCCCGAGGCGGTCCGTTCGTGATGAACACACGCGCCGAAGTCTTGCAAGCTTTCGCTGATCTACGCGC
>JAHDDC010000036.1:0-19581 GCA_020629545.1 Hellea sp.
GCGGCGCTCATTGTCGTTGATATTGCGGTTATTGTAACGGAAATCAAATTCGGTGACATAGCGCTGTAAGTGTTGCTCGCCGCAATGTTGGTAGATGCCCTTCATGCCGCGCTTAAAGATGCTGTAATAGCCTTCTAGCGTGTTTGTGTAGGCTTTGTGACCTTCTACTTGGCGGACGTATTCACCCCCGCCGTGATTGACGGTGTGGTGACGACGGAACTCTTGGCCGGTTTCGCTATAGAGGTTTGAGCGGTCAGTCATAAGTGTTGATGAACGGCGGACGTTGCGGACAAGGATTTCGCGGACTTGCTCTTTATCGGCGCGGTCAACATGGAACGAGCGGATATTGCCGCCACGCTCTACGAGTGAAACAACGGTGTATTTGTTTGATGTACCGCCGAAGCCGCCTTTAGTGCCTTTAGTCGAGGTTTTCTTTAGAGCGCGTTTCTTTTTGAGGCTTACTTTGTTACCAAAATAGGTTTCATCGGCCTCTACGGGCTTATCTGGGCCGCCTAGCGGGTCTGGATTAGTATCTATCATCGCTTCACGGATGCGGTGACACATAAACCAAGCCGTTTTGTAGGTTACGCCTAACATGCGGTGGATTTGATGGGCGCTCATGCCTTTTTTGGATGAGGTCATTAGGTGAGTGGCGAGAAGCCATTTGTTTAACGGCACTTTTGAGCGCTCGAAAACGGTTCCGACTGTTACAGTGAATTGCTTACGGCATTCTTTTTCATTGCACTGGTGCAATCCGGCGCGGTGAGACTTACCAGTCAGGACTTTAACATTAAACGAACCGCAATGCGGGCAGAAAGCACCATCGGGCCAACGTGTCGCTTCCAAGTGAACGCGAGCGGCCTCTTTATCCATGAAAATAGGGTTGGTTATGTCAATTCCGGTCATGTTCTCTATATGTGCTCGAAACCATGCTTTGTCAAGTATATAATTGCGAAAAAATTCCTACCATCTTGACTCCACTCTTCACAAGAACAAAAATAGAACATTATGTCAGTTCAGGTCACAGAACCGGGTGCTCATTCCAAGGCGCGCGGGCCGGCAGCGCTGTCTCTGGTATCCGCTGCGTTTCTATCGGGCGGCGCGTCGGTTACGCCTGGTCTTCAGGCCATCCACAAACCGCGGCCGGTCAAAATCCTGCCGGGTATGGCGCTTACGCGCGCCCGTGTGCATGAGGTGATGGGTCCGGCAGCGGATAGTTTTGTTCTCCATGTGCTGTCCAAGACAACAGGCCGGATCATCTGGACGGGTCGGGATAGACGGATTGCTTCACTATGTCCGTTGGGCATGCAGGCATATTTTGATCCCGGCCGTTTGATCACATGCGGCTGTATTTCGCGCAAAGAAGTGCTCTGGTCGACCGAGCAGGCCTTGCGGAGCCGGGGCGCGGATGTGATTGTGGCCGAGCTGGATCAGGGGCCGAACTTGAAAGAAAGCCGTCGGTTGCAACTCGCCGCCGAGGCCGGGCGCACGCTGGGCCTGATCCTGATCGGGCGCGGGGCACAATCCTCCGCTGCGCAGACCCGCTGGATGTGCACGCCGCATATTGAAGGCACGGGCTGGCACTGGCAATTGGTGAAACATAAATCCGGACAGCTTGGGAACTGGGATGTCGCGCGCCAAAGCCTGTCATCTGATCAAGGTCTTGATCATGCATAAGCGCGTCATGTCCATATGGTTTCCGCAATTACCGCTGGACCGGCGTATCCGGCGCGGTGATGGGCGGCTGGACGGCCCATTTGCGGCAACCCAGGTGATCAAGAACGCACCGCGCCTGACCCATGTGACGCCCGCCGCTTTTGCGTCAGGCGCGCGCGCCGGACAGAGCTTGGCAGATGCCCGGGCGATTTGTCCTGATCTAATGACAGAGAGCGTTAACCCGGCGGCGCTGAACCTGCTCTTGCGGGCGCTTTGGCGCTGGTCGGATCGGCTTTCTCCCTGGGCTGCGCTGGACGCGCCGGATGGTCTGTTTCTGGATATTTCGGGATGCGCCCATTTATTTGGCGGGGAGAGCGCGATGGCAAGATTTGCACTGCAGGCTTTGGACGATATGCATGTCACAGCGCGGATCGGTATGGCGGATACGAAACGCGCAGCCTGGGCCTTAGCGCGCTATGCCACAGATTCAGAGCTCGGAGATGTCAGCATGGATAATCGCGAGCCGCGCCGCATGGCCCTGGCGCTGCCCGGGGCAACAGCGGATGCGATTGCGGCACTGCCTCTACGGGCCCTGAATATCAAACCGGCTACCGAGACAGATCTTCGCCGCACGGGGCTGAAAACCATTGGTGATATTCGCGGCCGTAAATCGGCTGAGCTGGCCCGGCGGTTCGGGCTTGAGATCACACAGCAACTCTCCCGCGCAATGGGTTATGAACCGGATCCGGTTTCGCCCGAAGCCGCAGACCCCATTTATGCGGCGCGCATGACCTTGCCCGATCCAATTGGTCGTCTGGATGATTTGACGGATGTTTTACGGCGTCTGGCAAGTTCCGTCTGTCGCCGCCTAGAGGACGCGCTGATGGGAGCACGGCGGTTTGATTTGACCGTGCATTGCGTGGATACAGGCCCGCATGTGATCACGACCGGATTTGCCCGGCCCAGTCACAGCGTCGATGCGGTCTTGCAGCAATTTTCCCGTCCGCTGGATGATTTGCGTATTGAATATGGTGCGGATCGATTTCGCCTGATAGCCCGCAATCTGGAACCGATCCGGGTGCGCCAGCAAATCCTCGGCGGAGAGGCCCAGAAACAAGCTGAGGATTTTGATCAACTGATCTCGACACTCGGTAATCGTCTGGGCTTTGACCGCGTGCGCCGGTTCTTACCGCGTGATCAGCATATTCCCGAAGGCGAGTTTTGTTCGGTTGAAGCTGTCAGCCCGGAACAAGCTGTATGGGAAGCCGCGCCGCGCCCGCGCCCGCTGCGACTGTTTCGGCGGCCCGAACGGCTGCGCACACTGACACCGGGACGTCCCCCTCCAAAGTTTGAATGGCGTGGCCGTGCTTTTGACATTAGCGCTGCCGAAGGTCCTGAACGTCTTGCGCCGCCCTGGTGGCAACATAAAAACACCGGGATGATGTCGCGTCGCCAACGGGATTATTGGCAGGCCCATCTTGTCAGCGGCGAACAATTATGGCTTATGACATATCCCGGCGGGGAGCATCCCGACTGGTTTGTGGCAGGTATGTTTGCTTAGATCATGATTTCGTCATTAAATATTTCATACGCACATCTAGACAATCCATAATCAGCCGCCGCTCCGCATCTGTATAGCGCGTCCAGCGCGCGATTTCCTCACGCGAGCGTCCGCAGCCTTTGCAATGACCGTTCGTAATATCAAGCTCGCAAATGAGCTTACACGGGCTTTCAATATTATTCGCCTCATTCAGCATCAGGGCTGCCCCCGATCTGTCATCAGATAGGTCGCAAAACTTGCTAGCCAGTGAGAGCCAGAATAGTGCTCGTCTGATACCGCGGCGACGCCCGTGTCTGCGTGGATTTTTGCCGCCGCAACCAAAGACGGAATGCGCGGATCGTCAACCGGCAGAGCCCGCGCAATATTGTAAAGGTTCCAGGCTCTGGATGAATTGACGCCATCCAGGTGGACAAGTTTTCCATCACTCGCATCGGTCACAATACCAGGAGCCAGCCAATCCCCCCGTCCATCAATGGGTATGTCTGGCATAAAATCGTCAAGCCAGGCCGTAAACTCGGATCTGGAGAGTATGCGGCGCATTAAATCCGCCTCCATCAAGCAAGGCGATAAGAAGTCTTCGCCCGATGGCTCATAGGCCAGCGGGCAGTTTTTATCATTCATATGAAACCGGCGTGAGCGTTCTATTATCAAGCGCTCCATTTCCGAATCGCCCGCGACTCGCGCCCAATCCAGCATCAGACCAAACGCAAAAGCGCTTTGATTATGGGTCCCGAGGCGGATCGGATAGGCCAATTTTGGCAACCATGATTTCAAGCTGTTTGCGATATCGGCCTCTAGCGGCTTTAGGGCTTCAAGCCAGGATTTAGCACGCGGGTCTTCCCACTCACGGAGCTCAGTCGTTAACTGAAGAAACCACGCTAAACCATAAGGTCGCTCCCAGGACCCCGGCGTAACAGCTTTGAAGCTGGCTACCTCTCCCGCCACATTCTCCGGAGAAAAACTCTGTTCAAGCCTGGAGATCGCATCGTCCCGCCAGGTCGCGTCTTGCGGGCCCACGCGCAAAAGTCTGACAAGTAACCAGTGACCATGCACGGAAGAGTGCCAATCAAAGCAACCATAAAAGACAGGGAACAGGTCTTGCGGGGACCCTATTTCGTCATCGGATTTATAGGTTCTGGAAATTTTATTGGGATATTCACGATGCACACAATCTCTCGCCAGGGCGGAAAATCGATCTGCGAGGTCCGGATCAATTGCGCCGGGATAGGTAATATCGACATTTTGGATATTCCCGTTACTGATGACCCGATATTCATCAGTTAATTCGGGCTTTTCGGAACAAGCGATGAGAATAAGAGCCGTCGCCACGGCCAGACAATAATGTTTCATACGGCCTTTCTAGAAAGGCGCAGTGGCAAACTCAATCGGATTCTTTGTCTGAATTTGCCGTCTTGGCCTGATCTTTTCCAATGAGTTTTGCCATACGTTTCGGACTGAGCGAAGGTGACATCGTATGGACACCGCCTGAGACCCGCAATTCATCCATATTCGCATCCTTTAAATCTTCGACCGCGACCATGAAATTCGGTCCCAATCGGACAAAATCTGCAACACCAATATCCTGCAGTTCTCCTTCGCTATCCGCTCTGAACATGCGAAATTCTGGGGCGACCGCATCATCCTCAAACTCGAAGTAGAGATGACTCATTTTAGGCAGAATAAGCGCTACCGGGCCGGGCACCATCTTCTTCAGCGCTGACTTGCCATCCTTCATTCCATCTTTGATCTCATCCAAGCTGTAGACGCCGCTTGTGTTGAGGAAATTCATATTAAACGCCATAGACAGTCCAAAAGCGTTTTTATCTTTCACGATACCAACCCGGCTTGGATCTTCGACACAAAGTTCCGCATCGTCATCCTCTGCAAACAGGCTAATAAACTCCCTCACCTCGCCATCAGAAGACATGTTCAAGTCTGTCTCACCGGATAGATTCCGTACAAAAATTCGCTCCGGCAGTTCTCCTCCGTCATTAACAGCTAGGGTAAATGAAGGCTTGGTATTAATCGTATCAAGCCGTTTGGCATCAAGCCCAGCCAATCCCTTGGCCAGTTTCGCAAACCCTTTCCCGGATGAACATTCTATGAGTTCCCGCAGTTCGGGCCGATCTTCCGCAAATCCCGTTTCTGAAAAAGAAACGGCCAGAAAAACACTCAATATGACACGCATTAACAGCTCCAGTTTGAACTTTGCCACCTAGCTACCGAATACTCAGAGTCGAGACCAATGAATTATTATTCATACAGAGAACCTCAAATTTCTGTAACTTTTCGCGCTTCCCTCTCGACGTGCAGGATTAGCAGCGTTAAAAGGCTATTCTAACCGGAGGGCATTATGCGCCGTAAACTTGTTGTAGCTTCCATAATCTCCAGCTTCCTGATTGCAGGATGCGGTATTAAGGGCGAGCTGAAAACGCCTGATCCGATCTGGGGCAAAAAGAAGAGTGAACAGCCAAAAGATCCGAACACTAAGCCCGAAGATCAAGCTCCGACCTCCCCTTAAATTATGCGCCATTTTGATTTTAAGAACGGCGAAATTTACGCCGAGAATGTGCCCTTGCGCGAAATTGCGGAAACCGTCGGGACACCGGCTTATGTGTATTCTACGGCCACATTTGAACGGCATTACAAAGTTTTTGCTGAGGCCTTTGATGACGTGGATGCTTTGGTCGCCTATTCAGTCAAAGCCAATTCCAACATTGCCGTACTCGCGACCTTGGCAAAAATGGGATGCGGCGCCGATGTCGTTAGCGGCGGCGAATTAATCCGCGCTCTCACGGCTGGAATTCCGGCATCCAAGATTGTTTTTTCCGGCGTCGGCAAAACCCGCGAGGAAATGCGCCTCGCCCTTGAGGCGGGTATTCGCGTGTTTAACGTGGAAAGCCTTCCAGAGTTGAGCCTGCTCAATAACGTCGCGATAGAAATGGGAGAAACAGCCAATATCGCATTTCGCGTAAACCCCGACGTAACCGCGGGCGGACATGATAAAATTTCAACCGGCAAGGCTGAAAATAAATTCGGGATCGCTTGGAGCGATGCTGAAAAAGCTTATGATCTTGCCGCAAAAATGCCCGGCATTCACGTAGTCGGCGTAGATGTTCATATCGGCAGCCAAATTGACAGTCTTGATCCCTTTAAGGCCACAATCGTAAAGGTCGGCGGATTGATCCAAAAACTACGTGATAAAGGGCACGTCATCACGAGTTTTGACATTGGGGGCGGCCTCGGAATTCCCTATGGTAACAATGAGAAAGCCCCGCCATTGCCTTCGGTGTACGGAAAAATGGTCAAAGATATGACCCGTGATCTTGATGTCGAAATGATCTTTGAGCCGGGCCGCATGATTTCCGGGAATTCAGGCATTTTATTATCACGTGTGATTTATGCGAAGTCAGGCGCGAACCGAAATTTTCTGATCATCGATGCAGCCATGAATGATCTGATCCGGCCTGCATTATACGATGCTTACCATGACATGGAACCTGTCAAAGCACCCGGTAGCAATTTTACAGAAGTCACTTATGATGTCGTTGGACCGATCTGCGAAACCGGCGACACGTTTACGCGCAACCGAATTTTGCCGGAAATGACAGATGGTGATCTACTTGTTATTCATAGCGCCGGGGCTTATGGCGCAGCGCAATCCAGCCAATACAATACACGTCCGCTCGTACCTGAAGTCCTGGTCAATGGAGATCAGTTCGAGATTATTCGAGAACGACCCAGCATAGATGACATTTTAAAAAATGAGCGCATCCCTGACTGGCTGACATAGTCAGCCGCGACTGAAAAATATTATGTATTTTTAATGCATTCCTCAGAAAAACCACTTTATAACACAAGCATGTCATCCCGAAACGCACAGCTTCGCAAACAGGCTGACCGGCTAACACGCCGGGCGCTTGCTTATTTGTACTGGGAACAATATGCGCCGGTTTTTGCGTTAGCAGCACTATTCCTATCACTATTTATGATCGGTAGCTTTTCCGGTCTTTGGCAATGGATCGGCGACCCCTGGCGGTTAGTTTTTCTACTAATCGCCGCGTATTTCCTCGTCAAAGCGATTTTGAAGGCGCGTCAATTCAAAAGGCCAAACCGATCTGCCGCCAAACGCCGAGTCGAATATGATTCCGGAGCAGCCCATCGCCCTCTGGATACCATCGAAGACCGGCCAGCTCTATCGGCTGACGGCTGGGACCAGCATTACCAAAAAGCCGAAGACAAAGTTGCGACACTTAGCAAACCCCAACTCCGACCCGTTCTCGGCGCGATCGACAAATATTTCCTTCGCTTCATTACGCCTGTTGCAATTATATTATCGGTTATGATCGGTACCAGTCAGAGTTTTGAGCGGCTGCGCCATGCGCTTACCCCAGGTTGGATCAGCGGAGCTATTGGCGATGATGTAACTTTCGAAGCCTGGATTGACCCGCCGGCCTATACGGGACGTCCGCCAATATATTTCAAAAATACAGACAAAGTCGAAGTCCCGGAAGGGTCTGAGCTCGTTGCCCGAATTATCGGCACGAAAAATCCAACACGTTTACGTCTTACTGGACAACGCGGATCCCGCAGTTTGAAGCTTAACCGCATCGGGCCCGATAGCTTCGAGGCCCGCGCCATTGTAAAATCGCCCAGTACGGCTAGCTGGCGGATTGGGCAAAACCGAAAAGATTGGCGCATAAAAACTCTGGCGGACCAACCACCTGCCGTCGCATTTGTACGTGCGCCCAAGGCTGATAAAAGAGATCGTCTGACATTTGGCTATTCACTCAATGATGATTATGGCGTCGAAAGTTTGTCCCTTGAATTGCGATTATTGCAAGACGATCCCAATGCGTCAGAACTAACACGATCGGTAGACGTTCCCTTGGGCGGTAACAACCGCAAGGCAGAGGATGAAACCGCTGCTTTAAATCTGACGCAACACGAATGGGCCGGAAAAAAAGTTGCGGCAACTCTTTTGGCCAAGGATGGCCTCGGGCAATTGGCAAAATCTGATGACGTTTACTTTACGGTTCCGAACAAAATTTTCATTGAGCCGCTAGCCAAGGCCGTAGTTGAGCACAGAAGCCTCGTTATGGCAGGTCAGGCAGAGTATGCAGCGATGCCTCGCCTAACTCGTAAAGACTGGCATAACAGACCTTGGTTCGATACCTGGCAGCCGGAATTTCGGATGGAACGCGCGCCAGAGTCTATTCAGCGCGCGGCCCTGATGATTGATATTGTGACGGATCGTCCCGAAAGCTTATTCAGCGATCCGGCGGTTTACATAGGCTTGCGCAATGTGGCCTCACGCCTTCGTTATGCGCGTGAGCAAGGGGAACTGGATGGCCTTCCAGAAGATTTATGGAATATCGCAATTCGCGCCGAATTTGGAACACTCGGTTCAGCGCTTGAAGAAATGCGCGAAGCGCAGGCCGCTCTTCGTGATGGTATAGCGCGCCGGGCGCCTCAACGCGAAATAGATACGTTATTTGACAGATATAATGAAGCTGTAGAGCGTTACCGGGAAGAGCTAGTTCGCCAAGCCATTGAAGATGGTAACATGGCCGAAAGCGAAGGCGGCGGAGGTGACGGCAGCGGGTTCAATGTTGACGAAATTCAGGCTCTGCTCGATGCCATCGAAGAAGCTAATCGTATTGGAGATTCCGAAGGCGCGCGACGTGCACTGGCCCAGCTTGCTCAGCTTCTGGAGAATATGGAGATCCAGCTTACCGAAGGCGGTGGCGGCAGCGGCGGACAATCAATGCCTGGCGAAATGAGTGAGGAAATGCGCGAATCTCTCGAGGAACTCGCCGACCTTCTCGGCGAGCAAAGAGAACTTAGGGATGAAACTCAACAGTCCCAACAAGCTGAAAACGAAGGTTCAACACCGGGGAACGACGATAATTCCGAAACCGAAGCCGGAGAGGAATCCGATGGAAGCGACGGCGGAGAGCAGGATGCGGACCAAAATCCTTTAAGCGGTGACCAACTGGCGGAACAACAGCAACGATTGCAAGATCTGCTGGACAAGGCCCAAAACGCTCTTCCTGAACCCGGTGAAGGTGATGGTAGCGGCGGCAGTTCGGAAGAAAACGGCGAAGAAGACGGAGCTGGCGGCGTCGATCCAGAGCAAGCTCTGGAAGATGCTCAACGGGCAATGGAATTGGCTGAAGATGCCCTGAGACGTGGTCAATTTGGCGATGCTCAAGATGAACAAGCAAATGCCATAGAAGCAATCCGTAATGCAGGCCGCGCACTCGCTGAACAATCCCGGCAAAATAGGGGGGATAACCAAGAGGCCTCAAATGAGGGCGATGACCCCCTCGGGCGAACTTCGGACAGCGAAAATAATAATGGCGAGAACATAGAAGATGAACTGGCGGATCTAGACAGCCGGGATCGAGCGACAAGATCGAGAGAATTACAGGAAGAAATTCGCCGGCGCGCTGCCGAGCAGGAGCGGCAAAAAGACGAACGTGAGTACCTTGAGCGGCTTCTTAAACGCTTCTAGTTTTGCTCGTCTTCGATAGTTTCGACCGGTGTAGCCGGCGGAACAATCTCGCCCTCATCTAAGAACCGATATTTAAGTGTATCCATATCAACAGGTGGATTAGGATATTCTGAGACATATTCCAGTCGTTCGCCAGCCGCCAGCTTAGGCTGAGTAGGTTGTACGACCCAACTAGCCAGAGTATCGGAGGCAGCATTCACCAGCGACAATTCAATCAACGGGATATCCCGCGGCTCAGTTGATACATTTTGAATATAACCGTTGACGACAAAAGTGGGGGTGCCATTTACGACAACATTACGTGTTTTAGGGTCCTCAAAATTCAGGCCATTGACCTTCACGTCTATATTGAACGCGCTATAAATAGATGCGGAAGCCGGGAAACGCTCCACAATTGGCTGTCGGAACATATATGCCAATAATGCCCCGAGAAATAACAGCCCGAATGTACTGACCCACAGCGCCGAAATTCCCATCATGCGTTGATTACGGCGCCGCTGATCGGCCATGTCACGTATCTGGACATGGGCTCCTGTTACGGGTTTAGCTCCAAAACCGACATTATCTCTGATGTCATTATTTTGGGCTTCAAGTCGTTCTTCGGGTGTGGTTTCTTGAATAACGCGTTGCGCCTTTTCCTGATCTTGAAGCAACATGATGTCAGGTTCTGCGGAAACGAACCATGTCGATCCGCAATTGGAACACTTCACATTACGACCATTTGGACCAATGGCCTGCGCCGAGGTAGAATATCTCGTGGCACAGTCTGGACAAGTGAGTATCATGGTCTTCCCGATTCGTTTTTTATCCTTATACAAAAGTCTATTATGTTATCAGCAGCGGAACAAGAGAGCAGAAAGAGCCCGGTGATAGGCCTTGATAGGGTCAGCAAACGCTATGGCCGCAATCCCGAAATATTCTCTGATGTATCGCTAAGCCTTGAGAAACAGTCTTTTACTTTTTTGACAGGTGCATCTGGTGCCGGAAAGTCAACGCTCTTAAAATTGCTGTATTTGGCTCTCAATCCCACAAGAGGTTTGATTACGATTTTCGGTCAGGATGTCCAAGGCATGTCGCGGCAGGATCGACAACTCTTAAAACGCAAGATTGGCGTTGTATCACAAGATTTTGCGCTGATCCCGCATTTAAATGTATTTGAAAACGCGACCCTGCCCTTGCGGGCTGCGGGATATGCCCCCTCCAAATATAAGGAGGACGCGTCAGAATTGCTGAGATGGGTCGGACTCGGTGATCATATGCACGCTAAGCCGCCAACCTTGTCAGGCGGGGAAGCCCAACGTGTCGCTATTGCCAGAGCGGTTATGAGCAAGCCAGAGATATTGATCGCCGATGAACCTACAGGCAATGTTGATCCCGAGATGGGACAAAAATTATTGCGATTATTCCTTGAAATGAACCGAACGGGTACAACCGTTATAATCGCCACACATGACATAAGTCTGGTCAGCGGAATCAAAGCCAATCAAATTCAGATTGTTGACGGCAAGCTATCAACCGGGAGTGCCCTGTGAGTCAACTAAAACCATCTCCCATTTTACCAAGAGGGGCCGCATCAGAGCGCCCCCTTTTGATCATTATGATTGTTATGTCCTTTCTTGCATCCCTGATTTTGATCGTATCTTTGATGGGAATACGACAGAGTTTGAGCTGGCAAAATGACCTTAAGTCAACGGCAACCCTACAAATCCTTGCTGAAAACTTTGATATGCAACATCAGCAAGCGCTTCGCGCCACGGAAATATTAAAAACGACTCCAGGAATAAAATCAGTAGAACGCCTGACGGCGGCTGAAAATCGACAATTGCTAAGCCCGTGGATTGGTGAGTTAACCCTGCCCGATGATATCACTATACCAACCTTGATACGTATTGAGACAGATTATGACGTGCTGGACATTCCCGGCCTAAATGCAAATCTGGCATCATCTGGAATAGAGGGAACGCTCGACAATCATCAACAATGGAGTAGAAACCTGTCCACGACATGGCGACGTCTCCGGATTGCATTATTGAGTTTACTTGGATTAGTCGTCGGAGCCACCATAGGTATATCCAGTTTTGCAACGCAGTCTGTACTGCGCTCGCGCCAGAATATAATTAATGTCCTTGGGCAAGTTGGCGCAACAGACAGTTTCATATCGCGTTTGTTTTTTAAGCGCTTTCTTTCACTTGGTTTTAAAGCCGCTGTGACCGGAATGGTATTAGCTGTTTTATTCGTGGCCTTATTTATGGTCTGGCAGAACCTTGGAACGGATGAAAACGGACTGAAGATAAAGCTTGAATTTTTTGACATTCTCTGGCTCATCGGTCTAGCCGTAATTATGGGAGCCATTAGCGCTATCACGGCACATTATTCAGCTCGAAGTTCAATCCGGAGTCAAAGACCAACTCAATGAGCCAGTCAAAAAGAACAACTAAGCGCGGCTGGCTCCGCTTCTTCATTTATTTGCTTGTGGTGCTGAGCATTTTATTTGTCGGGGGATTTATCGGTTTTGCTCGCCATGTCAGCAATATGACGCCCGAGGCTAACATGCCTGCAGCGGACGGGATCGTCGTATGGACTGGAAAAGGTGGTGATCGCCTAAGCGCCGCCGGAAAATTACTGAAAGACGGGCGCGGCGAAAGACTATTGATATCCGGTGTCAACAAAGCGCTTAGCAGCGAAGACGTTTATGACCTACTGATGATTAGCGATCAACAAGGTGTTTGCTGTGTTGATATTGATTATGCTGCGCTCGATACCATTGGAAATGCGCGCGAGACTCATAACTGGTTACAGTCTCTGGGATATGAGCACATTATTCTCGTAACCTCGGCTTATCATATGCCCCGAGCAAAAGTCGAGATCGGCGCTTTTTCGGGACGCATTCTAATTACCCCCTACCCAGTTGCTTATGATCCAGCGGGGCAGTGGTGGAAAAATAAAACGGCGCGCAGGCGTTACATGCAGGAATACGGAAAACTATTATTGAGTTATCTCAGGCAAGCTGGAAGCGATGGTCAACGCGAAGCGCCGGAGCTTCCTGATTTTAAGGGTAAAACGGTCGATTAGTGCCCGCGGGGCATAGGGGTTCCAAAACGCGCCGCATAATATTTTCCAATATCCTTCGCGTTATTAATAAAACTCTGCCCGCGATAAAGTCGTATACCGCAATTATCAAATCTGGGACTTTCGGCGTGTAAAACCAAAGTCGGAGCATTTTGGTTTTTCTCACCCAAGATCGCGCTCATTTCCGCGCGAGGTTTGGAAATGGGAACATAACAAATTTCAAGACTTTCTTTGATCGCAGGAAACCATGATAAAAGCCCCCACATCTCAGCACATTCCGGACAATATTCGCGGCGATTATTGTCTTCAAATCCGGGTGCTAATAAAAATATAATGTCTTTTTGCATATGAGCGGTTTAAACAGCCCCCAATAACTTCGCAATAGATACAGATAGGAAATCCCGTGCCAGAATTTCTGAACAACCCGACAATTCTCGCTATTATTGCAGGATTTATCCTGATGTATGTCTTTCAGGTTGTTTTTAAAGGCCCGGCGGAAATAAAGCGCAAGGCCGCCGCGGAAGAATATATTGGTAGATTGTCAGATGACATAAAGGCTCAAATTGAGTCTGCAATTATCAGAAAAGACAAACAAGCGGCGACCGAACTTCTTCAAACTGAGGCTAATATTGGCCTCAAAGAAGCTCAGGAAACCCTCGCTTATTGGCAGAAACTAAATAATAAAACTGATTAGAATTTGGCTCGCCCCCCTCTTAGACGAGCCATGACTGTTTTATTCAGCCGGAACCAATCCACATTGTCGCTGTTCCATTTTGATTTGCTTGGTCAAGCGTGTCGCATTTTGGGCATAGGCTTCAGTGACCGACCCCTGCGTGACCTTTTTCCCCCGCAGCGGGCTGACCTCAGCACAGAGATGAAAGACCAGCGGGGAGCTTGAACGTTCTTCGCCTGGCTTTGGCGCTATCCAATAAACCACGTCTTGACCGTTTGGATTGGCCGCGCTTTTGGTGGCTTCAGCCACAGTCTCAGAATCACGGGCAATTTCTTTTGCCTGTTCCGCAACATGCGGCGAACACGCGGTTGTCGGTTGTTTGGCTTTAATCTGCGCGGCACAAGCATTCATGTCTTGCGTATATTGTTCGGTTGACGGTGGATCAATGCTGACGCCTAAAACCGTTGCGAGCGCCGCAAGGCCAACCCCAACACCACCGGCGATTTTCTTGGTCTCTGGATCCATATCTTTGTCCATAAAGATCAAAGCCAGAAGTGGAAGGAATGCGATTAACGTAATAATAGCGCCGAGTTGATTTTGGAAAAAGAACTTGGCTTTGTCAGCTTTACTCGCTGGGTCATGTTTATTAGCGGCTTTCCACAGCATGCTTCCGCCAATCGCAAATACAGCGATGAAGACCAATAAACCAATCAAGAGCGCCATATTGCCCTGATCAAAAGTATTTTTCATGAGTAAAACGATGGCGCCAATTTCGCCGCCAATGGCAAGGAGCCATGAAAGGCCAGCAAATATTCGGAGTTTTTTGGCTTTACCCTGTTGGTCCTGGGTCGCCTCCCAAGCCTTGGTTACATCTACCTCTTCGGTAGCAGCTGACTTCTTGTCCGACATTTCAGATCCCCCTGTTATCGACACTATTAGATATGAGTCGGCTTATAGTCTGCCAAAACGCTGAGCGCAATATTCAAGGGCTGCTCGCGATCAGAGCCCCCTTAAAGCAATTTTACGCAATTATGGTTAATGCAGGTTAACCCTTTAATATTGGACAATAATTTTTGTTCCTGTAATGTTCCCGCCTATGAACGGGATTCGCATTATAGGATTAGACCCCAGCCTCGTAGCTTGTGGATGGGGCGTGGTCGAGATGGAGGGAACAAAGCTGCGCTATATCGCCAGCGGAGTTATTCGACCTGATGCCAAAGCCAAGCTTCACCTTCGCCTGCGTGAACTATTCGAAGCCATCACTGATCAATTACGAATTTTTCACCCCAACGAAGCCGCTGTCGAGGAAGCCTTTATGAAAAACAATGCCGCCAGCGCCATCAAATTAGGGCATGCACGAGCAGCGTGTCTTTTGTCAGTAAGTCTGGCTGGGTTATCGGTCGGCGAGTACTCACCGCGATCGGTTAAGAAATCCGTGGTCGGAACAGGAAAAGCTGACAAAGCTCAGGTCGCCCATATGATGAATGTCCTCATGCCGGGCTGCGGGGTTAAAGCGGGTGATGCTGCCGATGCCCTGGCGATTGCGATCTGCCACGGCCACAGGGTAAATGCAGCTGGCTCTCTATACAGGAAAAGCGCATGATCGGCATGTTGACAGGGACTTGTCTACTGTCCGGTAGTGGGCAGGCCATCATTGATGTAAACGGGGTCGGGTATATCCTGCAATGCGGATCGCGGACGCTTGGGAGCATGGCCGTTGGCGAGACAGTATGTTTGCATGTAGAAACTCATGTTCGCGAACAAGCGATCACATTATTTGGATTTTCAACAGAAGAAGAGCGGGCTTGGTTTACCCGGCTGCAGTCTGTGCAGGGCGTTGGTCCCAAAGCAGCTTTAGCGATTCTTGATATTTTGTCTCCCGGAGAAATTTTGTCTGCCGCGAGCCTTGAGGATAAAGCGTCGTTCTCGAGAGCCAATGGTGTTGGACCTAAACTCGCATCTCGCATTGCAACGGAATTATCCGGAAAGCCGCCACCACTGGGCCGCGGTTACACGTCAGCCTTTACATCGCCGAATAGCGAAGCAAGCTCTGAAGCCGCCCGAGCTGAGGGTCTGTCTGATATGCAGCTGCGAAATGATGCGGTCTCCGCATTGGTCAATCTTGGCATTGGACAGTCCGATGCCTTGCGAGCTGTGAGCGCTGCCTATAAAACGTTTAACGATGACCCGCCTGTGGATGATTTGATCCGTGTGGCCTTGAAGGAAATGAGCAGCTGATCGACAACGACCGTATCATATCATCCGAGGGACAGGTCGGTGACGGCCGAGACCGTGCTCTGCGCCCGCTCAGCTTTGCTGACTTTGTTGGTCAGTCGAGCGCGATTAAGAACCTGCAAGTCTATGTTGAAGCTGCAGCCCGGCGCTCTGAACCGCTGGATCATTTATTACTGTCTGGCCCGCCGGGGCTGGGTAAAACCACATTGTCCCAAATCGTTGCGCGCGAGCTAGGTGTCAATTTTCGGGCGACGTCCGGTCCGGTCATATCAAAAGCCGGAGACCTCGCGGCATTGCTGACCAATCTCGAACCGCGTGATGTCTTATTCATTGACGAGATCCACCGACTTAATCCGGTCGTCGAGGAAGTGCTTTATCCGGCTATGGAAGATTTTGAATTGGATTTGATTATCGGTGAAGGCCCCGCTGCTCGTTCAATAAAAATAGATTTAGCCCCCTTTACATTGATCGGTGCAACAACCCGGGCTGGACTACTCGCTACGCCCTTGCGAGATCGTTTTGGAATCCCAGTTAGACTTGAATTTTATGATGCGGCAGAGCTATCCAAAATCGTCCTAAGGAATGCCGGCAAACTTGGACTTGAAATGACGGCAGATGGTGCTCGCGAGATTGCCCGTCGGGCCCGAGGCACACCGCGTGTCGCAGGAAGACTTTTGCGGCGTGTCCGTGATCTCGCGGAAGACGCTGGCGCAAAGACTATTGACCAGAGTGCTGCAGATGCAGCGCTTGTAAGGCTCGGTGTCGATGACATAGGACTGGATAAGCAAGACATGCGTTATCTTCATGCACTATGCGATATGTTTGGGGGGGGGCCTGTGGGTGCTGATACGCTCGCTGCGGCGCTGTCTGAAGCGCGTGATGCCCTTGAAGACGTGATAGAACCTTACCTTATTCAACAAGGGTTTTTACAACGGACGCCGCGCGGACGCGTTGCAACCGCCCGGGCCTATGCTCATCTTGGACTTCCGGCACCAGTTCAGCCTGCTGCGCCAACTCTCTTCGACGGAGAAACTGGATAGAAGCCTGATAGGTTATTAGACTCGCTTTCCAAATAAAGAGCGCTCAGACGTTTAGGGTTATTCTTGTAAATCATGACCGGTTTGGATAGAGCTCGATCATGCCATATTCTTCCGAAGAACCGACTATGGGCCATTTTGATGGTCGAAAACATCTCTACCCGCTGAGGGTTTTCTATGAGGATACGGATTTCACCGGCGTTGTTTATTACGCCAATTACTTGCGTTTTTTTGAGCGCGCGAGATCTTCGTTTTTCCGTCTTGTGGGTCTTAAACACGCTGAACTCTGGGATGGATCAGATCCGCTAGCTTTTGTCATCCGCAAGATCGATCTTGATTATAAAAAACCAGCCCGGATTGATGACCATCTCACCATCATTACCACTTATGATTCATTTAAAGGCGCGCGGCTTCTTGTGACGCAATCGGCCTATCGCGGGGATGAGCTTTTGGTAACAGCTAAGTCCGAGGCCGCAAGCATAAATCCAGACGGTCGACCTAAGCGCGCGCCGAAGTCGATGATTGAAATGCTCAGGCCTTACTTGCTGGCCTAGATTTTATGCCGCGTAGGCCTTTAATATTCGCAGTTATGGTCGTAACAGGCTTGACGGTGTTGAGCTTGAAATTAACACGATTTGAAGCCCCACCTGATCATGCCGGGCGCTGCGAAAAACTAAACCATAACACGCTTCAACTGATCGGAGATACGGACAAGCACATGCTTGAATGTGTTCGAAATACCTTATCGGAAGACATAACCCATATCCGAGTGAATTCAGGGGGCGGTAGCGCCCGAGACGGCAGAGCAATCGCATATCTTTTGGCTCAGAATAATCCAATCTTGCAGATTGATCACTATTGCTTGTCCTCTTGCGGAAACTACTTTGTTCCGGTTGCCAAGTCTGTCCGACTAGGTCGTCGCGCCATAATTGGCCTTCATGGAACGCCTGATCCGCTGATGCTGGATCTTTCAGATCTCGAGGCTCACATTAACCATCTTGAAGAAACTGGTAGCCCAAGCGTTGTTGGAGCTCGTCGAAGCCTTGAAATGCGAAAAGCAGAGTCTGCTATCATTCTTGAAGCTGAAAGCCGGTTCGCTGCTGATTTTGACGTGCCACTGGGATGGCGGCATTATCGTGAAGTTGGCGACCCGTCAGATGGATGGCGTCGACATTTTGTGACCGGAAGCGATGAGAATGTACATCAACACGGTTTCATGCTTGTTGAAGAAGCCATGATAAATTCATGTCTTCCTAATGTTGAAACTCAGGAATTTCAATCGACGCTAAACAGAACGGTCCTTGGCAATAGACGCTATATGATGTTTCTAAAATCAAATCTAAAGGCCTATCGAAGCCGCGGACTTCGCTGCAATTCTAGGCCGTTTAAAAATTAAAGCGTGCACCAACTGTGAAATGACTTTGCTTGTTTTCGACATCAACTTCGCCCGGGAACATTACGTTCTCAAAATGGCCGTCTACAGTTGACCGGTATGTGTACTCCGAAAATACGTCGACGGGGCCTGAAACATTATAGGCAGCACCAATTCGGCCTTGATATCCCAATACCGTTTTATCGGTATCAATGAGGCGCACGCCAGAGGGACTGTAATCTACATCGATATCGACAAGCCCTAAACCTACACCAACATATGGACGCAGACGGCGGCCCTGATTGAAATCATAATATCCGTTTAGAAAAACCCCTTGATGCTTTATAGAACCTCGCCCATCGGTGAAAAATTCTTCGACATTTATACCCAAGGCCGTTGGAGAACGGGTTAGCGTAGCTGCATCCAATATCCCGATATCCGTGTCATTGAATATGAAATTCTCATGGGTGTTGATGTCCGCCTGAGCTTGGGTAGCCTCCAATCCGACTCGCCAGCCATGACGCGTACGATAGCCTACTTCGCCGCCAAACACTGTACCCGTATCGAAGTCTGTGTCCCAACCATATATTCTGCCAGCCGGAATATCGACGGTCGTTCCATCTCCGATGTCTCCCGTAGTAAAAGCCTCAGCCAAGCCCGTATTTGTACTATGAGTCTGAAGATTGGCACCTCCATACCCCGAGACATATAGGCCCGAAGGTTTTTTTCCGTGGTTTCCCATTCCCGAATATCCTCTCAAAGCCGGGTGTCCACCTTGAACGTGATAAGCTTGATTGACATGGGAACCGTAGCCACCGGTTGCGTATACGGGCTGTCCCGAAACATAAGACTGGCCTGACGCGTGGGGCTGACCAATCATTTGAATTCCGGACGATTTATATTGGTATGGTGATTGAACATGTCCATGCGACGAGACATATTGATGTTTGGCTGAACCTGAAGTTTGCCCTAATCCAGAACATGCCGTTAAAGCTGCGGCTGAAACCGCCAGTAAGAGAATTCGCATTGATCGCCCCCATTCATTGTTCGTTTAATCCCGGGTAACATATGATGGTAAGCGAATACTTAAGCGTGTGGTAACTGGGTGTTAATAATCGTCTTTACAGGATCTCTATAATAGCTGGGTGCAATATGATTTGTTACGAATTCATTGCCCCGTTTTAAATTGATTGAAAGGCCAACCAGCGCTTCTGTAAGCTTATGATGGAAACAGAAGATAAAGCGAGCAGCCAAGACTTTATCATCGGTTGTTTCGTTTGGGGCGGAACATTTTTCATCCATATTGGGTTAGGGGTCCTTATATTATTGACGTCTCGCCCTCTCCTACAGAATGATTCACTGGAGTTCGTTTCGATTGTTCTTGTTTCCGATGAAAGACCTGGGGAAAACATAACACCCGAACCGACAACGTCAGCAATATCTTCAGAAATGGCCAATCAC
>JAHDDC010000036.1:19681-29270 GCA_020629545.1 Hellea sp.
ACTTCACGACTGGAACGATTAGGAATTTCAGCCAACGATATTAATTGCCTGCAATCACTAGAAGAAGACTGCCAACAAATGCGCAAAGAGATTTTCGCTGAATATCAACTGACTGAAACGGACCTTATATGGACACCTCTCCGCGCCGATACAGGCCTCCCGTCGCAGTTTTATGGTCTGACAGATCGCGAAATCCGTGCGCGCCTTAATATACCCACTGCAGGTGAGAATGGTGTCTTCATTCCGTTTACAGATATCGGGATTAGCGGCCCGATCGTGGATAAAATGCATGGTGTAAACAAAACCTGCAAACTTGTGCCCAGTATCGCACCCGTCGATTCCTCTCAGTCTGGAACGCTCGGCGTCCGCCGAGTTTGTGACTGACCCTCAATAGACCTTTCGAAACTACCTCAGCTTTCCGATATATAATTTAAATCAACTAGCCTAATGTCGGTATTTATGCCTTTAAATTTTGAGGTGCTTGCCATTTTGTTTTTTCATTCCCATAGATAAATAATGACAACGCAAAACCTAAAACTACGGATGATAGAGCCTCATATCGCAGAGCTGACCATTTCTCAGCCTACGCGTAGGAATGCGCTGAATGCCAGGATGTGGGCTGAATTACCGGAAGTATTAGAAGAAGCACAAGGGTTTGACGGCATCAAAGTTCTGATCGTTCGTGGCGAAGGTGATCATTTTTCTTCCGGGGCTGACATCACGGAATTTGCAACGCTCTACGCAACCCGAAAAACCGCAAAAAAAATATCAGACGACATTGCGGCTGGTTTCAACGCCCTGGCATCTTTTCCTTTACCGACTATAGCGCTTATTCGCGGGGCTTGTGTGGGGGGCGGATGCGGTTTGGCGCTATGTTGCGATATCAGATTTGCTGATAAAACATCAAAGTTCGCAATTACGCCAGCAAAGCTTGGCTTGGTTTACCCATTCTCTGATGTCCAGCGCCTGATCGAAATCGTTGGCATACCAAATGCAAAAGATATGTTATTTTCGGCGCGGGTCATCCAACCCGATGAAGCTGCCAAGATCGGCCTGATCAATAATCTGCTTGCAACCGACAAGTTAGAATCTGCAACACTCGATTACGCCAGAACGATCGCGACATTGTCAGCCCAGTCTACAACAATCATGAAAAAAATGTTTTCTGCCTATCAGTCCGGACAAAGCGGTGAAAACGCCCAAAGCATGGATTGGTTTCTTGACGGGTTTGTCAGTGATGATTTCCAAGAGGGCTATCAGGCATTTCTGGAAAAAAGAAAACCAAAATTCAATTCGCCTATCTGATTTGCTCTTTTAGTTTGGGAAGTGCGGGAACGACTAAGGCGCCTGTACTACGCTCAAGAATACCACTTTTGACCAATTTACTCACAGCTCGAGAAACGGTTTCTCGCGAGCTACCAAGGCGCTGCGCCAATTCGGAAAACACAGGTGTTGGACGAATAATATGAATATCTGGGGTTTTGCCGATCGGACGCGCTTGCCGGTAGAGTTCGGCTGCGATCCGTCCCTGTACTGACAGACTATTTGCCTCGAGCGTCTGCCGCGCAAAATTGCGAACCTGTCGTGTTAGATCAGCGATCACAATATTATTCAAACTGGGATAATCATTCATCAAACGGATGAAAACATCTCGGGCGAATAATACTCCGATCATATGGGTTTTGGCGACAATCTGATATTTTGAAGGGTTTCGCTCAAATAGGCCTTCGCACCCCATGAATTGTCCCATAGTGTACTCAGTCACGAACCCTTCATTCCCATCGACATCGATCGCCGTCGCAAAAGCGCGCCCGGATTGCACAAAACATACGTGATTATGCGGATCATCCTGATAATGAAGAATACTATCCTTGAGATAATTTTTGACAATTCCCTGCGCGCGCGCTTCTTCTGGAAGTGACTGAAAATCAAAATCCGTTGACATTATCCGCGCTCCCTGAGCGCAAAAATTCTGCGGCCTATCGCATTTAAGCCTACAAAATCAACTCGGTAATCTTGGCTGTGATAGACAGTCAGATAATTAGCAGCAAGGTCACAAACAATGATGCTACCGGGTAACGCATGGGTTTGGCCTTCGGCGCCTAGACAATCTTCTGAGTCAGGTAAGGCTAAATTATAGGATAGTGTTTGACTTAACTGCGAATTTGTGCGGCGGGACTCAAGCGCTTGCGAAACGGCTGCTTGTATATCGGCATAAACAGTTGACGATGAATCGCCCGCCTGTTTCAGCTTGGCTTGATAGATATATCCTGACTCTGAACCGACATGGGGCTTTGCATTACGCGGTGCAGGATAAGGTAAAACAAACTGCTCGCGACCACTTTCTCTCCAAATCGCGGCATCATTGGCCGTTCCATGCTCACCAGCTTTTTGATCCCAAATCAAAAGTTGACCCGGCGCAACCGACAGTTCTTCCGACTTACGGATTGCGCCGCCCATAGCAATAACGCTGGCCCGGTGTTGCAACATACTATCAGGCCAGCCCTCTAAGTTATCAAGAACGGTCACAGATGTAGCGGCATCTAAACACTCATGAAACCGATCAACCCAATGATCCCCAAACGGGCGAACAGAAGCCTCTAAGAAGGTTTTTTGCGATATCGGTAGAATGACATGGAGCTCCCCGCCTTCCGCCAAAATGGATTCCGCAATGATAATATCTGAACCAGCTGCGAGAGCCCCATAAGCAAAACCAATATCATTCACCTGAATAATATTGGATATCTGATCCGCCATCGCATCTTCTGCGGCTTTACTGAGAACTGATATCTCTGATGACTTACCGTCGCGGCCAAAAATATGCCCGGCGAAATGGACAGCGCGCGGCGGAACAAATTCGGTCAACCACGGCCAGCTCTCACCCTTCGCTTTTTCAATCATTCGAAATTGTTTTAAAGTTGAAGCGTGCGCAATAAAGTTCAGGGGATCATAGTCGCGGGCCCGACGGAATGCGCTTTGGGCTGAACTGATATCACCCTGCAATAAATAGGCTTCGGCCCGCGTAGCCTCGATAAAGTATATTTGGTTATCGTTTTCCCCAACTATTGAATCGAGCATGTTCAAAATGCGTTTGGCTCGCATTGTCACAATATCCTGCGGGATACCGCCGAGCAATGACATGGTGGCCGCATTAATTCCTGAATAAAACCCGCCTGTATCTTTGAAGGCGGCTTCGTATTTTTCGGCAGATTGTCGCGCGAACTCACGGGCCGCGGCACCATGATGCGATAAAAACAGATCCTTATATAGACGCCCACCAAGACCCATAATGTCTTCGTGATTACGAATACCGTCCAGACCGTACCTGGAATATTCCGCTAGCGCAAAATCAAGAGACCCTGCCCGGATAAGCGAGAGTACGGCCTTGTGCTTGTGGTCAAGGGCCCTATCTTTCCCTCCGGCTTGCTCTATGGCTTTCAGAGCCTCTTCATATGAATCTAAAGTGTTTTGCATGCGTTTTGGTAAACTCTAGGGATTCCCTTTATTGCCAGCTCCAGGATCAATTATTATCTGTGTCGTGTAAGCACGACCATCATCATCTGTTATATCTACATTCAAGGCATAATCATAAATGCAAACACGATTCGAAATCGCGTTTTCGTCGCCGCCTGAGGGCGGAAGACTATAATATTCTACGTATAACTGCGTTTTGTCCGCATTAAATTTTTCGGATCGAAAATAAAATGGAGGCAAAAAGCCTTCGCCAGGATCACCAGAAAAAACATCCAATGGGTTATCGGCATTAAAGGTCCAACCATCTTCGATCAACTGGAATGTCAATTTTGTATGATAATAGAGCGACATATCGAGTTGACTCGGGTTATTCGCAAAATTGGGATTTACATTTTGCGCAAAATTCGGATTGCCATTTGGCACACTTGGGGGAATTTGTTTCCTCAAAGGTCCAAAAGCCTGACGCGGGAGATTATCCAACCGCTGATTCCATTGTGCGCTTGCTGGCGGCACTTGAGTCTGATCATTATTGAGTTGTCCGGCTGCTCCGGGAGGCACGAATCTGGCGATTCGACCTTTATGAATTCCTATAGCTGAATATTGTAGTTCTACATCTGTTGCATTTGACGGCGGTAGATTTGGTCTTTGGCCGTCATAGAAACAATTTCGATCAATAGCGTTATTCTTACTACCGGCAACAGCAATCCCCATCGGATCATCAATCGTCATGTTATGGCTAAGCGGATCACCTTTGATAGGTTTCGCCTTACAGCCGCCAATCAGCGTGAATAATACCGCTCCGATGGTAAAAAGTTTTAGTCTGTTCATCAATTACCCCTTTTCTGATGATTGGAACGATAGATTTCAGAAAGACGAAACAAGCTAGATTCCGCTGGGAATTCTAGTCCCGTATCAAGATGCGAAGTTTCATCTTCACTGACATCAAGACGCCGCATAAAAAACAACACGTCTCTGTGATTTTCCGGCGACAAGTCAATTCGCGATAACCGACGTGAGATTCTTAATAGCTCTTTTAGGTCACGCTGATCGCGGGAAAAAGAAGCCAAATAAAGGTGGCAATTTATAAGAATACGTTTCTTTTGCTGGGATAGATTCTGGTTCAAGTCATACGAATTACACAACTCCTGCATTCGCTGAACCACGCCCCTTGCATCGTCAATTGCTCCGCTATGCAAAGCCAGAACATACTCGATCTCCAGTTCATAAAAACGGGTGTAATTTGCGATATTTATCCAATCCGATTGAGGCAATTCTTTTGCGCTCGTTAGATTTTGCGCTAACTTCAAATAATGAGCGGACTTTTCTGGATTATTATTGAGTAATGCAAATGCAGAAACATCTAGATAAGAACCCACAATGATTTCAAGCAAATCAATATCTTCGGCCTCGCGCTTCAATATTTCATCGGCCAAAGCGATGTTACGTTCAACAAGCCCACCGATATTGGGCATTCCGTTTTTAAGAAGTTCTAACCGGATTAATCCGCGATAACATGTGACGAGCTTTTCTTTTACAAGATAATCTTGGGGCCGAGCGCGCTCCAGTTTTTCAAGAATATTTTTTTGCGCATACCGCAAATCTAACGCCGTTTGAATTTGCCGAAGGTCAATATAGCTATCAGATAGCCACGCTAATCCATTGGCCAAATCGATTTGATGAAACGTATTTTTGGGATCGGATTTTGAAACTTCTCTATACCCTTTAACGGCCTCTGAAAACCGCTGTTGCGCAAGTTTGGGACGCCCGATCCTATAATCTAAAAGCCCCAAATTTTCTTGAGAATATGCAACTTCCTGAATTGAACGAATAGCATCGGGCTCTAAACTCTGGAGAAGCAGACTTAGCTCACGATATTTTGCAAAATATTTTCGGGCTTTGTCATATTGACCAGAAATTCGGTACGGGTGTCCAACCCAATAAGCACTTTGGGAGTGTTCAAACACTCGGTCGGGGTTGTCCGCATCGCGGAGCAATAAGCGCTCCGTAAAATCAAATGCTTTTTGGAAATTTTCGACAGCGGCGTCCGTATTTCCGCTGTCAAACTGAACCTGCCCCAGCAAATGAAATACGCGAGCTCTTTGGCCCAATGCATCGTCATTTAAATCTTGAAGTTCATCATAATATTCAGATGCTTTTTGACCAACAGATTCCAGAACGTCTAATCTTCCGACGGGTTCCAATTTGTACCGCAAATCTGTTAGCATAAACTCTATTAACCCCTCTGCGTCGGCGCGCCTCGCTTCGGCGTCTTTTCGGGCGTCGAAAGCAAACCAACTCAGTGTTCCCATGCTTAACACGGCAATCGATGCGGCCAGCGTGATAAATGTCACGCGTTGGCGAGACCGCTGCAAATCTCTTTGAATGAGATCATCAAGCTCTAGTCCCGCCATTCCTGCAATAAGTTTGATAAGACCCAGACGTTTTCCGTCCCCTTGATCACGTAAATCCGACGCCAAAGGCTCGGCTGGCAGAGTCGATAATTGGCCATCGTCGCCCAAATCAAATCTAAGGGCCGCAGGGAGACATTCGGTCTCATTCGAATCCGAAAACGGCTCTCCGTCGATAATGACGGCGTAAATATGTTGGGACCGGTTTCGACGTTTGAAATACAAAACCTCCTCATTGACCCATTTTGACCGTGCGGAGTTTGGAGAACATATAACAATCAGGTTTTCGGAATCATCAAGAGCCGCCTCAATTTTGTCACCCAGACTAGCCCCCGCCGACAAGTCTTCACGATCCCGAAAAATGGGTTTGAGATTTTCTGGAATTTGGCCATTTAATGTTATCTGGCCACGAAGCTGCTTTGGAAATCTGTACTTTTCAAGTCGAACATGCAACCATTTGGCCCAAGCCGCATCGGCATGAGAATAGCTGATAAACGCTTTATACTTCCCGTTCCCCAAAGTTTACAGGTCCCCTTTCCCAATCGCTATCCCTAAAACATCCTATGAGAAAAGTGAATTCTCAATTTTCTTGAATTTTTAGGCTCTCTGTAGGAATAACACAGCATGCAAACTGTTATTCTTTCTATCGATCAAGGAACCACGAGTTCCAGAACCCTTGTTTTCTCCGGCGCCGGCGAAATCTTATTTACCGCCCAAGAAGAGTTCCCCCAGATATATCCTCGCGATGGATGGGTTGAGCATGACCCCGAAGCAATTTGGGCGACGACCCTGTCAACACTGAAGGATGCTTATAAATTTGCCAAAGACAGCGGCGCGACAATAGCGGCCATAGGGATTACAAACCAACGAGAAACAACTCTTGTTTGGGATCGCAAAACCGGTGAACCCATTTATAATGCCATTGTCTGGCAAGATCGCCGAACAGCTGACATTTGCCGGGAAATAAAATCACGTTTTGACGAAGGCCGATTGTCGGCCAAAACTGGTCTTTTACTCGATCCTTATTTCAGCTCAACCAAAGCGGCCTGGATATTGGATCACGTCGAGGGCGCTCGTGGGAAAGCGCAAAACGGTGACCTGGCCTTTGGAACGGTCGATAGTTTCCTGATCTATAGACTGACCGGCGGCAAGATTCACGCAACGGATGCGACCAATGCCAGCCGCACCAATCTCTTTAATATCCATAACTCGGAGTGGGATAATGAGCTGCTAGACCTATTCAATGTGCCTGCGTCTGTTCTGCCTGAGGTTAAGGACTGTGCAGATGATTACGGAAAAACCGATCTATCTATTTTAGGCGAGTCTATTCCCATTCTAGGCGTCGCGGGTGATCAACAAGCCGCAGCTATAGGACAGGCTTGCTTTAAGCCAGGGGATATTAAAAGCACATATGGCACGGGTTGCTTTGTCATTTTGAACACCGGGAAGCAGTGCATAGATTCCAAAAACCGGCTCCTTTCGACTGTTTGCTATCGCCTTAACGGCCAAACAACCTATGCCCTTGAAGGATCCATATTTATCGCCGGCGCGGCCGTGCAATGGCTCCGGGATGGTTTAAAGATTATCAAACATGCAGCCGAAACCGAAGGCATGGCCGGCGGACTTGAGAGCAATCACGGCGTCTACCTGGTTCCGGCCTTTACCGGATTAGGTGCTCCTCATTGGGACCCAGATGCGCGCGGTGGTATTTTCGGTATTACCCGCGATACGACGCCGGAACATATCGCGCGAGCTGCGGTTGAAAGTGTTGTATACCAGACTAGGGATTTATTTGCTGCCATGGCTGAAGATGGTGTGCGGCCTGAAAGCCTGCGAGTTGACGGCGGCATGGTCCATAATAGCTGGATGGTACAGTTCCTCTCAGACGTGCTCAATATTCCGGTAGACAGGCCCAAAATCCTGGAAACAACGGCCCTTGGCGCAGCCTATCTGGCGGGACTTCAGGCCGGCTTATATGACTCGCTTGAGACGGTTAGCGAGAACTGGAAAAGAGATAGTCATTACACTCCCGATATGACCGATGATATCCGAGACAAACTCATCAGTGGATGGGATAGCGCTGTGCGGCGAATCCTAAGCTAGATTTAGAAACAGTTTGGCAGATCAGCAAAGCGAACAGCCATATCTTGCATCCAATCCACCAGACCTTTGGCGATTTCGCAGCGCTGCTGATCGTTCAGACGCTCATCGGCCTTTAGATCATTTGCTATTTTGATTTCTGAATCGGCGCCACGCTCAACCCGAATGCCGCCATCATTTATACTATCAAAAATCAAAACACTTTCACTTGAACCGAATTCCGGCCATGCAGATGATGGCTTTCCGGTCCGGGCAAAATCAGCCCAATATTTTCCCATGGCAAGGCTTAGGGTTTGGCGCGTGTCATGAGTTTTATCTTTAAACATGACACTGTCAGCTTCTCCTAAAAGCTTAAAACGATTAAAGACAAACGGGATTTCAAGGCTATGCGCCGCGCCTAAAACTTTGGACAAATCCATCCAGAATATCTTACCTCCTTCATCCCAGTCAAAGCGATAGGCATAGACCTCATCATGACCCGCCTCATTCATCATGGCGAGGGGCATATCAACCGATCGGATTCTCCAAATTCGGCTAGAGTAATCAGATGCAGCATCGTAAAAATCCTGATCCTTAGCGACGATGAACTTACCAAATTTGGTTTCTGTCAGGCGATCATCAAAAAGGTAAAATAGCTTCATCTCGTCACGGTTAATCCCGCTAATAATCGGAACCCGACTGAATTTCTCAGCCGCCCCAAAACTCTCTCTCAGTGTTTCTTTCGGCAAAACCACACCATCTTGAATGATACGGGGTAAAGATAGATAACCGCCGCCATCGCGCTCGTAAGCGTCAAAGACTTCTGCAAGACTTGCCTTGCGTAATTTGTCAGGCCCGCCCAGGCGTTCGGTTACGGCTAAAGACGGATTAGGCTCGTCACCTGACAATCCTTGCGCCTCATCAACGGTTATACTGTCAAAACTACCGGACTGAATAATGGCCTGTTGAAATAGGCCTTTCGCAAGAGGAGACGCCAGAAGCGTTGAAACATTATGTCCGCCGGCGCTTTCCCCAAATATAGTCACATTGTTGGGATTTCCGCCAAATGCGGCCGCGTTTGACTTTATCCATTTTAAAGCTGCAATCAAATCCAGCGTCCCAAAATTTGACCCTTTATCTTCCGGGATCAACGCACTGTCGACGAGAGCGGGATGGGAAAACCATCCCAAAGGTCCCAAGCGATATTGCACGGACATAACAATGACATTTTCATTCACAGCGAGGTTTTCGCCCACATAAAGCTGCGACGCGCCGGACACATTACTTCCTCCATGGATCCAAAGCATAACCGGCAGGTTCTTTCCCTTGGCACCAGGGGGAGCATAAATATCAACAACGAGGCAATCTTCTGAGCCTTCTAGTTCCCAATTGGTAAAACTCGGAATTGGTGTGAACGGTGTCGCGATCTGCGCGCAAACGGGCGCGAATTCTAAAGCCTCTTGCACGCCGTCCCACGATGCAGCAGGCCGAGGCGCACGCCATCGATTTTCGCCGGATGTGTCGGCGGCGTAATGAACACCGCGCCAGACATGCGCGCCATTATCGGCCGTAAAACCAACGAGCTTGCCCTGCTCGGTTGTAATTTTTGTCGCGTCATTCGCTTCCGG
>JAHDDC010000121.1:0-1939 GCA_020629545.1 Hellea sp.
CACACTTAAACAAAAACAGGATCACTGAGACAGCGATCACCTATGTCATCGGCGGAATCGCTATGTTCTGGGTGATTGACCGCCTCAAGGACTACATCGTCTAGTTCACCCGGATAAAGCTATAGGACTTCACTTCTGTCTTCACGCTGTCCTGTTTAACAGCCAGGCGCAACTCACTACCTTGCTGAATATTGGGATCAGCAGGTAAGGCCACAAGCACTTTTCGCCCGCTTTCCAAGGTCACTAAAGCTTTGATGTGTGTCGGCCCGATGACCTTTTTATTGGGCAGGATGGTATCGATAACTGCTGTTGTTTCGCCCGCATCTACCCAGTCGTAATTGGCAGGCCGGATCATCCAAACATACATGACCGCGAAAGCTGCGATCAACATGCCTAGAATTGCGAGCTTCTCTTTGCCCGTAAAATTGATATTTGCCATATGTCTCTCCCTAATATGGATGATGGACATATGGGGCGGAGGCGATTGATTTAAACATTGCGCCTACTGAAATTTTTCGGCAAACTCACTAAATGACTGATATTACAACCAAAAATTCGCCAAGAAATTCAGAAGGTTTTCAAAGCTTCAAGGCTTTTTATCCCTATTACCTGGCCGAACATAGTGATGTAAATTGCCGCCGACTGCACTTTATTGGGACCGGATTGATCGTCGCTTTATGGGTCTGGGTGTTCGCCACGGCCAATTGGTGGTGGCTGCTTTTGACGCCCGTTTTAGGATATGGATTTGCCTGGGTTGGCCATTTCTTTTTTGAGAAAAACAAACCCGCCACCTTCAAACATCCCGTTTATAGCCTGATGGGCGACTGGGTCATGTTTTTTGACATGCTACGCGGCAAAGTCTCTCTGATCCGTTAGGATTTTTTAGCCGTCATCGGTACTTTTTTCATGGTCCAGCCAAAGGCTATGAATCCTGAAATCATATTCGCTATGGCGATACCAACGAATGCGCCCTTGAGCCCGGCATATTCAATTCCGAAATAAATCAAGGTTGTGTAGAGTACCAGTGACCTAATGATTGTATAGATCAGGCCATATCGCGGGCGCCCCAGAGCATTCAACCCGGCTGCGCTCACAAAAACGAAGCCATATGCAAAAACCGTAATCGGTACGATATAAAAATACGGGACCGCCATAGCGATCACCTCAGCATCATCTGTAAACCACCCGGCGATTTGCGGTGCAAACAAAGCCAGTACAACGGCCATCATCGTGCTCCAATAAAAGCAAATAGCGTAACAGGTCTTAAACGTGTGGCGGACGCGATCTGTCAGCCCCGCCCCGCCATTTTGTCCGGTGATAGCCCCAATACAGGCTGATAAGGCGTATAACAGCCCAACAGAAATCAATTCTGCCCGGCTGGATAAGGTGAAAGCTGCAAGCTCTTTGGTGGATAGCTTGGTACTGACAAAATAGACGGCAATCGCAGTTCCTATAGGCACAATAATATTTGTGAACATGGCTGGCACACCAACTCCGCCAATAATGTTCACGGCGCGAGTGAAAGAACCAAAGCTCATTCCCACAAATGAAATCGCTTTTCGGTGGATACCAACCATATAGAGCCCAAACAAAGCCGCAATGACATTTCCGGTCAGGGTTGCAAGTGCCGCTCCTTGAATTTCCATTCGAGGAAATGGTCCCCAACCAAAGATCAGAAATGGATCCAGAATAATATTTATAACCGCGCCCAATATCATAATCGAACTTGGCAAGACGGCTTCGCCCCCGGCCCTCAGAATATTGTTGCAAATCATCGAAATGGAAACAATGACAAGAGCCGGCAGAGAAATAATAAGATATTGCCTCGCCATTTTTGTTACCTCAGGCTCGGCTTCATAAAGTGTCAGAATCGCTGAAACGGACGAAATCAATATCGTTACGATAATCGACATGACCATTAAGGCAAAAATTATAGCTG
>JAHDDC010000121.1:2039-4983 GCA_020629545.1 Hellea sp.
CGACAGATTTGTACGGGTTTCTCCAGTCCAGTCAGGAATGGACCTAGAACCGTCGCACCGCCGACGGCCTTCAATAGTTTGGTCGAAATCGATGCCGAGTGAATCGCCGGCATAATCAAAATGTTCGCAGAGTCCGTTAGACGCGAAAATGGGTATGTCAGCGTATGCAAAGGATCAAGCGCCACATCCGCAGCTATATCACCTTCATACTCAAAATCGACTTGCCGGTCGTCAAGAATCCGAACGGCTTCTCGAACCTTCTCCATCCGTTCACCAACGGGGTTACCAAATGTCGAATAGGACAAAAGCGCGGCACGCGGCTCGAAGCCGAATTGACGGGCAAAACCAGCCGTTGTTTCAGTAATATCTGCGAGATCTTTCGCCGTTGGCAGCTCGGTAATATTCGTATCCGCAATGAATAGTGTTTTGCCCTTATTGATAGCCACAGAAACGCCCATCGTTCGCTCTTCACTATCGTGAGCCAAAACCATTCGGACATCTTTGAGGGCTTTGTCATAAGTCCGAGTAACCCCTGTTACCATACCTTGCGCTAAACCATGGCTCAGTAAAAGTGACGAAAAAACATTTCGGTCATTATTTACTAAACGTTGGGCATCACGTCTCAAAAACCCACGTCTTTGGAGTTTACCGTACAGGGTCTCTACAAACTCCGCATTCCGGTCAAATAATCGGGCATTCAAAATTGTGAGGTCCTCTCCATTTTCAATGCCCAGCAATTTCATATTATCTTGAACCGGTTTTTCACGCCCAATGAGAATGGCTTTCCCCAATCCCCTTTGTTGAAAAGCCTGAGCTGCGCGAATAACAGCCGGTTCCTCACCCTCGGCAAAGACGATGGTTTTAGGTTCATTTTGAACAGACGCCGTAATCCCCTGTAAAAGTGCGGCTGTCGGGTCCTGACGCCGAGCCAGTTGTCTTCGATAGGCCTCCATATCTTCAATGGGTTTGCGGGCCGTTCCAGTGTCCATAGCGGCCTGAGCCACGTAAGGCGGAATTTCAGAAATCAAGCGCGGGTCAAACGGCGCCGGGATAATATATTCCGGACCATATTTCGGGCGTTTGCCGTGATAGGCTGCGGCCACTTCCTCAGGCACGTCTTGACGCGCCAGGTCCGCCAAGGCTTTGGCGCAGGCCAGTTTCATTTCCTCATTGACGTTACGGGCCCGAACATCGAGAGCCCCCCGGAAAATATAAGGAAACCCTAAAACATTATTCACTTGATTAGGATAGTCTGAGCGTCCCGTTGCAATGATTGCGTCATCGCGAACGGCTTTAATATCTTCAGGAACGATCTCGGGGTCTGGATTGGCCATGGCAAAAATAATCGGATTTTTGGCCATAGATTTAATCATATCCTGGTTGACGATACCCGCAACTGACAATCCTAAAAATACATCAGCGCCGACCATAGCTTCCTCAAGCGTTCGCTTGTCTGTATCGATCGCATGGGGCGCTTTCCACTGGTCCATATATTCTTTACGCCCACGGTAAACGACGCCGCGGCTATCAACGACGATAGCGTTTTCGTCGCGAATGCCCAATCGTTTGATCAAGCCCAGAACGGACAGACCAGCGGCACCAGCACCCGCAAGAACAACCTTGGTCTCTTCAAATTTTCGCCCTGTCAGGTCAAGCGCATTAATCAGACCGGCTGTTGCGATAATGGCCGTGCCGTGCTGATCATCATGAAACACAGGAATGTTGAGTTCATCACGCAGCCGTTGCTCGATAATGAAACATTCCGGAGAGCCGATATCTTCCAGGTTTATACCCCCAAATGTGTGCCCTATTCGGCGTACGCATTCTATAAATTTCTCCGCATCCTCTTCTTCAACTTCGATATCAAATGAATCGATATCAGCGAATCTTTTGAACAGAACCGACTTTCCCTCCATCACAGGCTTAGAGGCTGCGGCACCCAAATTGCCCAATCCCAAAATGGCCGTCCCATTAGAAATGACGGCGACCATATTACCTTTGGATGTATAATCATAAGCCAGATCAGGGTCTTTAGCGATCTCTTCCACGGGCACCGCCACTCCGGGCGAATAGGCCAGTGATAAATCTCTTTGAGTTGCCATAGGCTTGGTCGGAAGCAGGGCCAGCTTACCTGGTGTGGGCTCAGCATGAAACTTAAGGGCTTGCTCGTCTGTAATATAGGTTTTTCCGGCCAAAACGGGCCCTCCAATAATAGGATATATCGAAAATTCGCGGGCTTCTTAGCCATATTTGTAGTGAGTTAAAAGCTTAATATTAGGAGGCTTCGTCAAGCCTAGAATCAAATGCAGACTAAATAACGCACATTTTTTCATCACGCCGCCCGCTCCCGTCCATTTATTATGCACTTTGGTGGGGCTGCGCAGAATTCAGTGGTTCTAACCCGATTAAGGTCGACTCATACGATGTCTCGACTAAACACAGGACCCGAGAATTCAGGAGGTTAACCGTGAAAAAAATTGAAGCAATCATCAAACCGTTCAAACTCGATGAAGTCAAAGAAGCACTTCAAGAAGCTGGTTTGCAGGGGATGACAGTTCTCGAGGCCAAGGGTTTCGGACGTCAAAAAGGCCATACCGAGCTATATCGGGGCGCAGAATATGTTGTCGACTTCTTACCAAAGTTAAAACTTGAACTGGTTGTCGCTGACGATCAGGTCGAAGCGGCACTGGAGGCTATCCAAACCGCCGCCAAAACCGGGAAAATCGGTGATGGCAAAATATTCGTATCCAATGTTGAGCAAGCCATCCGGATTCGCACAGGCGACACCGGTGAAGCTGCACTTTAAAAATTAAAAAGATCAGTTAGGGAAAGGATCTAAAATGTCAGCTGACAAGATTATTAAACGTTTGAAAGACGAGAATATCGGGTTTGTCGATTTCCGTTTCACAGACCCCAAGGGCAAAATGCAACATGTCACCTTCAC
>JAHDDC010000122.1 GCA_020629545.1 Hellea sp.
GCCTGTCACGCCGGAGGCCGCGGGTTCGAGTCCCGTCACTCGCGCCATTTCTTTTCGAAGTGGCCAAATGGATTAAGTCCCCTCGGTTCGAAAGCCGGGGTTTTTTTGTGGCTTGTCGGGGCTGACTTTTTCAGCCATTTCTCATGAGAACCGGGAATATCAATGTCGCTCCTTAAACTCGCAGGTTTATTCTTTCTAACCGCCTTACTTTACGCGGCGGTGGGTTTTGGCGGTGGATCAACCTATAATGCGGTGCTGGTCCTGGTCGGGACCGATTTCGTTATCCTTCCGGCCATAGCTTTGATCTGTAATATTATAGTCGTTACAGGCGGCACGTGGCGATTTCATCGCGGGGGGCACATTCCCTGGCGAAAAGTCTGGCCGCTTTTTGCCTTTTCCGTGCCAATGGCCTGGATTGGCGGGCGCATTTTAATCGACGAGACGCTCTTTGTGCTTTTGCTGGGATTGGCACTTTTGTTTGCCGGATTTTTAATGCTCGTTCAGTCTCGCATATATTCGGATGATTCGCTTCCTTCTGAGCGCCGATTGCCCATTTCAACGATTGGTGGCGGCCTGGGTTTCATGTCTGGAATGGTCGGTATTGGAGGCGGAATATTTCTGGCACCAATACTTCATTTGTTTAATTGGGAGCGCGCTAAGGCGATTGCTGGCATTTGCAGCGCCTTTATTCTGGTCAACTCTATCTCAGGACTTATTGGGCAAGCGATGAAACTTGAGGATATATCGCGTTTGTCTTCACTGATTGATTATTGGCCTTTATATTTGGCGGTCTTAGTCGGTGGGCAAATAGGTAGTCTAGTCGGTAGTGGATGGCTTAATCCGCGTTGGATACGCGTTGTGACGGCGGGGCTGATATTATTTGTTGCAGCGCGCTTATTACTTCGAAGTGCACAGGTTTACGGATTGTTTTGATCCTAAAACGGCACGCCGTCATCACTTTCACCTTTTTGCCCGGCCAGCAACCCTGCGAAGTCGAAAACACGTTCATCGTGTAAATGACTTGGCCGAACGGTCGTGAGGGCTTTAGCCATGATCTGGCGGGTTCCGGGTTTGCGCTGCTCCCATTCATCCAGCATTTTTTTCATGGCTTGGCGCTGCAGGCCGTCTTGAGATCCACAAAGATTACAAGGGATGATCGGAAAATTAAGGGCGTCAGAAAATTTTTGAAGATCGCTTTCGGCGCTGCCGATCAAAGGGCGCAAGACAAATACGTCACCTTCGTCATTTAAAAGCTTGGGGGGCATTGCTGCCAGACGTGCCCCATGCACCAGGTTAAGCATGAAGGTTTCCAATGCATCATCGCGGTGATGTCCCAAGACTATAGCATCGCAGCCTTCTTCGCGGGCGATACGGTATAATATGCCGCGTCTCAGGCGTGAGCATAGAGCGCAGAACGTTTTATTTTCCGGGACCTTTTCGGTGACTATTGAATAGGTGTCCTGATATTCAATCCGGTGAGGTACACCAAGCGATGTCAACCAATCCGGCAATATATGTTTAGGAAAGCCTGGCTGGCCTTGATCGAGATTGCAGGCAAGTAGATCGACGGGTAAGGCACCCTGCCATTGAAGGTCGAGCAAAACCGCGAGCAGGCCATAAGAGTCTTTGCCGCCGGATAAGCAAATCAACCATTTTGGCCGCTTGGCCTGACCGGATTTAACGGCATACCGATCAACAAGTTTATATTTGTCGATTACGTCCTGGGTTTGACGTAAAAGCCGTTTACGCAACTTTTTAAAAGAAACCGAATCCGGGGCCTCTTTAAAGAGTTTGGGAATGGATATTTCGACCATTTCATTCATGGTCTCGCCTATGGCATGGGCTATAGGCGAACTCAAGCGTTACTCAGATTTTGACAATGCACCTTTGTGCAGATTAGCACCGTATTCTTCCATCAATTCACGAGTGCGTTTCACATAGGCCGGGTTTTCGCTCAGGGGCAATGCCGGGTCATATAAATTGGCCAATTCAACCATAGATGCCCGGTCCATATCCTCAAACAGTTTGGTCTGTTCATCCGCTGCCTTGCGATCAAGGCCGAGAGCTTCCAGCGCGGATCGGCCCGCCCGCATGGAACTGTCATAGGTTTCGCGAATAATATCGCGGCAGCCGGCAAACCAAAGCTGATATACATGCGGCCGATCGATTGCGCGCGCAATAACATGGACATGAGGGTAGTGTTTAACCACATATTCGGTCAATTTAGTGATAGCTTCCTTATCATCTATTGCGATGACGAGGAGCTTGGCTTTTTCGATGCCGGCTGAGTGTAAAAGGTCCGGTCGAGTGGCGTCGCCATAATAAACTTCCATATTAAACTTACGAAGCAATTCAAGCTGATCGGCACTGAAATCCAAAACTGTTGTGGAATGACCCGCATGCCGTAAAATCCGATTGACGATGCCACCAAAACGGCCATGGCCAGCAATGATGATTTCGTCTTTGCCCTCCATTTCGTCCGCTTCGCGGTCCTGATTGGCGCTAAATTTTGGGGCTATCACTTTGTCGTACAGGATAAATAATAGCGGCGTCAGCAACATAGAGAGCGCAACAACAAGAAGTAGTTGGTCGGCTATTGGTTTGGGGATTATGTTCTCGGCGACTGTAAAGGCCAGAAGGACGAAACCAAATTCACCGGCCTGTGCGAGACCGAGCGTAAACAGCCATTTATCGGAACCGGGGATTTTGAAGATCTTGGCCAAGGTGAATAAAACCAGGGCTTTGATCAAGATTAAGCCGAAAGTGTAGGCCAAAATCGTCGAGGCATTCGCCATTAACAGGTCGAAATCGACGCTGGCGCCGACCGTGATAAAAAACAGTCCCAGCAATAGGCCTTTAAACGGATCAATATCGCTCTCAAGTTCATGGCGATATTCACTGGTCGCGAGCACCACTCCGGCAAGAAAGGTTCCGAGCGCGGGTGATAAGCCAACCAAGGTCATTAATAAGGCAATACCGATGACCAGCAATAACGCCGTTGCTGTAAATAGCTCGCGGAGATTAGCCATAGCTATAAAGCGAAAAAGCGGTCGCATTAAAAAATGGCCGACGACGATGATGAAGCCGACCGCACCAATCGTAACCAATGCGCGCTGCCAGCCGGCGAGTCCGTCAACCAGGCTTAGCGAACCATGTCCATCGTCAGCGTCTCCGTGATGGGCGTCAGCCACAGTGTGCGCTGCGTCCGTCAGCTCAGGCAAAGCTAATAGTGGTAAGAGTGCCAACATAGGAATAACGGCAATGTCCTGGAACAACAGCACTGAAAAACTGGCTTGCCCGCCATCGCTTTTCATCAGGTTCTTTTCATTCAAGGTTTGCAAAACGATTGCGGTTGAAGACAGGGCCAGAACGAGCCCGATGGCCAAAGAGATACTAAATATCTGTCCGAGCGCTAGCGCGGCGATCATAACAAGAAGCGTCGTCAATCCAACCTGCAAGCCGCCCAGGCCCAGCAGGCGGCCGCGCATATCCCAAAGCTTTTCGGGTTCCAGCTCCAACCCAACCAGAAACAGCATCATAACCACGCCGAATTCGGCAAAATGCTGGATGGTGACAACGTCGACATGCAGTGCCGACAAAATGGGCGCAATCAGAATGCCTGCAATGAGATATCCGAGTACGGACCCCAGGCCTAAACGCGAGGCGATGGGCACTGCCGCTACACCGGCCGCTAAAAAGATAAATGCCAGAAGTAAAAAGTCGCTCATTATTGCCTCTATCGATATCCTCAACAATGGGTATCAGCTTTGGACAGATTCGCAATGATACAGCATTGGCCCACAAGAGCTCTCTTGCGACGGGAACGATGCAGGAAATCGAGCGGATTTTCCTTAAAAAGACGTAATTTAAGCATTGCAATAGCGTGGCAGTATTTATAGGTTCCGCTCCGAATTTAGGAAGCTTCTATGTCTGAATTTCTCCTCGGCTATCTCCCAGTCCTTATCCTGTTTGGAATCGCACTAGCCTTATCAATCGCCTTTCTGGCGGTACCGGCTATTATTGCGCCTAAGGATCCGGATACTGAGAAATTGTCCACCTATGAGTGCGGGTTTAACGCCTTTGACGATTCGCGGATGAAATTTGATGTGCGCTTCTATCTGGTGGCGATTTTGTTCATAATCTTTGATCTCGAAGTCGCGTTTCTGTTCCCCTATGCCGTATCGATCGACCAGGTCGGGGTTTATGGCTGGGTTGTTGTCATGCTTTTCCTGCTCGAGCTCACCTATGGGCTTATGTATGCTTGGAAAAAAGGCGCGTTGGACTGGGAATAGGACGAGAGGCGAGAGGAATATATGTCAGACCAACTCATCAAAGCTGGAGCCGGTGCAAGAGACCGGGGGATTCCGGCCTATGATCCAAAAAAACATGACCCGTTTTTTGATGGACTGTCGGACCAATTGGCCGATAAGGGATTCATGGTGGCGGCCTCTGACGATCTGATCACCTGGGCCCGGACAGGGTCTCTGATGTGGATGACGTTCGGTCTGGCCTGTTGTGCCGTTGAAATGATGCAGGCGTCTATGCCGCGCTACGATGTGGAGCGCTTTGGGTTTGCGCCGCGCGCTTCGCCCCGTCAAAGTGACGTGATGATTGTCGCGGGAACATTGACCAATAAAATGGCCCCTGCGCTTCGTAAAGTTTACGATCAAATGCCTGAGCCTCGATACGTTATCTCAATGGGCTCCTGTGCCAATGGTGGTGGCTATTATCACTATTCATATGCTGTGGTACGTGGCTGTGACCGGATTGTTCCGGTTGATGTTTATGTGCCGGGCTGCCCGCCGACTGCCGAAGCCCTGGTTTACGGTATTTTACAACTACAAAAGAAAATCCGCCGCGAAGGCAATATTCAGCGATAGGACGCTTTGTGCAGGA
>JAHDDC010000123.1 GCA_020629545.1 Hellea sp.
CAGAAACAAAGAGATGACGCTAGGAGTTTTTCAACAGTATTGCCCAAAATAAGACACTCATTTAGATCCGCTTTGGGGGCATAGCGGACCAAAAAAGATTCTAATCGACAAGATCTCCAAGCAAGATATCGAAAAATGCGGCATTTCTTTTTCGCGCATCGTCGACAAGTTTGTCATACCCCAAAACTTCAATGAAAATGTCATGGGTTTTGTGATAGAAATAGTACCCTTTGTTGTCCCAAGTTTGGGTCATATCTTGATTTTCACAAAGCTTTCTCAGAGTTGGTTCTAAATCGGCCACAACATAGCCATATAATCGGGTTCCCTTTGGAATGGTGATCGTGCGCCCGCTGGTAGCGATGATCCTTTCTTCCTCTCGAATTTTTATGGCTTGTTCTATAACTTGATGGACAGGGTCTTTCCCACTCGTTCCATACTTGTAATTATCCCGACCGGGGCGCTTAAATTCTACTAAGACAATAACATCGTTATCTTTCTCACGATAAATAGAGCACTCATCAAAAAAGAGAAGATCGGCTATTTTATCACCTTTTTTACGTCCTTTACCGCTGTTGCTACGGTCACTTGAAATATATGAGAAAAATGAAAGCCGTTCGTCAATTAGCCAAAGATTGTGCTGGTAAAATTTAGTTGAGTCTGAATCTTCCATTCGTGGATGAACAAGGTCATGAAACATGTCTTCCTTAGACATTTTTCCATCATCTTGCAGACCTAGGATGGCGTCAGCTAATTGAATCACCGACTTTCGGTGAGCAACATAAGACGCCAAGGCGTCTCGATTTTCTTGCTCGATCTTCGTGAAAATTTTCTCACGCATATCGGCAAGTGTCTCGGGTTTCTTTAATCCCGCTTCAAATTCCGCTTCCCAATCTCTTTGGTCGCGATACCTTTCGAGAGCTAGGTTCGAGACGAAAGCTTCAGCTTTCCAGCTCATGGGTTTCCCTGACACATAATCAACAATGGATTGTGTGCCTAGTGCGGTACGTAATAATGGATTACGTGCCAAAGCGAGTTGAACTCCTTGTGATTGTTTCTTTCTGTGAGACCTCACAAATTCTTCTTCTTTGCTTAGAATAATAGAACTTATTGATTGAACGATCACATCTATCTCGTCTTCACTCATTTCAATTTGAGTTCTGGCTGTATTTGCGTTTTGATCGAGATAAGGGCCGCTAACTGCCGAAATATAAATTTGTTTTTCGCCGTCATCATTGACGAAATAGGCTTGGCCGATTTTGCCTTCAATATTTCGTCCGGAGCCAATAATGCGGCCTCCTGCAAACAAAAGCATTGCGTGATTTTGAAACAAGCTGTTTCGCTTCACTTTAGATATTTGAATGTCAAACTTATGTGGTTGGCCATCAATTTCGATATCAATTGCTTCTTCGTGTTGCGGCTCGAAGAACTCTAGAAAGTTTTGTTTCGCATCGAATTTGGCTCCATCAATTGTAATTGAAAATTCTGGTATTTGCGCTCCAATGAAATAAGGCAAGAAATACCGGATAATTCGCTCAACAATATCCTCGGGTTCGAGAGACTCAGAAATTTTTTGAAAGTTATCCTTCACACCTTCATAATATACTGTGCAGCCGGTTTCAAATTTATGTGCCTTCTTTAGAGTGGGATTTGTAATTTCAGGTTGGGAATAAATGTCAAAGTCGAAACTTCTTTGTCCCTGATCATGTTTGGAATAATAGGATATTCGTTCAAATACTTTGAAGCCTACAAACCGTCCAAACCCTTTCCCGCCTCTTTTCAATCGGTGATTCGTAAAAGGGGTTTTGAATTTATCGTAATTTTTTTCGTCCAATCCAATCCCATTGTCAGCCACTGTTGCGCTAAAACTTGCGGTCGTAATAATGAGGTCTATTTTGCCTTGTTCAACAGACTGTTCTTTCCATTTATCCTGAACGGAATAAATTGCATTGGAAATAGACTCGTAAATCGGGAGCAAAAAATTCTCTACATTTGGCCGTAAGTTTGTGCGTTCTAGTACCGCAGGCATATCGGCTCGATTTAATTGATCCATTGAGTTGCCTTAAAATTTCAATTATTACGGGTATATTGACTTAGTTTGCGAAAAGCAATTCGTTAGACGTTACTTAGAAGCTAATCGGATTCGCTTTCTCATTTCTAACTGATAATCCTTGTTCGTGGTTTCTAACTCAGCAACATGATCAATTTCAGAAGTATTGAACCCATCGGGTACAGAAAATAAAATTTCGTGAGAGAATAAACAGCTCACGATGTAAGAATAATCGACACTGTGATCATTGTGAAATTCGATCGCGCATTCATCGAAATGTTCATTCAATAAAGGGTCTACGACTTGATATAAAAACCTTAATGAAAGGGACTTTAAGTTAGGGTCATCCGGGCTGCAAAAGTGAACGATGGCGTTTCGGGCCTGTTGAATGTCCTTGAACAAATTTAAATCACTAATTTGGTTTCCTGTGCATGTCCAAAGCAAATTAGGGAGCTCGCCAAACGTGTAGGTTTTTCCTTTAAGTAACAATCTATCAATTGAGATAGGGGATGTGTCAGCTGGGCCCAGCTCGAATAAATTTTTAAAAATCAATAACGGGTGTTGTTTGGCGATAATTGCCTTGATGATAAGTTCTCCCGCGAAAGCAGAGTTTACTATCGATAGAGCATCAGAACCTGCATCAGTCCCGGGTCCTCCGTACACCGCTTGCGTATTTGCTTGTGCGAGTGCTGAATAACCCATTTCAAGTATTCGTCTTGGGATTCTATCGATGTGGTTATAACTCATTTGCGGAGGTCTCTTTCTTTGGTGGATCTTTATCACCGTGAAAGACAAAAAACCATGTATAAGCGCTGATTACGTTAAGTCCGGTTTGGGGATTTTACTGCCTTCCACGAGCGTCCCAAATTCGCCTGCGGTTTCAATCGGTCGTCGCAACACTTTAGTTATAGATAAACTGGAGTGAGCAGATGAGACGACGTATATATTATTCAGCAGAGCAGCGACGAGAGATATGGGATAGGTGGAAGCGCGGTGAGTCAGCCCATGAGATAGGTCGTCTATTTGATCGGCCTCATTCTTCGATATTTAAGATCCTTATGAAGACAGGAGGTCTTCGTCCCCCGGAACGCAGGCGGTCAAGATTAGCCCTGACATTGGCTGAGCGCGAGGAGATATCGCGGGGTCTTGTGGCAGGGCTCTCGATGAGATCTATTGCAGCCAGTCTTAATCGTGCGGCATCTACGATCAGCCGAGAGATAGGGCGCAATGGTGGCCGTCGCCGCTACCGTGCTGTTAGAGCCGACAAACAGGCCTGGACAAAAGCCCTAAGGCCAAAGCCCTGTAAGTTGTTGCTTGACGCAGGGCTGCGCCGCGCCGTTATTATAAAGCTGAAGCGTTACTGGTCGCCTCAACAGATTGCAGGCTGGCTCAAGCGAACATATCCACACCAAGAGGACATGCACATCTCCCATGAGACGATCTATAAAACGCTCTACGTGCAGGCCCGCGGCGCCTTAAAGAAAGAACTTATCCATTACTTGCGAGATAAACGCAGGCTTCGCCGCTCCCGCTATGCCAAACAAAAAACGGATAAGCGCGGGCAGATTATAGATGCCATCTCTATCAGCGAGCGGCCTGCTGAAGCCGAAGACCGCGCGGTACCAGGGCATTGGGAAGGCGATCTTATCGCAGGCTCTAACTTCAGTTTTATTGCGACATTAGTGGAACGCCATTCGCGCTATGTCATGCTTGTTAAAGTGCCGAGTAAAGATACGCTCACCGTTGTGAATGCGCTCATTAAACACTCTAAGAAGCTCCCCTCTGAGCTTTACAAATCTCTGACATGGGACAGAGGGAAAGAACTGGCAGACCATAAGCGCTTTACACTTAAGACCAATATCGATGTGTTCTTCTGTGACCCGCAAAGCCCATGGCAACGTGGTAGCAATGAGAACACGAATAGATTGTTGCGCCAATACTTCCCCAAGGGCACAGACCTATCTGTCCATAGCCAAGCCAAACTAAATGCAGTAGCAAGATCCCTCAACGAGCGTCCCAGAAAGACACTCGATTATGAAACACCGGCTGAGAGGTTCAGCCAATGTGTTGCGACGACCGATTGAAACCGCAGCCTCATCTAAGACACTCACCTATATTTCCAAAGCCTCCGAAATTTGAAGAGCATCTTCTAGTTCTATCCCTAGATAGCGAATTGTGCTTTCAATCTTTGCATGACCCAAAAGCAACTGGACAGCACGCAGATTTCCGGTGTTTCGATATAATTGAGCGACCTTTGTTCGACGAAGCGAATGTGTTCCATAGTCAGCAGGTTTCAACCCAATTTGTGAAACCCAGCTATCAACTATGCGATGATATTGACGAGTTGACAGATGCTCACTTGTGGATTGTCGGCTCTGAAACAGATAATCTGACGAAGTAAGGCGCGCGTGCTGTATATATGCTGAGATAGATGCTGCGGTTATTTTGGTGATTTCAAATTGCACGGGCCGTGAAGTCTTTTTTTGAATAATCATGGCTCGCTCTCGTATAGAACCAGCTGATGAAATATCAGAAACCTTCAATCTAACTAGGTCACATCCTCTTAACTTGCTGTCTATTGCGAGATTTAACAGAGCCAGGTTTCGAATCTCACCAAGCATTTCCAACCGTGCTCTGATCGCCCACACTTCTCGAGGGCGCAGTGGCCGTTTTTGTCCCCTGGGGGCCCCTGATTGATTGGTAGCTGCGTCTGATTGAAAAAACTGAGTTGATGACATTAGATTACTCCTAAAGGAGCAATCGAATGCGAGTTACAGGCCAAGATACTTAATCAAACAGAACCGTAAGCGGCCATTATGAGGCGA
>JAHDDC010000037.1 GCA_020629545.1 Hellea sp.
CGAATGCGCCCACGGCAAGACCATGGCCAATTACTGGGTCCATAATGAGTTCCTCAATATGGGCTCCGAGAAGATGTCAAAATCGCTCGGCAATGTGAAGCTCGTCCATGACCTCTTGAAAGAATGGGACGGGGAAGTGATTAGATTGGCACTTCTCAAGGCACATTATCGAAGTGAGTTGATTTGGACTGAGGCATTGCTTCAGGAGAGTAAGGCGCAATTGGACGGGTGGTACCGGTTAAAGATTGAACCAGAGTTTAGCGAATTGAAAATGCCCGATATTTCTGATTTGAGTGATGATTTGGGAATTTATGATGATTTAAATGTTCCAGAGATTTTAGCGAGCGTCGCCAGAAACTTTACTGAGGCCCGTATTTGGTTGAAAACCTCACGAGCCAACAATGATTTGACGACTCTGGAGAATGGAATTGCTCCTAGCCTCCTTATCTTGGATATTTTCGGCCTCCTTCAAAAAGACCCGGACGAGTGGTTCAAGGCTGGCCTGACAGATGAATTGAAAGCTCTACGCGACCAATACGACGAGGTTCGAGAGCATGCCGTGGCTGCTAAAGAAGCGGGCGACAAAGCCAAAATGGGCGAGCTGTTTAAAAAGTCCGACGAAATCCGCGATCAGATCGCCGATGCCGGCTTCATCATTGAAACCGGGCCTAACGGTTCTGAGCTGCGCCGGAAATAATTCCCTCTGTCATGCCAATCTATTTTCTTTTCGTGATAGCGGTCACGCTTGGTGACCGATGTCTCGTGATGGCTATCACGAGAGATCGATTTTCAACTTGTTAGACAGATTTTGCGTTGAAGAGGCGCAATTTCAACAAGGAGAAATCAATGAAAACTTTTATAAAAGGCGGCTTGGTCGCATTGGCTGCGGCTGCGATTCTGACACCTGTGGCGATGGCAAGTCCGGCCAATGACAAAGGCGTAACCTGGAGCAAGATCAGTCACGACAATGCTCAAGGAGTCGATCTTGTAGGTTGTGATGACGGAACGACAAAATGCGACCCCTATCAGGGTGATGCCCTGTGCTCAATCGCTTTGCCGATTATGTGTATCAACAAATCAAATGCAGCTGTCCCTGCTGGATATGACAACAGCAATAAATATCGAAAATGGTCGGGCGGGCATCTGGCTAACAGCCATCCCATTAAAGGTTCGGATATCTCTGGAATAAACGAAGCCAATCAAATTTGTGAAAATCAGTTTGGTAAAGGCTGGCGTATGGCCGATCATCATGATGGATGGGGTTGGAACTTTGCGGCATATGGAAATCTCCGCAAAGACACCCGGATGTGGGTTTCCGTCAAGAATCAACCCAATGGCCATTGTTGGTAGGCTATGTTTGACCTCTCCGTTTGGAGAGGTCTGATGCCTCTGAGTAATCGCAACTCATGAATAGCAACTAGTCATCACTTTTTCGCGCATTATACTTGCAGGTATTACAGTGCCCGCGTAAAGGGAAACATGGCTAAAAAAAATTCCCCGATAATCGAAAACAAAGCCCAAATGATAGAGAGGCTGGCCAGCGGCTCCAAACCAAAATCTGACTGGCGTATCGGGACAGAGCACGAGAAGATCGGGTTTTGCCTCGAAAAGAAAACCCCTATTCCTTATACAGGCGGGATCGAAACGATTTTACAGAAAATGCAGCGTTTCGATTGGGAACCCGTATATGAAGGCGACAATGTTATCGCTCTTAAACGCGACAATGCCTCAGTATCTCTGGAACCTGGCGGACAGCTTGAATTATCCGGCGCGCCGCTTGAGAACGTGCACCAGACCTGCGCTGAAGTAAATCGGCACTTACGTGAAGTCAAAGAAGTAAATGATGAAATAGGCGCTGGATTTCTATCCCTAGGGTTTAGGCCGGTGACTAAGCTTGATGACGTGCCGGTCATGCCAAAAGGGCGTTACGGAATTATGCGGGCCTATATGCCCAAAGTCGGTACGCATGGATTGGAGATGATGTTCAGGACCTGTACGGTTCAGACCAATCTTGATTTCGGTAGCGAAGCCGACATGGTCAAAAAACTTCGCGTTAGCTTGGCGCTGCAACCTGTTGCAACCGCGCTTTTTGCCAACTCGCCTTTTATGCATGGAACGCTGAATGGATATAAGTCCTATCGCTCACGGATATGGCTCGACACGGATGCTGACAGGACCGGCATGCTGCCTTTTGCCTTTGAGGAAGGTTTTGGGTTTGAGCAATATGTGGATTACGCTCTCGATGTGCCGATGTATTTTGTCTATCGCGGCGGCGAATATCTTGACGCTTCTGGTAAATCGTTCAGGGACTTTCTGGACGGTAAGCTGGACGTCGTTCCGGGAGAGAAACCAACTATCAGCGATTTTGACGATCATCTTTCAACAATATTTCCCGAGGTGCGTCTCAAGACATTTTTGGAAATGCGCGGCGCGGACACCGGACCATGGGGCGAGTTATGTGCACTCCCCGCATTCTGGGTTGGGCTTTTATATGACCAGCCCGCACTCGACACAGCCTGGGATCTGGTCAAAGATTGGAACGATGACGAACGTGATCAGCTCAGGCGCGACGTTCCAAAAATGGGACTTCAAACGCCCTTTAGAAACGGAACGCTACAAGATATAGCCAAGATCGCGCTTACGATCTCTCGTGAAGGTCTTAATGCGCGCGGCCGCCTAAACGGTCACGGCGAGAATGAAACTGTCTTTCTTCAACAGCTTGATGAGTTTGCCCGAACCGGAAAATCTAATGCGGATATTTTAATCGCGAAATTTAATGGCGAGTGGGGCGGTGATGTCATGCGTGCCTATGAGGAATGCATCTATTAAAAGGTATCGCTTATCGTTAGTCTAAGGAACCGACCTAGTGGCCTAGATCGATCTTCATAACGCAATACCTCTCCTGTATCCCTTCGGCCATCAAAAATATAACGATCAAATTCATCCGCAGCATTAAAAGCGTTTAGAACAGTGACTTTTGCTTTTAACCCCATAATATTCTTGTGCTCAACAAATGCCCAGGACCACGGGGCATTTCTATTGGCTTCGTTTATGGTCGTGAGCCGATAGACTTTTGCGTTACTGTTCATATTGGCGACAAAGCCCCAAGCCCAATCCGTGTCAGGAATGTCATGGCGAAACTCGACTCCCCAGTTACTTTTAAGGTCATTGTTGAGCCGCCTGTCAAACCCGCCCAATGGATCTTTAACCGACGAGTCCCTAAGTCTAAGTCTTGTTTTAAGTTCCATGCCGTTTAGTCCGATACCGTCACCGTTCAGCGTCGAGTTAAGGTCAATACCATAGCGATTGGCTTTATCTATATTTCCGACTGCATCACCGTCTTCTCCTATGGGAATTCGATCAACCAGATCGGAAATAAGTTCGCCATATATCCGTGCCGTAAACGAGTGTCCCCCATTGAATTGTTTATCGACTTCAAGTTCGCCAACCCATGATTGGCTCGGGATCAAGCTGGAATTCCCTGCCGAGTTGAAATTGTCTTCAAGGCTTACACTATCAACAAAATCAAAGAAATTAAGCTGTCCTACGTCTCTTTCCAGCTTTGCTCGAACTGTTAGATTGTTTTCCGGTTTATAGGTTGTTGCAATAAAGCCTTTGGGACGTACAAAATCTCTCGTTAGGCGACCTTGGGAGATTTCCGAGTATTCCCCGCCGATTGAAGTTTGAATATCCCATTTCGGTGAAACGCTGCGTTGGTGTGTTAAAGTTGCCTCGGTCCGAAGTTCCTCAACGCGCGAGGCACTGGGAGAACCTGTCCTTGCCAGTATGTTCATAAAACTGGCTCCTATATCCAGGTAATTGTACGCGCCTTCGATGGCAACTTCCCAATCACGTCCTTCAACCGCAGACCAGCTATATTCGGTTCTCCCGATAAGCTCGGCTTCATCGGCGATCTGATGATATTCGTTATGAATCTCAAGATCGGCATTGAGCGCAAAATGTTGAGATTTAGCGACGGTTTCTGAGCGTTCCAAACGGTAATAACCAATCGTCTTGAGCTGACCTTGCCAAAATGGAAATTCATAGTCACCATCAATTTTCCCGTTCCATTCGTCCTCGGTAAATATAAAGCTATCGAACCCGCTCAGGGTTGAGTCAGACTCTGGAAAAATAGAGGAACGCTGATCTTGTTTGAAGTCAAAATAGGTTAGCTCGCCATTTAGGTGTCCGATATGACCTTCTTTGGGAGTCCAGGTTAAATTGATAGAGGCTCCAGGCACATCGCCATTGTAGATTGCTTTCTCATCGAGAGAGCGCAATAGATTTCCGCTGCCGTTATATTGTCGTTCCGGGCCGAAATGCCCGCCATTCCAGCCTTCATTCTTGATTTCTGCGGTATAACTAAGATTGCCTGTTTCTCCTGAGATTGAGGCGTCAAAAGCAAAGTAATAGGGTTGTAGTTCCTCTCTCCACTGGGGACGCCATTCCCAGGTCCCGGTAACGCCGGTGTTCTTCGTGATGATATTCGCAACCTGTCCTGATAATCCAGTTATGTTTAGCGTTGCACCGTCAACAATCTCGATTCGGATGACATTACTTGCATTGACACGGCCGACCTGGGAAAAAGCATCTCCGCCTTTTCCTGTGATTTGTTGTCCATTTAAAAGTACATTGGCGCCGCCTTGGCCAAGCCCTCTCTCCGTGCTTCCACCTTGCAGCTGAAACCCTGGGATACGTTGGAGCATGTCTAAAGCTGTCCGGGGCGCATATTGTGCGAAATAATTTGGCTGAAATGCGCGTTTACTTGATTCGACGCTATCCGTGTTTCCATGGGCGAATTCACTGGAGAATAGGACAAAGGAGATTGTTATCGCCAGCGGCGATTTAGAAAAAAGTTTTATCATTTTTTATTCCCGTTAAGAGGCTTTAAATTCAATCAGAACGTGTCCGAGATGTTAAGAACCAGATAAGGTCCGTCATATTCACGTTTTCGATTTTCAATACGGTCGATTGTTGCGTTCGATAGATCGCGTCTGTCCGTATAAATAATCCGGTCCAACTGATTATAAGATTCTAAGGCTGATCCCAATTCAGCGCTGACCTTCATGCCCAATACGTCTTTGTGCTCGATGAACACTTCACTCCAACCCGGGCGATGATCGAAACGTTGAATGACGAATGGACTATATTGCGACGCGTTCTCAGAGGTATGGAAATAAGCTCCCCAAGCCCAATTTGAATTTGGAATATCATGCCGGAAGCTGATCTCAAGCTCTGACATTTGTTGTCCGCTGCTCTGGCGATTTTGCAAGGTGATAGGGTCGGTTACTGACGACATATGCCAGGCAACATTCGTACGGAGTTCAACGCCTTTTAGACCGAACGGATCCCCCTTCAGCGTCGTGTTGAAATGGATTCCTCCCATTTCGCCGTTTCCAATATTCCCCACGCCAGTGCTATAATCGGTCGAAATGATGTTGCCGGCAGAATCCCGATTGACGATATCGATCGGAATTTGATCGACTATATCTTCAACGAGCCGGCCATGGGCCTGTATTTCAATTGAATGGCCATCCTTAAATGACTTGTTGATGGCTATTTCGCCGAACCAATTTTGACTAGGGACGAGATTGAGGTTCGTATCTCGATCTCCCGTATCATCTTGAAGAGAGACGTTGGAACTAAAATCAAAAAAGTTGAGCTGAAATACCTGACGTTCAATACGTGTTGTTATGTTCAGACTATCATCTGGCGTATAGGTCGCCTGAATCGAACCTTTCGGCCTAGTGAATGTCCGTGTGCTTCCGCCCGCCGTCAGCTCGGAATATTCAGCGCCAATTGAGCCTTGAACTGACCATCTATCATTGATTTTTCGGGTATGCGTCAGAAAGGCTTCCGCTCGGTTTTCATCGATTTCCAGCATGGATAAATCACCAGAATTGCTCGGGTTAATTCGGTCAAAAAACTGATTCTCAATATCGAGGAAATTATAAGCGCCTTCGAGTGACACCTGCCAGTCTCGCCCCTCGCGCTTGGACCAAGAATATTCTGTTTTTCCGATAAGTTCGCCTTCGTCGGCGGTTTGTTTAAACTCGGTCTGTTCTGTCAACGCATAGTCGCCGTCATAATTGAAAAAACGTGCAAGGGTAGGCGAGTGCTCAGCCCTATAATATCCAATCACTTTCAGCTTGCCGTCAAGGAACGGGAACTCGTAGTCACCGTCGATTTTGGCATTCCATTCATCCTCGCCGAAGTTGAAGCGCTCTGATCCGGGAGCACCTCGACTTGTGATGGCTTCGCGCTCATATCCACTCTTTCGGTTTAGATTAAAGAGGTTATATTCAAAGTTCAGATTTCCGATACGGTCTTCACTAGGCTTCCAAGTGAAGTTGGCAGAAGCACCGGGGCCGTCTATATTATACCGACCTTTATAATGGCGAATTTCATATATAGAGCCGTCTGCATTGCGGCGGGTCTCAGGCCCGTAGTCACCATTGCGTCTGGCACGATTACGAAGTTCGGCAGCGTATTCAATATTACCAGTTTCGCCTGATATTTTGACATTGCCACGCAATAAATTGGCTTGTTGGCGTGTTCGCCACTCAGGCACCCATTCCCAGGAACCTGACACACCTTTCTTGGTTTCGCTAATAATATTCGCAACCTGACCGGAAAGTCCGGGTATATCCAGGCTGGTACCTTCGAGAATTTCAATTCTAATCACATTGGCTGCAGGGATACGTCCGATCTGATCAAAAGGGTCACCGCCTTTTCCGGTAATCTGCTGACCGTTTACCAGCACATTGGCGCCACCCTGACCGAGACCGCGGGCGTTATTTCCTCCGCGTAGTTGAAAACCCGGAATTCGGCGAACCATATCAAACGCGTTTTGAGGCGCATATTGAGTAAAATAATCAGCACTAAAACTTCGCGCCGAGTTTCCTGTTTCAGTTTCCTGAGCGAGAATTGCCGGGGATAAAAAAAGTGCGAGCGGTGCCGCCGCCGCTAAAAGCGACGATTTAAAAATTCTGGTCATGCGTTTATCTCTTAGTGAGCGTGATTTGTTATTGTGAGACGCTGAGGCGAAATCTCGACCCTCATATAGTCACTCTTTTGAATGTTAAAGGCTTTGTTTATTTTGCAGTAATTGTCTTCTTTACTGTGCGGAATTTTCTTTCCATCCACAAATACCAGACCGTCTTTGAAAAGCACATCTGCTGTTTCGGCATTTTGATCTATTAATGCGTCTGATTTCAACTGTGCTAGCATTCCGTTTTTATAACCATCGGAAACCTCTTTTTGCGCCAAATCGCTCTGAGTATTCTTTTCAGTCTTTATTCTTGTCTTCTCGGCGGCGTGGTAGGTCGTGCTGTCCGTGTTCGAATTCCAGTCTTGTTCAATCTTTTTGACATGAGAATTCACAATCTTACTGATATTGCGGTCAAGATCTTCGGACAATGAATCCCGCTCGAGATTTGCATTTGCGACCGCTTCGGCGAATTCTCGTTGAGCTTTCTCAAAAGACTTTAAATTTGCCTTGGGGTTTTCTGCATAATCTTCTGACGCATCTTCAAATCGATCTAAAGCGTCTTCAAAACCCTCTTCAATCGCTTCCATTTTTTGCTCGAACTTTTTCGTCAACTTTTCGATCTTCTCGCTGTCTGTGGGGGTCCAGCTTTCATGGGTCTCGGGAGTAACAAGTTCACCCTCCAGATAAAGACCAGGAATTAATCCAGGCGTTTCCGGTATTTCTGGCGCGGACGATGCTGCCGTCTTTTGTAAATAGTCGACATCGAAGTCCGGATTTGGAAGGCTAACCCGACGTTTTTGCTTGCTGGCGAGGCGTAACTTCTCCGCTTGTGTGCTATCGCCACTCATGTTTTGAATTGAGGCAATATAATAGTCCAAATTTACACGATACTGGTTGGCAGCTTTTTCAAATTTTACATAAGAATTGAAGTTGTCTGGTGATGGCATACGTGGCGCTACGGGAATAGCGGGCACGGCGTCTAAAATGTTGGGATTGCTATCAATATTGAACCAGCTATTTCTGACATTGACCCAGCGGGAGCCATCAGCAGCCTGTTTGTATGTGATATCCCGGCCATTGTGTCGCGTGGTCGCAAAATGGTAATTTTGTTTTTCGCTCGAGACGTGGACAACGTCATGAGCAGCATTGGAGGCGCTCGCATCGGCTGTAACGGGCTTCAAACCAATATAGAAACCGGCCGCCACCATAAGCGCCGCCAGGGAGGTGACAACTTGTTCAGGGCGGCGCCGGCTCTCCTCAGGCGCATTCAGACGGGTTAGGCGCCGTAGAAGGGGGTTTCGGGTCTCGCTTGCGGCGAGCGCGAAATTTCCGATAGCGGGATTCAAACGAAGCGCGGCGAGGCCTTTGATCAAAGACGTCGGATTTTGCGTGTAACGGACCGCGAAATCATCGCAGGCTTGTTCGCGGTCTTCGTCAATACATTTACAAATGAAGTGGATGCCCGGGTGATAGAACAAAATCGTCTTGATAGCTGTTTGAACCAAATTAATCAGATAGTCATGGCGGCGTATGTGGGCGATTTCATGCATCAAAATGGCTTCGACTTGATCCGGGGGAAGTCCCGTGAAAAATCCGGCTGGCACAAGAACAACAGGTCTGAAAAATCCCATGGTGACTGGGCCGCTGACTTTGCTTGAAACATGAAGGGCCACGCCGCGAAAAATGCCTGAATTTAAGACCAGTACCTTAAAACGCCTCGCCCATTCGGATGGCGCATCCGACAGGCCGCGCTTTCGAAGTTTGTGGGTCATATATAGTGCCATTGAGTACTTAACGGACAATAGCATAAATCCCAGGCACCAAAGCATGCCCAGTATAGGAGCGTAATAAGCCGGGTTCTGAAGCACGAGGGTAGATGACTCTGATTCGACGGGCCCGGTCATGGCGACCGGTAAAATACTTCCCGCACTCTCTATGATGGTCGCGATGGAGAGCGAGGCCGGGGCAGAAGCTCCGGTGTTGATGATAAAGGTAAATACAAAAGCAAGAAAACAAGCCGCAAGTATAACCGTTTCGAGTGCGCATCTAAGCGATGCTTGAGACCCTTTGGTGAATGATCTGATGATCACAACTACAATAGCCGCAAGAATGCCTTGCCAAAGGCTATGCAAAACCGCGAATCCAAGACCGTTCATGATTTGTGTTGCTGTGATGTCCATTTCTATCGTCTCCCTCGATTAGCCTGTCAGCAATTGGACTTAATTTTTGTCGAGTGTTTTTAAAAATTCTCGAATTTCGTCGAGCTCTGCTTGTGAAGGTTCACCCTTACCTAGAGCATGCATAACCAAATCAGACACTGAATTCCCAAACGTGTTTTCGACAAAGCGATTGAACAGTTTCGACTGAGTATCTTCCGCGCTATTGACGGCGCTATACACAAACGACTTCCCTGGACCAGGCTCTCTCGCGACGAGCCCTTTTTCCAGCAAGCGCTGTACTTGTTTGAGTGTGGTCGTATATCCCACCTCTTTGCTGGCGCTGATGATTTCGTGAATGGTTTTTACTGTGCAGGGCTGGTTTTCCCAAAGAACCCGCAAAATGGCCGTTTCGGCTTCAGATGGTTTACGTATATTTTTCATAACTGGTGGCGTAAACGACAATTGTCGTAAAGGAAAGTTACTTTTTTGACATGTTACGCAATATTCAACCAAATTTGCGCCAATCTCTCTTTAATTGAGCAAAAAAAACTTGAGTCCATCTCTTATGCAGGGCAAGACGATTGGAAATATAAGATCTTAAGGGGAAACGTGCATGATATTTTATATCGTAATGATAGCGCTGGCAGCAATCGGGTTAGGTTATACTCTAGTTCAAATGCGAAACCATCCCAAAGGATTATACATCCTGTTTTTTGCAGAGATGTGGGAACGTTTTTCCTATTACGGTATGAGGGCTTTGTTGATCCTCTATCTGACAAAACACTTTCTATTTTCAGATTCGCAAGCCTACGGAATATATGGGGCCTACACGACCCTCGTTTACATGACGCCTGTAATAGGCGGAATGCTAGCTGACCGATATCTTGGGCAACGAAAAGCTGTTCTATTTGGAGCGATTTTATTGGTTCTAGGTCATTTGGGAATGGCAATTGAAGGCGAACCAATTCGAGACGCCGCCATGCGTGACGATGGTATTATGAATATATTCTATCTTTCATTGGCATTCATTATTGCAGGGGTTGGCTTCCTCAAGCCCAACATTTCAACCATTGTCGGAGAGCTCTACTCAAAAACTGATGAAAGACGCGATGGTGCTTTCACACTATTCTATGTGGGTATTAATTTGGGTGCTTTCATGGGGGCGTTTATCGCCGGTTATCTGGGCGAAACATATGGTTGGAAGTATGGCTTTGGTCTCGCAGGAATAGGAATGCTTGCGGGTCTGGTCGTGTTTGTCTGGGGTAAGCCGCTCTTAATGGGGGCAGGCGAGTCACCTAATCCGACATTGCTGGCTCAGAAGCGGGCAGGGGTTTCTACAGAGTGGTTAATTTACATCTTCACCTTCATAGGGGTTGGCGTGATTTGGTGGCTAATTCGCGGCGGCGAGAGTTCCGTGAAAACACTTCTATATATCGTTATGCCGGTCGTTTATTTATACATCATTGTCAGAGCCGTGATGACCTTGGAGCCGCATGCCAGAAACCGAATTTTGGCAGCGCTATTTCTGATCACTGTGCAGGTTCTATTCTGGGCCTTATTTGAACAAGCGGGTTCATCACTCAATTTGTATACGGACAGAGAAGTTGACCGGACCCTTTTCGGTGCAGAAGTTCCGGCCTCGGTTTTCCAATCTCTCAACGCGATGTATATTATATTCCTGGGCCCGATCTTTGCTGGTCTTTGGATTTGGCTCGCGAAGCGAGGCGCAGAGCCCTCTGCTCCGGCAAAATTTGGTTTGGGCGTCATACAGCTTGGCTTAGGTTTCCTTATCCTCGTATGGGGTGCCAAGACTGCGGGGACAAATCTGACGCCTGTTATCTTTATATTCTTCATCTACCTTTTACATACAACGGGCGAGCTTTGCTTATCACCAGTTGGTCTGTCAGCCATGACAAGATTATCGGTACCTAATATGGTGGGGCTGATCATGGGAGCGTGGTTCTTGGCTTCTGGTGCAGGTAACTTCGCTGCAGCGCAAATCGCAAAGATGACTGCAGGTGGTGATGAGGGCCAGGTTTTAGAAGTTTACTCAAATGTCGGTTGGATGGCTGTCGCAGCAGGTGTCGGCCTGATTGTTTTGTCTCCAATCATTAAGCGAATGATGCATCTCGATACTTTAGGCGAAGATACTATTCGCTATAATGAGAAACACGGTATTTCTAACGACTAGTTTAGATTTTAATTCAAAAACAAAAAGGCCGGCAATTTGCCGGCCTTTTTTATTCTTCGATTGTCAACAATCTACCGTTTCATGGCGGCTTTCATCGCCATGCCAAGGACATCATCCATTAAGCTACCATCGCCGTCCGCATCCAGCATTTTGCCAAGCATGCCCATGCCTTGTTGATGCTGTTGTTGGGCTTCACGTTGCTGCTGCTGTATCTGGTTTTGTTGTCCGCCGCCCAGTAATCCGCCAAGGAGGCCGCCAAGACCGCCCGCTTGTTGTTGCTGACCACCACCGAGCATCTTGTTGATAGCCAGGCTTGCGAGCTGTTGCTGCATACTGGGTTGCCGAGTCTGGCTGGACAGGCTGCCCATTGCCATTGTCGCAACCATGGGAAGTAATTTTTTCAGAACATCTGCTCCGATACCAGTTTTTTGAGCGGCATGACCGGCAACGGCACGGCTGACGTCTTTGGAGCCAAATAGATGTCCAAGGATATTATTACCATCCGCAACTGTTTCGGGCCGCCCCATAAGTTCGGGCTGTTCCAAATATTGCTGATGGTTTCCTTTTTGAAGCGCGCCAAGCAATCCTGCTAGGCCTTCTGGATTTCCTGTATTCTGTTTGAGCGCTGATGAGATAGCTGGCAATAGAGCCGCAATCGCGCTTTGGGTTTGGGATTGGTTAAGTCCCAGAGCGGACCCGGCTTGTTGCGCTGACGCGCCCCCTTGTGCCTGCATAATCATTTCTAGTAAATTCATCCCTGCCATTTGGACCTCCGTGTTAGATGCGTAGTTGATATAAGGTGCTCACCCGAAAATAGCGAGGGTTGCAACTGTAGTTTCTACAGTACTGCCAATAGATTAATTGAGATGTTGTTAAGTGGGATGCTTAACCCGCGCTTCCGCCAACGGTCATATTCTCTACATATAACGATGGTTGACCAACCCCGACCGGGAGATTTTGTCCGGATTTTCCGCAAACACCGATCCCGGGATCTATACCCATGTCATTGCCGACATGACGAATTTGGGTGAGGACTGTGGGGCCATCGCCAATAATAGTCACGCCCTTCAGGGGTTCACCAACTTTCCCATTTTTCACCCGGTAGGCTTCAGTACACTGAAAAACGAATTTACCGGATGTGATATCAACTTGTCCGCCGCCAAAGTTCACAGCGTAAATGCCGTCCTTGAGATCGGCGACGATTGCGCCCGGATCGGAATTGCCACCAAGCATGAATGTATTTGTCATACGGGGCATGGGCGTATGCGCAAAACTTTCCCGTCGGCCATTGCCTGTCGCGGCGACCCCGAGAAGTCTGGCATTCAACCGGTCCTGCATAAAGCCTTTAAGAATGCCATCCTCAATTAAAGTTGTGCGTGATGTCGGCGTGCCTTCATCATCAATGGTCAATGACCCGCGTAGGCCGGGCAGAGTACCATCATCGACGACGGTGACGCCAGGAGCTGCGACCCGCTCCCCGATCTTTCCTGAAAATGCGGATGTTCCCTTACGAATGAAATCACCTTCCAAACCGTGACCGATAGCCTCGTGAAGTAAAACGCCGGGCCAACCAGGTCCCAGGACGACATCCATCTGCCCAGCTGGCGCGGCTACTGATTCCAAATTAACTTGGGCCTGCCGAAAAGCTTCCTTAGCTAGACCCTTCCAATGTTCAGGGGCGATAAATTCATCATAGCTTTTGCGCCCGCCGGCTCCGGCATAACCTGTTTCGCGGCGTCCGGCTTTTTCAGCTGTAATTGAGATATTCAAACGTACGAGCGGCCGAACATCGTCGAAGCGTTCCCCGCCGCTGCGCAATATAGCAATGGCGCGGCGTGAGCCGGATAAGGTCACTGAAACTTGTACGACGGTTGGGTCCAATGCTCGGCAATAAGCGTCGATTTCTTGCAATAGGTCGACCTTCGCCCCAAAAACTGGAGTAAGAACCGGGTCGACGTCATCATACAAGGCTTTGTTAGTTCGGGCCGGACTGTCAGAAATTGAACCGCTATGGCCGGATTTTGCAAGGACAACAGCCGCTGCCGCGCGCCGAAGGGCATCGGGTGCAAGGTTAGTGCTTTGAGCGAAACCACTGGTTTCGCCAGCAACACACCGTAGGCCAAATCCTCGGCTGGAATCGTATGTTGCCGTTTTCAATCGCCCGTCATCAAATGTTAGCGCTTCAGATTCTCCGCGCTCGACATAAAGTTCTCCATCATCGGCGCCGAGTAGGGTTTCATCGACTATTTTACTCGCCGCACTAGACGACAAGTCGCTATCATCGAAAACATAGTCAGACATACAGGTTATTCCGTGAATATTATAATTCGCTAAGAGTATTTAGCTGGTACTTGGCTTTATTTAAGTCAAGTTGGGTGTTATGCAAGGCCGTAAATGCGACAATCCGCGCGGGTCAAAACCCCTGACCTTTCGCTCAAATGCGCCTATACACAGCCCAAACGTTCGGACGTGAGTCCGTACCCTCGAACTTGAGAGACTCGTATGCGTCTGAAAAAAGCTATTATTTTGGGGATTCCCGCCCTTTTGCTAACATCGGCAATGGCCATCGCAATGCCGGAAAATGGCGGTATTGGACTGCAGGAGCCTGTTACCGCGAATATGGAAGAAATCGTCGGGTTTCATAACAAGATCATAATGCCAATTATCACGGTCATTGTTCTGTTTGTTCTAGTTTTGATGATTTACATCATGATACGGTTTCGCGAGAGCGCAAATCCTGTGCCGTCCAAAACTACACACAATGCTCTCATTGAGGTTATTTGGACAGTAGTTCCGATCTTAATTTTGCTGGGCATGGCGTTCCCATCCATGAAAATGCTTTATAACCAAGACGATCTTCCTGAAACAGAGATGACAGTTAAAGTCACGGGGAATACTTGGAACTGGGAGTATGCTTATCCCGAGCACGCGGACACAATTGACTCCTATATTTCTAATCCGCTGAATAAAGCGGCTGCTGAAGCAGCTGGTAAACCTTATTTGTTTGCCGCTGATGCCCCTTTGGTCGTTCCATCGGGAACAAAGGTCAAAGTTTTGATAACGTCCAACAATAATCTTCATTCCTTTGCTGTGCCGCAATTCGGGGTCAAAATGGATGCGATCCCTGGTATCATCAACGAGACTTGGTTTGAAGTTTATGAAGGCAAAGAAGGCACTTATTATGGTCAGTGCTCTGAGCTTTGCGGGGTTAATCATTATTATATGCCAATTGAAGTTAAGGTCGTGACCAAAGGCGAGTTCCAAAAATGGATTGCTAATGGAGGAGCCTTCACCACAACAACAGCACAAAACAGTCTTAGCGGTGACATGTTAACCGCAGCGCAGGAATAGGAGCAGGATCATGGTAGCAGGATACGGTGACGACGCCCACGATGACGGCAAACCCGGATTTTTCGTCCGCTGGTTCTACTCGACTAACCACAAGGATATCGGGACGCTTTATTTAATTTTCGCGATCATCGCCGGTGTTATCGGCGGATATTTGTCATTTATGATGCGTCTCGAACTTGGCGAGCCGGGTTTTCAGTATTTTGGTGACGATGTCCGAGCTTTTAATGTTTACGCGACGATGCACGGTCTTATCATGATCTTTTTCATGGTTATGCCTGCTGTAATTGGTGGTTTCGGTAACTGGTTCGTCCCAATTATGATTGGCGCACCGGATATGGCTTTCCCGCGCATGAATAATTTGTCGTTCTGGCTGTTGCCGACAGCTTTGATTTGTCTTCTAGTGTCCTTTTTGTTTGGGGGATTTGGCGGTGGCTGGGTTATGTACCCGCCGCTGTCGACGAGTGGATCGCCAGGACCTGCATTCGATTTCATTATTGTTGGCCTGCTGGCTGCCGGTTTCTCGTCCATTTTCGGCGCGATCAACTTTATTACGACTATCTTGAACATGCGCGCGCCTGGAATGACAATGCACAAAATGCCACTTTTTGCGTGGTCGGTCCTCGTCACGGCATTTTTGCTCTTGTTGGCTTTGCCTGTTTTGGCGGCATCTTTGTTTATGCTTCTGACAGACCGTATACCCGGAGGAACAGGTTTCTTTGATCCAGCGATGGGCGGCGACCCGGTGATGTTCCAGCATTTGTTCTGGTTCTTCGGTCACCCTGAAGTCTATATTATGATCCTACCAGCCTTTGGCATAGTATCTCATGTTGTTTCAACATTTTCCCGAAAGCCCATTTTTGGTTATCTTGGAATGGCCTATGCCATGGTCGCGATTGGGGTTGTTGGTTTCGTTGTATGGGCTCACCATATGTATACGGTCGGAATGGATGTAGACCTCAAAGCCTATTTCGTCGCAGCCACGCTTGTGATTGCGGTGCCAACCGGGGTAAAGATTTTCTCTTGGCTGGCAACCATGTGGGGTGGGTCACTGCGGTTCTCTATTCCCATGCAATGGGCTCTAGCCTTTATCTTCTTGTTCGTTATCGGCGGCGTGACAGGCGTAGCACTTGCAAACGCTGGTCTCGATACAGCCCTACATGATACCTATTATGTTGTGGCGCACTTCCACTACGTTCTGTCGATGGGTGCGGTCTTCGGAATTTTCTGCGGTTTCTATTACTGGTTCGGCAAAATGTCTGGTTACTTGTACAATAAGTGGCTGGCGGGTGCACATTTCTGGCTTTTCTTTATCGGTGTGAACATGATCTTCATGCCTCAACACTTCTTGGGTCTTCAGGGCATGCCGCGTCGCTACGCCGATTACGCAGCCGAGTATGAATATTGGAATCAGGTTTCAACCTGGGGAATTGTTCCGACAGGAATTGGTATGTTGTTCTTCTTTGCTATGTTAATCGAAGCCTTCATGCGTAAGCGCCCGGCGGCTGACAACTATTGGGGAGAGGGCGCTACGACGCTTGAATGGACCCTAAGTTCGCCTCCGCCGTTTCACCAGTTCAATACGCTTCCGCGCTTTGAACATCATGACGACGAGCACTAGATATGTCGGTTCAGGCGTCTAACTTGAACCCAGGAAAGGCCGCATCGGAAACGATGGCGGCCTTTACGCATGATGCAGCGTCTGGCCTTGGTGGATTAGGAACCGCGGAGCCAAGCGATTTTCTGGCCTTGATGAAACCACGCGTAATGTCTTTGGTCGTATTTACGGCCTGGGTCGGTCTTATCTGTGCGCCGGGCACTTTACCGATGTGGTCGATGGCGGCGATCATTGTTTGTATAGCCGTAGGAGCGGGGGCATCCGGGGCGCTGAATATGTGGTATGATGCGGATATCGATGCGAAGATGACCCGTACGCGTAAACGACCTGTTCCTCGCGGCACAATCCGCCGCGAAACCGCTCTCACTTTTGGTTTGATGATGAGCGGGTTTTCAGTTTGGGCTTTGGCTATGGCGTCTAATTGGTTGGCGGCTGGCTTGCTCGCCTTTACTATATTCTTTTACGCCGTGATTTACTCTATGTGGCTCAAACGAAATACGCCGCAAAACATTGTTATCGGCGGTGCTGCTGGCGCGTTCCCCCCAATGATTGGCTGGGCGGCCGTAACGGGTCAGATTACGTTAGACTCGATCGTCTTGTTTCTCATTATATTCCTTTGGACACCGCCGCACTTCTGGGCGCTAGCGCTTTATAAGGCCGGAGATTACGGCAAGGTCGGCATACCGATGATGCCCAATGTGAAGGGCCCAAAGTCAACGAGGACCCAAATATTAGTCTATTCCATTTTACTGGCTGGCGTTTGTATAATGCCTATAGCGACGGGTATGGCGGGCTGGCTATATGGATCGATGGCTTTTCTTCTGAATGTCGGCTTTTTGACACAGGCTTATAAGCTATTTCGATCTCGCGCTGGCGAGCACGCGACGGCTAAAGACGAGGCGTCGCTATATGCTGTCAAATATGGTGACAAGACAGCGCGCAATTTGTTTGCGTATTCGATATTGTATTTGTTTGTAATCTTCGGCGCTTTAGCAGCCGATAAACTCTTGGCGGGTATTATCTAATGCCGAAGCAAACCCCCAAAGGATATCAACCATCGGAGGCTGAGCTAAAAGCTCGCGGACGGCGAAACATCGCGATTGCGTTGCTTTTGGTTGCCTTTATGGTGTTTGTGTTTCTGACAATTGTGTTTCGTGGTGTGAGCGCGGGCGGCTGAAATGGATAGAAATAGACAAACGCGTTTCGTACTTATTGCTGTCGCTATTGCTATGCTAGGGTTAGGTTTCTCATCGAAATATATTTATGAAAAGTTCTGCGCAATAACGGGCTATGGCGGGACAACCGGACGTGCGGAAGCCAATGAAACCCAAATTATCGACCGCAAAGTCAGGGTTTATTTTGACTCAAATGTTTCTCCTGAACTTCCATGGGAATTCAAGCCAGAGCAAAAGTATATAGATGTCAATCTTGGACAGTCCGGTCTGGCATTTTACAAAGTTAAAAATCTGTCGGACAAGCCCTTAGTTGGTACTGCAAATTTTAACGTAACACCGATCAAAGCGGCGCCGTTCTTCATTAAAACAGAATGTTTTTGCTTTACTGAGCAATTGATAGAACCAGGGCAGGAAGTTTCAATGCCGGTTTTGTTTTTCGTCGAACCATTGATGGATGATGAGAGCCGTTATGATGATGTCAAAGATATGACATTGTCTTACACATTTTTTCGGGTGAAAAACCCGACAATTCTTGGAGAGGCAAAAACTGCGGCGCAAGGCCGCGATGCGCTGAACTAGGACGGGAATCTATTGCGAGGGCCCTTGGCCTTGGCTATAGCAAATTAAATAGGACAGGTCCGCGACTCGGGCATTGTTGGAGGTAATTATGGGTTCACATGCTGTTGAACATGACTATCATTTGGTAGAACCAAGCCCGTGGCCATTTTTGTCCGGGCTTGCCGCATTGGTCTGGGGTACCGGCATGGTGATTTTCTTCGCCGGACTTGTTGAACGTGACGTTGAGAAACCAAACGCATTGAAAGAATTTTTCTTGGCTCGGGGATTGGATACAATCCAGGGGCGGGATGTTTCAAATGGTGGTTGGATTATACTTCTCTTGGGATGTTTATTCGCCGCTTATGTCATGTATGGCTGGTGGCGCGATGTTGCTCGGGAATCCGAAGCTGGTGATCACACCCCTGTTGTCGATATTGGACTGCGTTATGGCATGATTATGTTCATCATGCAGGAAGCCATGTTTTTTGTAGGCTGGTTTTGGATGTTCTTTGAACTTGGCCTTTGGCATAAAGTTCGAGCCAAATGGAATCCCGATATTACAGAGAATGCCGCTGGCTATGCGAGTTGGCCCCCGCCTAGTATCGAAACCATCGACCCTTGGCATCTGCCGCTGATGAATACACTTGTTCTTTTATTGTCCGGAACGACCGTAACCTGGGCTCACCATGCACTTATCCATGGCAATAGAAAGGCTGCAAAGTGGGGACTCGCGCTGACTGTGGCTCTAGGCTTATTCTTTACCTACCTGCAAGGCGTTGAATATGCAGAGGCTTTCGCCCATCGCGATATGGACGGAGCGGGCGGAAGTTTCTGGCTTTCGACTAATGTTTATGGATCAGCCTTCTTCCTGGCGACAGGGTTTCATGGTCTCCATGTTCTGATCGGTACGATCTTTCTGTTTGTTTGTTATCTGCGTTTAGTCAAAGGCGGCTTTAAACCTGAAAAGCATTTCGGTTTCGAAGCAGCGGCTTGGTATTGGCACTTTGTTGACGTTGTTTGGCTCTTCCTATTCGTATTCCTATACGTCATATTCCAGTAGTCTTTCCGGACTATGGCCTATCATAGTCCCATATCTACCGGCATGAAAGGCAGATGCCCGAAATGCGCCGAAGGAGAACTGTTCAAGGGACTGCTGTCGTTTAACGATAGCTGTTTATCCTGCGGCGCTGATTTTCGTATCGAAGATGCAGGAGACGGCCCTGCAGTTTTTGTGATTTTTATCGTGGGAATATTTATTGTCCCATTGGCACTGCTTTTTCATCTCAAAACGAATGCACCGACCTGGCTGACATTTTTAATTTGGGGTCCGATTGTAACGCTTGCCTGTATTGGACTATTGCGTCCTTTGCGAGGGGTGATGTTTAACTTGCAGTGGGTAACGAAGGCGCGTGAAATCCGCGGCGGCGACTATAAAAGCTAGTCCGATGAAGCTCTATTTTAGACCATTTCCGGGCCTCACGATTGTTACGCTGGTAATGCTGGCCATTTTGATATGGTTGGGAACCTGGCAGTATCATCGTTTGCAATGGAAAACCGGATTATTGGCCGAAATTGAAAGTTCGCTAACAGCGCCGCCAGTAACATCTTTCTCCGAGATACAAGATGCTCTGAGAGATGACTCTCCTATCGACTTTCGTCGTATTGACATCCTGGCCGAGCATCTAAAGTTCGACATACCTATCCGCAGATTTACGGCGGAGAATCGCGACGTAAGCTGGCGGCTTTATTCGCCTGTAAGTCAGGGTGGTATAAATGCTTTTGTGGGGTTTGAAGTCATTCATGACACGACCGAACCTGTCGGAAAGACACCAGGTCCCGTCCGCGTCGTCGGATATATTCGGATGGTTCGTGAGAAGAATAAGCTTAGGGTAAAAAGTACGCCTGATCAAAATCGTTGGTTCAACTTTAACCCTTACCCTGATACCCATAATTGGGCTGACAAGGTCACCGGCGGTGCGGATATGCGGTTTTACATTGATAGCGTTCCAGGGGCTGTAGACGCAGAAAGTTTGCCTATCAAACGTCCTGAAATCCGAAATAATCATTTTGATTACATGTTGACTTGGTACGGACTCGCACTTGTCCTTTTGATCATATACGCTGTTCTTCATAAACGAGAGGGGCGCTTTGGCGTAAAGGCATAGATGGTTTTGGGCCGCCAGAAATCAAAGACACTTATAGAACAGGCTCCGGGGGGACGTGTTGAACTACGGCACCCGAGATGGGCAGATTTTGAGGCATGGTCAGATCTTCGCCGGCGAAATAAAGATTTTTTATCGCCTTGGGAGCCGGGTTGGAGTGCAGCACATCTGACCCGTAATTCATTTAAGCTCAGGCTTGCCAGTTACAATAAAATGGTAGATCAAAAATCCGGGTTCCCATTTCATGTTTTTGCAGGAGCGGATCTTCGCCTTGTCGGCGCCTGCAATGTTACACGTATACAAGCAGCACCGGCACAATCAGCTCAATTAGGGTATTGGATTGGTGAAGAATATGCCCGCCAAGGCTTTGCCCGCGCGGCGGTTCGAAGTGCACTAAAATTCTGTTTTGATGATTTGGGCCTCCACCGTGTCGAAGCCGCTGTTCAGGCGACAAATACACCCTCGATAAATTTGTTAGGATTGCTAGGATTTCAACATGAGGGGACCGCTCGGGCGTTTCTCAAGATTAATGGGCAATGGCGAGACCATGAAATTTTCAGCCGCCTAAGTAGTGATTAATAGACCTCAGGACGTTAATTTTTTTTCGATCTTGTTATTACCCATTTTGGCGCTTGCAATATTTCGGTCGCGTTGCTTTTGATATTCCGAAATAAATTCAGTTGGGGCTGCCGTCAGGTGCTGATGGACTTCTGGTGTCGACAGGTCGATATTTTTGGCGATTGACTCTCGGTATACTGCTTCGTTCACTTTATAAATTGTCCCCATCAGGTGTTTTCGGATCGTTGAAGTGACCTTCGTATTAGGAATCCTATCCAGGTAAATCCAAAGCATATACTCCAGAGCAAAATCACCGGCATTAACTAAGGCCCAGTCAAATGGCTTGCTAGCATTGATCATAATATCCTCATTTGCGACACATGTTTCATAAGCGCCCTCAAACATATCGCAAATTGTGGCTTCAAACTGAGAAAGCTGAGCCAGTCTTGAGTCGCGATCTCCAGAAAACTGCGGATATCCAATTTTGTAAAGAAGCCCCTGTCTTATGCCGCTGGAACTTGTTACCCGGCTTAAATTATCGATACGGCGCTGAGTGAAAAGTGAATTTCGCATTAATGTTCGGTGATTATTTCGGATGTCATAAAGAACAATATAGATGAGCGTAACCCGGCCTATAACGTACTCATTTTTGTGTCCATCAATGACAATGACGTCGCCGTCTTCGAGAATTTCTGTATTTAAGATGATCAAGCCGCTAACGATATCAGGTGCCCAGATACCGCTGGTAAACGCGAAAAAGGCGGCGAGCACTGCATAAATACCGGCAAAGAAGGCTTGTGCATTCCAAACTAATATCAAGACATAGATGACGGTTAGGACAATCGCAATGAGCATCACAAGATCAATCATACGGGAGCTGTAGGTCTGCAAATAGATTGGTTTCCCGTCCAAGGTTCTTTCTTTACCAAACCGCCGTTTGGACTGTGCAGCCAAGAGACTATAGATCAGGAGCGCGCCATAAATAACCATGATGCTGTAGCCAATATTGATAAAGTAGTGCTGATACTGAGAGTTCGCGCGGATTAAGACGAGGTCCAAAACGTGAAGGCCAAATACTAAAATATTCAAGAAACGAAAAATCGAGACTTTGGTGGAATTAACATTGCCGCGATCGATCAATGTTAGGATAGGCCTTGCAAGAAAAAACAGAACAATATTAGCAAGAAAAATAAAACTATGGACGCCAATCTGCCCACGTGTGAGTTCAGGAAATAGTTGTTGCAGAAATTCCAAAGATCCTCTCCCCGTGCCCCGATCAGCGATAATATGCGCTATCTAGCCGTTTGATACAATGTGATAAAGCATGACTAAGCGCTTCCGCCGAAATGGGACAACATGTCAGGTGTTACGCCAATAAAAGACAAAGCTTTGGACCATTTTTCGTCCAAATTTTGCTCAAAAATCAAACTTTCTTTTCCGTCAACAATCATCCACGCATTTTGTTTTATCTCGCGTTCGAGTTGTCCGCCGCCCCAGCCTGAGTAGCCAATGGCAAGTACAGCTAGGTCTGGTGCAGCCTCCGTCGTCAGCGCTTCGAGAACGTCTTTTGTTGAGGTCAGCGCTAGCGTTTCCGATATTCTCAAACTCGTACCCGCATTGTAGTAATCGGCACTATGTAAAACAAAACCGCGGTCTATATCGACCGGTCCACCGTCTAAAACAGCTGTATCGGCGACTCGGACCTGGCCATTAATTCCGACTTGATCCAGCAGATCCGAGATGAGGATTTCTCCTTTCGGCTTGTTTATAATAATCCCCATCGCGCCGTCGCTATTATGTGAGCAAATGTAAATTACGGACTTTTCAAACCGGGAATCCCCCATTCCCGGTAAGGCAATGAGGAATTTGCCTGACAAATTCGATATATCTTCCATGGGTTTATGCTCAACGACGAATGGGAATTTTTCAAGCGAAACTTGTGTTTTGTACCGCGAATCCCCATATCTAAAGATAAGCCAATTACATTTCAGGGAGAATTTCATGGCAATCAAAGTAGGCGATAAGCTACCAGAAGCGACTTTTATGACAATGGGCGCTGATGGACCAGAGCCGGTAACGACAGCCCAACTTTTTGATGGAAAAAAAGTTGCTCTGTTTGCTGTACCCGGGGCTTTTACGCCAACATGTTCCGCAAAACATTTGCCGGGTTTTAAAGAGCGTGCTGCCGATTTCACGGCCAAAGGTGTCGACGCTATTGCATGTACATCAGTAAATGATGTTTTTGTTATGGCTGCCTGGGGTAAGGATCAAGGCGTTAGCGATGAAATGCAAATGCTTGCTGACGGCAATGGATTATTTGCCAAAGCGATTGGTTTGGAACTTGACGCTAGTGGTTTTGGTATGGGCGGTCGCTCCCAGCGCTATGCCATGATCGTCAATGATGGCGTTGTTGAAAAACTGCACGTCGAAGCGGGCGGCGAGTTTAAAGTATCATCTGCCGATTACGTTTTAGACAATCTTTAAATTGCCCGTTTCAGGAGAGAGAGAATGGAAAATCTAAGTAGCCTCATTCCGATAGGACTTGTTGTCCTGATCATTGTAACAATTTTTAAAACTGTGAAAGCCGTGCCTCAGGGAATGGAATACACGGTAGAACAATTCGGAAAATATACGCGAACCCTTAAACCCGGTCTCTCTTTCATAATCCCATTTTTTGAGACAGTGGGATATAAGATGAATATGCGCGAGCGCGTAATCGATATTCCGTCCCAGGATGTGATTACCAAGGATAATGCAATGGTCACGGCCGATGCTGTTGTCTTTATTCAAGTGGTGGATGCCCGCTCTGCAGCGTATGAGGTCAACAATCTCGACAATGCGATTAAGAACCTTTGTCTGACCAATGTACGAACCGTTGTCGGTTCGATGGACCTTGATGAGGTCCTATCACGACGCGACGAAATTAATGCCAAACTATTGACGGTTATCGACTCCGCGACTGACCCATGGGGCACAAAAGTTACGCGGATAGAGATTAAAGATCTTTCTCCGCCACATGATATCACCCAGGCCATGAACAAACAGATGAAGGCGGAACGCGAAAAACGGGCTGATATTCTAATGGCCGAGGGTCAAAAACAATCGCAAATTTTGAAAGCCGAAGGTGAAAAAGAAGCCGCCGTTCGCGAGGCGGAAGGCCGCCGCGAAGCCGCTTTTCTGGACGCTGAGGCCCGTGAGCGAGAAGCCGAGGCGGAAGCCAAGGCGACGGAAATGGTGTCTATGGCCATCGCGCGCGGAGACGTAAATGCCGTCAATTATTTCGTTGCGCAGGAATATGTTAAAGCTTTTGAAAAATTGGCAAACTCGCCAAATCAGAAAACTGTTATCGTGCCAGCTGAACTTTCAAGTTTAGCGGCAACTGTGGGCGGTGTCGGAGCCTTGCTTGAAGCAGGCGCAAAGTCCAAAAAGTAGGGAGCCGATATGAATAGTGATGGAAATTTATTGATCTCGCTGCTCGAGACAATGAACGGAACAAAATGGGTTATTCTCGGCGTTCTGTTACTTATTCTCGAAGTGGTTACAGGAACGACCTATATTCTTTGGCCGGCTATTGCTGCATTGTTTGTGGGTATCCTCGCATTTGTCCTGCCATTTTTTAGCTGGGAAATGCAGTTTGTCCTGTTTTTTGTGATTTCCTCAGTTTTGCTGGTTGTTGGACATAAATTTGTCCGTCCAAAAATGAAGGGCGGTGAACCTTCTGATCTAAACGATCGTGCCCGGTCAATGATCGGAATGCGAGTAAGGGCTGTGACCGATTTTGAACTTGGTGCAGGCCGTGTTCAAGTCGGCGACACGCAATGGCGAGCACAGATTGATGATGGTAATCCTAAGGCTGGTGCAGAGCTTAGAGTCCTCTCCGTCAAAGGGACGACGCTAAATGTCGAGAATTATATTGAACTGTAAAGTGCTCCTATAAATGAATATATAGCATGCCAGACGTTAGCGTCTGGCATGCTTTTCTAATTTGGGCTAGCATGAGACAAACGGGAGAGAGCGATGGACAATTTTTTAACACCAGTTCTAGCACTGATTCTTTGGACATTGATCATGTTGGTCGTCATGTATATCCGGCGCATCCCTGCAATGAACGCTATCACGAAAGACACGCAACGATTTATCGACGAACCAGATCTAAAGGACCAAATTCCAGCCAAAGCGAGATGGGCTGCGGACAATCACAATCATCTGCATGAACAGCCCGTAATATTTTATGCTCTGATGTTTTATTTGTTTTTGACGCAGACACCACCAAGTTGGATTTGGTATCTCGCATGGACTTATGTCGGTATACGGATCGTTCATTCCTTGGTCCAGATTACCCAGAACAAAGTGCTTATCCGGTTCTCTTTGTTTATTTTTGGGACCGTTATTTTAATGGTAATGGGCATGTACGCCGCTGGATATGCGGTTGGGTTTAGTGTTGGCCAAAATCTAGGATAAGGCCCTCTGCTTTTTAAAATAGACCCTGTCATATTACGCCAATTGGTGTAACGATTTGATTTATGATCGACCGACTCGAAATTATCCGCCCTGACGATTGGCATGTCCATTTGCGAGATGACGCAATGCTTGCAGTAGTGGCAGATTATACGGCTAAACAGTTCGCGCGCGCAATTGTTATGCCAAACCTGGTACCGCCCATCACAACGGTTAAGGCTGCGATGGCCTATCGAGACAGGATCAAGGCCGCGGTGTCAGCGGATCTAGACTTTACGCCTTTGATGACTTGCTACTTGACTGATAGTATCGATCCAGATGAAATCAGGCGCGGTTATGAAGATGGGGTATTTGCGGCCTGCAAACTTTACCCAGCTCATGCGACCACAAATTCGAGCCACGGGGTAACGGACGTTAAAAACATCTACCCGGCATTAAAGGTCATGCAGACTATTGGCATGCCTCTTCTGGTTCATGGCGAAGTCACGCATAGTGATGTCGATATTTTTGATCGTGAAGCCGTATTTATCGAGCAGGTATTGATTGGTGTTCTCAATGATTTTCCCGAGCTCAAAGTCGTCTTTGAACATATCACGACCAAAGAGGCGGCAGATTTTGTATCAGAGGGCGGATCAAATCTGGCAGCAACCATAACACCCCATCATTTGGAATTTAATCGAAATGCCATTTTTCAGGGTGGAATTCGCCCGCATTTCTATTGCTTGCCTGTGGCGAAACGCGAGAAACATCGTTTGGCACTTCGAAAAGCCGCCACGTCAGGTTCACACAAATTCTTTCTGGGGACCGATTCAGCACCGCATTTGGTTGGTCGAAAAGAATCAGATTGTGGCTGTGCAGGCCTATTTAATGCACCCTGTGCGTTGCAGAGTTATCTGAAAACTTTTGAGGAAGAAAACGCCTTAAAGCATTTCGAAAAATTTGCGTCTATCAACGGCCCGCAATTTTATGGATTGCCGATAAATAAGGATAAAATTGTTCTTCAGAAATCGCCTTCAAATATTGATTGCGAGATTTTGGCCGAGGACAGCCATATTATTCCATTTCACGCTGGTGAATCCATGGCGTGGTCTTTAGCTTAATCCCAGTCCCGGCGGATCAAAGATAAAAGCTCGACACCGCTATCGTCATAAATTTGAAGAGCCAGATGAGTAGCGTCAATGCGCCGTGCATTTTGTAAGGCTTGTAAAAACTTGCGCTCTGTCTCCATAGCCGGTCCCACGCAGGCTTTCTTTGTGCTAGCTAAAGGCCCAACGGTTAGTTTTTGTCCATTAAGCTCATAGGTTCCAAAAAAGCGGTTACATCCCCCAAAACCCGAAATATCGCTTTTGGAACCAAATTGTACAAACGGACCATTATCGTCGCCTTGAAATCCCCATTCAGAGCCAGCGAGGCTCGATAAAGGTACGGAATGGGCTTGTTTAGATTGCACCGCTTTTGCGCAGGCCACCAAAACAGTCAGCGCGATACCAGCGGGAATAAGTCTCAGCCACAACATTTATTCCTCCGTTTTTACTTCAGATCGGGTGCGGTATGGATCTCCTAACATTCCAGCCAGATTTCGGCCGTTTTCTGCTAAGGCAGCGACATCTAGCGTGACAGATTGAGAGCACTCTTTGTGACGTTCCTGCTCGAGGTAAAAGCCTTTGTTAAATGCTTTTACAAGGTTTTGGCGCCGTGGCCCGTCCCCAGGGGCTTCAACATCCATCATCTGGCTAGCGAACGTTCTCCATTTTTGATCTGTTAGTGTAAAACACAAAGTTCGAAGATAGTGTAGTTGGCCCAGGTTCATAGCCATGGCTTCAACAATTGAGTTCATTTGAACCATTTCAGACTCTACTCTTAACTCCGCCTCTTCCCGTGCTTTTTGTGGGTCAACGGCGGTTGAGTCAGTTTGGGCATGTAACAAGCTGGGCGTTAAAAGTAACAAAGTCCCAGTGATCGCCAAGATCAATAATTTCAAATACATATTCACTTAATAAGCATAAGCAAATTTACCACTTGAGGGAATTAGAATTTTTCATCCGTGTTAAAAAATTGAACAGCTTTGTTGATTATGCGTTCGGTTTCGCTCCACATTCCAAACTCTCCGATCCTGCTTATGGGCACGAAACGGGCGTTTTGGGCGTCATCGCCGGCGCGTGGTATTCCGCTTGTCCAAAGCGCCAGATAATCATGAAGGCGATAATTATAGCCTTCGAACTTTGCTGGGATGGACTCGATTTTGTCAATAATTTTGGCTGTTACGCCAGTTTCCTCAAATAGCTCACGCACGGCTGCGTCGAATTCCGATTCTCCGGGCTGCACGCGTCCACCTGGGATAGACCATTCGCCTTTTCGTGGGGGGCTTCCGCGCTGAATCAAAAGAACTTCCCAGGTCTCGGATTTAAGGCAAACTATGCCGACACAGTCGACTAGATTTTTCATAGATTCTCTTTTGACTAATTCGACCACCCCCTTAATAATTGTTAAAAATATAAAGGGCTAGGGAATTTCATGATTGAACTTGTATACCATAGTCGTGCGAGGTTTGTGTTTGATCAAGGCATGGTGGATGCGATTTTAGACACTGCACGGTCACGAAATAGCGAAGAACACATAACAGGTGTTTTGTTTTTTGATGGTGAGTCGTTTATTCAGATATTGGAAGGGCCTGATGAAAAGGTCGAAAATATCTTTGCGTTGATTGAAGCCGATCGCCGACACGAAAATGTTCAGTCCGTCTACAAGGGTAAAATATTAAATCGGAGTTTTGCAGACTGGAGCATGGGGTATAAGTTTATATCTCCTCTCACTGATCAATTGCACGAATATGATTGGGAAACGCATATTGTCGAGACAACAGCTGGATCAAGCAATACCAATCCCGGTGCGCAGTTCTTTCAATTTATGAAGAAGAATTTTTTGAAAGAAAAACAGGATTTTTAGAACGATGTGCGGTCGTTTTGCGCTCCATAAAAATCTCGCTGAAATTGCGGCGCTATTCAATGCCGAGATCGGTAGCGATGGACTATGGGAATGGGAGCCCAATTACAATATTTCACCGGGATCCGTTATTCCTGTTGTCGCCTTGGATGGACGCCGTATGCCAAAAGTCGTCCCTATGCGCTGGGGCCTTCATCCACATTGGCGCAAGGAGGCACCCGCCGGACGCCCGTTATTTAATGCGCGCGTTGAAACAGCTCGAGAAAAACCGAGTTTCAGGATGCCCTATCAACGTCGACGCTGCCTAATTCCGGTCAGCGGTTGGTATGAATGGGACCGGTTTGAAGGGGCAAAGCGACCATTTTATATTCGCGAAAATGATGCGGAAATGACGGTATTTGCGGGACTTTGGGATCAATGGCGCGTAGATGAGGGTATAACATTGTTATCGGCGGCTATTCTGACGACATCTGCGACGGGCGAAATGAAACATCTACATCACCGCATGCCGGT
>JAHDDC010000124.1 GCA_020629545.1 Hellea sp.
GCTTCTCATAGAACTGAGTTGGCGTCAGGCCATGAGAGTCACCAAATTCAGGCATAGTACCTAGGCGACTAACGGTTTTAGGTGTGCTTCCAACAGGTACGTTGAAAATCGCCACATTATTCGGACCACAATTATTGTAACGTGCAACTTCTACAACAGCACAATAAGCCAGATCCGTAACCTGTGACCCGTCCGGGCATGTTTGATAAACGACTTCAGGAACAACAGGTCTAGCTGGACAGTTTGCCAGATCGTAAACGATCGTTGAGTTGTCCCAACATGTGTAGGTTGGGGGTGGGGGCGGTGGTGCTGGTTCTTCGACAACAGGCTTCGCAGCACATTCCGAAGAGTTAAACACCATATTTCCATCCCAACACTTAAAATCTGGTGTTGGCGGTGGGGGAGGTGGAGGAGCAGCCTCACGACCACCAAATTTGTAGCGTAGACCAGTAACTAGCGTGTGTGCTCCTATATCATCCATTTCGAACTGATGAATAAATGGCTGAAGAAACGATTGTGAGTTTGCCGGACCGGGATCGAATGAACCATCGAAATCGAGGCCGCCAGAATCAGCTCTCATGTAAGTATAGTGTGTGTCCCAGGTCAGGTTATTGTCAATATTTACTCCAAGACCGGCAATTAACTGCCCACCCCATGTCGAATCTTTTTCGGAAGCAAAACACGCGCCATTGATCCCTCCAAAACAAGCAGGATTGTCTACCAACGCTCCCTGTGTGCCAAGTACATCATGTGCTTGCGCGTCAAGCTTTCCTTGAACCAAGCCTAATCCTAACCCAACATATGGTACAAGGTTCCATCCTTCACCATCCCAATCACTATCTTCAAAATCATAAAGGATGTTGGCCATCACGGTATTGGTGCGAAGTTTTGCCGAGCTCCCAATGTTTTGACCTATTTGTCCCATGTCAGTCCAAAGCGTATCACCATCAAGCTCAACACGAAAGTTCTCAAAGTCACCACCTTTGCCGAACTCATATCCGATACCAAGCGATCCAGCTACATTCCCTTCACTTTCGACATCACCTACGAATAGACCGCCGTCAAACTCCGCGTCGTGATGGAGGCCATAACCGCCATTGGCTCGTAAGTACCAGCCGCTATCATCAAATCGATTATCATCATAATCTTGAGCAAGAGCGGGCGAAACCAGAATGGCTGCCGTACTTGCCGTTGCAATTAGAAACTTTCTCATAGTAAACCCCAGTTTAAACAATATTCCTAGTGAATCAGAAGTTAATCTCCACGTCAACCAAATAAGCAGAGGTTATATGAACGAAAACAAAACAATACAGTTCAGGGATGTATTTAGCCGTTTAACTGTTGCTTTTGAGCAACATTGACAGGGATAATCCGCCCTAGATAGCTGTTATTTAATCTATCGGGTACGCACATATTAATTTAGGCGCGATCCTAATTCAGATATATCTGTGCGCCCAAGCCGCCAAAACGTGAGCCACATATTCAGCGTCTTTCGGATTCTTCAATAAAAGATGATCCGCTCCGTCTAATGACACAAAACTCTTAGGATGGCGGGCTTTTGAGTAGATATGAGAGGCATTATCAATGCCAACGACAATATCTTGTGGAGAATGAAATATCATTAGCGCTCGTTCGAGACTCGCAATTTCCGACGCTATATCATGATTGGCAATATCGTCTAGAAACTGTTCCTTTATGACGAATGGTCGGCCTCCCAGTAATACTTTGGCCTCCCCCTCTTCTTCGATTTCCTCAATTTGATCTGCAAATTGATGGATAATATGGGTGGTGTCACAAGGTGAACCGATAGTTGCCACCGCTTTACATTCTGGAATTTCATCGGCGACTTTCAAGGCCGCAGTGCCTCCAAAACTATGTCCTATCAAAACGCAAGGCGCTTTAAAATGAATTCTTAGATAATTGGCAGCCTGCCTCAAATCTTCGCAGTTTGATGAAAAATTTGTATCGGAAAAACTCCCCCCTGACTCCCCAAGTCCGGTAAAGTCAAACCGCATCATGCCGTAACCGTCTTCAACTAGTGTTTTGGAGATCGTACGAACCGGTTTGAGATCTTTGCCTATTGAAAAGCCATGCGCAAACAACACCCAGCTTTTAAGCTCACCCTCCGGCCAATCCAGCTTGGCGGAAAGATCGTCTCCGAATGCGCCTTTGAATGTAACTTTTTGACTCGGCATAAATCCACTCCTTGGGGTCATCTCTATCGTTGGGATTTGGAAATTCAAATCAAATTGCAGACTTGCCCGTAATTTCCCCTCATGCCATAGCGCCTAGAATGAACCAGATTGTCGACATTTCGCGCCCCTCTTTATTTGAGAATTTTCCCGACAGCGTCAGTTTTAAAAAACTTCGCAAACGATTGGTCCGTCAAACACAAGACGTGATTGATACGTTTGGCCTTTTGGATCGATATGCAGTAAAAACAGGTAAGGCTAACAGACCTAAATGGCTAGTATGTTTGTCCGGCGGCAAGGACAGTTATGGACTATTGGCTGTTCTTTTAGACCTACAATGGCAAGGCGCCCTGCCCGTTGATTTGCTCGCCTGCAATCTGGATCAAGGCCAACCAGGGTTTCCCAAGCATATATTGCCAGAATGGCTGGAAAACATCGGCGTGCCTTATCGCATAGAGTCCCAGGACACTTATTCAATTGTCACAGAGAAAGTTCCAGCAAATAAAACCTATTGCGCGCTATGTTCCAGGCTTCGCCGAGGTATATTATATAGAATAGCCCGTGAAGAAGGTTGCGACGCCATTGTCCTTGGACATCACCGAGATGATGCTCTTGAGACATTTATGATGAATTTGATCCATGGCGGACGTCTGGCTGCCATGCCGCCCAAACTTCTCAATGATGAAGGGGATGTATTTGTTCTGAGGCCCCTCATGGGTTGCTCGGAAGCTGATCTTCAGAAGTTTTCCGAGGCCATGAAATTTCCGATCATCCCTTGCAACCTTTGCGGATCTCAAGATGGACTGCAGAGACAAGCTATGAAAAAAATGCTTGATAATTGGGAATCTCGCAAACCAGGAACGCGGCAGGTTATGGCCAAAGCTTTAACAACCATTCGTCCGAGTCACTTACATGACCCCCGGGTTTTCGATTTTTTGGGATTGAAACCCGGCGATCCGGGGCAGTCTGAGGACGGAGTGCCGTTTTAAAAAATATTACGGCTTTTATTGCACAAGCAGGGTTTCAGAAACGCGATCATCGACTCTAATCTTTAAACGATCACACACTGATATATCGGAGGTTATAAATAAATAAGACATTGATCTTCGTGTGATCTTGGGAAAGTCTTTTACACGACGAGACCCTTTTGTCAGAAACTCTCTTGTTAGTTTTGGTTGAGTTTTAATGGGCTTAACACGTTTTGTATCATCTTCGTTTCCAATCCATATTTCAACGAGACTATCAGAATCCGCTTTAATCATCATTTCCAATTTGCAAAAATGATCGTTCGAGATGAGATCATACCATGTTCTTTTTAGTTTTTTAGACCGGTCTGGAAAAGGGAATTCAGATTGTTGATGATCTGGAAATGACGGTGAATAAATACCATCATTTATTGAGTTTTCTAAATTGTCAAAATCAAATCGTGCTTTCTTTGGCGGTACATTCGTCATCGTTCCCATTTGCGCCCAAATATATTGACGTTCTTCAAACTTTTCAGGGGCATCGGCATATTCGGAAACAAAACGGGGTAAAAACAAAGCTGCAAAGACCAAGGCAGTCAGCAGCTGCAACTTGCGCGATGAGCTTTGCAATAAATACAGGTATATGCCAACCCAGGCTATAACCGACCAGATCATATATCGCGGTGATACGTTATCGGTCATAACGGAGCAATCATCCGTGATAAGAGCCGCGAGACCGGCTCCGCTCAAACAGAATAACAGGAAAGCCAGAAGCATGGCGTTTTTGGGTGCGAAAGACTTTTTCCGTCTCCAGGTTAGCAGTGTCAGCGCACCAAAAATAAAAATTGAAATAATGATTCCCAGAGCCGGTGTATTCCGAACAAAATGTTTTATCCCATTGCCACCAAAAAACGGCATAGACAAAAACTGTCCCTCATAAGCCATCATGGATGGTAAACATTGAGGAAGTTTGGTGAGATTCATTCCGCTATTGTTACCCAGTTCAGACCCTTTAGAGATCACCATTGCCCAAAAAATAAAAAGCGATACGGCAAAAACTGCCATCCAGATGCCCCGCTTTCTCCAGCTCTTATTAGGCGCGATCAAAAACAATGGAAAAGCTGCAATAAAAATTGCCATGCCAGGATTTTGAGCAAAGGCTGTAAAAAAAGCCAGAATGACCGGGGCAGCAAATTTACCAATGGAAAGCCAGTAAAAGATCAATAATCCGCTACATAACAGAATTGGATAACCGGACGCCGTCCCAACCCAGAAATTCATCCGTTCGGGTAGTAAGAGCATGAATACCAAGGGCACCAATAATACAAAATCAAATCGAGTTGTTCTTCGGGCTATGAAGGTGAAAGCCGTAACAATGATCGCGCCTATCATTATCAAAAATTTGAAATTCACCGAACCTGTCGTCAGATAATGCAGCATTGAAAATAGCCGGCCAAAAAACTTCGTATGTGGGTAGTTGTTGGGCGAAAACAGATATTTGACTTTGTCGATAACCGAATCTGCGCTCAAAAACCTGTCGCTAAAACTTACGACAAACAAGTTGAAATCGTCATAGGCGTAAGGCCCATTGAATGAAAACCTGTAAATACTGATCAAAA
>JAHDDC010000038.1 GCA_020629545.1 Hellea sp.
CCTTTGCCGCGCAGCTCATCCACCACATCCGGGAACTCATCCTTGAGGCCTTCAAATTGCTGTTTGAGAAAGTTTGAGACTTTGACCACATGTTCCATCATGCCCTTTTCTGTCAGGGCATCAAAGGCGGCATTGCCGACCGCCATCGCCATCGGGTTCCCGCCATAGGTCGAGCCATGGGTTCCGGGCACCATGCAGGCGGCGATATCTTCGCGGGCGATACAGGCGCCAAGCGGGAAGCCTCCGCCTATGCCTTTGGCCGCGGCCATAATATCAGGATCCGCTTGGCCGTCCGCCCATTCATGGGCAAAGAGTTTGCCGGTCCGGCCCGCGCCGCACTGCACTTCGTCATAAATCAGCAGCGCGCCATGATCATCGCAGAGTTGACGCAATCCGCGCAAACACTCCAGCGGCATAGGCCGTAGCCCGCCTTCGCCCTGTACCGGTTCAACCAGCACAGCAGCAGTTTTGTCAGACATAGCGGCCCTTAGCGCGTCATGATCGCCAAATTCCAAATGAATAAATCCGGGCAATGCCGGGCCAAAGCCTTTAAGGTATTTTGGATTACCGCCCGCATTGATCGTGCCCATGGTCCGCCCGTGAAACGCCCCGGTAAAGGTGATAATATCATAGCGCTCTGTATCGCCTTTATCATAATGATAGCGCCGCGCGGTTTTCATGGCGCATTCAACGGCTTCGGCCCCGGAATTTGTGAAGAAGACTTTCCCGGCCCAGTCCAGATGCTCGCAATATTTGGTCGCAAGATCATATTGCCCTTGAATACGGAACATATTGGAGAGGTGCCAAAGCTTTTCCGACTGATCCTTGACCGCCTGTATCAAGGCCGGATGTCCATGGCCCAAACCATTCACGGCAATCCCGGCGATAAAGTCGAGATAGCGCTCGCCTTTTTCCGTATAGAGATAAGCCCCTTCACCGCGCACAAATTCCTGTGCTGGCGGTTTATAACAATCGTAGAGATGATCCCCTTTGGCCATGATAATTCCCTTCTAAGCCTTGAGACGCCATCCGGACTTTAACACCCGGAGGACAAAAAATAGTAAAACACAATTAATGGCCGCAATCAGAACCACCCCGACCATGACATTGCCATCAGACTCGCCCAAAAACCCGTAACGAAAACCATCAATCAAATAGAATAAAGGATTGGCGAGCGAGAGTTTGTAGAAAAATGGCGGCAATATATCGATATGATAAAATGTGCCGGATAAAAATGAGAGCGGCAAGATGATGAATTGATTGACCACGGCGAGTTGATCAAATTTCTCGGCCCAAATCCCCGAAAGTATCCCGACCATCGCCATCATCATGGCAGCGGATAATCCGAAATAAAACACCGCCCACCAATGGATCGGCAGCATAACCGCAAAAACCGACAGGCCAATGGCGGTTGCGATGGCGACCACAATACCGCGGGTCATACCGCCGCCAATATAGGCAATCGCAAGCTCTAAATAGGAAAGCGGCGGCATGAGCACGTCGATGATCGCGCCCATGAGTTTGCCGGTCATAATCGATGATGAGGTATTGGCCGAAGCATTATTTAAAATACCCAGCATGATCAGGCCCGGAATCAAAAACTTCACAAACACGTCCGCGCCGCCTGCCCGGCTCTCGGCAAAGGCTAGCACAAAGACAGTCATATATAACAGATTGGAAACAATCGGCGCGAGCAGGGTTTGCGGCCAGACCCGCATGAAGCGGCGCACTTCCTTGGTATAAAGCGTCCACAGCCCGAGCCCGTTCCAGCGCCCAAACTCCCGGGTTCGGGCCGGACCACTTGGCGAGGAGGTCGCTTTAGCTTCAGCGCGCGGTAAGGTTTCGGTATGCGACATCACGATTCGATTTAAAAAAATTTGTTTCAGCGCTGAGCTATCACGGGCTCTCGCGCACGCCAAGAGTGAGTTCAAGTCATTTCATGGAATAATATTGCGCGAATAATACAGAGTTTAACGGTCAGCCTTCTTCTCGGGTCACTGGCCGACTTCCTGAAAACACGCATAAGATAGTTGGATTGAGGCATATACATAAGCTTCGGAATCGACCAAAAGAGGCCCGATGACGGAATTTGATTACATCATTGTCGGAGCCGGGTCGGCGGGCTGTATCCTGGCCAGCCGTTTGTCAGAAAAACCTGAAATCTCGGTCGCCCTGATTGAGGCCGGCGGGAGCGACAATTCTGTGTTTGTGAAAATGCCTTCGGCGCTTGCAATTCCGATGCACACAAAACGCTTTAACTGGGGTTTTAATAGTGTTTCCGAGCCGCATCTGGGCGGCCGGGTCATTCCTTGTTATCGCGGAAAAGGGCTAGGCGGCTCTTCCTCCATTAATGGTATGGTGTTTGTCAGAGGCCACCCCAAAGATTTTGACGAATGGGCGGAACTCGGCGCCGAAGGCTGGCATTATGACAATTGCCTACCCTTTTTTAAAAAGCTTGAGCGCTGGTCCGGGCCAGACAGCCAGTTTCGCGGCGCAATCGGGCCCGTGGGTGTCGGGACTGGTAACGACATGAAGCTCAGTCCGCTCTATCAGGCCTTTATCGACGCCGGGGTCGAGGCCGGTTATCCTCGCTGCCCGGATTATAATGGTCGGGATCAAGAAGGCTTTGGCCCGATGCAAATGAATGTGGACAAAGGCCTGCGCCAATCAACCGCCAAAGCCTATTTGAAACCGGCAACCAAGCGGCCGAATTTGACTCTGTTCAAAAACATGCTGACCGAACGGGTCGTATTTGACGGAACGACCGCTACGGGAATTCGCGCCTTGCGCGCCGGAAGACCTGTAGAGCTTCGGGCGCGCCGAGAAGTTATCCTATCAGCCGGTGCTATCGGATCGCCGCAGCTCCTGCAATTATCCGGTGTCGGTCCGCAAGCCGTTCTCAATAATGCCGGGATTGAACCCGTCCTGGAGCTTCCCGGTGTTGGCGAGAACCTGACAGATCATCTTGAAGTCTTTTTTCAGTATCAATGCCGAGAGCCGATCACGCTTAATAATAAGCTTGATCTCTTTAGTAAGGCGCGCATTGGCCTCAGATGGCTTGTGATGAAAGACGGGCTCGGCGCAACTAATCATTTTGAGAGCTGCGGCTTTATCAAATCTTCACCGGAAAAACCGTGGCCAGACATGCAGTTTCATTTCCTGCCGGGCGCGATAAGTTATGATGGCAAAACAGCTTTTAAGGGCCATGGGTATCAGGTTCATGTCGGGCCGAATAAACCGTTCAGCCGAGGTCATGTTCGGATTACATCAAACCACATGAGTGATGCGCCAGAGATATTATTTAACTATCTCTCTGATCCGCGCGATCAGGAGGATTGGCGCAATACCATACGCTTAACCCGTAAAATTCTGGAAGGAGAGGCCCTGACGCCTTATCGCGGAGACGAAATTCAGCCCGGCGTCCATATCACAACCGACGCGGATATAGATGGCTGGGTGCGAGACAACGTTGAGAGTGCCTATCATCCGTCTTGCACCAATAAAATGGGAGCTGCTGATGATGACATGGCTGTGGTAGATCCGCAGTGCCGGGTGCGCGGTTTATCAGGGCTGCGCGTGGTGGACAGTTCCATTTTTCCGTCAATACCCAATGGCAATCTGAATGCGCCAACGATGATGCTCGCGGAAAGGGCGGCTTCGCTCATATCCTCTTAATCATGGTTAATAGGCCATTAATAAGTTGATGCGAGCCTTTTACTGATTCGAATCAGTTGAGGCTATGATGACATTACGTCTATTTCGAAATATTTGCGGTTTGGCCGGGCTCGGTTTTGCTCTGAGTGCGTGTTCATTAGGCAGCGCTTTCGGCTCCGGTGCCGACGAAGATTATAGCATGGGTTATGGCGGTGGCGACTATGGCAATTATGCTGGCGATTATAGCAACGGATATGGACAACAAATGGCCGGTTATAGTGCTAATGGCGCTTATGGCACGGGAGCTTATGGCGTGGGAGCTCATGGCATAGGCGGCGGCTGCATGGGCGCGCATATGCACGGTCAAGCATACGGATCTTATCAGGGTCAATACTCTGGAGGGTCTGCCCGTTATGGCGGCGGAGAGCTCCGGGGCTATTCCGGGTCCGTGAAAAAGAGTCGCTATGGGTCTTATGAATATAGCGGCGGATCAAGCGCGGCCATGTCTGGATGCGGCGGCGGGTATTACATGATCCCGACCTATCAAGTGGTTCAGCAACCGGCACCCGCGCCAGCGCCCGTTCCGGCTATTCCCAGCGTAACGATCGAAGAAAAGACCTGTCCGGCAGGTCAATATAAAATGGCCAATGGTGACTGCGCCATAATGCAGACGGAGCAATATGAACCGCCAGTAACAACTGGCTATGTGGAACCCGTCACAACGCCGCTAGATTATTATCAGCCTATCCGAAAATAAAGTTAGAGCTGTCCATCAATTTTTGAGGCCATTTTCTTTATGGCCGGGGTTGTTGCGACCACGCCGGAATTGACGAGAGCTTCGTGATTGTCTTCAAGCTCTTTCATATCATAGACATAATTCACAAGGATCCCTCTGGATTGTGACATTCCGCGTTCGGACATATCGCCTCCGGGATTGAGGCGGGCCAGCCGGGCTCCATTTCCGAGATGAAAACGAGCCACCGGATCCAGCGGCATCTGGCCTCGTTTTTCATGGATCAGATAATGCGCGCAGAGCGCTTGATCGTCTAAATCATGGGCATGTAAAGCCGCGTCATTCTGGGCGATCCATTTGGAAAAGCCGGGTACAGGCGAAAGGGTCGCAAAGGTCTCTAATGAGGGAAAATCGGCTTGTAATTTCCGGACAACTTGTTTGATCAAAAAATTCCCAAATGACACGCCCTTCAAACCAGGTTGGCAATTGCTGATGGAATAGAAAATTGCCGTATTGGGATCTTCGCTGACTTCGGAAATATCCTGATCGATAACGTCAGATATATTTGACGCCATTTCAGACAATAATGCGACTTCCACAAATATCAGCGGCTCATCTTTGAGCGCCGGGTGAAAAAACGCATAGCAGCGGCGATCATCAGCCAAACGACGGCGAAGATCTGGCCAGCCCTGAATCTCATGGACGGCTTCATAGGCGATAAGCTTTTCTAAAATATTCGCTGGCGTTGTCCAATCGATCCGCCGCAATTCCAGAAAGCCGCGACTATACCAAGACCGGAACAGATAGAGCAGGCCGCCATCAATAGGCTTAAGTTCCGGATGAGCCTTGAGCAGACCGATCAGGCGCTTGCGGATTTCCAGAAGTGCCATAGGTCCGCGCGGAGACGTGCTCATCATTCGAAACACGCCCTGACGTGTGGCTTCACTCGCTTTGGATAATTCATAGGCCGTATCTGGCCCCGGAGCCGCAATATACTGCTCGGCTATTTTTTTAAGATGTTCCGGATCGGGCTGAAACACTTCAAGCAAATCCTGCATATAAACCAAAAAGGCTTCGTCATCCATCTGGGACAACCGAGCCATCAACTCATCAGCAATCAACACAGAAGAGGCTTCGCCCCGAAGCGATAAAAGCTTTTCACTAAGCGCAACTGAGCTGACTGATTTTTCTCCAAACTGGCGCGCCCATAATTCACGGCCAGATTTGCTGAGTTTCGTCATAAACCCGCCGCCAGTCTTGGCCTGACTATCTGAATGAGTAGATTTGCGAAACATGAAACACCCTTCCTAACAACGCCCAGATAACCACCGGAACTGAATATAGCGGCGAAATTAATATCTACACCACGGCTTTTAATTTTCGCCTAACCTACAAAAACCTATCTTCGGAACCGGGGGGCGGCAGGAAACAAATATCGCTTTGACCAAACCATTTTAAGCGGTTGCGCGCGATCAAATTATAGATCGGATCGCGGATAAAACGCGGAATAATCCGCAACATCTGCATTGCCGACCACGGGACGCCTAAAATGCCAAACATCGCTAGCGTTCCATCAGATTTGATCCGAACCCTACCATTATGCACAAGCAGATTTGTTTCATAGTCATCGGCTTTCAGTCCGTAATGATCATATAGGGCTTCGCCGAGCTCTGAATGGGCGGCTAACAACCGAAAACGCTTATCTGTGTCGTGTTTGAGAACAAAACGCGCCCAACGGGAGCACAAAACACAGTGCCCGTCAAAAACAATCACAGGCTTATCATCGGCGAATTTCGGGACGCCAACATCGTCCCGGTAGCTATAAAGCGCGCGTTCCATATTATTTAAATAGGGATGGAAGGCGAAAATATAAGCGCGGCAAAACGCGCATTATATCGCCCTAAAATGGCAGGTAATTTCGTTTCTTGGTGTAGCTAGTATAGCCGACTTTGGCGCCGAGACGCAGCCCGACACCGGTTCTGATCGGGGCCAGTGTTACGCCGTTAGCGCGCTGATAATTTACCGCCATACCGCCGATGAAATAGGCGCTACCGTCAACACCCGGATAACGCCGGAAAATATATTGCGGGTCTTGCAGATCATAAACAAGCGTAAAGACTTTGGACGCATCAGCGCCAAGATCAAATCCAACCGTTGGGCCCTGCCAATAGAGCTTTTGCGAACGTCCGTCTTTCATCCAGAGCGTGCCTTTGCCATAACGCAGGCCGACACCGATCGCGCCGCCGCCTTCTTCACCTGTAATATAACCAACTGGCCGACCACGGTCCTTGAACAGTTTTTCAATGGCCGTAGCCGCAGATTCGGCCGTGACCCCAAGATGGGTAGAAATCGCGCCGACAAGTTCGTTTTCAGAATAGCCCGTACCGCCATTTTGAACGGCCTGATCATGACGTTTTTGAATTTCACTATTGGTTGTCGGGTTATTATTCGTCGTCGCGCATGCACTTAGAGTGAGAGCCAAAACGAGGGAAAAAGCAGCGGTTTTAATGCGGACCATGAATGTCTCCATACGGATGTATACCACAAGACTGTGGTAAAACGTCGTTAACAATCCTTTAATTTTGGTTTTTGGCACCCATCAACACCGAGCCATGAAGCAGTACCCTTGAAACCCGAAATCGATTTCCTACCTAATATATCCGAAGACGCCAAAACGGGTCTTCATAACCTAATGGATCGCTCAGATGAGGGTCCAATATGACATTGCTTTGAAAGGATGTTAGCTATGAGAACTTATGATTTTTCACCCCTTTACCGCTCATTTGTAGGCTTTGACCGTATGGCTGGATTGATTGATGCTGCCACTCAGCAGCTCGATAGCGGTAACGCCTATCCGCCCTATAATGTGGCCCAGATTGACGATGATAACTACCGGATAGAGCTGGCTGTCGCCGGATTTGGTGATCACGAGCTAGAGATTGAAAGCCATGAGAATGTCCTGACAGTGACGGGACGCAAGGCAAAACTAGCCGATAATGATGACGGGACGACCTATTTACATCGCGGTATTGCCGAGCGCGGATTTGAACGCCGCTTTCAGCTCGCCGATCACGTACACGTCACGGGCGCCGATCTACAAAACGGCCTGCTTGTCATTACATTATTGCGCGAATTACCGGAGGCTCTAAAGCCCCGCAAAATCGCCATTGGCAGTCAAAATGACAAAAATTTAATCGCGAAGAAACCTTCCCGAAAAGCAAAAGCTGCCTAAATAGAGGTCAAGAGCGTAGATAAGTTCTCTCCCCTGGGACAATATCCGCTTTGACAGCGGCGCCGCGTTAAGCCCCCCTCCCGCGCGGCGCCGCAACTTTTTTGCCCAACACTGTCACGGAAATTTTGTTGTGGCCGTTGAAACCCGATGCAAATGAAATCATAGACGATACCCTGTCCGGCGGCTATGAGCATAGTTATGAAACCCCCAGTCAAAATATGCGGCCTGACGCGTCCGGAAGATGTGGAAGCCGCCATCCGCTTCGGGGCCGCTTATTTAGGTTTTATTATAGAGGCGAAAAGTAAAAGACGTTTATCTGTTTTTGAAGCGGCGCAATTAGCCCTCCCGGCCCGTGGGATAATTCCGCGCGTGGCCGTTACGGTCAATGCCGATGATAATTTGATCGACGATATCATCAATACAATGCAAGCCGACTATATTCAGTTCCACGGCGACGAGACCCCGGCCCGTATCGCCGAAATTACATCGCGTTACGACGTTAAAACGATTAAAGCTCTACCAATTAATACGCCCGATGATGTTACCGCCTCCATGACCTATAGCGGTTTTGTAGACTATCTATTGTTTGACGCTAAACCTCCAACGGGCGCGGCGCGCGGAGGTCACGGCATGGCTTTTGACTGGGATGTTCTCAACGGAGCCGCCCTGCCAAAAACCTGGTTTCTGGCGGGCGGGATAAATCCAGAGAATGTTATTTTCGCCGCGCAAACTGGCGCTCCTATTCTAGACGTGAGCTCCGGTACGGAAAGCCAGCCCGGCGTGAAAGACCACCAAAAAATCGAAAAACTTTTATCCCAGTTATAAGTCAGGTATTTTTACCTCGATCTTTATATGAATGAATTTGCATAAGCCGCCCGGTTTAGGCTATCCCTGTCGTTACAGGGAGAAGCTTTAATGACCAACGCGCAGAAGAATGCCAACGAGATCATCCACGCCCGAACCTGCCATATCTGCGAGGCCAATTGCGGCGTATTGATGACCGTAAGGGACGGCGAAGTTATTTCGGTCAAAGGCAATCCGGACCATGTTTTGTCCGAGGGTTATATCTGCCCCAAGGCCACAGCCATTCCGGATATACAAAACGACCCTGACCGTCTCCGGAAGCCGATCAAAAAGAACGGTGAGTCCTGGGAGGAGATTAGCTGGGAGGCCGCGTTTAGCGAAATCGCGGAGAAACTCGCGCGGGTCAAAATGGGGGTGAAGGTCCCGTCAGTTTATCTGGGCAATCCTAATGCTCATAATTACGCGACCAATTTTTATATGCGTGGCTTCCTCAAAATGTGGGGAAGTCAGGGGATATACTCGGCCACGACACTCGATCAGATCCCGCACATGATTGCGCAAAAATGGGTCTATGGCCACAACGCCATGTATCCTGTGCCCGATATTGACCGGTCAGAATATCTGGTCATTGTCGGCGGCAATCCCATGGCGTCTAATGGGTCGATCTGGACAGTGCCGAATTTCAAGAAACGCGTGCAGCGCCTCCAAGAACGCGGGGGCAAATTGGTTGTGATTGACCCGCGCCGAACCGAAACCGCCAAGATCGCCGATGAACATCATTTTGTGCGGCCCGGCACGGATACGGCTTTATTTCTGGGTATTTTAAAATCACTGCAATCCCAGGATCTAATCAAGCCCGGACGGCTTGAAGACATGCTGGCGGGCTGGCCGGAGCTTTGGGCGCGTCTGGACAGTTTTGACCTATCAGCGCTCTCCGCTCATTGCGGTGTCGCGCCATCGGTCATTGATGAACTAGCCCGAGAGCTCGGCAGCGGAAAGCCGGCGGCGATTTATGGCCGTATGGGCGTCTCTGTTGTGCGCTTTGGTACGCTCAACCAATATCTGATCCAGATGATCAATGTCGCGACCGGCAATGTCGACCGCGAAGGCGGGACGATGTTTCCGGCGGCTCTATTTGATCCGGTCGAGCGCAGCGGAACGGGCTCTTACGGACGGTATGCAACCCGGCTGAAAGGCTCCCCGGAAGTGCTCGGCGAATTACCCGCAGCCGAACTGGCGGCCGAAATGACAACGCCGGGCGACGGTCAAATTGGCGCTCTGGTTGTTTTGGCTGGCAATCCAGTTTTATCAGCTCCAGGCGGGCAGCATATCGGCAAGGCCTTGGAAGACCTTGAGCTCATGGTCTCGATTGATATGTATGTGACCGAAACCTCTATGCATGCTGATTATATTCTGCCGCCCTGCGGACCGCTGCAAAATGATCACTATAATCTGTTTTTCGCGCCGCTGTCTGTGCGCAATTATGCCTCTTACTCGGAGGCTCTATACCCAAAAAGCGAAACCGATCTGGCCGATTGGGAAATCCTGCACGGTCTGACCAATGCCATCAAAACTCTCGATGGGGCCAAACCCGATCCCAAGGTCGAACCGCGCCTCATGCTCGGCGAAGCAATTAAAGCCTCTCCGGTCGGGGTTACACTCGACGAGATCGCCAAACATGATAACGGCTATGATATGGGCCCGCTGAAGCCGCGCTTGCCCGGCAGGCTCAAAACAGAACACGGCAAAATCGAATGCTATCCCGTAGCCATTCGCCCGGATTTAGATGAATTTGAATCCGCGCTCGCGGCGTCAATGAACAGCGCCAATGACAATAATTTTCTGCTGATTGGCCGCCGCCATGTTCGTTCCAATAATAGCTGGCTGCATAATAGCCGCCGCCTCATCAAAGGCCCAAATCGCTGTACTATGATGATCCACCCGGATAGCGCCGGCGTGCTCGGCCTCGGAGATGGCGACATGGCCCGCGTGCACAACGCTATTGGCGAGGTAGAAATCGTCACAGAGATAACCGACGAAATGATGCCCGGCGTTATCTCCATCCCGCACGGCTTTGGTCATGGCCATAAAGGCGTGAAATTATCGGTCGCGCAAGAACGCCCCGGCGTGTCCTGTAACGACCTCACTGATCCGGGGATTATAGATAAGCTGTCGGGGAATGCGGTATTAAATGGTGTGCCGGTGAGTGTGGAGCGGGTTTGAATATATCCCTAAACTTCGCTTACCTCGCTGGCGAGCGGGGTCCAAGCTAAGGTTCAAACATGACTGATCTCACCTTTTGGACCTATATCAACACCAACTTATCAACTCGCTAGCGAGTTTAGAATTTGAATATTGAACAGTCTCTAACGGGTAAATCTTCGGAACTAAACCTTGTCATATTTTGTCCATCAGAAATACGATAAATCGTATTTTCAAAGGAATGCCCAAGCACATTCTCGCTATCTGAACCATCGCTGATCAAAAAGTAGTTCTCGCACACAAAAGCTCGGCTTCTGACATGTATAGGTGCCTTTTCGACGAAAACGGTGCGGACAACATCAGCATCAATAAGTCTGACTCTACGTTGACCGTCCAAACGTAAGCAAATTTCCACATCGGACCTGCCGTTGTTGATGTCGTTTGGATTTGACGGGTGTACGTCAAAAATCTTGTCGGCACGATAACAATGACCGACCCTATCCTCATAAAGCTCGACTTCCTCTGTCGAACAAGCAGGGAAAGCTAACATCATATAGACAATTAAAATACGGAGCATGAGATCAATATTAAAACAGAAAATGTCGAAATAAAGGACAACATATGGCTAACTTATCACTGGTATTCTGAACACCAAACCCATAACCTACCCGTATGAGCACCCCAAACTTCGACATCATCCTTTACGGCGCGACGAGTTTTGTCGGGCAGATCATGACCCGTTATATGCATGAGACCTTTACGGATGGGTCAATTAAATGGGCCATTGCCGGGCGCTCGCAAAGCAAGCTGGAAAAGGTGAGCGCAGAGATCGGCCTGTCAGGGATAGAGATTTTCACGGCCGATGCCAAAGATGAAGCGGCGTTGTCCGCCATGGCCGCACAGACCAAAGTCATTGTTTCAACCGTGGGGCCCTATGCGCTCTATGGAGAGACGCTGGTCAAAGTCTGCGCGCAGAGCGGCACCCATTATTGCGACCTGACCGGAGAGCCACAATGGATCCGTAAAATGCAAGAGATTTACGGCGAAGCGGCGCAAAAGAGCGGCGCGCATATTGTGCATTGCTGTGGCTTTGACTCCATTCCTTCGGACCTCGGTGTGCATTTCCTGCAAGACCACGCCAAGAAAAAATACGGCCAGACCTGCAATAAGATCGATATGCGCGTGATCTCCATGAAAGGCGGAGCCTCCGGCGGGACCATTGCCAGCATGATCAATCTGATCAAAGAGGCCTCCAAGGACAAGGAACTTCGCAAGGAATTAATGGACCCTTACAGCCTCTGCCCGCCAGAACATGGTTTCACCGCGCGGCAGGCCGTTGTCAAAACCGCCTATGACGAAAACTATGGTGCCTGGATTGGCCCGTTTATCATGGAGGGGATTAACAGCCGGGTCGTGCATCGTTCCAATGCCCTCTCCGGAAAGTTATATGGCGATGACTTTCTCTATCAGGAAGCCATGGTGACAGGTGAAGGCGGGCGCGGTCGGCGCCGGGCCAAGATGACAGGTCTAGGCATGGGCGCGCTCATGGCCGGTATCGCTTTCCCGCCGACCCGCTGGGTGATGGAGACATTTATCCTGCCCAAACCGGGCGAAGGTCCCAGCCCGGAAGATCAAAATAACGGAAGTTTTGATCTTGTGTTTCTCGGTACGACACCGAATGGCAAGTCAATCACATGCCGGGTTACCGGTGATCGGGATCCCGGTTACGGATCGACCGCCAAAATGCTGGCACAGGCAGCAGCCTGCATTGCCAAAGATATTCCCAAATCTATGAAGGGTGGTTTTTGGACTCCGGCCACTCTGATGGGAAATAAGCTGATCAAGAGACTCACGGCCTATTCCGGTTTGACATTTGAAATCGTGGAAGATTAGGCGCTCTCTGCGACCTAAATTCACTGGTATTTAAAGCGACAACCCCGTAAAAGCCTGCCTTCACGCATAAGGCAAGACATATGGGCAAGCAGGATAATATCAACCTTCCGGATGAGAATGGGCGCTTTGGCAATTTTGGTGGGCGCTATGTGGCGGAGACGCTCATGCCGCCTATTCTGGCGCTGGAAAAAGCCTATGAAGAGGCCAAGGCTGACCCGTCTTTTCAAGCCGAATTTGATGATTTCCTCGAGCATTATGTAGGTCGTCCGAGCCCGCTCTATTATGCGGAGCGTCTCACCGAGCACGTTGCCAAAGAAAATGGGGGAGCCGCGAAAATATATTTTAAACGCGATGAACTTAACCATACGGGCGCCCACAAAATCAATAATTGCATGGGCCAGATATTACTGGCGCGGCGCATGGGCAAAACCCGCATCATCGCCGAAACGGGCGCGGGGCAGCACGGTGTGGCCACGGCAACGGTCGCCGCGCGTTTTGGTCTGAAATGCATTGTCTATATGGGCGCTGTGGATATTGTCCGCCAAAAGCCCAATGTCTTTCGCATGCGCTTACTCGGGGCCGAAGTGCGAGCCGTTCACAGCGGAACGGCGACGCTCAAAGACGCCATGAACGAAGCGCTTCGCGACTGGGTCACCAATGTAGGCGACACATTTTATTGCATCGGAACTGTGGCCGGCCCGCACCCCTATCCGGAAATGGTGCGAGATTTTCAGGCCATTATCGGCCGCGAAGCCAAAGCGCAAATTCTTGAGCGCGAAGGCCGCCTGCCCGACGCCGTGGTGGCTTGTATTGGCGGGGGCTCTAATGCGATGGGCCTGTTTCATGAATTTGTGCCAGAGAAGAGCGTACGTCTTATAGGGGTTGAGGCAGCCGGACATGGCGTCGAGACCGGGCAACACGCTGCGTCTTTGACCGGTGGATCACCCGGCGTCTTACACGGTAACCGAACCTATCTTCTCCAGGACGAGCACGGACAAATCGATGATGCTCATTCGATATCGGCAGGTCTTGATTATCCAGGCATTGGCCCTGAGCATGCCTATTTGCACGATATTGGACGCGCCGAATATGTGAGTTGCCGGGATGATGAAGCGCTAGAGGCGTTTCAGCTCTGCGCGCGTCTAGAGGGCATTCTGCCCGCGCTTGAACCGTCCCACGCCATCCCGCGCACCATAGAGCTCGCCAAAGAACTCGGGCCAGAGGGATTGATTATCATGAATATGTGCGGCCGCGGCGACAAAGATGTCTTCACAATAGCCGACGCCCTCGGCGAACATATCAGCGCGGGGACGGAGGGGTAGCGTATATTTTTACAGCAGAATTAACGTTTGTGAATCTAATGAAGTGATTGAATAGTCTATCAGGCTATCCCGCTTCGAAAAGAATGTTAGGCACTAAACCTTAAAAGCTAACTTGCCAATTTAGTTTCCCGTTAACCTTCCTTAACAAATCACGCTCGAAATTTAACTTTGGTTAACTCACTGGCGCAATAGCTGTTGTCCATACAACAACAGTTAACGCGGGGATAATCATGATAAAATTACGAATGGCAGGCGCGCTATTAAGCACGTTATGTTTGGCGACAGGCGCTTTCGCTCAGGACAATAATGTGCTCGACGGTTTATTGGATCTACCACGTCACGAAAAAACAGCCCCCATTGATGGATGTGCCAAAATCAATAAGGGTCTCGTTATGGGCGGCGGGTTCATGCTGTTTACCTGTGAGAAGCTCTTGCCTTATTACCCAATCGCCGATCACGTCAGTGCCTATCGGGATTACCAAAGCATGCTTCATGATGCTGGATGGACGCCGACCCAGAGCAAGGAAGCTGGACCAAACAAAAAATCGTTCAAACGAACTGACGCACTTGGCTGTGAAACGAATATGGATATTGAACTTTGGACAGATCGCAGCATGGGCGAGTCCATGATGGATATCGGAAATCGCGATAATCACCGCCAGATCGTCTTTAAAGCATGGTTTCGGGGCGCGGCCTGTGAGCGTCATTACACGACGGCACAGCTTCTAGCGTCTCGGTAGCTATCTGCGGCAAAGCGCCAAATTCGTGTAAAATGCTGGATATTCGCATCAACTGGCCCTAAAAGCGCCCGCTATGACAACCCGTATTGACCAGACATTTGCCACGTTAAAGTCCCAAAACAAGGCCGCCTTTGTCGCTTATATGATGGGCGGCGATCCAAACCGGGACTCCTCGATGGAGTTGTTGACCGCTATGCCCGACGCAGGTGTTGATATTATCGAACTCGGCATTCCATTTACCGACCCCATGGCTGACGGGCCTGTTATCGAAGAAGCCGGCATTCGCGCCCGGGCCTCTGGGACGACTTTGACAAGCGTTTTGGACATGGCCAAGGAATTTCGCGAGGGTAATCAAAAGACGCCAATCATCGTAATGGGATATTGCAATCCTATTCACCAGATGGGCTATGAGGCTTTCGCGGCCAATGCCAAAGCCTCCGGCGTAGACGGGGCCATCATTGTTGATCTGCCGCCAGAAGAAGATGCAGAGCTGCGCGCAGCTTTTGAAACCCACGACCTTGCCTTGATCCGTCTGGCCACGCCAACAACCGACGCCAAACGTTTGCCCCGCGTCGTCGCGGGTACAAAGGGTTTTGTCTATTATGTTTCTATGACGGGAGTAACAGGCGCGGCCATGAATAAGCCTGGCGCCATAAAAGATCAGGTCGCCAAAGTCCGGGAAGCATCAGGTCTACCTGTCGTCGTGGGGTTCGGCGTAAAAACACCGGAACGCGCGAGCGAAATTGCCGCCGATGCTGACGGCGTCGTCGTCGGTACTGCTATCGTTAAAACCATGCATGAAAACGGCGTGGACGGTGCACTGGACTTGATAAGATCGCTGGCGGACGCCGCTCATAACTAATCCAGTCAGGCTTTTTTACGCTCTGGCAAATCTGCAAAATTTCCATCGCGCTTTTGCATATTAGCCTGCATGGCTTCCATCATTTCTGATGGGATCAACATTGACATATTCCAAACCCCAATTTGATCCAGAGTATCCTGTGTATTGTGATCCCGGGCATAGGTGATGATGCGCTTGCAGCCGTAAACGGCTAGAGGAGGTTTTCTGGCGATAACCCGCGCCATCTCAAGCGCGGCGGCAACCATGTCGTCCTGACTTGCATAAGTGTCATTATAAAAACCGTGTCTGGTAAGTTCGTCTGCCCCCATTTTCCGGCCTGTATAGGCCAGCTCACGTACCACGCCTTCTGGCATGTGATTGAGGATACGCGGGAAAGTGCCGACATCGGCGGTCATGCCGACATTGATCTCTTGAATACAGATATAGCTGTCTTTTGTACCCAGACGAATATCCGCCGCAGTGACTAAGTCCACGCCTCCGCCAATACAGCCGCCTTGAATAGCGACGATCACAGGGATCCGGCATTTTTCAAGCGAGCTGAGATTGTTCTGCAGACGCGTCACAGTATCGAGAAAAGCCGGACCGTAATCACCTTTATTTTTATCGCCATGTCCATTAACACCGGACAACATTGATAGATCAATACCCGCACAGAAAATGGGGCCAGTCGATGAGATCACAATGGCGCGGGCTTTAGCATTATCATCGATGTCTTCAATGATAGTTTGAATATCATTCCAAAATGCCAGGTTCATAGCATTGCGTTTTTCCGGACGCGACATGACGATATGGGCGACTTTATCCGTGATTGAAACTTCGAAACATTCGTAAGATTGTGTCATATGCGTTCTCCTAAAAAACCTTGGTGTCGTCGCAGGAAATAAGTAATTGTCCCGCCAGGCCAGCGCGTCGGTGTTTGTGAATTTTGCGGTAAGCCTCAGATGAAACCGCGTCGAGCATGGCCTGCGCCGATGGATATCGCACAAGTGCAACTGCATCCCATTCGCCTTGGCCTTCGCCGATCATAAAGGCATTTATATTTCCGCCAAAAATTGCAGTCGTGATGCCATTGGTCGCCGCGTCAAACGCTTTAGCATAACGGCCATAGGCTTCGCGCCCGGAAATATCTTCCCCGTCCTTATAGGTGGCTTTATCTTTAAACTTGAGCAGGTTGAGCATGAAGACCGGCTCTCCCGCCTTTTTATGGGATAGGAAATCCTTGATCTGATCCGGCGTCGGGTCGATGGCGTTGAGAGTAGACATATTTAGTCCTTAAGAATAACCGGGATGGCGCATAATATTCGTCGGCAGACGGTCAAAAACCTCATCCGGGACAAAGAAGTCCCCGGCTAGTGGCCCGTCATAGCCCGGCGCATATTTCGAAAAATCTGTTACACCGGCTTCGCGCAAAATTTCTTCGTCAATCGCAAATTGCCCAGTGAATTCTTTGGATGGCTTTGTGAGAATAATATGCGCAGCATCGGCTAGGATTTCGGGAATGCGGCTCATCTTGGCCATGGCGTCACCGCCCAGCACATTGCGCACAGCTGCCGTATCAATCGCGGTCAATGGCCAAAGCGAATTAACGGCAATACCATCTTTTTTAAACTCTTCCGCCATGCCCAAAGTGCACATGCTCATGCCATATTTGGCCATGGTATAGGCGGTATGATTTTTGAACCATTTTACCGACATATCCAGCGGCGGGGCCAGGTTAAGGATGTGCGGATTTTCGGATTTACGCAGGTGCGGCAGACAAGTTTTTGACAAAAGAAAAGTGCCTCGCGCATTGACCTGGTTCATCAGGTCATAACGTTTCATGCTCGTCCCCTCTGTCCCGGTTAACGATATGGCACTGGCGTTATTGACACAGATATCAATGCCTCCAAATTTTTCGACCGTCGCGTTGACACAGTCCATGACCCGGTGCTCATCTCGGATGTCGCAGATAAGCGGCAGGGCTTTGCCGCCCGCTTTCTCTATTTCTTCGGCGGCGGTAAAAATTGTGCCGGGTAATCGCGGATGCGGTTCCGCGGTTTTAGCCGCAATGGCCACATTAGCACCGTCACGGGCCGCACGTTTGGCGATCTCAAGACCAATTCCTCGGGATCCACCAGACATAAATATAGTTTTTCCTTGAAGTGACATAGATATCCTTTTTAATTTAAGAGGTGGATTGTCTGCTTATATGCACCGATTTGCATAGTTACAAGTCCAAGCCATAACCAGCGCAAAGGAAACATATGGCACTCGCAGAAGCAATTTTAGTTTGTCTGACGGATCGACCCATGAGCGGTTATGATCTGGCCAAAAACTTTGATGCCTCTATCGGATTTTTCTGGCGGGCATCTCATCAACAAATTTATCGGGAACTCGGGAAGCTCCGGGAAAAGGGCCTGGTCAAAAGCGAAGAAATTAGCCAATCCGGCAAGCCTAATCGGATCGTCCACACGATAACATCCGAGGGTGAAAACGCTCTCAAATTATGGTCACGAAAACCTAACCGGATGCCCTCCGTCAAGGATGAACTCCTCGCCAAGTTTTACGCTTTGGAGCATATGGATTTTGATGCGCTGAAAGATCAGCTCACAGTCAGGATCGACCAACACAGGACAAAACTTTCCCAATTCATGAAAATCAAAGAACGCCATTACGATGGCCGAGATCTCAATATAAATCAGCTTGGCAAGCTCTACGTCCTGGAAATGGGGATCAAGGATGAGCAATTGCGCATCGACAGCCTGCAGGAGTTAATGCGTAAAATTTCAGAGATCAATGGCAAGCCTAGCTAAGCTTTCCCCAAACCATAACATCACAAACATCACCCAATGCCCGCGCCGGACTATCGGGGGTCTGCACAATAAAAGCATTAGCGCGCGCAAAGGGCGTTAGGAGCGAACTGTCCTGGCGCGGAAATGGGGTCGCAATTAGGCTGGCATTATCGCTAATGGCAATGTGAGCTCGCGAAAAAAGCGTGCGTGAGCCATTGGCGCGCATGTCTTCCGATAATACAGCCTTTTGGGTCGGAATATGCAGTGTCGGGTTGAGGCCGCATAAAGCCTCGATGAGAGGCCGCAGAAATAACTGGGCGCAGACAAGGCCCGAAGCCGGATTTCCAGGTAGGCCTAGCACCAATGCGTTTTCCAGCTTTCCAAACCAGGTGGGCTTGCCAGGCTTGACTGCGATTTTAGAAAAAATCGGTGCGTACCCATTTTTCGCAAAAGCGTCTTTAACTAGATCATATTCTCCGACGCTGGCTCCGCCGAGCGGCACAATCACGTCGTATTTACGCCCGCGATCAACTTTGAAATTCAGGCTCTTATAATTGTCCCGCGCAATACCGAGATAATCCGCGTCCGCGCCCCATTCTCTTAGCCAGGCAGCCAGCGCCACAGGTGTGGAGGATATGATCGAGCCCCGTTTAGCTGCGGCGCCGATTTCGGTTAACTCGTCCCCGTTTGAAAATATAGCGACGCGCGGGCGGCGATGAACCCGAACCGTTTCAATTCCCGCCGACGCCATAACCGAACCATGGAGCGCCGTCAGCATGACGCCGCGCTCATAAAGGCTGTCACCAAAATGAAAATCAATTCCAGCCGCGCGGATATGACGAGGCGGGTCCTGTTCGTCAAAGATGGTGATCTGATCCCCATCACGCTCAACATCTTCTTGAATGACCACATGATCGGCGCCGTCAGGAATGATCCCGCCCGTAAAAATACGGACGGCCTGACCCGGGCCGACTTCGTCTTCAAATTCACGCCCGGCAGGCGCCTCCCCAATTATGGTCAGCGTGTCCCCCTTATTAGCATATAGACTCCGCACGGCATAGCCATCCATAGCTGAGGCATCAAATGGCGGTTGCGTGCGAAGCGCTGTAATATCTTCAGCCAACACCCGACCAGCGCAATCCTGGACCTTGATCTCTTCAGCAGGCATGGCGCGCGCAGCATTGAGAATAAAATCACGAGCCTCAGTAACGGAAATCATTTTTTCCAATGACCCGATTTACCGCCGCTCTTTTCCAGCAGTTCAATATTCCAGATGACCATGGCTTTATCGACGGCTTTGAGCATGTCGTAGACCGTCAAGCAAGCCGTCGCCACAGCGGTCAGGGCCTCCATTTCAACACCCGTTTGACCTTTTGTTTTAGCGCGGGCCGTGATGTCTACGCCTTTGTCTGATATGGTGAGTTCAACCTTGACGGAAGTGAGCGGTAAAGGGTGGCATAGCGGGATAAGCTCGGATGTTTTTTTCGCCCCCATAATCCCGGCCAGTTCGGCAATTGTCAGCACATCGCCCTTTTTATTTTCTCCGGATTTCAAATGGGCAAGAGCGTCTTCTGACATATGCACAGAGCCGCGCGCAATCGCCAAGCGCTCGGTGACAGACTTGCCGCCGACATCGACCATATTGACCCGGCCATCTTTATCAAAATGTGTAAGCTCGCTCATCGTTCATCCAGTCTAGGCATTAGCTCCACCATATTACACGGACGATGACGGCTATCGAGCTGCGCTTTGATGACTTTATCCCAGCCGTCTTTGACCGCGCCGTTTGAACCCGGCAGGCAGAAGATAAAAGTCGAATTCGCAAGGCCTGCCATAGCACGGCTTTGCAGGGTCGAGAGCCCAACCGTTTCAAAACTGACCATGTGGAAGACAACGGAAAAGCCATCGATCTCTTTTTCAAACAATGGCCTGACAGCTTCGACCGTTACGTCGCGTCCCGTTAAACCTGTGCCGCCTGTAGACACCACAGCATCAATAGATGGGTCATCAATCCAGGACTTGACCTTGGCCTGTATGGCCTTTTTATCATCCCGGAGCAGGGCTCGGTCGCCCAGATTATGTCCGGCATCTTTAATGCGGCTGACGAGCAAATCACCTGATGTGTCATTGTCCGATGTGCGAGTATCGCTAACGGTCAGCACCGCAATATTAATAGGCGTAAAGGCCCGGCTTTCATCAATGCCAAAACTCATATTATATCCCGCTATTTATCCCAGGCTTTCTGCGCCGCGTAATCCGTCTCTTTGGGTTCTATCCAAATTTCTGTCTCGCCGCGAATCTCTTTTTTCCAAAACGGTGCGTTGGTTTTTAAATAGTCCATCAGATAGCTTGCCGCCTCAAACGCGACATGTCTATGCGCGGAACAAACGCCGACAAAGACAATTGGCTCTCCCGGTGCCATCGCGCCATATCTGTGAATTATCAGCGTTTCAATTCCGCGCCATTTCTCAAGCGCCTCGGATTCAATCCGGGCGATTTCAGTTTCAGTATAGCCGGGGTAATGCTCAAGCTCTAAAATGGTGACACTGTCATCGCCCGCAAAATCACGCACATGGCCGGTGAATGATACAACAGCCCCTTTATCCGTGCGGCCTCGCATGAATTCATTAAGCGTATCGCCGGGATCAAACCCTTCTGATTGGACCCTAATCATTAGCCCCCCGAAAGCGGCGGCATAAAGGCCACCTCATCAATATTGTCAGGCAAAGTATTATTATTAGCTAGGAACGATTTATTGATAATGATTCGGATGGATGGCTCAGATAAAGCGCTCGCTAGCTCGGCATTGTCGCCCGCTACAAAGGCGATCAAGGATTCCGGTGTCGTCAATTCGGGCAGATCGACTTGGCGTTCTGCGACTCCGGCTTTATCCTTCAGCCATCCTAGAAATACAATTTTGGTCATGTGATCATTGTGAACCATCTTACAGTCAGACGTAAAGCCACATAGAGAATTAAAATACCCGTCAGCCGCTTTATCCAAATCTCTGATAGTTTGAATATACCCAGATAATTACCGATCAATCCGCCTAGAAACACGGCGGGAATAAGTGGCCAATAGGGCACAGCCATGGATAATTGACCCAGATCAGATAGCTTGGATGCCTGCCCGGCCAGACCGGAGACAGAATTGACCAGAATGAAAAAACTGCAGGCCGCTGCAATGGCCTTGGCACTGCCCCAGCGCGCGAAATGCAAGATTGGCGCTAAGAATATTCCGCCGCCAATCCCGACAAGCCCGGCATAAAATCCAACGCCGCCGCCGATTAAAGCCATGGTCACAGGAGACAATCGCTGACCGGATTGACCCGGCTCAGGAACAACGCGAAAAGACCCCCATAAAAGCCGCGTCCCGGCAAATAAAAGCGCGAAGGCTAATAGCCCGATAAATATCATCTCCGGGATCGGCACCCGGCCGCCCAGCCAGGCCAGCGGAATGGATAAAACCACGAGCGGAAAACAGGCTGTGAGCTCAAGGAGCTTGGCCCGATGGTACCGAACTACATTGGCGCTTACGACAACGATATTACAGGCGAGCGCAATAATAGGAACAATGCGGTAATCGGCCCCGCTCATCACCAAAAGCGCATTATAGGTCGATCCCCCGCCAAACCCTACACTGGCATAAAGCGCGGCCGTCACACAAAATAAGGCTATCAGGCCAAGTTTCAATGAACCTACCTTTGCTGGTTTAGATTATCGTCATGGTAAAGGCCTGGGACGCACAAGCCAATATCTTTAGATCTGTATTAAGCTACCAAAGACGCGACGACGCGGCGCTGTCCCTTATAAGGACGGCGTCCATGCATCACCCGGAAGTTATCGATCAAGACGACATCGCCAGCCTGCCATTGCAGATCATAGGTGAGTTCATCGGCAATTTCGATAGCCCGGTTGAGACCTTCAACATCTATCGCGCTTCCATCTCCGTGACGAATGGATTTGGACGGATCATTCCGTGCATCTTTCCAGCCTCTAAACGCAGCGATTAACTGGTTGAAGAAGCTCTCTTCGCCATTGCCGATATCGCGGATCGCGTCCAGCCTGGGTGTCGTCATGCTGAGGGCGCCATTGTCGACCCACTTCCAGCTATAGCCAAGTTCGCGCAATCTGTCTTCGGCAGCCTTCTTCGTGTTGACGCTTAGCGTATCTCTCCAGCTACGACCTTGGCCGCTTTGAGGGTCAGGATCTTTAGGCAAAACATTCGTATAAATCACACCTTTTTCTCGAAAGGCTTTGACGAGCTCGGGCTGTTCTGATTTGAGCCTATCCAGAACATGGTCACTTCGGCAAATTGGTGTCGCGCCGCCGCTCTCAGCTGCAATCAGACAGCCAAAGAAAAGCTTGGACGGGTAAAGCGGTGTTTGCGCCATTTCATGGTGTAGATAAATCGACACATTAGCTGGCGCTTCATTCGCGGTAAAAACACGCGGCGTCAGATTGACCCTGACCGCGTTTGACATGGACTTCTCATAGGTAAAACCCGGTTCGCCATAAGCCGTGACCACCGCATCAAGTTTTTCAGCCGTATCGATATTAAAGCCGCGAAACAGAACGGCGCCGATCTGTTCGACTTGACGTGTAACCCCGCGCTTATGCGCTGCGATGAACTTCGGCAAAGCTTCGCCGTCCGACTGTATGATGTGCGGAAAATCCTGCATATTTGTGTTGCCCTTTTTCAGGTCTCATATCGCCGGATTATTAGGTTATCAATTCTATTTCCCATCCCAACTGAGGATTGATTAGAGTTGTTGCAAAAAGGTCACCATGCGGACAAAAAGCGCCGGAAAATTCCCTTATCACATTAAAGTCAGTAGTTGATTCACCTGATTATGATTAAGGCACGGCATGACGAAAAAATACGGTATTATCGGCTGCGGTATGATGGGGCACGAACATGTGGCCAATATCAATTTACTTGAAGGCGCGAAAGTTTCGGCTGTCTATGACCCGGTCCCGGAACTCGCTCAAAGCGCGTCAGAGAAATCTGGCGGCGCTCAAGTCTATGGTTCTATTTCTGAACTCGCCTCATCAGATCTCGATGCCCTTGTCATTGTCAGCCCGAATTATCGGCATATTGAAAATCTGGAAGAGATTACTCGCTATTCCGGCGCGCCTATTCTTTGCGAAAAGCCGCTCTACACCCATCCGGATCAGGAAGCCCGGCTCGACAAAATGGTTGAGGCTCACCCCTCTCCGATCTGGGTCGCCATGGAATATCGCTACATGCCTGCTATCGCCGCTTTTATGGCTGAAAAAGACGATATGACCGGGGGAATAAAAATGCTCACCATTCGGGAGCACCGCTTTCCTTTCTTGCCCAAGATTGGTGACTGGAACCGCTTTAACCGAAATTCAGGCGGGACTTTGGTTGAGAAATGTTGCCACTTTTTCGATCTGATGCGCCTGATTACAGGCGGTGAGCCCGTCCGGGTCTCGGCCAGTGCCGGTCAAATGACAAATCATCTGAACGAGACATATAATGGAGAAGTTCCAGATATATGGGATGGGGGTTACGTCTTATTTGATTTTGACAATGGCATGCGTGCCATGCTTGAGCTTTGTATGTTCGCGGATGGTACAATGTGGAATGAAGAAATTATGGCGGTCGGGCCCAAGGGTAAAATTGAAACCCGGATTCCCGGACCGCAGCGATTCTGGCCGCCTGATCTGGGCGAGCCACCGCATGCCCAGCTGTCCCTTTACCCGCGCAGTCCGAAGCGGCCCGTAACCCGTAATATCGAAGTCGAGGCCGAAATCTTGGATGCGGGGGATCACCACGGTTCGACCTATTATCAACATCAAAAATTCCTGGATGTCATCAACGGGAATGGTGAGGTCGAAGTTTCCATTGAAGACGGCAAACGCGCCGTCAAAATGGGTCTGGCTGCGCAAAAAGCCGCGACCGAAAATATAGTCGTCGATTTAGACTTTTAAAGATTTGCATAACGCGCTGTCTTCGCCCATGAAATGTTATGACTTATGACTTTTCAGGAAAAACAGCTATTGTCACCGGCGCAAGCCGCGGCATTGGCGAAGCGATCGCCAGAACCTTGGCCGAAGATGGCGCGCGCGTTATTTTGGCCGCCCGCAGCACCGAAGCATTAGACGCTATCGCCGCGTCTTTGCCCAACAACCCGGCCGTTATAGCTATTGATCTATCCAAGCCCAATAGCGCCGAAAAAGCCGCAGAGGCAATTTTAGCCGTCAGCGACACAATTGATATTCTGGTGAACAATGCCGGGGTTGGTGTATCGGAAACGATCGAAGACGTGACGCCGGAAAAATTAGATTTTGTCATGGATGTGAATGTCCGCAATTTGATTTTATTGACAGGTAAATTAGCACCGGCCTTGATTAAGTCGCGCGGCAACATCGTCAATATTTCGTCTGTTTCGTCATTTTCGGGTGGTCTTGGACAAATCGCTTATGCGACCTCCAAAGGTGCTGTGAATTCATTTACGCGCAATGCCTCTCTTGATTTTGGGCGTAAAGGCGTTCGGATTAATGCAATTGCCCCGGGCGTAATTGATGATGGTATGTGGAAGACAGCATTTGAGTCAGGGGTAGATCGGGAGCAAACCATGAAAAAAATGCGACGCCTATTACCGCTCGAAGGCCGGTGGGGCGCAGCGCAAGATGTGGCTGATGCTGTGGCTTGGCTGGCCTCTGACAAAGCAGGCTACGTCACCGGGCAGGTGATACGCGTCGATGGCGGCATGATCGTTTAGGGCATTCCTACGCCGCGATAGGCTTCTACCAGATCGTAATAATCCCGAGCCGTAAGCTCTATATCAGCTGAAGCCGCGGATTCGATGATGCGGTCAATATTCTGTGTTCCGATAATCGGTATGACATTAGCCTGAGATCTAAGCGTAAAGGCGAGCGCGATCTGGCTGCGGCTCGCGCCGTGGTCGGACGCTAGTTTATCAATTGTGTCTATAACGCGTCCAAACCGATCCGCGTCATCTCCTTCACTGGCCAAACCTGTCGCCAAACGGCCACCGGCCAGCGGTGACCATGCGAGCACGGCCGCGCGGGTTTCGCCGGCATAATCCAGAATACCGTCTGTCATCGGTGATTGCTCTAGCGCGGAAAACTCAGGCTGTAGCGAGACCAGCGGCGCGTCCAAATGCGCCTGCAAAGCCCGGGTCTGGCTGACCGTGAAATTGGAAACGCCCACATGACGCGCCTTACCGGATTTGATTATGTCATTGAGAGCTCTTGCCTGCTCTTCGAAAGGGACGATCAAATCAGGTCTGTGGATTTGATAGAGGTCCACGTAATTTGTCCGAAGTCGCGAGAGTGAATTATCCAGCGCTTCGATCAGATAGTCATAAGAGCTATCATAAGGGCGCGGCGGAATAATTCCGCCTTTGGTGGCCAGCACTATTTTTTCGCGCAGACCTTTATCCATCGACAGGACTTCGCCGAGGCGTTCTTCCGCCCCGCCAAATCCGGCGGGCTCGCCAAAGCCGTAAATATCGGCCGTGTCGATCAGGTTCATACCGTAATCGAGCGCCGTGCGAATTTTCTCATCAGCCTCTTCAAGGGTCGAACCGGCAAAGCGCCAATTGCCATATGCGATGCAGCCGACTTTGATGTCTGTAGGGCCGAGATATGTTTGTTTCATTTCACTTACCAAAAATTCCGCTCATTCCCGCGAAAGCGGGAAACTGAACAGGGTTGGGAATTTGACTGAATTTTTCGGCAAAAACCGCAATTTGTTTAGATCCCCAATCAAGTTGGGGATGAGCGGTTTTTACAAAATTCAACAATGACTTTTACCCCCGAAGGACACCACCGGCTTTGGCGACGCCTTTGATGATTTTGTCCATGACGGCTTCAATATCTTTATCCGTCAGGGTCGCGTCTTGAGGTGTCAACGTCACATCAATCGCCAAGGATTTATGGCCCTCTTCAATGCCTTTACCTTGATATACATCGAATAAAGAAACATCAGAGATAAGCGCTTTATCCGCGCCTTTGGCCGCTTTGATAATATTGGCCGCCGGCATGTCCTCGGGTACGATAAAGGCAAAGTCTTTGTGGACGGGCATCAGGTCCGACAGGGTGAGCGCGGCCTTTGCTTTTGACGCGGATTTCTTGCGCGGCGCGGGCAGGTTTTCCGGCCAGATTTCAAAAGCTGCCACGCGGCCATCAATGCCAAGCGCTTTTAAGGCCGCCGGGTGCAGTTCGCCAAAATCGGCAAGGATGTTTTTCGGCCCCATTTGCAAACGGCCAGAACGGCCGGGATGCCAATAAGACCCCGTTGGTTTTCCGATTTGCAGATTAGCAATATTCGCACCCATGGCCGATAGCACAGCGAGCACATCGGCTTTGGCTGTCATCGCGTCTGGCGCAGTGTTCCCAGCCCAATCTCGAATTGTCTCGATCCGGCGCATGCCCGCTACGGTCAGCGCCTGATCTTCGGGGGCCGTCCCCCGATAGACCGGTCCGGTTTCGAACAGGGCCGCACCCGGATAGCCTTTATCGTTATTGCGCTGTCCTGCGAGCAATAGATGGATGAGCGCCGATGGTCGCATGCAATCCAGATCACTGCTGATCGGATTATCCAGGCGCATATGGTCCGCGCCGCCGCCAAAGGTTTTGGCATGGTCCTGCAATACAAATGACCAGGTAATGGCCTCTGAAATACCGCGCTGCGCGAGCGCCCGGCGCGCCAGACGAGTGCGATTTTGCGTGAGAGTCGCAGTCGGCTCTCGGCGGCCTGGAAGCGGCGGCAAGCTGACAGCGTCCAGATTATGAAAACCGTGAATACGGGCGATCTCTTCTACCAGGTCCGCGCCTTCGGTCGCATCGCGCCGGAACGACGGAACGCTCACATCCCATGTTTTCCCGGTTTTCACGCCAAAGCCCAAACGTTCTAGAATGGATTTCATCTCGTCATCAGAGAGTTTCATCCCTGTTAGGCGCTCATTCAGCGCCGGGTCAAATTCTATGTTCTTTGGATCGGCCGGTATCTCTCCGGCGATATGAATATCGCTGGCTTCACCGCCGCAAATCTCGAGCACAAGTTTGGTCGCCAGTTCAACGCCGTCCACAAGCGATCCTGTATCAACGCCGCGCTCGAAACGATATTTGGCATCACTGTTCACACCCAAACGCTTGGCCGAGCGGCGAATAGTAAGAGGGTCAAAATAGGCGCTCTCAATAATGATTTCGGTTGTGTCATCGCTGCAGCCAGAACTTTCGCCGCCAACAATTCCGCCGAGGCCCAAAATACCGCTCTCATCACAAATGGCGCAGTCGGTTGCGCCCGCTGCGTAGCTTTCCTTATCCAGCGCCGCGAATTCTTCGTCTTTACCCATGCGGACAATGATGTCGCCTGTGACTTTGGCGCGGTCATAAAAATGCAAAGGCCGCGCCCGATCATAGGTGATGTAATTGGTGATATCGACCAGCGCCGAGATAGGCCGCAATCCAATGGCTTTCAGCTTATCCTGCAGCCATTTCGGCGAAGGGCCATTTTTGACACCGCGCACGACACGTGATGCAAAGGCAGGGCAGGCATCCATACTTTCAATACGCACCTTTTGCGGATTTTCGAATGAAACTTTCGCTTTGGAAATATCCGGTGTGATATGTTTGCCCAGACCCACAGCCGCCAGATCCCGCGCAATAGAATTCACCCCCAGCCAGTCAGGGCGGTTCGGTGTAACCTCAAAATCAATGACCGGATCATTCATACCCATAGCCTCGGCAATAGGTTGCCCGACCGCATAATCCGCCGGCGGCAGCTCAAGGATACCATCATGATCTTCGCCCATTTCTAGCTCTTTAGTGGAGCACATCATGCCGAAGCTCTCAACGCCGCGAATTTTGCGCGGTTTTTTATCCAGTGAAAAATCCAGCC
>JAHDDC010000125.1 GCA_020629545.1 Hellea sp.
GCCCAGCCTTCCTCGGGATGCAGCCGTAGAGATAGATGCAATCGTGGAATTGCATGATTAGATGATTGGTGACTATAACTGTCTACAAGGTAATGAAAGTAGGCGATAATACTGAGAAAACCGTTCTCATTAATAGCGCCATACCCGTAAATCTATTCTCATGAATAACGCCCAGTAGCTCTGTCCCTGTCCAATGAAATCAGTGATTTGTGGATCAAAATTTCTCAGTAATTAAACTTCCGACCATTCTCTTGTTTTTATCATATAGATTAGAAATCAGCGTTATTACATTGTTTTTATTTTCTATTTTGATTCCATCGAACTGACAAATGCAGGTATTTCAATTGATAGCTTGATCAATCTAAATGGCGTATACCCAGGAATAATAACCGTCGCCGAAATACACAATTTCAAACCTCGACTATCCATTAATTTAAAATGATTTCCATACCGTCAAATGCGGGGGCATGACGCCCTGCAAGTTCAGCAGACAACGTCTGATAATCCATATCAATATGGAGATTAGTGAGTATGGCTTGTTGCGTTCGGGTTCTGGCGATCCATTCCAAGCATCTATCCGCATGGGCATGGGTTGGATGTTCGTTATATCTCAGAGCGTCCATGACCCAGATTTCCAGATCCTGCATGCGGTCCAACACCTCATCCTCAATAGCCCACACGTCCGGCGTATAAGCAATTTGCTTGTTAAAAATGAACCCGCCAGACGGCGTCGGCCCGTGGGAAACGGACAGAAATTCAGCTGTGATTGTTCCGCCCGGGCCGTCGATCTCAAATTGTGTCCCGTCGGCTAAGATTGGTTGGAGATCCAATATGGGCGGATGTAACCGGCCTTCAGGCGTTTCAAATAAATAATGAAACCGATCTACGATTTCATTCTTTGTCGGCGCGTCCATATAAGTCGGAATCCGCTGCGCCATCATATAAGCTAGAGCCCGAACATCATCGATGCCATGTGTTTGGTCCGCATGCTCATGCGTAAACAAAAGCGCATCCAGACGCTTTGTTTTGGAATTTAAGAGCTGCTCACGCAAATCGGGTGACGTGTCCACCAAAACAATAGTGCGTTGATCCTGAGGCGGTTCAGCCTCTCCCTCCCACTGTTCGACCAATATGGAGCACCGCAATCGCCTGTTTTTGGGTTCATTCGGGTCACAAGCCCCCCAAGTCCCCCCCACTCGAGGTACACCACCGGATGATCCGCACCCCAATATAGTCACGCGTAAAGTCATGCGGGCCGCTTAGCTTTGTCAAAGAATGTGTAGAAGGCGTCCGTTGTTTTTTTGGCGGTTTCCTCAATTGTCCAACCTCGAATTTCGGCTAGTTTTTCGGCGACCAGCGGCACCATCGACGGTTCACATCTTTGACCGCGGTGTGGGACGGGGGCCAGATAGGGGCAGTCGGTTTCAATCATAATTCGGTCTTCGGGGATCCAGGATGCGATATCGCGCACATCATGGGCATTCTTAAAAGTGATAATACCCGACACTGAGAAATAACACCCCATTTCGACGGCGGCCCGCGCCAGACGTTCCCCAGACGTATAGCAATGCAATAGGGCTTTAAACTCGCCCTTAGCCATTTCGCGGCGCAGGATCTCTTCCATATCCTCATCGGCGTTACGCGTATGGATGATCAGTGGTAGACCGCTAACGCGCACCGCTTCGATATGAGCTTGAAAATTGTGCAATTGGGCGTCGCGATCAGAGTAGTTATAATGGAAGTCCAGACCGGTTTCACCAATGCCAACCACTTTGGGATTATCTGTATAGGCGCAAATATCGGCAGATGTAATATCCGGGTTCTCTTTTGCGTCATGGGGATGAGTGCCGACACTCGCCCATAAATTATCAGTCATACCGGCAACTTTAAGAACTTCGTCCATATCATTGAGATTACAGCAAATATTCAACATAGCTGAGACATTGGCCTCGCTTGAGCGAGCAATGACATCGTTGAGATCTTCGGCGAATTTGACGCCGTGCAAATTAACATGTGAATCGACAAACATTACCCGGCCCTTATAGAGGACAGTACATCATACATCACGGATTTTTTGTCCATATTGAGCGCCTGTTCTCGGTTTTGCAAATGGACACACTTCGACCAAAGCGCTTCCCAGCTCGCCGGTGTTTTGGTGACAGGCAGGGGTTTGAATGCTCCACTCCAGACGCCCGTTGCCGCAAATCGGGCCTGAGCTTGCAATATGTCTTGAAGGGCTTCCCAGAAAAGTTTGCGTTCAGCCCTCGCATTCACGCTCGCATAACGGGCGGAAATTTTATGATCAAGCAGAGATGACGAAGACGCCAAGCCCGATAAAAACTGAGTAAGTGGTTCTAGCACACTGTCTTTATTGGCAACCATGGATGTCGCCTTACCAGGACCGCCTCGTGACAATTTTGCAGCGGCGTCCAGAACGCTGTCTTTTTCATCCGGATGACGTCGTTTAAGCCATGGTACGATAAGGTCGGGATCAACCGGGCGCAGTGTGAGTGACAGGCAACGCGATCTGATCGTCGGCAATAATCGACCGGGGTTATGGGACAAAAGGATAAGGATCGTTTTCTCGGGTGGCTCTTCGAGGGACTTCAAAATAGCGTTTTCCGAGTTCCGGTTCATTTCATCCATGGTATCAACGATACAGACGCGCCATCCGCCTTCTGACGGCTTGGTTTGAAAGAAGTCCGCCAGCTTCCTGGTTTCGTCGATCGGAATTTCACTTCTTAGTTTTTTAGTTTTGAAATCATAAGGCCGGCGTAGAACGAAAAGATCCCCATGGCCCTGACTGCTAATTCTTTGAGCGACTGGGTCGTCAGATGGAATATCGAGGCTTTCGTCTAAAAGTGAATTCGCGCCGAGTATAAAACGGGCCATCCGATAGGCCAAAGTCGCTTTACCAGTTCCCGGCGCCCCGCAAATCAGCCAGGCATGATGGAGCTTTCGGGATTTATAACTATGGATAAATCTCTGCTCGGCCCTCTCATGACCAATCAGGTCGAAAGTATCTCTCGGATGCAAGCACCCCGGCGCGCGATCAGCTTCAGGTAAAGCGTCAGCTTCCGCCACCCTGATCTCCTAACTTTCCGGCCAATTCAGGGTATTTCTGAACGATTGAGAACAAAATTTGAGTTTCAACAATATCCATTTGTGCGTCCGCATTGACAGTCACAAATCGTTCCGGATTGTCGGATGCAATATCTAGGAAGGCCTGTTGAATAGTTTTGTGAAAATCAATGGACTCTGAGTCAAAACGCGAAAGATCCTCGCCCCGTGTTTCCACACGCTTCATCGTCATTATCGGGTCAATATCGAACAAAATTGTCATATCAGGCTGGAAGTTATCAAGAACGGCTTTGTGCACGGCCAGCACGCGCTCTTTACCCAAACCACGGGCATAGCCCTGATAAGCCATGGAACTATCTGCAAAACGGTCACTGAGGACCCACACTCCGCGTTCCAACGCCGGTTCTATCAATTTCTCTACATGATCGAGCCGGGCCGCATACATTAATAAAAGCTCCGTCAGACCGGACCATCGATCAGACGTTCCTTCTAGTACCAGATCACGGATAGCTTCAGCCCCAAATGTGCCCCCAGGCTCCCGGGTCAAAAGGGTTTCAATGCCTGCATTATTCAATGATTTTGCGAGGCGCTCGGCTTGCGTGGTTTTGCCGGCCCCTTCGCCACCCTCAAAGGTTATAAATTTTCCGCGCATTTATCCTCCAAACAGGCCTGCCAGCGCCTCACCGGCTCGACCAAAAGCAGATTTTCTTTTTACGTCTTCAGAGGCCAATAATGGCACGATTTTATCGGCCATGCCCGGCGCTGTGATGATCACTTTTCCAATTTCTTGACCCTTAGTCACTGGAGCGGCGATTTCTGTCGGCAGCTCCACTTTGACCTTTAAACTGGACCTGTTGATCCGAGCTAAACCTATGACGATTGGCTCTGAAGAACTCAGGGCAACGGTCTCAGATTTCCCCATAAACACGTTAGCCGATGTGACGGTCTCATTGGCATCATACAGGTCATAAAGCCGAAAATTTTCGAATGCTGCCTGCATAAGGCGCAATCCCTCGTTCCGTCGCTCAGCTTTGCTATCGAGGCCGTTAAATGCGATTATTCGGCGGATACCGGCCCGTTCCGCTGACGCGACCAGTCCATAACCCGAAGCCTCCGTATAACCGGTTTTCAGGCCGTCAGCGCCTTCAAAACGTCCTAATAGGGGATTGCGGTTCCCTTGCTTTATGCCGCCCCATTCAAAGTCTTTCTCCGAATAAAGTGTGTAAAACTCGCCGTAATCACTAATCGTGCGTTTGGCGAGTTTCGCAAGATCAAACAAACTTATGGCGTGATCCGGGTGATGCAGTCCGGTTGAATTTTTAAATGTCGCAGTTTCCAAGCCTATTTCTCGGGCGTGACGGGTCATCATGTCAGCAAACCCGGTCTCTGAACCCGCTATGCCCTCAGCCAAAACAATACATGCATCATTACCCGATTGGACGATGACACCACGAAGCAAATCCTCAACCCGCACAGATGACCCCGGCTTTAAGAACATTGTCGACCCGCCCGAAGCAGCGCCGCCTTTTTTCCAAGCGTTCTCACTGACGATAAACTCAGTATTCATGTCGATATCGCCGCTGCGGATCCGATTAAAGACCATTTCTGCGGTCAT
>JAHDDC010000039.1 GCA_020629545.1 Hellea sp.
ACCCGAACGGGGTATTTGTTGAGCGCGAAAGAGTTGATAACAGAAAGAAGCGGTTTCAGGGTAATATTTATTTTCAAAGGTTAAAAGTTGGTCGAGTATGTTTTCTTAGATAGCGCTAACGCAACTAAACAAGATTTGGATGATTTTGTGCGGGTCGTACGCGCAGGAGAGGCCGTGGCTGAACATTACGTGCGAAATGGAATTGGCCGCAAAGGGGTAAAGCTGGTATTTGCCAAAGTCGATGATACAAATATTGGGGTTGCCGCGCTAAAAGTTCCACTGAAAACCTATCGAGAAGGATTGGAAAGTTCTCAAAAATCTGGGCACTCTATCCCTGTCGCAAGATATCCTTTCGAATTAGGTTACGTTGCCGTAAATTCAGATCACGCAGGGAAGGGTATTGGAAGGTCTTTAGTGAACAGTGTGCTTACGCTCTCTAGTGGCTGTGGCCTCTTCGCTACAACTAGCAACCCGGCAATGCAGAAAAGCATTCTACCAAATGTTGGGTTTATACCAGTTGGAAAATCATGGTTAAATGCACAGAATGAATCACTTCGGCTGTTTCTTTATGATGGCAAAGTCGAGCATTGAAATTACTTTCAATGTACAACAATTCACTCGCCAACTGTGTAACAAATTCGAATTTTTGCGATAATTAAGCCTTTGATTTAATACAATTTTGCATTAAAAACTTGACGCACATCGCCCGCTCCATTTTCTTGAAATCTTATCCTAAGTCCTCATAATCGAGAGCATTCCCGTGCAATTGGGATTCTCAGAAAACTCTATTGGGATGGAGAGAGATGACGACAAACTTTAATTCCAATTTGGTCGTTGGGACAGTCGACGTCGGGGCGCCAAAGAATATTGGCTGGGCAATTTTCGACGGGGCTTCAATAATCAGTGGAAGCGATCTGGATGAATTTATTTCCACTTTCGCCATTGCAGCAAGAGGTCGTACATCGACAGTTGGATTTGAAGCCCCTCTTTTTATTCCGAGGCGATCAAAATTGGAGAAAATCACAACCCAACGATCAGGTGAATTTGGAAAGCCTTGGTCCGCAGGTGCCGGAGCTACAGTTACCACAATTGGTCTGGCCGTTGTTGACTATACCTTGACTGGACTAAAGGCGGCCATGCCAGGCCGAGAGGGAACGTTGGACTGGGAAAACTGGGATTTGAGAAGTGACGAGGTTTTGTTCTGGGAAGCGTTCGTAACAGGCACAGCGCATGCTGGACCAGGGGAACATTGGAAAGATGCGTTAAATGCCGCGACGGCGTTTTTAAGTTCGATACATGAGCTGAGTAAAATTAATGCAATAACTGAGTATAACGTCACGTCTTTAATAGGTCTCGCTATGGTTCGAACGGGCTGGGCCGTGCCGAGCGTGGAAATTTTGTCATCGCCTTGTTTAGTGGTCAGGCCAGCAGGGCAGTTCGAGTCTGAAAGCTACTAAAGGTAAACAGATATATAGGCAGACTTGTCCCGAAGCCATATGCGCTGGCGAACCAAGCAGGCAGGATGAAACAAACTGAATTAGAGCGCAGCGCATTTAAATCCTGAAAACTGTCCGTGGAAAGATGGTCAATGTTCCTGGCGATCGCCATTGTTTCGCCAAACGCGTGGACAATAGGCGACTCTCAAGATAGGCCTGAGTTTTGTAAAATGTCGGGCAGATTGACGGCTCCCTCAAATAAACAACAAGATCAAAGCAAATCTCGTTTCTTGTGATTAAATGCCTGAAAAAAGCACTTTAAATTAAATCTCCGTTCTGTAGTTGTTATTCGGAATTAAGCAGGATTACCTATGTTAAAAGTTTTTATCGTCGTTGGAACGCGCCCCGAAGCCATTAAAATGGCGCCGGTTTACAAAGCGAGTGAGCGCGACCCGGACGTTCAGCCTTTTTTGATTTCTACAGGTCAGCACAAAGAAATGTTGGAGCAGGTATTCTCATGGTTTGATCTGACGCCTGACGAAGATCTTGCAGTAATGCAAGCCAATCAAACCTTATCCATGGTTATGGCAGCCGCGTTGACCGGCCTGGACGAACTCATTCGGAAACATAAGCCCGATGTGGTTCTCGCGCAGGGTGATACGACAACCGTAATGTCAGCGGCATTAGCGGCATTTCACACAAATACCCCATTTGGCCACGTGGAAGCGGGCTTAAGAACCAATGATTTGGCACGGCCGTTTCCTGAAGAAGGGTTTCGTCAAATGGCCCAAAGGGTCGCAAAATGGAATTTCGCGCCAACGCAAAAAGCCATGGACACTCTGGCGCAGGAAAACCTTTCTGGGCAATCATTTCTAGTTGGAAATACCGTTATCGATGCGCTTTTGGAAACGGCCGCTAAGGAAACTGAAGTGCCTTTAGAGCTTAGGCGATCGCGAATGGTGTTGATAACTGGCCATAGGCGTGAAAATCACGGTGAACGGTTTCGGAAGGCATTTGGTGCGATGGCACAACTTGCCGATAGCTTTAGTGATGTTGATTTTGTCTATCCGGTACATCTCAATCCGAATGTAAAGGTTATGGCCGAAGAGATACTAGAAGGCATCGACAACTTTCATTTGATTGCGCCGCTGCCCTACCCGGAACTAATCGCTTTAATGAAGCGATCTTATATAATCCTAACTGATTCCGGCGGAATACAGGAAGAAGCGCCGAGCTTCAATGTGCCAGTGCTTGTGATGCGAGACAGCACAGAGCGCCAAGAAGGCGTCGAAGCGGGTGTTTCTAAGCTCGTTGGAACTCAGCCCGAAGTCATAATGTCGGAGGCGACAAAATTACTCACTGACAAATCGGCCTATGATCAGATGCGGCGCTCCGGGAATCCGTTTGGTGATGGAAAATCTGCGCTGCGTATTGTTGACATTTTAAAGAAGGAGTATAAGAGCGCGCACAATCGATAAGCATCTAATCCGACGAGGAAACAAATGAAAAAAGTTACAGTAGTCGGTTTGGGTTATGTAGGGCTTCCGACAGCGGCACTTATCGCAAATGCGGGCTATAAGGTGCATGGCGTTGATGTAAACGAAGCCCTTATATCTGAGTTGCAAAGTGGCATATGCCGGCTTGAGGAGCCAGAAGTAAAGAGCGCCGTTGAATTGGCTCTAACCTCAGGGAATTTGGTTGCTTCGACCGAAGCTGCCGAAGCAGATATTTTTATTATTTGCGTCCCAACTCCTGTGACAAGAAATAAGTTAGCTGATCTTTCAATGGTCAGGTCCGCGATTAATGCAACGGCTCCATTTATCAGGTCTGGAAACTTAGTCATTTTAGAAAGCACAAGTCCAATCGGTACCACTGATCGTGTAATTGCGAGGTCCCTAGAACTCGCAGGCCATAATTTAGAGGATATTGATATTTGTTATTGTCCCGAGCGCGTATTTCCTGGGGATACTGTTCGCGAAATATTAGAAAATGACCGCGTTGTTGGAGGATTAACGCCAAAGGCGGCGAAGCGTGCGGGCTCATTTTATCAAAGCTTTTGCAAGGGAAAGCCGAATCTGACTTCGGCTGCCGCGGCGGAATTTTCAAAATTAATGGAAAACACCTTCCGGGATGTTAATATTGCTCTGGCAAACGTTTTTTCACACATAGCAGAACAAGCAGGTGTGGACGTTATGGACGTTATTGAAATGGCCAATAAGCACCCTCGGGTTAACGTGCATACACCCGGACCGGGCGTTGGTGGTCATTGTATTCCAGTTGATCCTTGGTTTTTAATTGAGGGGTTTCCTGAGGAGGCGCGATTACTTGAAAGCTGCAGGCAAATAAATGATGGACAAGCCGAACATTTCCTTCGTCTGGCTGAAAAATCAGGATTAAAGCCTGGGAGCAAAGTCGCCATATTAGGTGCGGCCTATCGCGGTGATATAGATGACGCGCGTGATACGCCGACTGAAATGTTGATCGCATCATTGGGGAAAGCCGGATACTCCTATGTTACCCATGATCCACATGTGGTAAGAATGGCGCTGCACTGTGGGTATCCCGCCAACTTAACCAGTGATCTTTCGGAAACTTTGGAAGACGCCAGCGCCGCGTTTATAATGACCGATCATACCGTTTATCGGGATTTGACGAGCGACCTTTTTTCCATGATGCGCACAAAGCTGATTATCGATACCCGACGCGTATTGAATGCTCCAGAATTTGTGGAAGACGGATTCAGCATAATACGAGTTGGTGCGCCCACGTTGCGCGCATCAGCTTGATATAAAGTTTTGACTAAAGACTGTTGTCGTATTCTAATTTTTACGCGGCATTATCCGCCGATGGTATCAGGAGGATGTCGCCGCGTTTCTTTACTTGCTCGTGGACTGCGAAACTTAAATGTCGATGTAAGTATTCTTGCGCCCTTGCTTTCACCTGAAGAGGCAATATCAGGGCTAGCGGTTCCCCATCCACAGCCTGAGCCAGAAGCCGTTACCATAGAACGTCGACCAACACTTAAAGACTGGCTGAGAGCTCAAGTGATGCTACCGGACCCTGATATTCGATGGTGCCGAAAAGCGGCACATATGGCCATTGAAAAATGGCCAGCTGGCTTTGATTGTGTCCTGACGACGAGCCCGCCTGAATCCATTCATGTTGGCGGATTGATCTTAAAAAACAAATGGGGATGCGGATGGGTTTGCGATTTTCGCGATCACTGGTTTGATTACCCGCTTCTAAAAGAACGTGAGAAACGATTCCGGCAAAGGATTGAACAACAGTTCGCAAAAAGAATTCTGAATAATGCTGACCAGATATCAACCGTTTCCGCATCTATGGCTTCTGAGTTCGCTCGTTTTACGACCAAACCCGTGAACATAGTCGAAAATTTTTCCGATGCGGCGCCTGCTAAAGATCGCAATTTTTTTAAATCAGAGTCGGACATCCACGTGGTTCACACAGGTGCATTCACGCTCTCTGATGGAAATAGGTCTCTTTCGGATGTATTAGGCGCCTGGGAGTCTGCCAGCAGGCTGAACAAAAAGTTGCGATTTCATTTGGTCGGTCCGCTTTCCGTCGAAGAACAATTGCTTGTAAAGGAATCTATTCTTGGTGATCGTGTTCATTATCATGGCGTCGTCTCTCGAGAAGAGGCCCGGCAATTCCAAACCAATGCAGACGCGTTAGTCATTCATGCAGCGTCGGGTACTTCGGTTGTTCCGGGTAAGTATGCCGAATATCAATCTACAGGCCTGCCGATCATAGCGATTGGCAACGGAGATTGGCGAAAGGAAATTGATCAGGACCTTTCCGAGATCGCGGCGCTGGCTCAACTTGAAAAAACCAAATCAGCCCAGGAAATTCCGCATTTTAGATCCGTAAATGTCGCTGCAAAAGAGATGTTGTCTCTAATTCAAAGATCACGGGTATGAAACAAGCGGTCCAAAGGGCTCATAGTGGCCGATGAGCTTCTTTCAGTCAGGACCCATGCCCTTGAACGTCGCGTCATTTCCTGCATTTGTCCCGGGTTTTCAACAAGGTGTTTGACGGCTGTTAGCCAGTCTTCCGGTTTATAGGAATTAACGAGCACTCCGCGGGATTGCTTTTCGCCCGCCAGCTCAACATGTGGGGCTATATGTGAAAAAAGACAAGGAATGCCCCACAACATCGGCTCTAGAGGTTTTAGGGGCGGGACCAGTTCAAATACGGCTTCATTTGAACGGGGGTAAACCATTAAATTTACCGGTCTCAGGTGCTGGAAAACGGAAGACTTTGGAACCGGACCCACCCATTTTATGTCGGCATCCACTCCCAGGCCTATTGCCAGCGCCTTCAAAGTCCTGACAGCCGGTCCTTGACCAATAATATGAAACTGAATTTTCTCAATCAGTTTGAGTCGTTTGTTTGCCGCCATCATCCGTATGACGATATCAAGCCTTTCATAGGCGGTAATGGATCCGGCGAAGGCGAGTATGACGCTTTCTCGCGTGCCGGGATCCGCGACCGGTGCCGGTTCAACTTGATCGGGCCCTGCTTTTGAGATCCCGTTTGTTACAATTGAAAACTTAGCGCCAGATACGCCTTGGTCTATCGCATAATTTTTAATCATATCAGAAATACAAATCAGGTGATCCGCGGCTTCCATCATAAGAACTTCGGCCTGACTTTGAAATACAAACGAGCGGGTGTTCTTAAATCCGGAATCAACCGCGCTTCTTGTTAAATGCCAAAGTCCTCGGATATCGTATATAAAGGGCAGGCCCAATTCTCGGGCCGCGAGCAGGGCTGAGAATCCATTCATCCAATTTGATCCGGCGAGTATCAGTTGACAGTTTTTGATTTGTGCTTCTTTGGCAATTTCAATTTTAGCGCTTTCAATCAAATTTCGAATAGATCCGTTGGAATCTATATCCATATAAACAGTTTTAGACCTATCATCCAATTCGATATCTTGTTCAGCACTACGGTTATATCCCATATAAAGATGGTGGATTAAGTGGTTTTGAGATTTCAGGTGCCCTAACAACTGCTGGGTCCGAACCATATACCCGTTCGGGATTAATTTTGGCGGTATTCCGCTGACATATAGGGCTGGCGAATGATAAGGTGCCGTCCGATTAGTGCTTTCATCAATTTGAGACCTCATTCTGGTCAAGATCTCGGACATTTCCCTTTTCCGTATTGATGCTTTTATTCGCCGATCCGGCATTCTTGCGTTGAGTACTGGGTCATTCGGAAGGCCGAGATCAAGGGTTTGAAAACGTCTTTCCCGGGCCAAATAATTAGCGCGCTTCAAATACAAAAAAAATAGTCGTGCGGGCAATTGAAGGTGGCTGATTGTCGACTTGTTTGCGGCCAATAGCGCACGCCCGATTTTATACCGGAAAGAATTTTGCTCTTTGGCAGTTAAAGTCGTTGATATGTTCGGCGTATCGAATGCGACATTCGCAATAAGGGACGGTTTTGTCACATTGCAGACAATAAAGTGAACTTTGTCAAATAAACTGTGTTTTTGTTCAAGGTTCTGGACAAAAAAATCGCCGCAATGGAGTGCTAATGCCTCGCCAGGAGGGGCTATGTTTCGACGGGTTGCAACCATAGAAAGGGCGTTAGACTGTTTGACGCTTTTGGTAAAGAGTCGAGCGGGTCATAAGGCTCGAAGTTGTTGGCTTGAAATTCAGCGCGGTTGCATTTTGGAAACCGATTAAGTCGCAATTCCTAAACGGACATTTTATTTAATCGGCTAAAACTGGAAATAAATAAACGAATTTATCGCAAGCGGTAAAATTTGTATAATTATCGCCGTCAGGACCCCTAACCCCAGCCAGTATTTCCAGGGGCGCATTACGACCTTTAAAGGTGAGCGGTGTATTCGAGAAACGATCAAGCAATCCACAATCAAGGGCAATAAAATCAAAAAATATGGAATGGCAGTGGTTGCTCCGTCATTTATTCGGAACGGATGTAAAAAACCATCGAAGATGGAAAACACGTCTTTCCTATCAACCGCTCGAAATGGGATCCAGGCCAGGAGCGCTACGGATTGAGTTAAAAGCCATCCGCTCCCTAACAGGAGAATTTTCGGAATCGTTTTCTTCTTAAGAATGTAACGAATGCCGTGATTTACAATCAAGGCACCGCCATGAATAAAGCCCCATAAAATAAACGCGAAACTAGCTCCGTGCCATAGCCCGCCAAGTACCATAGTGGCCATTAGGTTGCGATACCGCTTTAATTGGCCAAACCGATTGCCGCCAAGCAATGCGATATATAAATAATCTCGCAACCACCCTGAAAGTGAAATGTGCCATGTTCGCCAGAAATCGATAATTGATGTTGCCATATATGGGAATCTGAAGTTCTCAGGAAGCTTAAAGCCGAGGAGGCGAGAAATCCCAATTGCCATCAAGGAATAGCCCGCGAAGTCAAAATATATCTGCCCGTAAAACCCAACCGTTCCCATTACTTTCACATGAGAAGAAAATTGTGCAGGGTCGGAATAGACTTGATCAACAAAAGGGGCCAAGCTGTCTGCAAATATAGCCTTGTAAAGAAAGCCAAGCAAAAAGGCGCGGGCCCCTTCCAATAAATCGCTTTTCTTCAGAATCTTGTCTTCTAGAAGTTGCGGCATGAAATCAGTTGCCCGGACAATTGGCCCAGCAACTAACTGTGGGAAAAATGCAATGTAAAGGCCAACGCGGAGGAGGCTGTTTTCAACGGGAATTGTCTTGCGTGAGGCATCGACCATATAAGAAATAGCCTGAAACGTAAAAAATGAAATGCCAACTGGAAGTATTATTTTCAATGTCGGTTGTGACAGATCGATGCCAAATGTACCAATCGCAGTTTTCAAGGATTCCATAAAGAATCCAAAATACTTGAACACCGCAAGCACGGTTAGAGCTGACAAAACGCCAAATGGCAGAATTATTTTGTTATCAGGGTGCTTGATCTTAAGGATCGGAATGGCCCAGGCCAAAAGAATGACAAAAGAAATAAGAAACAAAAAACGCCAGTCCCACCAGCCGTAAAATATGAACGACATGACGAAGAGGAACAGATGACGAAGCGATCGCTTTCTAAGCGTCCAGTAAATGGAAAAACAAACAGCAAAAAATACAAAAAAGACCGGAGCAGTGAAAATCATTTTTCCAGGCCCGCTTGATCAATTATCTTGTTTGCTAACCAGTCCGTATAGGCTTCAGCACCTAGAATCGAAAGATGGTTGGGATCTGACCAATAATCATCGCTATCGAATCCGCGTGTCAATTCTACATAGCGCTGATCCACAAAAAGGCATTTGTTTTGCTGATCGCGACAAAAAGAATTAAAATAGCGGATGTCTCTCAAGTTAGTTGTTATCGGTAAAAAATTAAACTCAACATCTACCAGTTGACTTTTTAGTTGATTCAGAGGCGAAGAAACACTGTCTTGACTCCAAGCCCATCGTTGCTTCGCGCGAGCCGAGGGGGCACCTGTTGCTGCATTCGGCCCTAAAATATGGCTTTCCATAAAAGTCGCAGCCTTTTCAATGGTCGCAGCCGGGACAGGTTTTCGGTTTTTTTCTATGGGATTATAACCGGGATAGGGTTTGAGGTCAGCTCGACGAACAGCCTCCCTTAATCGGCCAATGCCCAACGCGTTTATTCCCGTCGCTTTTAAAAGCGTGCTTTCTGCCTCTTTCTGGGGTGCGGTTAAGGGCTCGGAAGTTGAGCTTCGCATGGCTTTTATTTGACGCCAGCTGCTTATCGGGCTCGAATACGCAACTACGCGATCATTAACATCGCGGACTTGATAAAGCGGATATGTATCGTAGCCACTATGCGCTTCACGCAAATATATTATGCGAGATTGACCAATGTCATTTCTTTTTTGTAGTTCCGATAACAGAGGTACTAGTATTCTGGCGCGCTCAAAGTGGTTTGCCCCCGGAAGACTTGCTTGGTAAACTTTGACGCTAAACCCCTGATTTGCGAGGCTTTGCTCTAAGGATTTCCCGTCAATCGCCCGATGGGTGTAACTGCCGCCATCCAGAATAATAATATTTTTCGCCGTATCCTGTGCCTCGAGTTGAAGTTGGTGGCTCAATCGGTTTGTCACTGTGTTGTAATTTAGATGCCCAGTGGAAAAGGCAAATGAAATCAGGGAAATACAGGCCGCTAATCCCAAGGTGAAAAGCAATAAGTATTTAAGTAAATCTATTGCCTTTAAAGGCACTTGCAATGTTTCGCCTGAATGTGAGCGGGTAAGCTCTTCATCAATAGGGCGATAAAAACAACCCAGTACCACAAGAGCAAAACTGCCTAATATTGCGACGGCAAGCATGGTATCTTAATGTTCCATCTCGGTATTCAGTCGCCAGTGGGCCTTCATTGCAAATTCTACTTAAGCTTTATTGGAATGTAGGTGTATTGGCCGTCAATTCTGACGCCAAGCACGACATCTTTTAGAATCCGCTGACCATCTTGCATTGCGTGGATGAGGATCCGATTGACGCCTTGCGGGTCCGCCTCCTCGATTAGCACGGATTGCTGGGTTTGAATGCTTCGCCCGAAACTTATTTTTTGCCCATCATCTCCGACAAAAGCCAAATTAATTCGGTTTTCTGCGATATCAACGGAACGGGTTGAAAGGCGGTCAATTGCATTAGCCTTAACGAGTAAAACTGCAACTCCATTAGTTGTCTGTATCGTCGTGGCCGGCCCCGAAATGAAGCGATACATGCCCGATTGCCTTTGATAGGTTCCTGGGGCTTCTTGTAACGAATAAGATTGTAAGGCCTTGTAACCATCGGGTAGCGCAACGTAAACAGACTCAGCAGGCATGTCTTCCAAAGGGTGATGCGTCGTGATTGGCAGTGTAACTGAACCTTCACTATTAGTTGTCGTTTGCGGCAATTCAGAGTTACAAGCAGATAGGAAGCTGCACACAACTAAAAATATGCTGAAGGCTGAAATTTTTGGGAGCATGTGCAGATCTTGGATAGAAATTTTTATAAAGAACGGGATTCCTATATGGGAATTAACGAAATCAAGCAAGTGGGATAAAATGAGCTCTGATACCAGGAGTAACTCGTACTTTGAGACCGAAGACGAGCTGAACATGCTGTGGAATGAACAAGTAAAATTAATACTTGAAGGCTCGAGTTACGCCGCTTTCTATGGTTATGAATTTGATGACATATATTTGTGGCCTATACTCAAATCGCTGGTTGTGATGCGATTTCTTAATCGGTTTCAAAATGCCCCTTTTTGGAAACGCCCGCCTTCGAAACAAAAACTTATTGCAAAGGCTATTAAGCGGGTTTCAGCACGTCGCGGCCCTAAGATCGAGCCGATTGTTAACGATATCGAGATTAACGTGGATTCGATAGAATCGCTGTTTTTGGGTCATAGTGCGCCACTGAATTTTAAACGAGATGAAATTATTAACCCGCATATGGATCCATTGCGCACGGCATTACAGCAATCCGAATCCCAAAGCCTGACTCTATACTACGACTCATATTGCTCGTCAGAAAACTTTTATCACCATTCGATTGGAATTAAGCTAATCGCGGATAGGATCACAGCCCGCGCGACGAAATCTGTCTCAAAGCTCGATGCACCAAAAGCTGCGTTTGAGTTAATGCTCCGAGAAGTAGAAGGCCTTAGTCTGGGGATAACTATACAGGATCTGTTAGTTCGGCTCCAAACTGTTCGATTCGCAAGGGAGTGGTTTAAAGATTTATTTGATCAAAGCCGTTCGTTGCAACACTTTTTAGTTACGAACTACTATAGCCCGATTTGTTGGGGGGGCGTCATTGCCGCCACAGAACGAGGTCTCGATTGCATTGACATTCAACATGGAATCCAAGGCCCTTATCACCACGCCTATAGCGGACTTTCACGAGTTCCCGAAACAATGCGGCCCAATCGATTTCTGGTTTGGCACCCTCAATCTGTAACACAAATTGAAAATCAAGTGGGATCAGGATCTGCCTTCAACATGGGCATCAGCAGCTTACGTGCCATAAAATTATCGACCAGTGTGACGCCCCGACAGACCAAAGCGATCGTTGGAATCTTTGTGCAGTATTTGGAAACCAGCCAATGGTTGCATGAACTTCGCAATCTGATTCCTGAGACTGTTGAGTTATGGGTTCGACATCATCCAGGTGCAATCGCCAGGGGGACGGAAATAGAAATTCCGAAAGGATGTCGAAATGTCGATCACTTGGATATGGCAGATATATTGAGTAATATCCAAATGACAATTACAGGGTATTCAACAGTGGCGATTGAATCGGCGGGGTTGAATATACCGGTTATTGCGCATTCCCGAGTCGCAAAAGATATGATTGGGTATGCGATACCTCCTAATCTCATTGAGTATGTATCTAGCAATCCAGAGAGTATAGCCCAAGCGCTCAGTTTGTCATTAGAGCGCCCGAGGTCTTTCAAGCGCCCGGATATACCTGATATTTTCGAGGTGGCGGATTGGGTGCTGAAGGGTTAATGTGCAAAAAAAGATTTAACCGCACTCACAACCGCCAACTGTTCGGATTCTGTTAATTGAGTGGAACATGGCAGAGGCAGTATTTGTTCCCAAATCTGTTCTGTGACGCCGCTCAGATAGGTTGGTGCGTTCTGATAAGGTGTTTGCAAATGAATCGGTTTCCAAAATGGCCGGGCATCGATGCCATTTGATCTTAAATGTTTGCGTAAATCGGCGACTGTTTTGGCGCTATGATGCGGTAGAAATACTCCCGAAAACCAATGATTGCTCTGCCCCCATTCTGATGACGGAAAATTTATGGCTCCATCGATATTTCGCCAAGCGTTCTCGTAATTTGACGCGATTTTCAGTTTCGCCTCTAAAAATTGGTCTATCAGTTCAATCTGGGCAACACCAACCGCCGCTTGGATATTTGTCATCCGGTAATTGAAGCCGACCATATCATGATCATAATCAGGGCCGTTTCGAGCGGTGGTCGTCAGATGTCGAATGAGTTTCATCATTTTGTCGTCCTGGCCCAAAATTACGCCGCCACCTCCGGTTGTGATGATTTTATTGCCGTTAAAGGACATCACGCTCAAATCTGCTCCCGTATCGCCGATAGGTTTAGATTTATAAGAATTTCCAAGGGCCGCCGCCGCATCCGAAACAACCGGAATCTCCCAGTCTCTCGCAATCGACATTATCGCATCCATATCAGGCGGGTGCCCCATCGTATGCACGGGCATTATAGCGCTTATCCGACGCCCGGTCGCCCGGTGGACAACATCCCCGGAAACGGTTTTGACACATTCATTTTTTAGTGCGGTAAGCAGTAGTTCGGGATCAAGCGTCCAGTCAGCTTGTGTAACGTCTAATATCCATGGATCAGCCTTACAGTGGGCGACCGCATTGGCGGATGCAATAAAAGTTAGGGCGGGAATAATTACCAAATCATGGGTGTCAACGCCAACGGCTGTTAAAGCGGCATGCAGGCCTGTCGTGCCCTGAGATACGCAGACGGCATGTTTGTAACCTGTCTTTTTCGCGAGTAGGGTTTCAAACTCCGACACAAACCGCCCGACTGTAGAAACGAAGTTTTCATCAACACAGGCTTGCAAATATTTGGCTTCATTGCCGGCAAGGTTTGGGATTGCGAGCGGGATCATGGCGGGCTCCTGTTTGATTTAAGCGCGCTGGTCTAAATTTAATTCACTTTTTACGTGGGTATCCAAAAATTCTGGTTCGAGTTCTGCAATAAACGCTTTCAGGTCGTCAATATCTGTCAAATTGGACTGATCTCCGAGAGCCTTTTGAATTTTATTCACAGTTAGATTTACGTCCCCGTTAGAGGGAAGATAGGGAACCGACCTAAGGCCGGACAGGCCAATTTCGTGAACAGACTCATTTTTAGAGACGAACTCTTCATAAGGTTTTTCACCTGAAGTATTTGCTGGCGTCAGTAAAAGTGGATAGCAACCCTTATTTAGATCAGACTCAACAGACCTTATCGCTTCTAGTTCATCCGTATAAACGCGTGGCTCAAGTCCATTGGCGTGAATGAACCGGCGGGCAACATCTTCTAAAGGGGTTAAATGGTTTTTTGGATTCAAACGCGGTATCGCGATATGCGCATCGGGTGCTAGAAGGCTTGCGAGTGTACAAATCTGACCAGATTCTTCTAGACTGACAAAAAAACGCTTTATCCCGCTCGGGCAGGCAATGGGCTCTAGTCGTCTTAAGCGGTTGATGAAGCTTTCGAGCAGGGAGCCATTGGAAAAGGCCACATTTGCAAACCTCGCGGAAGACACCTTGGCTTTGGAAATGGCGCTTCGCCCTTCTCCGGCGAACATTACGTGTTCCATCACGCGTTTGGTTGCTCCCATCAGCGAGCTCGGGTTTGCGGCTTTGTCGGTTGAAACTGAAAAATATTTCCCATCGAAAGATGTTTCGCCCAGCCACCCCAAAAAGCGAGCTTGCTTTAATATGTTGGTGTCAAACATCTGTAGGGTTGAGAAAGAGTCCTTTTCGCTACGGACATGTTTGATCGCCGCAAAATTCAAGACTACATCATAGGTCGATTGAGAATGTAGAAATTGACGGGTTGCCAGGGACCCATAGTCGAGGGGCAATGTTCTAAAATCTGAGATATTGAACCCGTCATGCCTTGACCGAAACTGTCGCACTATTTCCGCAAGCGCATTCTCATTCTGATCAATAATATGCAAAGAACGTGGGCCAAAATTGCTAAAAACGTGAACGGTACTTGAGCCTATTGATCCCGCCGCCCCTATGGCCAGCACTTTTCGGTCTTTAATCGCCGCTCCAAGGACGTCATGGTTGCTTGTCATGTCCGCATTGAACATGGAGCTTGAACGACCCGTCGCTATTGACGGGTCAATACCAGATAATCGGGTTCTCTGGAGCATTTTACACCTGTTTTAGTACGATTATTGCGGGAATTACCGGAATAGACTTCTTGCAATCTGGAGAGGGTCAAAGTATTGCGCACCTACTAAACTCAAGCAGGGTTAAAGTAAAGTGTCTACGATTATAATCGCTGAAATCGGCGTCAATCACAATGGAAGTGTTGCCTTGGCCCGACAATTGGTGGACATGGTAGCTGAGGCCGGTGCGGATTTTGCGAAATTCCAAACGTTTTCGCCTCAAAAACTCGCCTCAACAATCGCTCCAAAGGCCGATTATCAAACTGAGTCAACGGGCTCAGGTGAAAGCCAATTGGAGATGCTGTCCGCTTTGACGCTTAGCCCCGATGAGCATTTCGAATTGAAGGCATATTGTTTGAGTAAGGGCATTGGATTTCTATCGAGCGCATTTGATATTGAAAGCCTGGATTTCTTGATTCAAGATATGGACCAGAATTTGATTAAATTTGGTTCGGGAGAGCTTCAAAACGCGCCACTTCTTTATTCGGCTGCGCGCGCCGGTGTCGATATTATTTTGTCCACCGGGATGTCTATATTATCTGACGTTGAGCAGGCACTTATGGTTCTCGGCCTGGGTTATTCTAACAAAGCACCGGATCGACCAAAATTAGAGGACTTTGTACAGGCTTGGAGCAATCCATCCATTCGAGAGAAAGTCAGAAACAAGGTCTCAGTTTTGCACTGTACGACTTCGTATCCGACACCCCCTGAGGACGTGAACTTGAGAGCGATGGATACATTGAAACAGTCTTTTGACCTGCGGACAGGGTTTTCGGATCATACCGAGGGTAATGGCGCGTGTATTGCCGCCGTAGCTCGCGGCGCACAGATTATCGAAAAACATGTTACACTCGACAAGTCTATGGATGGGCCCGATCACAAAGCGTCCAGTGATCCGCATGAGTTTAGATCTTTGGTGTCCGATATCCGTTTTGTCGAAAAATCTTTGGGGCATACTTATCGTGTTCCAACGCCGGTTGAACTCCGAAATGCTGTCGCCGCGAGAAAGAGCCTTGTTGCGGCACGCGACATAGCCAAAGGAGAGCTGTTCACAGTCGACAACATAACTGTGAAACGGCCTGGAGGGGGGGGCTCTCCAGTTCGTTATTGGGATGTGTTGAATACAAAGAGCGACAAAGCGTATAAAGCGGACGAGATTCTGGATCTATCATGAATTTGGGCCAAAGCTATCTCCCCAATATCAAGAAATTGCGCCCTGACGTTGTTATGTTGTGCTCAAATGATGGATGGGACGTTAGGGCTCTCAAGGAAGCCCGAAGCCTTTCGGCAGCGGGACTGTCCGTCGTAATCGTCGGCCGAAGACGTTATCATACGGAGCTTGCCAGATTTACTGACGAGTTCGGAATAGATATAATTAATGTGCCAATGCTAAATGACCCGACGACAATGCGGCTGCATTTGGAGTCAGGACTTTGGCTCAGATTGAACCTGTTCGAGAAAATTCTAACGTCGATCTTGTTGTGGATATTCAGGGTTACTGAACTCAAAATCAGGCCTAAAAAGGTTCCACCGCCCGTGAGCGGGCGAGTGCTTGCAAGTTTAGAGAAACGAAAGCGAATTTTATCCAATCGAGCAAGCAAGCAAATTCGTTCAAAAAATAAAATAACGCCGAACAATAAGTCTCTTTTTTTAGAATCCGTTAGGCGAAATTATTCGCGAGTAGTCAGGCCCATTGCCGAAGCAACGCGTGAAGCCCCTGTTCTCTTTTTTGTAGCGCGCATATTTGCCTGGGTGCTTAAGCTGGTTGCAATAGTTTTGGCTTTACCCTTTGTGATTATACTGTTTCCCTTTTGGATACTTTACACGGGAATTGTCTGGTTTTACCGGCGGGCCAAACGGTTTATTCCTCAGCCTCCGAATTTGTTGGGACGTCTGCACAACAGGTTTATTTCGGAACGGACAAAGTTTGGCCGAAACATTTTCAGGTATTCTCGATACTTTCTTTATACGATCGAATATGGTGAAACCGTTGCGCGTTTAAACCCAAAGATTATACATGCACACGATCTATACACGCTACAGTCTGCCAGACGAATTGGAAACTGGATCAATGCTAAGGTCATTTACGATGCGCATGAATTAGAATCAGATCGCCGGGCAGGCACAGGCAAGCGCATGAAAAACTGGATTATTAAACAAGAGAAGAAATACGCCTCACGCGCCGATGCATGTGTTACCGTTTCTCATGCAATAGGTGAAGAATTAATGCAGGAATGTCGGCTTAAGGCCAAGCCAACAGTAATTTTTAATTCTCCGGTTATCAAGGACATGCCTTTCGAAATGGAAGGTCGGGATATCCGGTCTGATCTTGGGCTGGAAAAAGGCGAGGGGTTGTTTGTATTCGTTGGAAAAGTGTATGAGATCTATGGCGGGAACCAGAAAATTGCGACAATTATTAAGGCTTTGTCGCTGTGTCCCGAATTTCATTTGGCGATCGTTGGTCCAACAAGCCAAGAGGCGGAACGGCAGATAAATAATCTTGTGGCCGAATTAGGTTCAGAAGGCCGTATTCACCTTGTCCCGCCAATTCCGGCCGAGGCGATCGTCCATTATATCAAAACGGCCGACGTCAGCGTGTACTTCATGTGGCCGGATACAAGAAATATCGATCTGACAATTCCTAATAAACTCTTTGAATTTTCGCTGTCTGGATTACCTTTGGTCGTTTCCAGCCTTCATTCGACCCGTTGGTTTTGCGAGCAGTTTAACAATGCTATTCCGGTTGAAGAAAATTCCGCGGAAGCGATCGCCCAGGCTTGCCGGCAAGCCTATGCGGCCCGGGAAAAGTTACGTCCTGAGCCTGAAATGCTACAATCGATGCTGAAAAATTATTCCTGGGGCGCGCAGTCCCAGAAGCTCTGGAATCTGTATAAGGAGCTTTTGAATCCTGTTGTGAGTTCTCCAAGCCAATGAAAAACTATGCGACAATCGATGTCCACGGGACTCTCGTGGATGCAATGTTAGCGATAGATAAGGCGGGATGCGGGTTCGTTTTGGTCGTAGACGGTGAAAACCGTTTGTTAGGTCTTTTAACGGATGGAGACATCCGAAGGCATTTGCTGGCCGGCTCAAATCGTATGTCGTCAGTTGCAAGCTCAATGAATCAATCTCCCTTGGTTCTGAAGCCAAAATTTAGCTTCAAAGCGGCTAGCGAGCTATTTACCCGACATAAAGTCAGGCACATTCCCGTCGTAGATGAGCAGGGAAGATTAGTTGATGTGTTGGATCACATGGACTACTTACCAACGGCTCCACGCGTTGACAATCCTGTTGTAATTATGGCCGGTGGCATGGGCACAAGATTAATGCCGTTGACCGCCAATTGCCCAAAGCCCATGGTCAAGGTTGCAGGAGTGCCTATGATTGAACGCATAATTGAAAACCTCAAATCCTGCGGCTTTTACAAGGTACTGCTTACGGTGAATTATAAGAAAGAGGTTATTCAGGACTACTTTTCTGATGGGTCGGATTTTGGTATGGATATTAAATATATCCAAGAACCAAAACGAATGGGAACCGCGGGAAGCCTTAAGCTTGCGACTGAGCACTTGACTCAAGATTTCCTGGTTACAAATGGCGACATTCTATGTGGCGTGAATTTTGCTCATTTACTGCGACAACACCAAAAATCGGGCGCAATGGGAACAATGGCTGTTCGGGACTATAGTGTTCGAGTTCCATTTGGGGTTGTCAGCATTCAAGATCAAAAAGTCCGTCAGATAATCGAAAAGCCCTCTTATTCTTATCAAGTGTCGGCTGGGATTAATGCGCTCAGTCCAAAAGCGCTTTCATATATTCCCGAAGGCAGGTTTTATGATATGCCCAGTTTATTTGAGGCGCTTCTGGCCCATCAACATGAAACCAATGTATACCATATCAATGAGTATTGGTTTGATTTGGGAACGCCAGACGATCTAGACGTCGCAGCCCAATATATTGAGCGTCAAGAAACGATATAAGAACCGGCACATCAAATTTATGGTGCAAACGACAAACATACAAAACATCATCGGATCGGTGTTGCGCTGGATATTTAAAGACAGACTTCGCCCAAAAATATTTCAAACACTCCCCGCCCTGGGATTGCTAATTCTTTCGCCATTCTTTTCAACAGCAGCTTTTTTATTATTGCCGATTGCTTTGTTTAGTGAATTGGGCATGGCCACCGAAATTCCGTTTCTAAAAAACTTCGCACAATTGCAAGATATGGCAGTGAGCAATGCGGTTTGGCTTATTCCGTGCCTGTTTCTTGGATATGGTGTTTCCAACTATATTGGCCACAATCAGATTTTACAGTTTTCGATGCGCTATCAAAAACGTCTTGCTGATCGAGTTTCGGACTATTTTTATACCATGGTACGAGATGGGAAGGCGGTTCCTCAAATTGATACCGCGACCATCCGAAAGTTGATTATGGGCGATTCTCGGTACCTTGCTCGAGTTTATATGAGTCTGTACCTTTTGATTCCGCAATTGGTGATGGCTACGGTTGCACTCGCTGTTTTGTTGTATCTGGTTCCAAGACTGATGTTGGCGCTATTGCTGGTTTTTGCTGCGTTTGTGCCGGCGAATATCATCGTGGCAAGTCAAAGCCAGAAAGCATCCTCCGGGTTTCTAAAAGGTGCCGCCAAATTAAGTCAACATTTGCCCGGGGCATTACGAGAGTTTTCTGGAACGTCGCGACCTCATGATGTTTCTTCGGAAAAGCTTTCAGAAAGCCTGATTGGAGAGCAAGCCACGGACTTTTTTGATTGTTTCGAAACTCGAACACGCATGGGCTATGTCGGAGGTCTAGTAAGCAATGTAGCATTGGCCGTAATGCTGATAGTTCTTGTCTTGTTATTGCCGAAATTCGTTTCAGGAAGTTTGACAGCTCAAGTGTCTTTAGGGGTAATATTGCTTATTGCGGCGCGTTACTTTTTTGCCGGAGTGACTGCAATCGTCAGGCTGATCGTAGCAATCAGTAATACTTTTCCATATTACAGTACCTATCTGAAAGTTTTTACAGATAGCCAATGGGACATTCCCAGCTTCACTGATTCCACAACACCAATCTCAAATGTAGACCAGAATAAAGTCGATTTTAAAGAGGCCTCGACCTTCGGAATTATCCTTGCTCACACGTTAGCGGAGGCCAACCCGGAATTCGTGCGCGTAAGGCAGGACTTGACGCTTACGCCTGTCTATCCGCTCAGTCATTTAGAATGGCGGAAGGCTAAGGATAAATATTCCACGACAATGCCAGATAGTACGTGCGAGCAACTCTGGTCTCTTGACATGGATTCCACCTACACTGAGGGCGGGGCCTTATTGTTGCGTATCGCTCAGTTATTCGAAAAGTCTGCGCCAGAAACGGTCACTGTTTTTGAAAGAGATTGGCGAAGAATTAATCAGAAAAGACGAATTCAGGTCACGAGGATTTTGAATAATGCGGGAGCCGGCTTTGTTGTTTTGAATTCAGGTTATCGTGAATTTTGCCTGCCGCGTCATTCGGAGTTATTTCTTGCGGAGCCCACTAGAGAATCTTTGGTCTCCGTTCCCAATAACTATCAGCAGATTTACGCGACGGCAATCAGACACCAAAATTTTTCGATGAATGAGTTAAACGAGCGCAGAAAGCAGGGCACACCTCATTTAGATATATATTGTGAGCGCACACCTGAGAATTGGGCGTCATTATCATCTGTCTTTGAGCGATTTCGAACGGTTTGGCTGTTATCGCATTTTGACCCTCGATTTACGGAATACAATCTTTCTTGGCTTCACAAAAACTATCCGACTATGTCAGACTGGTGGGACATTCTGTATGAAGACCTGTCGAACAGTCGTATATCGGAGGCAATGCGTCGCGGAGTTCCGGCGGGATTGGATATCAAGTTCATTCGATCTCTCGCTATCGCCCTTAATTCGCGCGCAGAACTGATCGTACTGCCTTATGGTTTGGTATCCAGATTGAAGCAGGCGGAGCGACCTCAGTTCTACGATCGATTAGCACAGGCTGGAGTTGCGATTGCAGTTATACGTACCTTGTATCAGAGCCCGATAAAGCCGTTTGCGTCAAGGGGATTGGTATTAAGTGACCAAGGTGTTTGGGAAACCGATGAATTTGTACAGTTATCCGCTACGCCCAAAAACCGGCAGCCATTAACATTGAGCGTTGGCGACCGAAACCTGGACATTTGTTCGGGCGAAACTTTGGGAGTTGTGGCAAATCAACCCTTATTTGACTGGATGATATTTGAACACTTCAAGGCTGTAATGGAGACAGCTGCGCCACGACTGTTTGAACAGCCGACTCTATTGACATTAAACGCATTGTCTAAACCGTCCGTTAGTCCGTTTATTCTTGACACGTTGCAAAGTGTTGATTTTGCACCGCTCAGCTTTTCATATCCTAAACTGGACTTTGCTTGGGAAATCGCATCTTCGGCTGCCAATAAATTGTTGAGCAGTCGCAATGATAAAGACGGGGACGCCGGATTGTCCTTGTCCGAAGCATTTTATCTTTCATTAGCCTCAGCGCTTCAAGGGGAACCCAGAACCCTTTATATTCGCGAAGATGATTTTCGTTCAATACCTCAAAAACACAGGGAATTAGTTGTAGACGAATTATTCGACGTGCTGATTGTCATATGGAAAAATCACTTGCGAACGCCATTTATCAAACCACGCTCAAAAACCGCGTTACTTGTAAACAATGAGGGTCTAATTGGATTTGCCGATTCTACTAAAACGACCCGCGAAATACCCGCGACAAGTTACAGGCGCTTAATACAGTCACCTTTTCAGGGGGCTATTTATGATGTTACAAATGTTTTTCTAGAAGATTAGATAAAGCGCGGCCGTAAAAGTTCAAACTCTGAAACGTTCTGGGTAAAATAGCTCTCCATAGAGTCTGCCGAGATGTTCGATTCCAAATATGCTTTGGCAACGTCATCATTGAAATCCTGATTCCTTGTATAACTTATTTCTAAGTTTTTATCTTGGGCCACGGGCTTCATGGTCATAATTTCTCCAGAGCTGATAGTCTGGACTAACGATTTGTGAGCCGCGCGAACCGCCTTCATGCCGAGGACAAATGGGTCGCAGGCTTTTTGTTCCGGTAAGGCATGATAGAGCATTGCACCTGAATCCAAACCCTTTGAAAGCATATGAATTGTTGATCCAACAAGATCGTAATGCCCATTTCGAAGCGCCCAAAAATTGCAGGAACTACCGCGATAATATGGCGAAACCCCCATATGAATATTGATTGCTTTTTTCGCAACTAGAGTATCGATAAGAGGCGTTCTGATATAACTGGCACCGAATACAATGAATATGTCGGAATTCAGTGCAGGCTCCAATTCTTCCATAGGTACCGAAGATAAATCACCCATTTTAAGAGGTAGAGAGCGAACTTTATCTGGATGAAATTTGAGATCTCCAAAAACGTGGCGCTCTGCTGCAATCACGTTTGAAAAATATTCTTGCATTACATTCGATTTCTTAAAAAAATCCGCAACCTTTCCCGGAAAAACCGTATTGCACTCCTGTATGGCATAAACTTGATCGGCAATGCCGGAGAGATCCCTTATCAGAGATTGGTGTCTGGGCTGGTTTGACGTAAAAACCGTAATGTTCATGCTCGCATTTCCTTATAAATATTGATGTGATCCTCGCGAGGTAGTTCGAGGATTGTACGATTAGGAACAACCGACATATTCGAGCAAAAACTCATCTTAATTCCCAATCCGCGCAAAATATCCAGTGTATCTTTTGAGTAAGAATTGCATGGATGCGACGAAGTCTGAGGCGCGCCAACAATGGATTTAAGGTGATCAAAATTTTTCTGATACTCCACTGCTTGATCGCTCACGGGCAGCTCGTGAAGACGAGTCGGATGCGAATAGGAGTGAAGTCCGATAACATTCCCGGTGCTTTTTAACTCTTTGAGTTGTGCTTCATTCATCCATAGCCGGTCCGTAAAATCGGCAATATTCATACCATTATCACTGATCATCTGAGCCATAATGAAATTGTATTTGTCGGGCCCCAGATAAACATCTCGAAGAAATCTGAACTTACGATCATTATCAGAATAGAACGGAAATTGAGCAAGATAAGTTTTGGAATCAAAAGATCTCAGGGCCTGATCTAGCCCATCCGGATCTTCCGAACTTAACTGATCAAAAAAAGCGATATAAAAATCATCGATATCGTCGAAAAACTTAGTTCTAAAGTATCTAAACACTTCAAGCGGCTCAATATTCCCCTCGAGAACTGATGAATATACGAACCAAAATGCCGTTAGTCCCAAATCCTGCATGACTGGATAGGCAATATCGTACTGACATAACAAGGCATCATCAAATGTTAGACAGCGGTCGGTTGGTTTCAGTTCCCCGGAAACGGCTTTTTCAAAATACTCTTCTGCAGATAAAATCCGGTCAAGCCCTATATATATCAGCATGTCGCGGAAATCTTGAGCCGAAATTGCACCTTGTCCTTTTGGGTGCACATCGTCGTAAAAATGATGAAACATTAGTCCATGAGACATTAGGCAATCCTTTCCGGCAAAAGAGGCGTCCTGTTACGTTGAAAATCGAATTCTGTCTATAGGTGTGAACGGCCCTTATTACGGCTTTACGTGCGAATGCCTATCCACTACACACACGCTTGCTTACAATCCCAATAAAAAATTTTTCGGAGTCTTAAGTGCGGGCTGACAATGATCTTTTTGGAATATTATTTGACTACGTAAATGTGGCTCTTCCAAACAACGTCGAAAAAGAATGGGCGTATCTTGGCATGGAAATTTGGCCGATTGTCAAATCTCAAGTCGTTATGAGGGGGTCAAACATCTTTTTTGCGGGCCGCGACATGACCCTCGTCAAAGATAAAAAGCCTGAAACATTGCCGGCTAAGCGAACGGTTTTTTCTCGTTTGTTTGGCTCTTCTGTTCAGTCGCCAGATTATCCCAGTCTGCCGGAGAACGACGAAAGTTACTTTAAGCAATTCACCTGGCCTGATTTTCCAGGACTGCAGAATGGGGTACCAGATATATTGTGTTTCGGATATGCGACAAACCACAAACAATTCGGGGATGCTTATTTTCAATTATGTATGGACCCTTGTCGCTTGGCATTTGAGCAAGCTGGTCGATCTTCGGTTTGTTTCATAGCGGGATTGAGTCCGAAGTCGGATGGGGTACGTTCCGCGGCCCTTGAAAATACTTATGGCCTGGAACCCGAATTTCGAGCAGTTCGCCGATACGCATCAGAACTTCCTCCGGTGAATTTGAGGGGATGCGCAGGATTTATGGAATGGTGGTCAGAGCTCGATCGCCTGCTGGGTCATCGCCAATTTACAACCATCGAGCATATTGAAAACATTATTCAGCAAACGCGTATCGTTGCAGAATGGCTGTACCGTACATTTCATGACAACAAACCAAAAGCGGTTTTGGTCGCAGCATATTACGGTCTAATCGGGCATGGGGCAAGTTGGGCGTTTAGGCGGATGGGCGTATCGGTGGCCGATGTGCAACATGGCGTAGCCGGGCCAGGTCACCATGCGTATTCTTGGCCTACTGCGCCGCAAGAAAGTTATGAGACTTTGCCAACTCATTTTTTAGTTTGGTCAGCTATAGAGTACCGCCATATGAGTACGGGTAGCGGGAATTGGATGCCGGGCATTGTCGTGATCGGTAATATTTGGAAGCTCTTGGACGATGTAATTGATTTCTCTGAGAGCTCTAAATTACTGGTTCCCGAATTCATCGAATCCGCCAAGCAGGCCATGCGAGAGCAATCGGCTCAGTTTGAAAAGTTGCCTTCACAGGGAGAGGGTAAGCCGCGCGATATCCTTCTGGCGCTTCATCCAGATGAAACTCTTGAATGGTTTGAAAACGTAAAAAAACGAGGTGACGATAACTGGAGATACCATATTCGACTTCATCCTGGTGAATATAGCAAGGCGGATAAGTTTAATGCCAGGGTAGCAAATCTGGAAAAGCAGAACGTATATGTGACGTTACCGACAATGTCTCCACTTAACATTGTACTTCAGCACTGCGATTTAATTTTAACGAAATATTCGTCAGTGGCGCTGGATGCATTAGCCTATGGCGTCCCTACGGTGGCATATTCGGATGCAGCAGTGCACTTTTTTGGGCCCGCTGAAGTTTCTGGGATAAAAGTCGTATTGCCGTATACTGATGGGATTGTCGCAGGAATACGCCAGCGCCTCTCTGTATATGGCGCCGATTTGTTCGGAATGCAGCCCTCAAGTAATTTTAATGCGCTGGGCGAAGCACTGACCTATTCACTGATTGAGAGTTCAGTTTAGGACTTTGACTGCGACGGTTTTCTGCGTTTGGGTGGGTTTAGCAGCTTTTCGAGTTCGGCCCTGGCTTTTTCCCCTCTAAGGCGGGCTTCTACCGCTCTTGTACGAGCCTCGACTAATGCAGCCTTGGCTTCTTCAAGCTTGAGCTGTTCCAATACGTTGTTGAGTTGATCATTCATCTATATGTTCCTCTGATTGCATGAATCTTCATAAAATGATTAGCGCTTTATTTGAAGCATTAGTTTACGACCCGAGCTGGAACTCCGATTGCAAGAACTCCGTCCGCCTGGTTTTTAGTGACGACGGCGCCAGCACCAATCGTAGCATTGTCTCCTATTGTCAAACCTTGGACAACTGAGGCACCCAGCCCTATATGGGAGTCTCTTCCAACACGGACATTGCCCGAAAGAGTCGCGCCCGGCGCAATATGGCTTCCGTCTCCAATGGCGCAATCGTGGTCGATCAAAGCGCCTGTATTAATGATGCAATTCGCCCCGATAGTGCTTCCAGCATTAATAACACATCCGGGCATTATCACCGTGCCGGAACCAACTATTGTGTGCGAAGAAATAGAGCATTGATTGGAAATAACCGAATACGTCTCCAATCCAGCCTCTTGCCCTTGACGAAACAATCGGTTTCGTACGCAAGTACCCCCCTTCAACTTGCCGACTCCGACAATAAAATGCGTAACTAGGTTGTTAGCCTTTAAATCGGAGAGCGAATGAAGGTGTTCTGGGTACACAGGTGCGTATTCAAAGCCATCAACTTTCTTTGTATCAAGGCTCCAAAATCCGGAAAGCTGTATATCTGGAATATCCGCAACCAAGTCGGCAATTACTTTTGCGTGACCACCAGCTCCTAGTATTAATACTCTAATCATTATCCTGACATCCATTCATGCATTGCACTGAAGTGCGTGCCCGCATAAGAAACAGTTTGTTTACGTTGCCGCCGTCCATCGGGCAAGTGGGAGACATTTTAATATGAAATGTGTGTTTGTTACCTCAACCAGAGCTGACTTCGGGCTGTTACGGTATCCCATGAAGGCCGTCAAATCCCACGCTCAGTTAGAATTAAAATTAATCGCTTGCGGAACTCATCTGTTAAAACACTTCGGCAATACGAAAGAGGAAATACTTGATGCGGGTTTCAATATTGATCTGGAGGTACATAATCTCGAACCCGGTGACGATCCGCTCTCTACAGCGAAGTCACTATCAAATACCGTCGATGGGTTTGCAAATGCCTTTGATCAAATCAAGCCGGATATGGTCGTCGTATTGGGGGATCGATTTGAAATTTTTGGCGCTGCCAGCGCGGCGGTTTTGTTGAATTACCCGATCGCTCATCTATGCGGTGGAGACGTTACCGAGGGTGCTTACGATGAGGCTTTTCGACATTCTATTTCTAAAATGGCGGCGCTTCATTTCCCAACTCATCATGCCGCCGCTAAACGACTAGAGCAGATGGGTGAACCCAGCGATAGAATCTTTAATATTGGGAATACGGGGCTCGATATTCTCGATGAAATCAACTGGATGACAAAAAAAGACGTTTTTGAACTTATCGGATTGAAACCTAGAAAAAATAATATCATCGTAACCTATCATCCAGTTACACGCGACCCGGCTACATCCCTGTTGGAAATTACTGGTTTGCTAAACGCTCTCGAAGATTTTGGGCCGAACCTTGGTATTGTGTTTACAGGCGTAAATGCCGATACTGGCGGTTCTGAAATTCAATCGCAGATCATACAGTTTGCGGACTCGCGCGGAAACGCCGTTGTTCGAAAATCATTGGGGCATACATTATACTTGAATGCTATCCGTCATATGGATGCTGTTGTCGGGAACTCATCCAGCGGGATATATGAGGGCCCCGCCTTGAAAACACCCACCGTCGATATCGGAAATCGTCAAAAAGGCCGCCCTCAAGCAATGTCGGTCATTCATGTTTCAGGGGATAAAGACGAAATTCTTTCCGGCTTAACCAACGCGATGCAACTTGATTGCTCTCATGTCGAGAGCCTCTATGGTGCCGGTGGGTCTAGTTCAAAATTTGCTGAGATTTTAGCAAGGCCTTATAATCGGCAATGGCTTCTTTCAAAGCCGTTCATAGACGCTAGTCCGCGCGATCGGAAATGACAGGGGTTGAAGGCCAGCCGAGCAATGTTGAGGCAATAAAGGCGGTAAGATCAAAGTCTATAGCATGATCAATATCGAAACCGTAAATCTGCGGCATTTCCCAGTATCCGCTTAGCGGGGTCAGTGCGTGATTCCATTCGAAAAGAGCTTGTCGCCGCCATGCATAGATTGAACCGTTCAACTGAAAGCTTTTCGGGATGTCCTGTCGGCGCGAGAAAGCAGAATTCGCAAGCGACTTTGAGATACGGAGCAGATTATCATTTCCGATTTCAACTTGGTTGAAATAGGGGGAAACTTTGCACGACGAAATAGATATAACGTTCGCCAAATTTGAGTTTTCCTCTAATTTTTGGACTGCACTCGAAATATCAAATGCCCGACGAAGCGGTGAAGTGGGTTGTAAGTCCACGACCACATCAAAATGGCAATCACATAGATGTTCAACGGCACGGACAGTGTGCCGAAGAACAGGTTGTTTCGCAACTTCGTCGCCGGACAATTCCTCCGGACGAGCCACGCCATGCGTTGCGCCATACTTTTTAGCTATTTCTAGGTACAATTCGGAATCGCTTGAAATTGCGATGGCGTCAAACACGCCGGATTCTGTAGCCTGAATTATTGAGTGCGCAAGTAAAGGTTTCCCGGCAAATTCGAGAATATTTTTGTTCGGTAATCCTTTGGATCCGCTCCGGGCAGCTATTATGCAAAGTCGTTTCATAAACTTCAGGTGCCCGTTACCAAGTGGTGCAAATATAGGAATGGGCTCATACAAACTTGCTTCAATAACTTTGAGAAAGTAGCGAGTTAAGGTTTTCGGGGTCAAAAAGCAAGGTCATAAATTTGAAGTGAGCCATTTGAGAAAAACGGCTATAGCATGTTCCTCAAATAGCTCATTGGATGGGCGAATTTCACCAGTATTCTAAATGCTATACAAACACGGCTCAAAGTGGTAACAGCCCTCGCCAAACAACAATAATAATA
>JAHDDC010000126.1 GCA_020629545.1 Hellea sp.
AGTTCTGCGTATTCGAGGGACATGTGGTGCGGGTCAAAAAATATGGGCGTGTCTTTTTGTGATGGGATACAGGATTGAACGGTTCCTTCTGCGCACATGAGTTTCACGCGATCAATATATAAATACTCAATTTCTGTTTTGACGAATTTGTTTTTAACTTCGTCCTTGGGAAAAACTTTGTCTACTCCGGCCGTAGACAGGCATCAAAATCGCCAAGTCGGTTTATCAATGTTGTGCAATTTTCTGTGGTGTTTAAAAAACCACCAATGACGATGAACTTTGTTTGAGCATTGGCATCTTGCGTCACTTTGAGGGAATCCCACATTGTTTGTTTATTCGGTGCAAATGGAATATTGGCTGTGAAGACGACGTGGGTTATCGTTTTTTCATCGAGCAATCGGTTTAGAATCTCGACACGCTTTGCGCAGTTGCGAGCTGAAACATCGGATGTTATTTTTCCAGATATTGTTTTGTGATCGCACCCTTTGGTCGTTTCAAAATTGATGAAGTTGACAGTCGGGTTATCACGCATCACATGATAGAACGGGTTAAACCCATCGGCTTCGTGAGAGTTGCCAAAAAACAGGATTTGGACAGGTTTATTCCAATCACATGTGAGGTCGTTCTTTAGCCGCCCCGGATATATTGAGCGTCACAGCCCCGCCGGAATTATTATAGATCGCAGCATCATTTGCGCCATCCGGCCCAAAGCCTGTGAACATAAGCGATGCAAGACCATAAGTGCCGGAAGCCGTAATTTCGACGGCATGTCCGCTCCCGTTTTGGGAAAATTCTGTCTGGTTAATCCGCGTAAAATCCGCGTCTGAACAGGTGGCAATGCCCGGCGCAGTGTTCACCGTAAGCCGCGCGCCTGTCAGGGCCGCGCCGCCCTGTATAAATTCAGACAGCCCAAGACTACCGGATACGGTCACGGCGGATGTTAATTGGATACGGCGAAACCCTTCAAACGTTCCGCTTATCAAAAGACTGCCCGTATTCCCGGTCACGATGAGATCAGGCCGCGTATCTTCATTGCCGTAAATGCGCCCAAGCCCGGTATAAGACCCGGCGAGCGTGAGATCAGATGCGCCGCTGCCCAGGCTGATGGCGATGCCAGCATCCCCGGCCCCATGATAGCCATCCACGAAGATCACGGCGCTTTCATCCATGCCGGAAATTGATCCGCCAAAACCAAGCCTGTGCAGTCCCCGAAGCGTAATGACCGAGCCATTAGCGCAGGCAAAGCCCCAGCGGTTCTGGCTATTCCCCTGATCCGTATCGGCGCCATCAGCAAAGGAAAAATCCGCGCCTGTATAATCAAGCCCGGTCCCGATATCGATGGCGTCGCAGGCGACGTTCTCGGATTTGGCGCCGCCTGTTACAAATTGCGCCGCGACCCCGAAGAAATCAACCGCGCTAAGGTTAGGGTTGCCGCTGACGCTATCCCGCCAAAACGCAATAGCCGGATTGATCGCCGCGATGATATAGCCTTCGGCGAGCCCGCCTTGGGATGAATATCCGGCGGCGTATTGGTCATTACTCGCGCCGCTCCCGGCTAGGTTATAGCTATAATAGGCGCTTGTCCCCGACCCGATGGCGACTTCGCAACCAAAGACATCATTAAGATCGCCCGCATCCCCGACCTTCATTTTGCAGATCCAAAGCGGATTTGCGAGTCCCGTCATATCCACGGACGCGCTGTGGATATAGCGCACGCCGGACCGGGAATTGGTCGACGTGACCTTTTTATTGACAGCTCGGCTGCCTTGATATTTTAGCTGTGGCTCGGCGGCCGGTGACGGGCCAGAGGCATTAAAATTGCCCCAGCCGCTATTACTGTCGGCATCCGTCAAACGGACACCGTTAAAGGTTACAGTGGACATAAGATTACTCGGCGTTAAGCGCCCGGCGGGAAGCCATGGAGTTTAAGTAGGTGTAAAGATCAAAACCGAATAAAGACCCGCAATAAGCCATCGGCTTATCGGTCGGCGCGTTTAAACCCGCGGTTTGTGTCGTTAACTGATTGACGTCGCTTTCCTGAAGTAAATCTCCCAAAAGGATCATCTAAGTAAAACCGTATTTGGTTCCCCCAAATCCTAAATTTGAGCCACGCGGGTAGCACATGGTAGAGGGGCTTCTCTGGCGCCCGAAAACTCTTCTTTTGGAATACCAAACATTTTCAGGACCGCACGTTCGGGCGCAGCCGTCGCTTTACGCTTATATGACAGGCCTGTACTAAGTGTTCGACGTATAAACTGCCCGGTAAATGGGAACAAATAGGTCGATGCGCGCAAACCAAGGCCTAATAGTTCAGAAATTAAGTCTTTCTCCTCGCGCGTCAACTGAGACAATTCAGTCAGGATACGCTTCTTTTCTTTGGGACTTTCTTCCTCGCGCCGAGAGAAAAACATATATTTCGCTAGACGCTTATGTTGCATGACGCAGGCCATTACCAATACTACATCTTCGGTGACGTGGTAGCCCTTACCTTCAATTTTCTTTAGGAATCTCGCTGACAAGTCGTCGTACTTTTCGATAAGTAGTGTTTTGCGGCGGTATTGGTCAGCCCGAAGATTTACGACAAACTGAATACCAAAGGAAATTCCGTATCCCAAGGCAATTCCGCCAATGATGGCAGCTATAGTTGTTAGTATAAAGATCATTTCTTTTTCTTTTTCTTACTATGACTGAGCTGATTCTCTAGGCGCTTCAGCATTCTTTCGTGTTTTTGATCATTTTTTCGTTTTTCTGAAAGAAAATTCAGAAGCTCGGAGATAATTAGATTGAAACGCACAATCAATGTTATGACTGCACATAAAATAAGTATTTTCCACCAGGACCATCCGGACACAAGGTCCGTCATTTGTTCCAAAGCAAATATGAAAATGTCTTTTTCTTCGCCATTATTTGTTTCTAACATGTAACGTAAACTCGAAGATTTGATAATTAATAAACGGCAAAAAAACGACTTTTTAAGGATATTCAATACAATTTCAAGTAAATATCAGCGCATCAAATTTTGAAAATCACGCAGTTCTGTTACCACCCTATTAGACCGGGTGTGCCACAAGATAGGTGGGCGCGCTGCGATACGACACCGGGTAAAGTGCAATATTTGCCATTACTGATCAAGGAAGCGGCTGCCCTGGCAGGACGACAGGTTCTCTGTAAGTTCTAAACCGTTTTTGCAGAACAGTTTTTTGTGCCTTCAATTCTGGATATAGTTCGTGACAACGGTAACACTAAACGGTTCGCGTCTTAATGATGTGAATGCTAATGGCGGTGTTTTATAAACAAACTCCCAATAAGATTACTCGGCGTTAAGCGCCCGGCGGGAAGCCATTGATATTAAAGATAACGAAGCCCAGAAGCGAATGAATTCCCGCGATAAACAAACGATTTTGCCGTCGACGAATTGTATAAACCTGCCGATCAGGATAGTCGTTAAAAAGCAGGCCTTGGGTCGATGTCAACAAGGCCAAAAGCCCAAATGCGATAACGCCGGATATGGCTTTAATCGGGGTGAGCCACAGATTAAGCGAAATAAACCAACCGATTGATGTCGCGATAAGCAGGCAAATTCCGATGATCGTCTTATTCTGCTCAGATAGCGTTTTAATCCTGTACCCCATTTTGACCGGGTACCATGATCACGTTAATTCTAGGTTTCTGCATGGCTCCCCATCAGGGCCAGCCATGGAGCTGCTTGCATTTTCTCGTCTTTCGCGATGAGGCGTTTCTGCTTTGGCGCGTCCAGATAATGTGACAGACTTCTGAGGCGTTTTTGGCGCGCGAAATATTCGCCGTACCAAGCTGACATAATAATCGAGCGGTGCTGGTATTTTTGCGCCGCGCCGATAACTTTACCGGCCTCATATGGCGTTGTGCCCCAAAACCGGGCCCAGTCCTTCCCAAGGCCAAGCCAGAGCTCTAGCGCTTCATCCAGAACCTCGCGAAGCGCGTAAACTTTTTTTCGGCTTCCGTTGCCTCCGTTGTGTCTGGGACTTGTTCTTCACCGTGCCAAGCAAGCTGCCAAGCATGATAAAGCGCGTTCACAAGCGGTACAATTGGCGGGCTGTCGCGGCGAACCTCCTCCGCCGTGGCGCCTGTGGTCAGAGCGGTGACAAATTCCAAATCCTGTTTGGTTTTGCCGACGAATAAATCGCGCAGCCGCTCTGACCATCCCTCCCCGAACTCGCGCTCTATGGCGTCGATGGCGTGATAGGAAAACCGGATTGTGTACTCACCCTCCGGCCATGTATGAGTAACATTTCCAAATTCGGTCACAATGAGCCCCTCATTCAATCTTACGCAAAGGTCCGCGTAGCCGCGCCTGTGGCCTGAATTTTCAGGGTCGCCGCAAAGACTTCATTGATGTTAAAAGGCTCGGACACACCCATATTGAGAAAGCTTCGCGTGAGCGTATATGTAGTCGTCCCGTCATCCACCGTAATCCGTATTAGGATCGGCGTAAGACTGCCCTGATTTTGAACCAGATGCTGATGCACGGTTTCCGCGAGCGCAATATTATAGGTCACTGACCCCTCGCCCACATCAATCTCGCCAACGGAATATTCCGGGCTCCCAACAGGTGATGAGAAACATGTGGTTTTGATACGTTCAACCGACGTCTCGCCCAGCTCCGCCTGGGTCACACATGGAAATTCGACAAAGCCCGTGCC
>JAHDDC010000040.1 GCA_020629545.1 Hellea sp.
TGGGTTCCAGCGGTGAGTCTGGTGACCAAAGTGAACGCCTGCCTCAAGCAATTGACGCATAGAAAATTCAGGTAAAGCCATTGGATATCTCCTCTTTCCGGTTGGCCAGACACGGGATGTGGAGACACTCGCTTGTCGGCTCATGTCCCACCGGAATTGATTAGGCCCTATATGGGCAAAACCAGCACCCGTGTGCGATTTAATGGCGGCTACCTAACAGATTTTAAATTGATAGCAAGTAAATAAATATCAGTCTTTTGAGGTATCATATGAGGAACTTCAATTTGATGCCCGATTTTTGGCGACGCGACAGTTCCAAGTCTCTAATAAAAGCTTATGAATCAGACTATCAATCAACAAATGAGTTGGCTCGACATCTTAATATTGACAGTGTTGTCGATTCTTTGGGGTGGTTCGTTTTTCTTTGTCGAAGTGCTGGTTGATCACCTGCCGCCCCTAACGATTGTGATGCTCCGCGTTAGTCTTGCAGCGATTGCCCTTTGGGGAATTATTCTGGCATTACGCATACCCATTCCTAAAACCCGCAAACATTGGATGGCCTTGTTCGTCATAGGGCTTTTGAATAACGCCCTGCCCTTTTGCTTAATTGTCTGGGGGCAAACTCAGATTAGTTCGGGACTGGCATCGGTCATCAATGCCACTACGCCATTTTTCACAGTTATCGTAGCCGGTACTCTACTGTCTGATGAACGTGTGACGGGGCTGAAACTTGCTGGCGTTTGCCTCGGCATCTTAGGAACAGTTATCTTGATAGGACCAGATGTACTAACCGGTGCATCAGGCTCAATACTTGGGCAGGTCGCCGTTATGGGAGCCGCTATATCATACGCATTAGCCGGTGTTTATTCGCGCCGGTTCAAGGTTTGGGGTCTGTCGCCGTTGATAGTCGCAACAGGTCAAGTCACCATGGCTGCTCTAATACTCATACCGATAACAATGATCATTGATAAGCCGTGGACATTAACCGCCAACCCCGCCGACTTCTATTGGGCCATTCTCGGCCTCGCGTTCTTCAGCACGGTGATAGCTTACATATTATACTTCAGGCTCATAGCATCTGCCGGCGCGACCAATGCCGCATTGGTGACTTTTCTCGTTCCAATCTCTGCAATTCTTCTTGGCGTGACTATACTCGGCGAAAGCTTCACAACCTTGCAAGCCATCGGCATGGGCCTTATCGGCCTTGGCCTTTTAGTCATGGATGGTCGAATATTGCGCAGGTTCAGAAGCCGGGCTCCTGAAAAAAGATCCCGATCTTAACCCAGATTGTTCCTGACCAGGTTTATTCCTGATATGTACCAGTAACATCCATACAAGATCGGCGCGTACTGTCATTATTGTAGAAGTTGAAAGCATCAAAAACAGACAAAACATACTCACCGGGATCCAAAGTCTTTGTCAACAACTCTAAGTAAAGATCCCGCTTTTCGCCTATTGCAATGATCTCACCTTTTTTAAAGATCACGAGATCCGGATCGAGCTGTCCAAAGGGGTTTGTACTCTGAGCTCTAAAAGAAAAAGATTCGGGTCTTAAGACTGTAAATGCGATATTACGAACGATACCCAGGCTATTATGACCATTATTAGCCTCTGAAACAGTTGAACACAGGGTCAACTTCTCACCCAGCCATTCGTTATATATGGGTAGATTTTCTGTATCACCGCCATCATTGAACTCTCCGTCAGCCAGAGCCGTTCGACCAAAAATTTCTTCATTTGCGAATACAGAAGTAAAGCTATCGCCAGTTATTTCACGCAAAGCCTCTCTGAATGAGAAAATTGATGTGAAATATGGCGTGTCGGCATGCGTAGGGTGTTGAAGCGCTTCCATTAGAGGCCCCAATCCCAGCGCAACATTGTCAGACTGCGACCCAGCATAGACCTCGTTGGTTTCATCATAAAGATCATAGATAACCCGTTGAATAGACCCTACATTGTACCAACCCGGATTTTGAGTTTCGCCGGTCTCAACATCAAATGTGTTAGCGATTTCAACATTTCTCGATCCCTCAAGTTTTTGGGTTGTGTCTTTATAGAGCGTGTCTTTAAGGATGATGGCCGCAAAGGCATTTGCCAAACCATCGGAAAATGCATCACTAGGATTGTAAGCGTTGTCCAAATTGGTTTTGCCGTTAAGTGTGTCTTCGCGCGCGTAACTGTCCTCAAGGTAATGTACCCATTGATGAGCTATCACGTGTCTGTCAAAAGTGTCATTCTCCAAACCATGTTGAGCGATTTCGATAAATCGTACAGTTTCACCGCTTATGTCTTCTTTATAGTAACGGCTGACTTTCTCCGGCTCTCCAAACGGCACTGCATCTGAAAATTTTATTCTAAGAGCTGGGAAGACTAGGCTTGGATCCGCCGCGACAAAGGTCGACATAGCCTCGTGAATCACATCCAAAGCTTCTAGCCCAGGAGAAAGTCCGATTTTAATATCGCGACGACTTTCGATTCCACTCAGCGGCAAAAGTGTGCCCGGAATTTTGCCTGCAGCCGTACTCCCGATAAATGTCGATTGTTCCGGAGCTCCATCCTGCGTCAGCTCTGCAGTAACGCGAACCTGAACATCTTCATAGGATAGCAATGAAAGATCATAGTTACCCTCATTATCTGTTTTGCCGGATGCAAGGACCGTATCATCACGATTGACGAGTTCCACAGTCACAAATCGCGCAGGTTTCTCTATCTCTACAGTGCGATCAAGCGCATAAGTATCAGGATCAGTACCATAAACTTTATATGTAACTTTACCAAACACATTGGGATTTGGTGCATTCGCAACAATATTGACGGCCAAAGTCGCGCTGCCCTCGAGTCCTTTATCGTCAGTTGCGGTCGCCGTACAGGTCGCAGCCTTGTCTTCAGTGACAGCCGGCACCAAAATATTTCCGGCGTCAAAGATCACACCATCAGTACATGTTACATTTGGGCCATCCACAACACTTCCGTAAAAGTCTTCTGCCGTGACAGTCGTAAACCCACTACCTTCTGACGCAACTTCCAAAGATGACGGGTTAAAGGTTACAACCGGACCCTCATCGGCGATCTTTTCGACATCAACCCTAAAACTTTGTTCAGACTGGTTTCCGGAATTGTCCGTCGCCGTAATGACGCCGGTAACACTGTAATTAAACTTAGACGGCTCAGCAAAAACAAGCCCATTTTGATAGCTTACATTGCGACTGGAAATATTCACAGTCACATCGGCAACGGCAACATTATCAGTTACCGTAAAATCCAAGGGTCTTGATTCACCTGATGGAACGGTAAAACGATCTACAAATCCCAAAGTAATTACCGGAGCTTCTGTATCTGGAACGAAACTAATGTCTGCCACCAGGTCGGCGGATGATGTGTTTCCAGCAAAATCAGTAGCCGTGGCCGTACATGTAGCCTGCACAGATGCCGTGACGACCGGCGCTGTAAACACGTCATTCTCGAAGGTGGCACCGTCGGAGCAAGTCACATCAACTGATTTAAGTTCTACATCATCGCTGGAACTCAGAACGACCGGAAGAGATGTCCCAGATGTCAATGAAATATTCGCTGGATCGAAAGAAACCACAGGAGGAGTTTCATCGACAAGAGGCGTAATCTTAGCGCTAAATGTGCCTGATCCTATATTTCCCTCACTATCGGCAACTTCAACAGTACAGGAATAGGACTGATCTTGATAAAGTCCGCCAGGCGCCGTGTAGAGCTGAGCTGTACTATCAAAAGTACCGCCGGTACAAACAGATGACAGGATCGTAACCGATGGATCGGCGTCCGAAATTTGCAAGGCGACTGCGATAACATCGCCGGATTTTACAGTAACTTCTTGTGGGTTAAATGATACGATTGGCGCATCAATATCGCGCATCGGCCAGGACCCACTATCGGTCATCTGATCCAGATGAACTTGTGTATCAATCAGCTGTAGATCGGCCTCTATTGAGGTTATTGCATCACCAAAAGACGTGTCCGTTGCGCTCGTATTCAATGATAGATCTGTCGCATAGGTGTATATGTTATGCAGACTAATAACGGACAGATCATCAGAGGACTCTTTGACGAGAATTTCGCCCGAATTGCTCGTGAATTCATTCCGAAAGCTTTGATAGGCAGTCGTGAATTCGCCCCCGCTATTATAAAGCGCGGCCATCAGGCCGCCAGAAACATAATTCATTCGCGCTGTGTCTTGGCTGGACACCGAAGTGGCATCGGAAATATCCGCAAAACCTAACTCGGTAGGCAATTTGTTTCCTAGCCCAAAAACCGACATCACTTGCGCGTTATGGCTATCGAGCGCTGACAAATTATTCTCCGACATTGCTGCCACAAGGTCGGTAGCCATATTCAAATTCACAGTGGTCGTGGATCCGCTCGCAGGTGTTTTCACAATTGCGGAAAGGTTAAATCCGCTACCCAGATCGACCTTATCTCCAAATACAACTCCGCCACACCCGGCAGATGCATCGCAAACCATCTTGGCGGTATCGTTTCCTGTCACGCTAACTTTAATATAATCGCCGGAAAAATTGATATCGTTATCGATGTCGATTTCAAAAAAACCAGTCGTTTCCGAGGTTTGAGTCTCGGCCAGAATTTTTTGCGGGTCACTCGCATCGGTGATCGTAACCGTTCCCCCAAGGATTATGCCCTTAAACGCAGAACCGTTCACACCAAAAAGTGACGTGGGGTCTGTTGTCTCGCCGCCCGTTCCGCTGCCTTCTTTCAATACTGTGGCAGTCAAAGTCGCGCTCGCCGAGTTTCCGGCCGCGTCAGCTACCGTCGCGGTACAAACGCTGACAACACCTTCCTCTGTTTGAGGCGCATGAAAGACCTCGTTTTCATATCGGCCACCATTCGTGCATTCAACATTTGGTCCTGATGTAATGCCAACATTATCTGACGCCGAAATTTTTACAGCCAGGCTGCCGCCAGATGCGACATCAATGTGTGCAGGAGAGAAACTCACACTCGGGCTTACGTTATCAATATTTTGCGAAACAGGCGTGCTCGGATTGGGCTCGCCGCTGTTGCCGCCGCATGCCGTCAACAGACACATAGTTGTCAAAAAATAAAAAGCTTTGTTAAATCTCACCCTAGCCCCCATAATTTTTTTATTATGGGACACTCATAGGGTTTTACGTTTAAAATCTCGTTAAACGGGAATTTACTAAATGTTCACGCCGCAATCTCAGTAATGGTTTCGACAATCCGCGTGGATTTCAAAGCTTTTTGAATTGTAGCTTCAAGGCCGATTTTGTCAGGAAGTCGCCACTGCGCCTCCCGTCCTGGCCCGATAGGAACTATTAAATCGACATAGCCCATGGATTTTGATGGGACGTTTCGGATTTCGTTCAGCGTTTGCTCTAGAGCATTTAGAGCCTCCGGAGTTGCGGTTCGCAGCCGAATTTCAAGGCCTTTAACGCTGGCGGCCTTCGCTTGCACATTCAATGCCTCGATAGAATTCGTGAACAGTCTAATCTCGCCGTCGCGACGATCAGCCTTCACTGTAACCTCAATCAACATCCCTGACTCTAGAGTTTCGCGATTAGCAAACAATAAATCTTGGCCAACGAAAATTTCGTAATCACCCGACATGTCAGAGAGGCTAACATAAGCAAAACGTTTATTAGCCTTGGACATTCGCTCCTGACGTTTACGCACAACACCGGCAAGACGTATAGCCGTGTGGCCCTGATCATATTTGACTTCGATATCGGCGGCCCGAATTGCGCCGCGTTGAATCAGCGTCGCCTCGTAACTATCAAGTGGGTGCCCGGACAGATAAAATCCAACGGCGGCCAGCTCATTATCGAGCCGCTGAAGATTATTCCACGGTGAAGTTTCAGGCAGGTCAGGCTCTGCCATTGACACATCGGCGTCTCCGAACAGACTATTCTGAGCAGATTCCCGTTCCTGCATAGCGCGAGATCCTATCGATTGCAGGATCTGAGCGGACGAAAAAGCCTTGGCACGGTTAGGCTCAATGCAATCAAACGCACCGCTACGCGCAAGGTTCTCAAAGGCCCTTTTATTGATAATGCGCGTATCCACGCGGCGCGCAAAGTCGAATAAATCCTTAAACTTACCGTCCTTTTGCCTGACCTCAACCAAATGATTCATAGCTTCGAGGCCGACATTTTTGATCGCCCCCAAGGCGTATAGAACCTTTCCATCCTCAACATCAAAATCTGCAACCGTCGTATTGACACATGGCGGCGATATTTCGAGGCCCATACGTTTGGCCTCTTGATGAAACTGCGCCAATTTATCGACGTTATTGATATCCAGGCTCATGATCGCCGCGATAAATTCCGTGGGATAAAACGCCTTAAGATAGGCTGTCTGGAATGAAATCATGGCATAGGCCGCAGCATGGGACTTATTGAACCCATAACCCGCAAATTCATTGACGAGTTCAAAAATGTCCGAAGCCACGTCTTTATCGACGCCGCGCTCAACTGCGCCTTCGACAAACCGAGACTTTTGTTGATCCATAACCGCTTGGTCTTTTTTGCCCATGGCGCGGCGCAAAATATCAGCTTCGCCAAGCGAGTAACCAGACAAGACCTGCGCGATCTGCATCACCTGTTCCTGATAGATAATGATCCCGTAGGTTTCTTTGAGGATGTCTTCTAGGTCTGGGTGGGGATATTCAATCTCGACCCGGCCAAATTTTCGATCGATATAAGTATCGATATTTTTCATCGGGCCCGGACGATAGAGCGATATCAAGGCTGTCAGTTCTTCGATGGAATCAGGCGCCATTTTGCGTAGCGTGTCCCGCATACCGGAACTTTCCAACTGGAACACACCCGCCGATAATCCTTCGGCTAGATTGACATAAGCTTCGGGCGTCGAAGTGGAGACTTGTGTGAGGTCGATCTCAGCGCCGCTTTTTTCTGCATATTTGATGGCGCGATAAATCACCGTCAAAGTCTTAAGACCGAGAAAGTCAAATTTGACGAGCCCGGCTTTTTCAGCCCATTTCATAGTGAACTGTGTGGCAGGAATATCTGACCTCGGATCACGGTAAAGCGGAATTAGTTCAGTAAGAGCCCGATCACCAATCACCACACCGGCGGCATGAGTAGAGGCGTTACGATACAAGCCTTCGAGCTGAAGCGCGATTTCAAGAAGATCTGCTATAACGGGCTCGCTATCGCGCGCGTCACGCAAACCCTTTTCCATTTTAATCGCCTCTTCGAGGGTAACCGGATTCGCTGGATTTGACGGGATGAGTTTAGCTAGCCTGTCGACTTGGCCGAGCGGCACTTGCAGGACACGGCCAACGTCGCGGACCACCGCGCGAGCTTGCAGGGTTCCAAATGTAATAATATGGGCAACTTGCGCGTCACCATATTTTTCCTGAACATAGCGAATAACCTCGCCCCGCCGATCCTGACAAAAGTCCACATCAAAGTCAGGCATGGATATGCGTTCCGGATTGAGGAAACGCTCAAACAGGAGCCCATAACGCAAAGGATCTAGATCAGTGATCAGAAGAGCCCAAGCGACAACAGAACCCGCGCCAGACCCTCGTCCCGGACCAACCGGAATATCTTGTTCTTTCGCCCATTTAATAAAATCCGAAACGATCAAAAAATAGCCGGGAAAACCCATTTTATCGATGACAGCTAATTCGTGATCCAGCCGGTCAAAATATTCTTTTTCTGTTGCGGCCGGTTGAATCGAATCCAAGCGCGCTTTCAATCCCTCGATAGCCTGCTGCCTTAGTATCTCCCCTTCACTTTGTGAGCCGTCCCCAAAATTGGGAAGAATCGGATCCCGCTTGGGAGATTTGAAGGCGCAACGCGTCGCTATTTCAATCGTATTTTCAATGGCTTCGGGAATATCTTTGAACAACTCCACCATCTGTTCTTCAGTTTTGAAATAGTGATGCTCCGACACTTTGCGGCGGTTCTTTTCCAGAACGTAACTGCCCTCAGACATGGCTAAGAGCGCATCATGAGCCCGATGCATTTCCGGGTCGAGAAAATAAGGTTCGTTGGTCGCGACGATAGGAATGTTTTTCTCGTAAGCCCAATCGATCAGAACTTTCTCAGCTTCGATCTCATGATTAAGGCCATGACGTTGCAGCTCAATATAGAGTCGGTCGCCGAACGCAGCGAGAAGGCTATCGAGCCAATTCTCTGCTTCGGCCATCCGGCCCTGACAGATTAGGCGGTTTAGAGCGCCATCAGGTCCGCCCGTAAGCGCAATCACATTTTCAGTATGAGCGAATAGGTTTGATTTCTTGATATGAGGATAATCGGTGGCTTCAACATCAAGAAAGGCAGAACTCGAAAGCTCCATTAAATGACCATATCCCGTTTCATCTTGGGCCAGAAGCGCTATTGTGCCCTCTGCTTCGTGGCGCAGTTGTCCCGGTTGCATATCGAGCTCCAGATCAACTGATAAAGTTACGCCGATAATCGGTTGCACGCCCTTCCCGACCATAGCTTCGGAAAATTCGAGCGCCCCGCACATATTATTCGTATCGGTAAGCGCAAGCGCCGGCATTCGCCACTTGGCACAACGCTCGGCTGTCGGGCCAATCTTTAAGGCCCCTTCCAACATTGAATAGGGCGAGCGGCTCCTAAGATGTACAAATCTCGGCTGGAACCCCGCCATATCTCCCCCGGCAAACTAGGCGCTGAGCACCATCATCCAAATTGTCATCACTGACACGAATCCTGCGAGTACCATACCTGAGGCGACATCCATTACAACTTGACGCATTACAAAACCCTCTATTTAATGGGAATAACTTAATGTTCTTGTTTTGTTCTATTTTGTTTTTGACACAGAGTCAAGGATGAATGTGATTACCAATAGTTCTGTTGACTTCAATCATCCCAATTTTTTATCACCAAAAGAATGAACTGGACATTGGTCTTTAAAAACAGTCAAAAGCGGATATGAATTTTTATTCGCCGCGTACGGCCACTTCTCTCATTATTGCCAATATGGTTGGCGTCGGTGTTTTCACCAGCCTGGGCCTGCAACTTGAGAGTATTACAGACCCATTTCCGATATTGATGATGTGGCTTTTAGGCGGAGTTGCTGCGCTTACGGGGGCCATGTCCTATGCGGAGCTTGGCGGCGCCCTGCCCCGTTCCGGCGGAGAATATAATTTTCTCGGCCGCATTTATCATCCGTCCGCGGGGTTCGTTTCGGGCTGGATATCAGCTACGGTCGGATTTGCTGCGCCAATTGCAGCGATAGCCATGGCTTTTGGTGGCTACGCTTCCAGCGCCTTTCCATTTATCAGCCCTGAATGGAGCAAAGCCGTTGCGGTAGCCCTTGTTGTGATTTGCACCTGGTTTCATACGCGTAATCACGGCCAAAGCAGTTGGTTTCAAAACAGCTTCACCTTGCTCAAAATTTTGCTGATCATAGGTTTTTGTATTGCGGCCTTAGTCATGGTTCCCGAGCCGCAACAGCTCGATCTGATCCCGAATAGCGGTGATTTTAAAACGCTTATGACTGCGCCTTTCGCCATTGGTCTTGTCTATGTCGCATTTTCTTATACAGGCTGGAATGCCGCGACCTATATTTTGGGAGAGATGGAAAACCCGCAAAACGATTTGCCTCGTGTTCTGATCTTTGGAACGGCCTTTGTCACAGTTCTCTATGTCTTCCTAAATTTTGTTTTCCTGAAAACCGCGCCCGTCGAAGCTATGATCGGAAAAGCAGAGGTCGGCTCTATATCTGCTAAATATGCTTTTGGGGAATGGGGCGGCAGGGCCATGAGTATCATGTTTGCGCTCTTGTTTATTTCCTCAGTCGGGGCCATGACCTTAGCGGGTCCACGCGCAATCCAGGCCATAGGCGAAGATTACAAGTTATTTGAATTTTTAGGTAAAACAAATGATTCTGGCCTGCCCATGCGCGCCATTATCCTGCAGTCGCTTATATCCATCACATTGATCCTGACGTCTACCTTTAAAATGATCATGATATTCGCCGGTGCCATGCTGGCCTTTAACAGTGCTATTGCGGTGCTGGGGGTTATCGTGTTGCGGTTGCGCGAACCTGATCTTGAGCGGCCGTATGAAACGCCGCTTTATCCAATCGTTCCAATCATATTTTTAATGATAAATTTCTTCTTCCTGTATTTCACAATAATGGAAGAAACAAAGCCGGCTCTCATCGGATTAGGGGTAATTCTCGCCGGTTTCGTCCTTTACGGGATCAGCCGAATTTATGATCGGCGATAGGGAACGATCAATCCGTCTTTGACAGTCAGCACCCGATCCATATACCGAGTCAGTTCCATATTATGGGTCGCGATCAAAGCTGCTACATTTTCCTGCCGAACAAGATTCATTAGCGATTGGAAGACCGAGGCCGACGTCGCCGGGTCAAGATTGCCAGTCGGTTCGTCCGCAAGTAACATTTGCGGACTATTGGCAATAGCCCGCGCAATGGCAACACGTTGTTGTTCCCCGCCCGACATTTGCGATGGCCGGTGATGCATGCGTTCCGCGAGTGCCATTTGCGTAAGAAGACGGGAGGCTTCCTGTTCCGCAGCAGCTCGCCCTCTTCCGGCAATGAGCTGCGGAATGACCACATTGTCCAGCGCGGTAAATTCTTTGAGCAGATGGTGGAATTGATAAACCATGCCGATAGAACGCCGCCTGATAGAAGTTCTCTCATCGTCGGAGAGCTTCAGGCTTTCTTTGCCATTAATGTAAACCTCGCCCGCATTTGGTTTTTCCAATAGACCTGCTGCGTGAAGGAGCGTTGATTTGCCTGAACCAGACGGACCAATCAAACCAACCATCTCGCCCGGGAATACATCAATATCCGCCCCCCGTAATACATGGAGCTGCCCGCTTCCCGACTTATAACTCCGGTGCAGGTTTCGAACCGACAGGATTGGCCGTTTTTGATCGTTTCGCATATAAGCCGGATTAGTCATAGCGCAGCGCGTCCACTGGATCAGTTTTCGATGCCCCCAGGGCTGGGAAGAAGGTCGCGATTGCCGAGATAATAAAGCCGCACAAAGCTACCCCGAGGACTTCTTTCCAAACCACTTTCGCCGGAATTCCTCCGGTAATCTGATAAACATTTGGCGGGAATAATGGGCCCGTGAAAACTTCAATTCCTTTTTGAACTGTCTCAATATTCAGGCAAATCAACACGCCTAAAATCAAGCCCACCAATGTACCAATAAAGCCAATAATCGTACCTGAGACAAAGAATATTCGCAGTATAGATCCACGAGTAGCCCCGATTGTCCTGAGGATTGCGATGTCTTTAGATTTGTTTTTTACCAGCATCAGCATAGCTGCCAAAATTGGAAAAACCGAGATAATAACAACGATGACAAATATCATTCGCATCGCAACCTGTTCAGTGCGAAGAGCTTCTACTTGGGTATGATTTTTGTCTTTCCAAGTCTCAAGCAAAATGGGTTCCTTGATAATATCTCTAATCGGATCAAGTAGACGATCGACTTGGTCTGCGTCCTCAAGCCGAAGCTGAATTTCTCCCTTTTTCTTACCTTCGTTAAACAGCAATTGCGATTGTTCTATTTCCATATAAACAGTTGTCGTATCTGTCAGGTAAAGGCCTGACTCAAAAATGCCACCGACTGTGTAAACCTTGGAAATTGGTGTTGGCGGTGCGAACGCATTGCTACGGGTTCTGGCTGTCATAATGCGTACACGATCACCGGCTGTAAGCCCCATGCTACCAGCTAGAAAACTACCCATTATGATCTGATGTTCCGCGCCTTTGCCCTGCCCAAACCCTTGTAATGAACCGTACTTTAAATTCTCAGAAATGATCTTAAAATTGGCAAGGCCGTCCTTTGATAGTCCGATTACGTTTCCGGGTAAAATTCGATCATTTGCCATGAACCCAGCATAATTTTCTGATATCTCCATGGAACTTTCGACGCCAGGCAACCCTGCGAGCTTTCGCTCAAGTTCTTTTATTTCAGCTTTTGGTATGTCACTTGTCCAAAGACCAACATAAACATGCCCTTGTGTTCCGAGCGTCAGATCAAGAACTTTTTGCCGAAAACCATTCATAATCGACATAATTGTTATCATCGCGGTGATCGCCAGCATGATACATATGAAGGAAATCCAAGCGATCACGGCGACGCCGCCTTCGCTTTTCTTGGCCCCGAGATACCGACGGGCGATCTTGCGCTCGACCGCGCCAAAGGGGACGTTCTGTCCGCCGTCTTTTACGATGGGAACAGTTGTATCCATTAGGCAAAAAATTCCGCAGTGATGAAATTAATGGCCGCATCCGGTGACAAGGTCTGGCGATCGCCAGTAGCGCGGGTTTTAATTTCAACGACGCCATCTTTAAGGCCTCGCGGACCAACGGTGATTTGATATGGCAGCCCTATTAGGTCCATACGCGAAAACTTAACGCCCCCGCGGTCATTCTTGTCATCATAAAGCGGATCAACGCCTGCAGCCGTCAGTTTTCTATATAAATCCTCTGACACGGCATCGGCCTCTTCGTCGCCAACTTTCAGATTGATAATTCCTGCACCAAACGGCGCAACAGCTTTCGGCCAGATAATCCCATCATTATCGTGGCTGGCTTCGATAATACCACCCACCAAACGTGACACACCAACACCGTAGGATCCCATATGGACAATAACTTCCTTGCCCTCTGCATTCATGACCTTCGCATTCATCGGGCCCGAATATTTCTCACCGAAATAAAAAATATGTCCGACTTCAATTCCGCGGGCTGAGAGCTGCTTGTCTTTGGGAATTTTTGCAAAAGCTTCTGGATCATGCATTTCATCCGTTGCGGCATAAAGTGCCAGGCGCTCGTCCACTTGCGGCTGCAAATCGCTATCAAAATCGATCTCGCCAGGCGGCGGCATATTAACCAAATCAGCATGACAAAAGACTTCGCTCTCTCCAGTATCAGCCAAGATAATAAATTCGTGAGACAAATCTCCGCCGATTGGGCCAGTATCGGCTTTCATCGCAACGGCCTTTAATCCCATACGGGCATAGGTATTCAGGTAAGCCAGAAACATTTTATTGTAGGACTTGCGGGCATCCTCCGCTGATAAGTCAAAGGAGTAAGCATCCTTCATCAGGAATTCTCGGCCGCGCATGACACCAAAGCGAGGGCGTACCTCGTCCCGAAATTTCCACTGAATATGATAAAGATTTTTCGGCAGGTCTTTATATGACCTTACAGATGACCTGAATATATCCGTGATCATATCTTCATTGGTTGGGCCATATAACATCTCTCGGTCATGCCGGTCCGTAATCCGGAGCATTTCCGGACCATAAGCGTCATAGCGCCCTGTCTCGCGCCATAAATCTGCTGATTGTATTGTTGGCATGAGCATCTCAATGGCACCGGCTTTGTTCTGCTCCTCGCGCACAATCTGTTCAATCTTTCGAAGAACCTTGTAGCCCATCGGTAGCCAACTATAAATACCGGCACTATTTTGCTTCATCATCCCAGCACGCAGCATATACTTATGCGACGCGATAGTCGCGTCTGCAGGGGTTTCTTTAAGCAGCGGGAGGAAATATTTTGATAGGCGCATGGGGCCAATCCTTATTTTTTATCCAAATCAGTTGGTGTGGTGCTACGCCAAGTGGAATAGTTATTCAATAGAGCAATAATTAAGAGCTGATAATCTTAAATCCGCATCGGACCTCGCCTGAACTATGGATCGCTAAGACTGATTAGACCTGAATTCACAAAAGCAAAAAACAGCGCGCACAAAACGAAAGACACAATGGTCGTGATGATAAGCTTCTTTTTCATGTGCGGGTTAGTCGGCGCGCCCGGTTCGGTGCCTGGCGTGATGTCGCCGTCTTCGGCCTGCCCGCGGATGCCGAACGGCAGAACAGCGAACAATGTGACCCACCAAAAAATAATATAGATCAGGAACATATTGACGGGATTCATATTAGTGATCCTCTTTGTGACTTTCCATCAACTCGATTAGCACGCCGCCGGAGTCACCCGGATGTAAGAAGACGACCAAAGTGCCGTGAGCACCGATACGCGGTTCATTAAGGACCCGCATGCCTTTTTCAGCCATTTCAAGCGAAGCCTGATGGATATCATCGACTTCGAAACAAATATGATGCTGTCCGCCCTTGGGGTTACGCTCAAGAAATTTTATAATTGGCGAGCTTTCGCCATAAGGCTGAATAAGCTCAACCTGACCGCTTGGCAGATTGACAAAAGCATATGTAACGCCCTGGGGCGGCAGGTCTTTTGGCTCGGTGATATCCGTCGCACCAAGAACATCTCGGTAAAATTTTATCGCCTGTTCTATGTCGGGAACAGCTACACCAACATGATTGAGAGGTCCGATCATTCAGGGCTCCTTAGATCAGGTGGGCAGTGATTTCGACCACTGCACGTTTATCGGTTTTATTGGCAATTGTCTTTTTAACCTTGGACCGCAGACGTTCCTCGACCAAATCTTCATCTTGACGCGCTTTTGAAGGGATTTTTTTAAACGCAGCCTCGGCCGTATCAGCCACCAAATCCAATAGTTCATCCATGTATTCACCGTTTCGGCCATCGGGAAATCCGCTGATCCGTGGCTCTGGACCTGAAATGATTTTACCCTTGGAATTATAAACCAGGCTGACGGAGATATGTCCGGCATAGGCCATTTTCCGGCGAAGCCTTATGCCCTCATTTGCAGCGCTTACTATAATACCCGAGTCTTCATGTAGGCGTCCATGTGGGACGATATCAACAACTTCTGCTCCATCTCGCGAGAGTTTAATCATTTCCCCGTTGTGAGGATCCATAGCATGTTTGACACCCCAGCTTTTGGCAAGCCGCGCATGTTCGATGAGATGCCGCCGTTCCCCGTGAACTGGAACAGCAATATGGGGTTTGACCCATTCATACATTTGCTTGAGTTCGTCCTGATAAGGATGCCCCGAGACATGGATCGGTCGATCTTTCTCGGTAACAATTTCAACGCCGTCTTCAGCAAGCGCATTTTGCAGGCGAAATATACCTTTTTCATTTCCGGGTATAACCTTGGAGCTGAAGATCACGACATCGCCTTTATGAAACTTAACGCTGCGCCTCTCACCATTGGCAATTCGCGACAATGCGGCTCGGCTCTCCCCCTGACTTCCCGTACATAGATATAAAACATTTCCGGATGGTAGTGCCTGCGCCTCATCCTCATCTATGATGGGGCCTATGTCCGACAATATTCCAACCGAACGGGCGGCTCCAACCATACGCCGCATCGAACGCCCAACAAGGCAGACGACCCTTTCATTTTCCTTGGCCGCCAGCATGATACTTTCAAGCCGGGCCACATTGGATGCAAAAGAGGCTACCGCAACGCCTCGACCTTTATACTCTCCGACGAGCTTAATAAGCTCTTCACGCACATCCCCTTCAGACCCTGCCCGTCCCGGAGATAAAGCGTTTGTCGAATCGCAAATCATAGCCAGCACGCCTTCATCGCGAATCTGTTCGAGCGCTTCGGTATCGATCGATTCACCGATCTGCGGCTCCTCATCAATTTTCCAGTCTCCGGTATGAAAGACCAGCCCTGCAGGCGTACGGATCGCCAGACCATTTGGCTCTGGGATCGAATGGGTAATTGTAACATATTCAAGATCAAACGGCCCAAGCTCGAAGCGGCTTTTCAACGGCATCTCATGCAGTTCGACATCATCGATCAAGCCAAACTCTCCGAGCCGATCTTTTACAAGATACATCGTAAACGGCGTCGCATAAACCGGGCATTTTAGGCGCGGCCACAACCGTGCAAGTGCGCCCATATGATCTTCATGAGCATGAGTTAAAACGATGCCGAGAAGATTATCCGTATATTCCTCGATAAATTCTGTATCGGGCATGATGATTTCAACGCCAGGTGTTGCAAGATCCCCAAAGGTTACACCGATATCGACAATAATCCATTTGCGGTTATGAGGCGGACCATAACCAAACAGATTCAGGTTCATCCCTATCTCGCCACTGCCGCCGAGCGGAAGAAAAACAAATTCGTCTTGCTGTGCCATTATGTTTTGTTCAGCTTCCAAACTTCAAGAAGTCCATTAATCGTCAGATTACCGTCATAGACATCAATTGTTTTTGACGCGCCATCAAATAAAGACGCCACGCCGCCTGTCCCGATAACCGTAAATTTGCGCTTGTCTTCTTGTTTTATCATCTCGACCAATCCGTCAATCAGTCCAATATAACCCCAAAAAATCCCAGACTGCATAGCACTGACTGTATCTGTTCCGATAACATTTTTCGGTTTCTTAATGGCGATACGCGGAAGCTTTGCAGCCGCCTCATGAAGTGCTCTAACGGAGAGATTTATGCCCGGCGCGATTATACCGCCTTCGAATACTCCATCGCCAGATACAACATCAAAAGTCGTAGCAGTCCCGCTATCGATAATGATCAAAGGTCCATCATATGATTTCGTAGCCCCGAGCGAGGTGACCAATCGGTCGGCCCCGACTTCAGCCGGGTTTTTGAGACCAACCTGGATGCCGATGTCGACACCGTTTTCGCCAATGATAATGGGATCTATTTCCAAATGACGCCGGGCCAAATTCCGCATGTTAAACAAGGATTGCGGGACAACAGTTGAAATAACACAATCGGTTATATCCTTAAAGCTCAGCCCCTTCATGGATAACAGCTGATAAAACCAGACCGCATATTCATCGGCCGTTCGGGTCGCTTCTGTCGCGATACGCCATTCCACGACCCATTCGTCTCCATCATGGATCGCAAAAAGCGTATTCGTATTTCCGCTATCAATCGCTAAGAGCATATTTCATCCCAGATAAACATCGCCCGCATGGACGTCACGCATCGTGCCATTAGAAAGCCTAACCTGCAACGCTCCATTTTCGCACAGATCAATGGCCTCGCCATTAAATGTTTCCTGTGCCAACCGGACCGTTACTTTGCCGGGTAGATTTATGGCACGTTCAAGCCATGCGCTCCGAATTGGCGTAAAGCCTTTGGTCTTGAATTCTGTTCTCCAGCTATCAAAAACACCTGACAGTTCTGTCAAAACATGCTGGGGCGAAGGCGCTTGCGGCATATGCACGGCAAGCGAAGTCGCGGGATAAGGCGTATCAGACGGATGGGAGATAAGATTTATGCCGATACCCATAATGACCCAGCTTTGATGATGGGTTTTTCCGGTCTCTAGTAACATGCCGCTGATCTTGGCTTTGCCGAGTAAAAGATCATTGGGCCACTTTAATCCCCAGCTGCCTTTTGGGTGCAAACCGACAAGCGTGTCATAAACGGCAATCGCAGCAACGAAGCTATAAAGGCCTAAACGATGCAACGGTTCATCCGTTGCAAATAGATGCGATGCATAAAGGTTGCCTTTCGGCGAAACCCAGTTGCGGCCATTACGGCCACGTCCATTGGTCTGTTGATCCGCCCTCACCCAGAGCGGGCCAAAGTCAGCTTGTTGGGCGAAATGCCGGGCCTCCGCATTGGTAGACCCGGTACTATCAAGCTCAATAATCCTCAAATTAGAAAAGGCTCGTTGCAGCTATCGAAATCCAGTCCTGACCGCTTTGCGTGAGAAACGGTAGTAAGACCAGACCTACTAGCATGATGGCAGAAACTGCAGACGTCAGGCTGAGTGAGCGAACGGGCTTTACAAATTCCTGCTCGTTCTCATCAAACCAAATAGTCTTGATGACCCGGAGATAGTAGCCCGCACCGATAACGCTGGCAATCAACGCAAGAACTGCGAGCCAAGCCAGACCTGCTTCAAAAGCTGGCAAGAACGCGAATAGTTTTCCGAAAAAGCCCAGAAGCGGCGGGATACCCATGAGTGACAACATGAAGACAGTCAATGAAATAGCCAGACCGCGATTGGTTTTGTGAAGTCCCGATAAATCACTCACACGTTCCACCATGCCATCTCTGATACGCATTTGAAGAATACAAGCGAAGACACCGATAACCGTGATGATATAAATCGTCATAAAGATCAGCATCCCGCGGACCCCTGCCACTGTACCCGCGGCGAGCGGCACAAGGGCATAGCCCATATTGGCAATGGATGAATACGCCATCAGCCGTTTAATATTGGTTTGGCGTAGGGCTCCGATCGCCCCGATAAACATAGACATCACGGCCAGAACGATTACGACCTGTTGCCATTGATCTGTAATTTCTCCGAATGGCCCCATAGCCAATCTCGCAATCAAGGCGATCGCTGCAAATTTTGGGGCACCCGCAAAGAAACCGGTAATAGGTGTAGGAGCGCCCTCATAAACATCGGGCGTCCACATATGAAAAGGGGCAGCAGATATCTTAAAGCCCAAACCGCACAATAAGAATACCATGCCCGCGACAACGCCAGTTGTCAGGCCATTGGCCTTGATGGAGGATGCAATGACGCCAAAGTCAAGGCTACCCGTGAACCCGTAAATGAGTGATATGCCGTAGAGCAATAGGCCCGATGATAAAGCACCCAGAACGAAATATTTAAGGCCAGCTTCTGAGGCTCGGAGGCTATCACGGTTAAACGCAGCCATTACATATAACGCCAGAGATTGCATTTCCACGCCGATATAAAGCGAAAGCAAATTATTGGACGAGACCATAATGCTCATCCCCAAAACCGCATATAGTGTCAAAACTGAGAACTCATAATGATCCAGATTTTCCCGTTCAAGATAGTTCCCGGCTAACACAAGGCCAAACGCTGCTGCGATACCAATAAAGAATTTAGAATAACGCGCAAAAGCATCTATTTCGAGCGCGCCTTTGAAAGCGAAACCGTCCTGCGACCCCATAAGATAACTCAGAACGGAGAACAAAACTAAGACGGCGATTGCAATCATGCGGACAAGCGGCGCGCGGTTCTGGGTCTTGGAAACACCAAAACCGAGCAAAAGCGAAGCCGAAACTGCGAGGAGTATTTCTGGCCAAACGAGATGTAAATTTAGGTTTTCCATGTCGATTAACCCTGCCCAGTCGCAATGTTAAAATTATTGATCAGATTATTCACTGATGCTTCGGTAATGTCAGTTACGAGAGACGGATAGACCCCCAGCACGATTACAAATATCGCTAGCGGGGCTAAAACCATAATCTCAGTTTTATTCATATCTTCAATATCCGCGAGCTTTTCATTGGTTGGTTCGCCGAAAATAACTTCGCGATAAAGGTGCAGCGCGTAGACAGCCGACAGTATCATGCCCATAGCCGCACCGGCAGCGACCCACGGATTAACCTGATAAGCTCCCATCATGGTCCAAATTTCACCGACAAAACCAGATGTTCCAGGTAAGCCGACATTGGCCATCGTAAAGAGCATGAAGAAAAACGCATAGATTGGCATCCGCTTCACCAGCCCACCGTAAAAATCAATTTCGCGCGTATGCATCCGATCATAAATAACCCCGACAGCAAAAAAGAGCGCACCCGAAATTAGACCGTGACTTAGCATTTGAAAAATCGCGCCCTGAATACCTTGTGCATTCACTGCGAAAATGCCCATAGTCACAAATCCCATATGCGCGACAGATGAATACGCGATCAGCTTTTTGATGTCTTTTTGGCGATAGGCCACAAGAGACGTGTATATAATGGCTATAACGCTCATACCGAATACCAGCGGCGTAAACTTAATGCTGGCATCGGGGAACATTGGCAGCGAGAATCTCAAAAATCCATACCCCCCCATTTTCAGAAGGATACCAGCTAGAATGACAGAGCCGGCGGTTGGAGCCTGTACGTGAGCGTCTGGAAGCCAGGTGTGAACCGGCCACATTGGCATTTTTACGGCGAAAGACGCAAAGAAGGCCAACCATAACCAAGTCTGCGCACCGGCCGGAATATCCAGTTTATGCAATTTGGTAATATCTGTCGTCGCCGTACCAAGCTCCTTACCCCCATAGAAGTAAATCCAGAGTATGGCGGCAAGCATAAGAACCGAACCGAATAAGGTATAGAGAAAGAACTTATAAGATGCATAGACACGGTCTTTACCGCCCCATACCCCAATGATGATAAACATCGGGATGAGAACCGCTTCAAAGAACAGGTAGAACAGGATCAAATCCAGTGCGCAGAAAACGCCAATCATCAGAGTTTCCAAAAGTAGAAACGCGACCATGTAATCGAGCATATTTTTCTTAACGGACTTCATACTCGCAAGAATACATAACGGTGTCAGGAAGGCCGTTAGAAGAACGAAAAGAATGGAGATACCATCGACCCCCATATGATATTCGATCCCGCCGCCGAGCCACGCAACCTTCTCTTCGAACTGAAAATCAGCCGTAGACGTATCAAATTGCCAAACCAGTATGAGAGAAAGAACCAACACGCCAATGGAAACAAGCAGTGCCACAAGCGGTGCGCTTTTCTCCATTTGTTGACCCTGATCACCCTTGGACGTGCGCGAAACAATTAAAAGCACCAGAACGCCAACCAATGGCAAAAAGGTGATCATAGAGAGGATGGGCATATTTTCTAACATGCTAACCTCCTACCGTACGTAAAACGAGGCCGACGATTGCCGCCACACCAATGAGCATGATGAATGCATAATGATACAGATATCCGCTTTGAAATTTCGAAAGACGCTTGGCACCGGCCATAGCTGCGCCTGCAACACCATTAGGCCCAAACCGGTCAATGATTCCAATATCGCCAACTTTCCAGAATATATCTCCGAGCCAACGTGTCGCCCGAACGACAGTCGCATCGTAGAGCTCGTCAATATACCATTTATTGAGCAAGAAGTTGTAGAGAGGACCGCCTTGAGCCGCGATGCGTTTTTCAGTGCCGTTCTTATACATATAAGTGAACCAGGCGATGATGAAGCCGAGCAAGCTCACGACAAATGGTGCCCACAGGACCCAAGCTGGATAGTCATGATGTCCGCCGCCCGCATCTGACTTAACAGTCTCGGCCGCGGCGTAGAGATCAGGCGCAGCCATTTGAGCGTGACCTCCCATCGGCAAAGCGTGGTTCCAGAACTCATTCGCGTTATAGGCAAAGCTTTTATAGAAAAAGATACCCGCAAACACAGCGCCAAAGGCCAAAATTCCGAGCGGAATAGTCATGACCAAAGGCGACTCATGAGCTTCATCGAGATATTTCTTCTTGCCACGATGTTTACCGTGGAAGGTCATGAAGATAAGTCGCCAGCTGTAAAATGATGTCATCAGCGCCGCTAAAATACCCGCCCAGAACGCGAAGGCGCCTGACGCGCTTCCGGCATGGGCTACATCATATGCGCTTTCTATAATCAGATCTTTGGAGGCGAAGCCCGCAAAACCAATATTGCCGGTTCCGGGTATTCCAACACCCGTAATGGCCAGGGTCCCAAGGACCATAACGATATAGGTGAACGGAATAACTTTCCACAGACCGCCCATTTTACGCATATCCTGTTGATGATGAAGTGCGTGAATAACAGAACCCGCGCCTAAGAATAACAGGGCTTTGAAAAATGCATGGGTAAAGAGATGGAACATCGCCGCATTATAGGCGCCGATCCCGGCCGCAAAGAACATATAACCAAGCTGCGAACAGGTCGAATAGGCGATGACCCGCTTAATATCGTTTTGAACAAGCCCAACGGTCGCCGCAAAAAAGGCTGTAAACGCCCCAAGGACTGTGATGAAGCCCGAAGTTACAGGCGCAGCCTGAAAAATAGGATATGCTCTACAGACGAGGAATACACCCGCGGTCACCATGGTCGCCGCGTGGATCAAAGCTGAAACAGGTGTAGGGCCTTCCATAGCATCAGGAAGCCAAACATGGAGAACAAATTGAGCAGATTTACCCATAGCGCCAATAAACAGGAGCGCCGCAATGAGCTCGATCGCGTTAAATTCGCCGCCCAAGAATGGAAGGATCAACTGATCCTTGTCGTGAATAGCCGCGAATACAGTGTCGAAATTCACAGATCCAAAAACAAGGAATATGGTCATAACGCCCAGCGCAAGCCCGACATCACCAACGCGGTTGGTCACAAAAGCTTTAATCGCCGCAGCATTGGCGGAGGGTTTCTTATACCAAAACCCGATCAACAGATATGATGCGAGGCCGACCCCTTCCCAGCCAAAGAACATTTGAATGAAGTTATCCGCCGTTACGAGCATCAACATCGCGAATGTAAAAAGCGATAAATAGGCAAAGAAACGCGGTTTATGCGGATCCTCATCCATATAGCCCCAGGAGTAAAGGTGTACGAGCGCTGAAACCGTATTCACAACAACCAGCATTACGGCTGTTAAACTGTCGATCTTGAGGGCCCAATTGGCTTTAAAATCTCCGACATCCATCCATCGGAACAAATTAACTGTTGTCTCTTCACCGCCGCCTGTCACCCGAAAGAAAACAACCCATGAAAAAATGGCCGATACGAACAGCAATAGGGTCGTTATCGCCATTGACGGCTTGTCGCCCAATTTGCGACCGCCTAGGCCTGCTATCAATGCGCCGAGCAGCGGCGCGAAGACGATTATTTGGTAGAGCATTCGGCCTACCCTTTCATCAGATCTATGTCTTCCACGGCGATGTTGCCGCGGTTACGGAAATAAACGACCAGAATGGCCAGACCGACGGCTGCCTCAGCGGCAGCCACAGTTAAAACGAAAAGTGCGAAGATCTGCCCGTCCAAATTCCCGAGATGGGTAGAGAACGCGACAAAATTGATATTCACGGCAAGGAGGATGAGCTCCACACACATCAGAATAATAATGACGTTTTTGCGGTTTACGAAAATTCCGAAAACCCCAATAACAAAAATAATCGCCGCAACGATCAAGTAATGAGACAGACCAATCATGAGCCGACTCCTTTGCCAGATTCAATGTCGACCATTTCAATAGCGGTTTCACGGGTCCGGGCGATTTGCTCATTGGCGTCTTGTTTGCGAACACCGTCGCGGTGCTGCAGAGTCAAAACGACTGCCCCGACTAGCGCCACTAAAAGAATAAGACCCGCCGCTTCAAAGAAGAACGCATAATCCGTGTAAAGCACTTCACCAAATCGCTCGAGATTGGTTTTATCATCATCATATTTGACAAGTTCTTTGGTAGCACCTGTAAAGTAGGTTGCCCCAACCAAAATAATTTCAGCCAGCAATATGATGGCTAATATAAGTCCAATGGGGACATATTGAATAAAACCAGCCTTAAGCTCAGCAAAGTCAACATCGAGCATCATCACCACAAACAGGAAGAGCACGGCGACAGCTCCGACATAAACCATGACCAGCAAAAGGGCGAGGAATTCGGCGCCCATCAGGATAAATAGTCCGGCAGCCGAGAAAAATACCGTGATCAAAAACATCACGGAATGTACCGGGTTACGCGCCAGCACAACCATCAAGGCAGATGCTATGGCAACGAAAGCCAGCAGATAGAATGATATGGTGACAAGCACGTTGTATATCCCCTCTTGCGGCGCTACCGATACGGCGCGTCTGTTTCCAGGTTTTTGGCAATTTCGCGTTCCCAGCGATCACCATTGGCTAATAATTTCTCTTTATCGTAATAAAGTTCTTCACGGGTCTCGGTTGCAAATTCGAAATTCGGGCCTTCAACAATGGCGTCAACCGGGCAGGCTTCTTGGCAGAAGCCGCAATATATACATTTGACCATGTCGATGTCATAGCGGGTTGTGCGTCGCGAACCGTCGTCTCTTGGCTCGGCCTCGATCGTTATCGCCTGCGCCGGACAAATCGCTTCGCACAACTTGCAAGCAATACAACGCTCTTCCCCCGACGGGTAGCGGCGCAAGGCATGTTCCCCCCGAAAGCGCGGCGATAACGGGCCTTTTTCAAAAGGGTAATTCACGGTCACTTTTGGTCGGAAAAAATATTTCATTGCCAGCCAAAACGCGCCGATGAAATCCATCAACAATGCGCCGCGAATGAGCTGTTTAAGACGGGTCAACATTATGTAGCTCCGTTTCCAAAGAAGTTTACGAAAGTCGCAACAATAACTACGGCTCCAAGTGCTGTTGGAAGGAAACGTTTCCAGCCCAGGCGCATGAGCTGGTCATAGCGGTAGCGCGGGACAATCGCCTTCACCATCGCAAACAAGAAGAATAGCAAAGAGCATTTCAGGAAGAACCAAAAGACAGGGGGCAGGAATTGAAAGCCCAAATCAAATGGAGCGTACCATCCACCCAGAAACAGAATTACCATCATCGCCGAAAGCAACATGATATTCACATATTCGCCAAAGAAATACATTAGAAACGGCGTCGAGGAATATTCGACCTGATAACCCGCGACGAGCTCTGATTCCGCTTCGGGCAGATCAAATGGCGGGCGGTTTGTCTCTGCAAGCGCAGAAATGAAGAACAGGACACCCATATAAAACATAACCGGGAATAGCAGCAGGTGAACCGGGTTGCTGAAATTCAGGTAGAACATATGCCAATTCCAAAAACCGCCTTTTTGGGCTTCGACAATACCCGTCAAATTCATGGTACCGGTCAGCATGATCACCGTCAGGATGATAAAGCCGATCGAAACCTCATAGGAAATCATCTGCGCGGCCGATCTCAGCGCACCCATGAAAGGATATTTAGAGTTTGAGGCCCATCCGCCAATAATAATACCGTAAACACCGAGAGAAGAGATCGCCAAAACATAAAGAACGCCGATATTGATGTTGGACATCACCCAGCCTGGAGCGACAGGGATAACAGCCCATGCCAGAAAAGCCATGACAAGCGTAATGACAGGCGCAGCGAGGAAAAGAAATTTATCAGAACCAGCCGGAACGACAATTTCTTTGAAGAAAAACTTCAGCGCATCAGCGATAGTCTGCAATAAACCAAAGGCTCCAACGACATTTGGGCCTCGGCGCATTTGCGCAGCTGCCCAGATTTTTCTGTCTGCCAAAACAAGAGCTGCCACAAGCAAAGCCAGAACCAAGACAAAACACAAGACCTGTGCGATTTTCCAGCCAAACCAAGCGAGCGGCGATAAATCAGTCCAGACAATTTGAATAAGTTCAAACATTATTCAGCAGCCTCTTTAACTTGTGCGTCTCGCGCGACTTCGGAGCATTCCGCCATGACCTTCGATGCTCGAGCGATCGGGTTAGTCATGTAAAAATCATCAATTGGCGAAGTGAAAGCGGTCGCTGACATTTTTCCTGATGCCCCGAGTGTTTCCGGTGCGAAGACCTTTCCTTCAGCTGGCGGTGCAATATAATTGAGACCGGCAAATTCTGGATGATCTTCCATCAATTTTTCTCGAAGTTGATCGGCTGTGTCATAAGGTAACTCGCGATTCATGTGTCCGGACAGAGCGCGAATAATAGCCCAGTCCGGTTTTGCGTCACCTTTAGGCGAGACAGCTGCAAAACCCATTTGGACGCGGCCTTCTGTATTCGTGTAGAGCCCATCTTTTTCGGTATAAGCTGCGCCTGGCAAGACAATGTCTGCGATGTGGGCGCCGGCATCCCCATGGCTGCCCTGATAAATAACGAATGAGTCTTTGAGTTTGGACGTATCAAATTCGTCGGCGCCCAAGAGATAAACTGTTTCAAATCCGCCGGATAGAATACCGTCCAAATCGGAACCGCCTTCCCCGGGAACAAATCCCATATCCAGCCCTCCAACCCGAGACGCTGCGTTGTGCAAAACATTAAAGCCATTCCAGTCTTCACGGACGACCCCAAACTCTTTAGCGATCTCGCCGCAAGCCCGTAAAACCTGATCCCCATCTTTGCGTGACAATGCTCCGCTTCCGATAATAACAACTGGATTTTTCGCGGATTTGAACGTTCTCGCAAAACCTTTGTTAGAGCCCATAAATGCCGTGATATCCGCCGGCGTTGTTCCGAGGTGCGCATAGTCATAGGTCAAGTCGGCAGCTTCGCCGATAAGTCCTATTTCCAGATTACCCTCAATCCACGTCTTACGGATACGAGTATTGATCAGAGGGGCTTCGAGACGTGGATTAGACCCCACGATCAAAATAGCGTCTGCCTGTTCAAGTCCAGCAATCGTCGTATTGAAAATATAACCGCGGCGGTCTTCAGCATTTATTTTGCTGCCATCTTGACGGCATTCAAGGCTTTTAACCCCAAGGCCATCCATTAAATCTTTGAGTGCCTTCATGCTTTCAGCGTCACACAGGTCACCGGCGATTGCCGCGATTTTCTCAGGATCGCCCGATAACTTTTCCGCTGCCAGTGCTAGGGCCTCGTCCCAACCGGCAGGCGCCAGTTTTCCATTTTTGCGAATAAAGGGTTTATCAAGACGTTGCCGTGACAAGCCGTCCCAAACAAAACGCGTCTTATCTGAAATCCATTCTTCGTTAATGTCATCATTCATGACAGGCAGGATGCGCAGCACACGTCCGGTCCTGCTATCAATTCGGATATTTGCGCCAATGGCGTCCATCACATCAACGCTCTCGACGCCTTCAAGCTCCCATGGGCGGGCATTAAATGCATAGGGCTTTGACGTCAGCGCCCCAACCGGACACAAATCAATCACGTTCCCAGACATTTCAGATGTCAAAGATTTTTCGAGATAAGTCGTAATCTCTGCGTCTTCACCGCGCGAAGCGAGCCCAATTTCCTGCACGCCCGCTACTTCTGTGATGAACCGCACGCAGCGCGTACACTGAATGCAGCGCGTCATAACCGTGTTGACTAACGGACCCATAAACTTGTCATCGACGGCCCGTTTGTTTTCCTCAAAACGAGAACTGTCACGACCGTAAGCCATCGCTTGATCTTGCAAATCACACTCGCCGCCCTGATCACAAATCGGGCAATCCAGCGGGTGATTGATTAGAAGGAATTCCATCACCCCTTCGCGAGCTTTTTTAACTGTTTCAGAATTTGTCCGAATATTCGCAGGTGTTCCGTCCCGGTTTGGACGCATATCTTTGACTTGCAGGGCGCAGGAAGCTTGCGGCTTAGGCGCGCCGACCCATTCGACTAAACACATGCGGCAGTTTCCGGCGACCGAAAGACGCTCATGATAACAGAAACGCGGGATTTCAGCGCCGGCCTCTTCGCAGGCCTGCATTAGCGTGTATTCGCCCGGCATCTCATATTCAGTGCCGTCAATATTGATTTTACGCAGGTCAGACATTCTCTACTCCGCCGCTTCCATGGCCGGAACAAAAACAGGTTTGCCCGAGCGGTAATTATCGATGCGCTCTTCAATTTCATGACGGAAGTGACGGATCAAACCTTGGATCGGCCAAGCCGCCGCATCGCCAAGGGCGCAGATTGTGTGGCCTTCGACCTGTTTGGTCACATTAAGGAGCATATCAATCTCGGAGGTTTCGGCCTCGCCCCGAACCATGCGCTCCATAACGCGCCACATCCAGCCTGTGCCTTCACGGCATGGCGTACATTGCCCGCAACTCTCATGTTTATAAAAATATGACA
>JAHDDC010000041.1:0-1378 GCA_020629545.1 Hellea sp.
TGGCATCTCAGATAATTTTGGGTCGGCGATATTACAGGATACAGTCAAACAGGGTCCCGATAATGATAACCCGTGTCCAACACACTTAGCGTTTTTTCTCGTCAAAGAGTTCAGCTAGTTTTTCGGTCATGGCTCCGCCGAGCTGCTCGACATCCATGATCGTCAATGCCTTTTTATACCACCGCGTTACGTCATGACCGATACCGATCGCGACGAGTTCAACCTCAGAGCGGTTTTCAATCTTGTCGATCACCATGCGCAAGTGATTTTCCAAAAGACCTGACGGGTTTTGGCTTTGGGTCGCATCATCTACGGGCGCGCCGTCAGAGATCACCATCAAGATACGGCGCTGTTCGGGGCGCATCATCAGACGGCCATAGGCCCATTCCAGCGCCTCGCCGTCAATATTTTCCTTGAGCAATCCCTCGCGCATCATGAGGCCAAGATTGCGTTTGGCACGGCGCCAAGGCATATCCGCCGCCTTGTAAATAATATGACGCAAATCGTTAAGACGCCCCGGCTGTTTAGGCTTATCCGCGCCCAGCCAGTCTTGGAATGAACGGCCGCCTTTCCAGGCCCGCGTCGTAAATCCAAGGATTTCCGCTTTGACACCGCAGCGCTCTAGCGTGCGGGCTAGAATATCCGCGCAAACCGCCGCGACCATGATCGGGCGGCCGCGCATCGATCCGGAATTATCGATCAGGATCGTAACCACCGTATCGCGGAAATCCGTTTCTTTTTCTTCCTTAAATGCCAGGCCTTGCATCGGATCAATAATGACACGGGTCAGACGGGCCGTATCAAGCATGCCTTCCTCCAGATCAAAGGTCCAGCTGCGCTGTTGCTGCGCCAGCAATCGGCGCTGAAGCTTATTCGCCAGTCGCGAAATCACCGATGACAGACCCGCCATATGACCGTCCAGATATCCGCGCAGCCGATCAAGTTCTTCTGAGTCGCACAGCTCTTCAGCTTTGATCAATTCGTCATGTTTGGTTGTGTAAACATGATAAGGCGGCTGAGCATTGGGGATCGAGCCGCGCTGCGGCACGTTGTCGGGCGTTTCGTCAATGTCTTCGCTATCACCATCAATATTTTCAGCGTCGACAATATCCTGCGGCTCAGCGCTATCATCATCAATGGCATCAGCATCAGACACCTCGGTCTGACCCTGTTGTTGTTCTTGCGGCGTATCAGGCGGCTGATCCGGTTGCTGGTCCTGATTTTCATCCTCGCGGGATTCGTCATCTCCATCATCTTCATTTTGGGAATCGCCGGGTTCATCTGCCAGATCAAAATCCTGCAAAAGGTCCTGTATAGATCGGCTAAAGGCATCTTGGTCTTTGAGCAGGTCCTTGAGGTAGTCAAACTTGCCATGAGA